>CALGAN010000019.1 GCA_937951875.1 uncultured Alkalilimnicola sp. | reverse complement strand
CGTGTCGGCGCTGGACGAGGAGCCACCGCCGCAGCCAGCCGCGATTAAGCAGGCCGCACCTGCGAAGAAGGAGAGCAGTTTGCGTCGTAGCGTCGTTTGCCTATGTGGCGTCTGTGTCCCAATTCCACTTTCCCTGGTTAGCCATCGGCCGGCAGGGGCGCATGCGGTGTTCCAATGCGAGGAAAGCGGCTGATCCATGCCACGGCGCCTGGTGCCGGTAACTGACCGTTAGCCGATGCTGTCGCCTTCGTCGCCGCGCCTAGAACTACGTTTGCTCGGCGAGCTGCACGCCGAGTTCAATGGTGCGCCGCTGACCGGCAAGCTCTACGGCAAGATGCTGGCCTTGCTTGCCTACCTGGCGGTGGAGGCCGGTCGCCGCCATTCGCGCGAGGCGCTCGCCGATCTGCTCTGGCCGTTACTACCGGCGGAGGCGGCGCGCACCAATCTGCGTCAGGCGCTGTATCACCTGCGGCGCGCGCTCGGCGGTGATTTCGTCGTCGTCAGCCGCGATACCATCGCCTTTGCCGGTGGTGACGCCTGCTGGCTGGACGTGCAGGCTTTCCTGGAGCCCCTCCCGCACTGCGCCACTTGCGCCGGGGGAGACGTTCCGTGCGCTGCATGCCTGGAGGCGATGGAGGAGAGAGCAAGCCTCTGCCGCGGCGAGTTCCTTGCCGGCCTGAGCGTGGATGCAGCGCCGGAGTTCGAGGAATGGCGGGTGGAGAAGCGGGAGCGGCTGCGCGAGGAGGCGCTGGCGTTGTTCGCGCGGCTGCGCGCCGCCTGCGAGCGTCGCGGCGAGCCGGAACGGGCGCTGCGGTACGCCCGGCGCATCGTCGAGCTGCAGCCCTGGGATGAGGAAGGGCAGCGCCAGCTCATGCGGCTGCTGGCCGAGCACGGCCAGCGGGCCGCCGCGCTGGCTCAATACGAGCGCTGCCGCGCGCTCCTGGCTCGCGATCTAGGCTTGGAGCCGGAGCCGGCTACCCAAGCCCTGGCCGATCGTATACGTACCGGCGAGTTCGCGGCCGTGACCGTCGGTCCGCGGTCGCTGGTGTCGGCCGGCGAGCGTCGGCAGGTGACCATCCTCTGCGCCCGTTTCGCGATTCCCGAGCAGAGCGACCCCGACGAGCTCGCCGAGCGGCTGCGCGCGCCGTGGCAGCGCTGCGCGGCGCTGGTGCGTCGTCATGGCGGGCATCTGCTACCGGCGTATGGCGGTACGGTGCTCGCCTATTTCGGCTATCCGGTGGCGGTCGAGGATGCCGCCGTGCGGGCGATGCGCGTCGCGAGCGCCATCGCGGCGGAGCTGGAGCCGCAGCTGTCGGCGGCAGTGGGGGTGCACACCGGTATCATCGTCACTGGCAGCGATCCGCTGCTGACGGACGCCGCAGGCGTAGCTAGCCGCGCCGCGGGGGAGCTGTGCGAGCGCGCCGCGCCGGGTGAGGTGCTGGTCAGCGAGGAGACGGCGCTCCTGGTGGAAGGCTTCTTCCGCCTGGAGGCGCGGGAGGCTGGATCGTCCACGCAGCGCATCTATCGGATGGTAGAGGAGACAGGCGCCGCCGGCCGGCTGGATGCCTTGCCGCGCCTGCTGCCGCTGATCGGGCGGCGGCGTGAGCTGGCGCGGCTGTGGGAGCTGTGGCAGGAGGCGAAGCGAGGCCGTGGCCGAATGGTGCTGGTTCGCGGCGAGGGCGGCATCGGCAAATCGCGCCTGATCCGCGCCCTGCGGGACAACGTCAGCCGCGAGCCTTGCGTCATCCGCGAATTGCGCTGCCTGCCGGAGTACGCGCAGACGCCGCTTTACCCGATCACCGTCTTGCTCGAGACCGTGCTGCGGTTGTCGCCGGACGATGGGCCGGCCGTCCGCTTCGAGAAGTGGTCTCGCTATCTTGCCGAGCACTATCCGGCAGCGGCGGATGAGGTGCTGTACACGGTGGCGTCATTGATCGGCGCCGCGCCCGATGACCGGGTTCGGCTGCCGCCGGCGCCGAAGGAGCGCACTTACGCGGTACTGCTGCAGCTGCTGGAAGGCCTGGCTGCGCACCAGCCGCTGCTGGTGATCGCGGAAGACATTCACTGGATCGACCCGTCGACGCGCGAATTCCTCGCGTTGCAGGCCCAACGTCGGCTGGCGGCGCATGCGCTGACGATCTACAGCGCGCGTCCCGAGTTCCCCGCGCTGGGGCTGGATGAGAAGTTTGTGCTCGATCTCGGGCCGCTGAGCGATGGCGACGTCGCGCAGCTGGTGGCCGACGTCGACGCCGGCCTGCCAGCCGAGACCGTGCGCCGCATCGTCGAGCGCGCCGACGGCGTGCCGCTGTTCGCCGAGGAGATGGCGCGCATGGCCAGCGAAGCGAGCGCAAGCGAGGCCACGATCCCGGCGACGCTGCACTACCTGCTGCAGGCGCGGCTGGATGCGCGGCCGCAGGCGCGGCGAGTGGCGCAGTTGGCCGCCACCCTGGGGCGGGCGTTCGACCGGGAACTGCTGGCGAGCGTCGTCGGCGGTGAGCCAGCGGCGCTCGACGCCGCGCTGGCCGCCTTGCGGGAGGCGCGCTTGATCGTGGCTGCGGCGTCGGGAACGGAGTATCAGTTCCGCCACGCCCTGATCCAGGAGGCGGCCTACCAGTCCCAGACCAGGGCCGACCGTCAGGCCGCCCATCGGCGCATCGCCGAGATCTTGGCCGCGCGCTTCCCGCAGCGGGCCGCGCAATGGCCCGAGCAGGTGGCGCGCCACTTCACCGCCGCCGAGGCGCCCGCCGAGGCGCTGCCGTGGTGGCTGGCGGCGGGACGGCGGGCGCAGCAGTCCGGCGCCCATGCCGAGGCGGTGGAGCATCTGCGCGCCGGGCTGGGGCTGATCGAACGGCTGGCGGCGGGCGCAGAGCGCGATGCTTGGGAGCTTTCGCTGTTGCAGGAGCTGGTGGTGGCTTTGCGGGCGCTCCATGGCGACGAGGCGCTGGAGACGGTGCGGGCGCGAGAGCGTTTGCGCGCCCTGCGCGCCGAACGATCGCTCGATGTCTCGTGAGCGTGGCGGGGGCCCATCTCGGCTGCGCCTTTCTTTCGGCGTCGCCTCAAAATGGGCGGTGTAGGGTGTTCGACGGCGCGGCCTGTGCAGGCCGCGCCTTGGATGGACATCGTCCTTATTTGCCGTTCAACCCCGAGCTATACCACGGTAGCCATCGATTCTTTTGTGCGTCGTTCAGAGAACGATATGCCAGGAACTCGGCTTTCGAGTTCTGTAAATCCGACACCAAGTCAATTTGGCCATTGTGTACGAAGAACAAGATCGTGTAAGGGCTAAAGAATATTGGGAATTGTTGGGATGCCGGGCCTGTCCAGACACGCTGCGACGTGCTCGGGAATAGTGTACGCGGGGCGCCGCGAGCGACGATCGCGTCCTGTCCACCCGAAAAGCCCTGTTGCAGAACTTGCACCGTCGGCAGCGTCCAGGTGCCCAGCGTACGCAGCTCAGCCGGAAGCACCTCGCTGCGAACGTTCTCCGACCCTGGTTGTAGTAACCCGACTTCGTTGTACTTGAGTACGCCGGGGTAAGTTATCGCGTCGCGCTTGCCATACCACAGGCGCATGGTCGGGGTTTCGACGAAGGTGTTGTCGTTCGGCAGCGGTTCGGGCAGGAGGGCGAGATAGCGGGCCCGGTCCCGTTCGAGCTCATCGAGCAGGCGTTTCGCCGTCGGGGACGGCGCGGAGTCGCTCGGGTTGTCCCAGTTGCTGGCCTCGACCAGCAGGTAGTGAAGTTGGACGTTGATCGTGTCGTAGAACGCCACGAAATCGCGCAGCTTGTTGTAATGCTGCATCGAGTAGAACCGGTTGGTGTCGCGCAGATACTCCGCGAAGTACTGAATCGGCGAGGGCGTGCCCAGCTCGCCGTTGAGCATGTCGGAGAGGAACTGCTGGTCGCTCTTGAGCGCCATGATCGTGTTGTAAATGTCTTTCTTGACGTCGGCCAGCAGGGCAGGGTCACTGGCGTAGGAGTCGAGCCTCGTCAACCGGCTCCAGGCGCTCTTGACCCTGCTGATGATGTACTCGGCGTTCTTCACCGACATCAGGATTTTGATCTCCTTGACGTCCTTGGCGATGTCGTCGACCGTGGCCTGCAGGGAGGTCAGCTGCTGGCTGATCGTTTCCAGCTGCCGCATGACGCCGCTGAAGTCATCGCCCAAGCCGAACGAGGCTAGGACCTTGCCGGCCAGCACCGAGCCGGTTTCGCTGACGGCGCCTTTGAGCAGCGCCAGGGCAAGATCCGCAACCAGCATCAGGTTCTGCCCGCCGATGAAATAACGTCGCGCCTCGGGATCGGCCAGTGCCTCGGCCACCAGCTCGTCCACCAGGCCGTCGAAGCCGGATTCGGCGGCGGCGATCATGAACGCGCCGCTGTTGAAATCGTCCAGGTAGCGGAAGTCCGAGCGTATGGAACGGCCCGGCTCCAGGCCCAGATAAGCGGCGATGCGGCTCTCGGCGGCATTCGCGGTCAGTTCGCCGCTGACGCGCAGCCGGTCGGCCAGCGTGGTGACGGGATTGAGCGGCACCGGCAGGTCGGTGTCGAACGGTTCGACGTAGGCCGAAAGCGTGCCGACGAACGGCCCGTCGCTCTCGGTCGCGCCGCCGCTGGCCACCACCCGCAGGCCGTAGCGGGCCTCCTCGACGGCGATCTCGAACTCGCCGTTATCGTCGGTGAAGGCCTCGCCGGGCAGAGGCTGGTCATCGTGGGTGTAGAGCTGCACCCGCGCGCCGACCACCGGTCGGTCGGTGATCACCGAGCCGCGCACCGGCCCGGGTACTACCATGTCGGGAGAGGGCGTTTCAGGTTGGGGGGCGTCCGAGCTCGACGAACCGCCGCCGCATCCGGCCGCTATCAGGCATGCCAGGCCTCCCAGCAAGGAGAGTATTTTGAGTCGTGTCGTCTTCATACGTGGCCGTTTCTTTTCCGGTTTCGTTTCGCGGTTTTTCTTCGGGCCGGCACGACCTGTTGTGTTACTCCTGCGGGGGTGTGGAAGAGGCCGGTCCATGCCTTGGCGTCTCATGCCGGTAGAGGCATTGGAGCACAGGGGGCGTAAACCCTCCGTTAACGGACGAGTGAGGCGGCCGGCGGGTTTCGATGGCCGAACGGGATGAAGGGCGGGCAATGGTGATGCGCCAGGATGGCGCGGCCCGTAGGGCCGCGCCTTGAAAGAGGGCTGTTTTACTTGGCCGTCCGTTCCGGATAGAGCCACGGCAGCCAATCATCGCTGGCTTCAGCGCGGCCCAATTGCCGTTGCACGAATAGATCGCCGCTGATCTCGTCGATCGGCTTATAGACGTACTTGTTCTCGTTCACGATCAGCAGATAGGCCCAGGGGGCGTATTTCGTCACTTGGTGCGCCGGCCCCAGCCAGATGTTCTGTGCCTTGCCGGGGAACAAGGCGGCCGGGGCGCCGCGCTTGACGACCGCCGATGGACCGCCGCGGAAGCCGCCATCGAGCATGGTGCCCGAGGGCAGCGCCCAACCGCTCATGGCCCGAATTTCCTCGGGCAGCAGCTGGTCAGGCACTTTCTCCGAGTCGACGATCACTCTCGCCAGGCCGATTTGCTCGCCGTACTTACCCGAGTCGAGCCGGCCTGGATACGCCATGGCCTCGCGCTTGCCGTACCACATGCGCAGGGTCGGAATCTCGATGAAGGTGCTCTCGTTGGGCAGCGGTTCCGGCAGCCGGGCGCGGTAGCGCTTGCGGTCGGCTTCGATCTCGGCGGCCAGGGCCGCCACGCGCTGCGAGGGCTCCGGCCAGTCGCGGGTGCGCCAGTTCTCGGCCTCGATCAGCAGGTAGTAGAGCTGAACGTTGAGCGCGTCGTAGAACTCCACGAAGTCGCGCAGCTTATTGTAGTGCTGCATCGAATAGAAGCGGCTGGTGTCGCGCAGGAACTCGGCGTAGATCTGGATCGGCGAGGGTGTGCCGAGGTTGCCGTGCAGCATGTTGGAGATGAGCTGGCGCTTGGGGTAGAGCTTGTCGATCTCGTTGTAGATCCGCTGCTTTTCGTCTTCCAGCGTGGCGCCGGAGAAGCGGTCGAGGTGCTGCAGGTCGAACCAGAGCGTGTGGATGTCGTTGACCAGTTCCTTGGCCACCTCCACGGCGAGATTGACCTTGAGCTCCTTGACGTCGCGGGCGATCTCATCGACCGTGGCCTGCAGCGCGGTCAGTTGCCGGCTGATCACCTCCAGCTGGCGAAGAACGCCACTGAAGTCATCGCCCAGCCCCAGCGCGGCCAGAATTTGGCCGGCCAGCGACGAGCCGACCTCGTCGACGGCGCTCTTGATCAATTCCATGGCGATCTCCGAGGCCCATTTCTCCACGCCCTCCAGGCCAGGCGCGAAGCGCCGCTGCGCTTCGGGGGCGGCTAGCGCTTCGGCCACCAGCTCGTCCACCAGCGCGTCGAAGGAGCCGTAGTCGGTGACGGCGGCCATGAACACGCCACTGTTGAAGTCGTGCAGGTGGCGGAAGTCGGCGCGTACAGAGCGGCCGGGCTCCAGCGCGAGGTAGGTGGCGATGCGGCTTTCCGCCTCATCGGCCGTCAGCCCACCGCCGATGCGCAGCCGGTCGGCCAGGGTGGTGACCGGGTTGAGCGGTACCGGCAGCTCGGCGTCGAACGGCTCGACGTAGGCCGAGAGCGTGCCGACGAAATCCCCGCCCTTTTGCGTCGCGCCGCCGCGGGCGACCACCCGCAGACCGTAGCGGGCTTCCGCGACGGCGATCTCGAACTCGCCGTTATCGTCGGTGTAGGCCTCGCCGGGCAGGAGCTGGCCGTCGTGGGTGTAGAGTTGCACGCGCGCGCCTGCGACGGGGGCGTCGGTGATTACCGAGCCGCGCACCGGGCCGGACACGACCATG
>CALGAN010000018.1 GCA_937951875.1 uncultured Alkalilimnicola sp. | reverse complement strand
CAACAACCCGCAGGATTGCCCGGGATTGCTCAATCGTTGAGAGAGTGGGTTGGATTCCGGTCGCGTCTGCACCACCATCGCTCAAACACGAAGGCCCAGCCATGCGCTGGGCCTTCGTCGTTTCCGGACGGCCGAAAATTCCTGGGCGAGCGAATCGCCAGACAAGGAAATGGCGGCGAATTCGCGGCGAAACGGCTATTAATCGACGCATCAGCGTTCATAATTTCAAGCCGTTCACCTGACGTGAACAGATGAGGAATGTGAGCAGAGTGCGCGGTTCCGCAACGCCCTGTCGGGCCGCGCTACCGCCGTCGTGGCGTCCCGGAGACAGACGCATGAAGATCATCGTCGCCGACGATCACACCCTGTTTCGTGAAGGCCTTCGGCACATCCTGCGGCGGCTGGCACCGGAGGTGGAGGTGCTGGAGGCGGACGATTACGACGCGGCGGCAGCGCTGCTGGCGGCGCATCCGGACGCCGATCTGGCGCTCATCGACCTGGGCATGCCCGGCCGCGACCGCTATCCCAGTCTCGACGCGCTGCTGCCGCCGGGGCTGACCACGCCCGTGGTGGTGCTGTCGGCCTCGGAGGAGCCGCACGACATCCAGCGGGCGCTGGATGCCGGCGCCATGGGCTACATCACCAAGCGCGAGAAGGCCGAGGTGATGCTGGGGGCGCTGCGGCTGGTGCTCGCCGGCGGGGTCTACGTGCCGCCGACCCTGCTGTCGGCCACCCGGCCGGTCCGGCCGCAGGCGGAGCTGACGCCGCGCCAGCGCGATGTGCTGCGCTGCCTGCACGAGGGTCATCCCAACAAGGAAATCGGCCGCCGGCTGGGCATGAGCGAGTCCACCGTGAAGGCCCACGCCGCCGCCATCTTCAAGGCCCTGGATGTGCGCAATCGGGCGCAGGCGCTGCGGGCCGCCCAGCGGTTGGGACTGCTGCCGGAGGGCTGAGCGCCGTCTCGCGTTGAGCGGCGGCCCGCCGCAGGAAGCTGCGCAGCCGAGCCGGCGCGACCGGCTTGTGCAGCAGGGGATAGCCGCTGTCCTTGGCCGCTTGCAGCCGCTCGGGCGCGGTATCGCCGGTGACGAGCAGGGCCGGGATGGCCGCGCCCCAGGCGTCTTGGACGCGGCGGATGGCCTCGGCGCCGGTAGCTTCCCCGCGCAGCCGGTAGTCGCTGACGATGGCTTGCGGCGCTTGGTTCAGGACCGCCAGCGCCGTGTCGGCGGACTCCACGGCCAGCACGTGATAGCCCCACTCCTCCAGCAGTAGCGTCATCGCTTCCCGCACCGCCGCTTCGTCGTCGATCACCAGCACCCGCAGCGCGCCGTCGTCGTTCCGCTCGACCGTGGGCGCGGCCGTCGCTGCCGGTTCGGAGGCGGCGGGTACGCGCAGCTCGAAGGTGGTGCCTTCGCCAGGCGTCGAGCGCAACGCCAAGGGGTGGCCGAGCAGGCGGGTGAGCCGGTCGACGATGGCCAGGCCTAGCCCCATGCCCTTTTCCCGGTCGCGCTCCGGGTTGTGGAGCTGGAAGAACTCCCGGAACACGTCATCCTGGTGCTGCGCCGGGATGCCGATGCCGGTGTCCCACACCGTCACGACCACGTCTTGCCCCTCCGCGCGCCATTCCACCGCCACTTCGCCCTGGCGGGTGTAGCGGATGGCGTTACTCATGAGATTGCGCAGGATGGTTTCCAGCAGGGCCGGGTCGGTCCGCAGGGCCAGCGCCGGCCCCTGGCAGCGCCAGGCCAGGCCCTTAGCCTGGGCCAGCGGCGCGAACTCCGCCGACAGCCGGCCGAACAGCTCCCGCGCCGGGAACGCCCGAACCTGCGGCTCTACCACGCCGGCGTCCAGCCGAGAGACGTCCAGCAGGGCGTTGAGCAGTCCCTCCAGCGCGCCGACGCTGCGCTCGATGCGGCTCACCAGGGGCTGCAGCTCCGGCGCCGCCGCCCGCTCCCGCAGCGCGCTGACGAACAGGCCCAGGGCATGCAACGGCTGGCGCAGGTCGTGGCTGGCAGCGGCGAGGAAGCGGGATTTGGCGAGGCTGGCCTGTTCGGCCAGCTCCTTTTGGGCGCGCAGCTCCTCCACCAGGGCCAGGTTCTCGAACTGCAGGGCGATGGCCTGCATGGCGGTGCCGTGGGCCTGGCGCATGATCTTGCCGAGGATGGCCAGGTACACCAGCAGCGCCGCGGCCGCGCCCAGGCTCCCGGCCGTGCCTTCCAGCGCCAGGCCCACGGCGGTGAGGCCCACCGCGGGCAAGGAGTAGGCGAACAGCGAGCGCGGCCAGTAGGCGGTAGCGAAGATCGAGCCCACCGAGATGCCGACGATCATGGTGATGAGCAGCATCTGCAGCGGTGCCGAGTCCGGCACCAGGAACGAGAGTCCCGCCAGGCCCCAGTTCAGGCCGCCGAGCAGGTCGACCACCGCCACCTCGGAGGCCCAGCGCCGCAGGCGTGGCAGCTCGGCGCCGCGCGGGTAGCGGCGCACCACCAGCTGCCGCAGCGCCCACAGCAGCAGGGCGACGCCCAGCCAGCCGCCCAGGCGGGGCCAGAGCGCCGCGGTCAGGATCAGCGGCAGCGCCGGCATCAGCGCCTGCGCTCCGCGCAGCATCGCGTGCATGCGATCGAACGCTTCCCGCTGCACTTGCGGGCTCGGAGCGGCCGCCGTCGGCGCCATACCCACCTCTTTCGCTTGGTTTTCCTTCAGGGACCGGCGGTGGCCACCACGACCGGGCTCTGGCGAAGAGCATAGCCCGGCGCCGACGGGGCGGCGAACCGGGCGGGGAGGGAGGGGAGGGGGGGAGCCCTGCCCGCGGGACGCAGCGGGCGCGGTCTGTATCAGGCGCTGGGCTCGCCCGATACGGGCGAGCCGCGAGGTGGGGATGCGGCGGCTTTGAGGAGGAGGCGCGTCCCTGCATTCCTCGCCGCCTTAGGGCTGCGGCGCCTACTTCTTGGTGCTTCCCCGGAATTCCCAGGTGGCGCTGTAGCCGTTGTCCTCGTCGCCCGGGCAGCTGTAGCTGCCGGCGAGCAGCGCTTCGTCGCCGTAGCTCGGCAGCGGCTGATCCGGGCAGATGCCGATGGCCATGATCACGCGCTCGGCCAGGTTCCAGTCGATGGTGTAGCGGTCGCGCTCCGGCTCCGGTCCGCCGCATTGCAGCGTCACCGCACCCTCGGCCTGGAGATAGAAGCGGTACTCGTTGGCCTGCGCACCGCCCGCCGCGCGGAACACCGTCATGAGCGACGCCAGGCCGTCGGCGGCGATGGGCGCGGTGACCGCCAGCGGCTCGCAGTCCTCCTCGGTGATGAGCAGATTCAGCGCGCCGGTGGGGGCATACACGGCCAGGCCGGGCGTGTCCTGGGTGCGGAACCAGCGGATGGTGGACGGACGGACGCTGAACGTCCGGGATTCGTAGCTGAAGGTGCCGGCGTAGTCGCCGTCCTGGATGATGGTGATGTCGGACAGCAGCAGCGTCACGCCGCCGTCGGCGCGCGGCACTCGGGCGCTGACGGTGACCGTGGCGGGGTCGGGGGCCGTGGCGGGGGCCGTGAAGGTGGCGCTGCCGGCGCCGCCGGCCACGGTGCCGGTGGCGGCGCTGCCGCCGGCCACACCGTTGACCGCTCACTCGCTCACCGAGGAATCGGCGGGCGGCGGCGCGCCCTCGCCCTGGTCGCAGCGGAAGCCCACCAGCGGCGCCAGGAGCCCTTCCTCGGGCACGGCGTAACAGTGGATCACCTTGAGGGCGACCGAATCGCTGGTGGCGACGGTGGCCCTGCCCGGCCGCAGCCGCAGGCCGGCCACCAGCGCCCAGTCGCTGAAGTGGTCGGTTTCCACGGTCACGGTGCGGGCGGTGGCGTCCACGGTGGGCGTTCCGGCCCACTGCCACACCCGATCGGCGCGCTGGAAGGCGGCGCCCAGGGCCGTAGGGCCGGTGCCGGCCAGCTCGTCGTCGGCGTAGCCGAAAGTCAGCCGCAGCGGTTGGGCGAAACGCACGTCGTCCGGCCGCAGGCGGTAGCCGCCGCCGATACGGCCATGGGCGTGATTCTCGATGGGCTGGATGGAGAAAGTCGTGTCCTGGTCCACCGCGCCGGGCGGAACGACCAGGGTCAGCCGACCGTCGGCGCCGGTCAGGCTGCCGCCGTCGGCGCCGATCGTGGCCGTCACGGCCGGACCGGTGGCGGTGCCGACCGGGGTCGCCGCCGGCGGCATGGTGCCGCCGGTGTCATCCGGGGATCGCGAAGAGCCGCCGCTGCCGCCGCCGCAGGCGGCCAGCAGCAGTGGCAGAAGGGCAAGGGCGCAGCGTATGCGGGAAGGGCGAGAGCGGTTCATTCGCGGGGCGTCCTGTCGTGGTGGATCCTGTCGCCGCGGGCGTACCTGCGAAGGACGTGGTACGCCGCGTCGTCCGCCCGCCACTCTAGCGGCGTCGTCTCGGCGCGGATATTGGCCATCGGCGTTAGGCCGGACGGCCATTGGTATTAGGACTTTCGGTGGACACCGCGTGGGAAGGGCGCCGCGCATTACGCGCAATTCCTGATATTCCGGACCGGCCGTCCCGTGTGACAATGGCGAATTTCCGCGCTCGTCCGAGTCGGTCCCGCCGGTCGGCGGTGACGGCTCGGGTCGGACCACGCCCGCGGCCAAGGTCGGTCGCGCGACCATTACTCGACAACGAGAGAGCATCGATGAGCACGCTGCGCCGCAACTCGCTTCTGGTATTGATCGTCGGCAGCCTGTTGGTGACCCTGGCCATGGGGCTGCGCCACGGCTTCGGGCTCTTTCTCGAACCGATGAGCAGCGATCTGGGCTGGGGCCGCGGGGTGTTCGCCTTCGCGTTGGCGGTGCAGAACCTGATGTGGGGTTTGGCACAGCCGTTCGCCGGCGCGCTGGCCGATCGCTTCGGCGCCGCTCGTACGGCGGCGGTGGGCGGCGCGCTCTACGCCTTGGGCCTGCTGTGCATGGGGCTGTCCGAGACGGCGCTGGGCATGACCCTGTCGGCTGGGTTGCTGATCGGCATCGGTTTGTCCGGCACCACCTTCTCGGTGGTGCTGGGGGCGGTCGGGCGCGCCGTCGCGCCGGAGAAACGCAGCATGGCCATGGGCATCGTCAGCGCCGCCGGTTCGTTCGGCCAGTTCGCCATGCTGCCGGGCACGCTGGGCCTGCTGGAGTGGTTGGGCTGGTCGGCGGCGCTGCTGGTGATGGCGGCCATCGGCGCGCTGATGGTGCCGCTGGGGGCCATGCTGCATGATCGTCCGGTGCTGACCGGCGGCGGGCTGTCGCTGGGCGAGGCGCTGAGTGAGGCGGCCGGCCATCGCGGCTTCTGGCTGCTGTGCCTGGGGTTCTTCGTGTGCGGCTTCCAGGTGGTGTTCATCGCCGTGCACCTGCCTGGCTACCTGTTCGATCAGGGCATCGCCGCGCGCGTCGGCAGCACGGTGCTGGCGCTGGTGGGGCTGTTCAACATCTTCGGCACCTATCTGGCCGGCTGGCTGGGCGGGCAGTATTCCAAGCCGCGGCTGCTGGCGTCCCTGTATCTGACCCGCAGCGTGGTGATCGCGGTGTTCCTGCTGGTGCCGCTGACGCCGGTTAGCGCCTACGCGTTCGGCGTCGCCATCGGTCTGCTATGGCTATCCACGGTGCCGCTCACCAACGGCGTGGTGGCCGCGGTGTTCGGCGTGCGCCACCTGTCCATGCTCGGCGGCATCGTGTTCCTGTTCCACCAGCTCGGCTCGTTCGTCGGCGTGTGGCTGGGCGGTTATCTCTACGACATCACCGGCGACTATGACGTGGTGTGGAAGCTGGCTATCCTGCTGGGTGTGGTGGCCGCGGTGCTGCACTGGTTCGTCAGCGAGCGGCCGATCGAACGTCCGGCGCTTAGCGAGGCACGCGTATGAGCGGTTGGCGTCGCTCCCTGTTCGGTTTGCTGGGGCTCATCGCCGCGGCGGCGGCGCTCGCCGCGGTCTGGTGGGGTTGGCAGGCGGCCGACGCGGGCATGCTGCTGCTCGGCACCCGGCTTTGCTGAGCGCGACAGCAAGAACGGGAGCCCGGCGGCATGAAGCGGATCACTTTCTACCTGGATTTCATTTCGCCCTACGCCTATCTCGCTTTCGAGAAGCTGCCCGAAGTCCTGGCGGGGCTGGATTACCAAGTGCAGTACCGGCCGGTGCTGTTCGCAGCGTTCCTCAAGCATCACGGCCAGCTCGGTCCGGCCGAGATCGCGCCCAAGCGCGACTGGACCTATCGGCAGGTGCTGTGGCTGGCGCACAGCCACGGCGTTCCGCTGCGGCTGCCGGCGGCCCATCCGTTCAATCCGTTGGGCGCGCTGCGCCTGGCGCTCGCCTGCGGCCGGGATGGGCTGATCGAGCGCGAGGTGGCGGAGGCGGTGTTCCGCCAGGTCTGGCGCAGCGGCGCCGACGCCGCCGATCCGCAGCAGCTGGACATCCTGCGCGAGCGGTTGCAGCCGTGGCGCGCCCCCACCGACGACGCCGTGAAGGCGGAGCTCAAGGCCAACACCGACGCGGCGCTGGCGCGCGGCGTGTTCGGCGTGCCGACCTACGAGGTGGACGACAAGCTCATCTGGGGTTTCGACAGCCTGCCGATGCTGCGCGCCTACCTGCAAGGCGACCCTTGGTTCGCCTCGGGCGACTGGGAGCGGGCCGCGGCGCTGCCGGTCGGCCAGACCCGCAAGTAGGGCGGGACCGTCAGGCCTGCACCGCTTGCGGCGGCGCCAGGATCTTCGGGGCGGCTTCGAGGATCTGCCTCGAGAGCTGCTCCATGCGCGGCGACTGCACCGTCCAGGTGTGCCAGTACAGGGCGATGTCCAGCGGCGCGTGCGGCGCCAAGTCGACCACCTCGCCCTGGGCGAGCGCCTCGCCCAGCAGCAGCTCCGGCACCATGCCGTAGCCCAGGCCGTAGCGGATCGCCGCGAAATGCGCCTCCATGCCCGGCACGTAGTGGCAGGGATAGGCGCCTTCCGGCAGCCCGAAGTGCCGCAGCAGGAACGATGACTGCAGGGCGTCCTTGCGCGTGTAGGCTACCACCGGGGCGACGCGCGCCGCGCTGCGGTTGAGCCCTTGCGGGAAATAGCGCTCCTTGAAGCCGGCCGCGGCCACCAGCCGGTAGCGCATGCTGCCGAGCGGCGCGGCGGTGCAGCCGCGCATCGGCTTGGGCTGGGTGCTGACGCAGCCGATCGCCAGCCCCGACTCCAGCAGCTGGTAGGTGTGGTCCTGGTCCTCCACCACCAGGTCGAGCAGCACGCGCTCGCGGATCAGCACTTGCGCCAGCGCCGGGAAGAACCAGGTGCCGAGGCTGTCGGCGTTGATCGCCGCCACCACCGTCAGCGGCGCGTCCTCCTGCACCGCCAGGTCGGCCAACAGATCCTCCTCCAGCAGCGCGGCGCGGCGCAGGTATTGCAGCAGGCGCTGGCCGGTGGGCGTGGGGCGGCAGGGCCGACTGCGCACCACCAGCGCGTTGCCGAGCGCGCTCTCCAACGACCGCACCCGCAGCGACACCGCGGCCGGGGTGAGGTGCAGGCGCTGCGCGGCCTGCTCGAAGCTGCCGGTTTCGATCACCCAGCGGAACGCTTCGGTCTGTTTGGGATCGAGATTCATCCGGTCGGTCCAACCTTAAATAATATTTAGGATAGTCGAAATTTACTTAGCCATATTCAATACCACCGCCGTCGTCGCCGATAATCCGCGCCTCGCTTCAGCGTCGGACGAGGCCGGTACCACGTGACCCTGCTGCACATCCTCTACGTGATCGCGATCATCGCCGAGGCGATGTCCGGCGCCATCATGGGCATGCGGCGCGGCATGGATCTGTTCGGCATCTGCTTGGTCGGCATCGTCACCGCGCTGGGCGGGGGCACGGTGCGGGACATGCTGCTCGGCCACTACCCGGTGGGCTGGATCGCCCATCCCGAATACCTGGCGTTCACCGGCGGCGCGGCGCTGCTGGCGGCGCTGGTCGCGCGCCATCTGCACCGGCTGCGGCGCGCGTTCCTGATCGTCGACGGCCTGGGGCTGGTGGCATTCGTGGTGATCGGTTGCGACGTGGCGCTGGGCATGGGGCTGAATCCGGTCATCGTGGTGCTCGCCGGTATGATCACCGGCGTGTTCGGCGGCGTGCTCCGCGACCTGTTATGCAACGAGATTCCGCTGGTGCTGAGCCGGGAGCTGTACGCCACGGTGGCGATCGCTACCGGCGTGATCTACGTCGGCCTGCAGCGGCTGCACGTGTCCGCCGATGTCGCGTCGATTCTGGCGCTGATGATCGGCTTTACCTTCCGCATGCTGGCGGTGCGCTACGGCTGGCAGCTGCCGCGGATCGACGCCCACGGCGTCCGCGGCCTGGAGTAGCGGCCAGCCGTCATTTTCCATGATTCCCGCCCGCGGACGACGCCTTAGGGCTTGTCCTGGGCGGCGTGTCTGGCCATCCGCAGAGGGGTTCGTCAAGCTAGGCCTTGCGGCGATCGCGCGAGGGGACGGCGCGATGTGCGGGCCGCTGACGGAATATGCCGTTAGTGGGACTTCGTTCGCGGTGCGGAAGGCTTCGCTTGGCCGACACTTGCCCGTGAACGCTGCGCGGCCCGATGGGTTCGTCCGGCTGGGCTTTCTATAGCGGAACAATAAGTTATGAGCCTCTCGCGTTATCTGGTCCGGGTGCCGGTGGACATGCTGCGGCATGGCCTCTACGTCGCCGAACTGGACCGTCCCTGGGAAGAAGTCCCGGTCATGTTCCAGGGCTTCGAAATCCAAAACGACGAAGAGCTGAGGATTCTCCAGCAGTACTGCAGCTACGTGTACGTGGAGGAGTTGCGCTGTCGGCCCTCCGCTTACACCGCACTGGCGGTCGAGTTCGCCAGCGCCGGCGGTGTGCTGGAAGCCGCCGATCCCGAAGCCGGCGCCGAGCCGCTGATCGAGCGCTATCCGAGCAAGCACCGCTTCGTGCAGCGCGCGCGCCCGGCGCTCACCGATCGCGATACCGCCATGGCCTATGTGGACCGGGTATTCGCTGACGTGCGCCTGGGCCGGGCGCCGGACTGGGAGGAGGCCAAGCCGCTGGTGCGGAGCATCGCCGCGCAAGTGGCGCAGAACAGCTCGGCGGCGCTCTGGCTGACTAGGCTGGCCGACGCCGACAGCCAAGCGGCGGCGCACGCCTTCAACGTCTGCGTGTTGGCCACGCTGTTCGCGCTATACCTGAGCCTGCCCGAGGAGCAGGTCGAGCACATCGGCATGGGCGGGCTGCTGCACGACATCGGCAAGGCTAAGCTGCCGGAGGCGCTGCTGAGAAAGCCCGGTCCGCTCAGCCCGGAGGAGTGGGCCTTGGTGAAGCGTCATCCGGTCGAGGGCGTGGAGCTGGTGTTCGAAGACCGCAGCCTGCCGCGCGAAGTGCGCGAGATCATCCTCATGCACCATGAGCGCATCGACGGCAAGGGCTATCCGTGGGGCTTGGGACCGAAGAACATCCCCGACCATGTGCGCATCGTCCACCTCGCCGACACCTACGACGCCATGACCAGCGAGCGCAGCTACCGGCGCGCCCAGCCGCCCGATCAGGTGCTGCAGGCGATGTACAACGCCCGCGAGGGCACCGTCGGCGCCGAGCTGGTGCAGGCTTTCATCCACTGCCTGGGGATCTTCCCGGTCGGCACGGTGGTGGAGCTGAACAACGGCGCGCTGGGCGTGGTCATCGACAGCCAGCTGGAGAACCGCCTGAAGCCGACCGTGCTGATGGTGCGCACGCCCGATGGCGAGTTCTATCAGAAGCGCCTGTTGCTCAATCTCGCCGCCGTGCCCGAAACCGCGGCCGGCGGCTCGGCGCTGTACATCCGCCGCGCGGTCAATCCGGCGCTCTATGACATCGACGTGCCGGCGATCATCGCCTTCGAATTCGGGGTCGATTGGTGGCGTCGGCCGGAAGCCGCGTCGGCGCGCCGGGCGGGGTCTGCGGAGCACAGGATTTCTTTGTAACGCATTGTTTCCGTTGAATGCTTTGAGTCCTGCGCGAGAGAACTTTTGCGGCCTCCAGCCGTCAAAGGAAGTGAGAGCCCTGGAGGGCTGTTGTGGTGAATATCCAAGCATTACAAAGGGGGTACACCATGGCACAGGCACTCAGAGTTCATGAAGGCGATGAACGGCGGGTAAGCCGGCCGGCTGCCTCGCTGCAGCGGGCCCGGACCATGCCGGTGTTGAGCGCTTTCGATGAGATCGACCGGCTGTTCGACGAGCTGCTGCCCCGCTCCATGTTCCGCCTGGGCCTAGGCCCGGTGGCGCGCGGTCTGATGGAGGCGCAGGCGCCGATGCCGCGGATCGATCTGATCGAGCGTGACAACGAGCTGGTGTTGCGCGCCGAGGTTCCTGGCATCCGCAAGGAGGATCTGGAGGTCTCGGTCGACGAGAACAGCGTCACGCTGCGCGGCAATGTGGTCCACGAGTCCGACGAGCAGCAGGGCGACTACTACCGGTGCGAGATCGCCCGCGGCGAATTCGTCCGCACGGTGGCGCTGCCCAGCGTGGTGGACACCGAGAAGGCGCGGGCGACGCTGCGCGATGGCGTGCTGGAGCTGGTCATGCCCAAGCTGGAGGCCGCCAAGCGGCGCAAGATCCAGATCGCCTGATCATCCTCGCGGCAGCGGCCGCGGTGCTCACGGCCGGCCTTCGGGCCGGCCGTTTCGTTATCGCCGCTGGCGTGGCTCCCCTGCTCGACGCCATACTTAGTCAAAACCTGGACAGCCGGGCGAGGATGAGCACTTGAGCGATTCGGGCAACGACAATACCCCACGCCGGATCAGCCTCGCCCTGCAGGGCGGCGGCGCCCACGGCGCGTTCACCTGGGGCGTGCTCGATCGCCTGCTCGAAGAGCCGCGCCTCGTCATCGAGGCGATCAGCGGCACCAGCGCTGGCGCCATGAACGCTGCGGCCTTGGCCGCCGGTTATGCCGCCGGCGGCGCCGAGGGCGCGCGGCGTGCGCTCGAGCGCTTTTGGCTCACCACCAGCGCCTACGCGATGCTCAGCCCCATCCGGCGCACGCCGCTGCACTGCTTGACCGGGCAGTGGAACATCGACTTCTCGCCGGTGGATTTCTGGCTGAACGTGGTCAGCCGCGCTTTCTCGCCCTACCAGACCAATCCCTTGAACCTGCAGCCGCTGCGCCTGCTGCTGGCGCAGCAGATCGATATCGAGGCGGTGCGCGCCTGCGAGACGCCGAAAGTGTTCGTGACCGCCACCAACGTGCGCACCGGCCGGCCGCGCGTGTTCCACCGTCACGAGCTGACGGTGGACGCGCTGCTGGCCTCGGCCTGCATACCGCACCTGTACCAGGCGGTGGAGATCGACGGCGAGGCGTACTGGGACGGCGGCTACATGGGCAATCCGGCGATCTGGCCGCTGATTTACGAGGCCAGCAGCGCCGACGTGGTGCTGGTGCCGATCAATCCCGTGGTGCGCGAGGCGGTGCCGCGCACCGCCTTCGAAATCGACAACCGGGTCAACGAGATCGCGTTCAACTCCTCGCTCATGCACGAGATGCGCGCCGTGGCGTTCGTGCAGAAACTGCTGGAGGAGGATGCCCTCAAGGAGCCGTTCGCGTCCCGCTATCGCAACATCCGCCTGCACCGGATCGGCGACGAACAGGCCATGGCGTCGCTCGGCGTGGTCAGCAAGGGCAACGCCGAGCGTGAGTTCCTGGAGTACCTCAGGGACGCCGGCCGGGCCTGCGCCGATCGCTGGCTGGCGGAGAATTTCGACGCCCTCGGTGTCCGCTCCAGTCTGGATGTGCGGGCAGCCTATCTGTAGCCAGCGCCTCCTGCTGGCGCGGTCAACCTCGCCAGGCCTCCCAGTAGGCGCTCATGCGCCGCAGGAAGTCATCCCCACGTTCGGCGTAGAGTTTCCTCCCCAGGCGGCGCGCATCGGCCCGCAGCCGCCGCTGGCGGCGAGCGGCGCGCGCCAGCAGCGGTTCGATCGCCGTGTCGCTGCCGAAGCCGTCCGGGTCGGCGGCGAGGGTGGCGCGTAGCACCGCCAGGTCGTGGTCCTCGCCCAGCCAGTCGGCCAGCCGCTTGAGTTCCGCCGCGCGCGCCTCGAGCACGGCCGGCCAGCTCGGCGCCAGCATGCGGATGTGGTACCAATGGTATTTCACCTGCTTGCGCCACTCGTGGAAGTCGCCGTCGTCGCCGCTGCGGTATGCCCGCTTCATGGCCCGGCGCGCGCGTTTGTAGCCGCGCAGCAGGCCGTCGCCGAGCACTTCGAAGCCTTCACCGCGCAACGGCCAGGCCGCTACCCGCGACCGATCGGCTTCCAGCTCAGCGGCCAGCCGCGCGCGCCGCTCGGTGGTCAGCGCGGTCTCGGCCAAGCGGTCGCGGCGCGTGGTCAGCGCCCGGCGCACGGGGGCGATCAGGTCGAGGTCGCCGCCTAGCCGCGCCAGGGTCTCCAGCAGCACCTGGGCATCGCGCGCCGCGGACAACTGGCGAGCGTAGTCGCGATAGCGGATGTTCTCGGCCGCGTAGTCGTCGCCCAGCGCGCCCCGGACCAGGCGCAGGATCGCTCGGATTTGCTTGCAGCGCTTGCGGGCGTCGTGCACGCCTTCGGCCACCGCGTCGTCCTCGGCGCGCAGCGCGGCCACCGCCGAGTCGATCCGCTCCAGCGCCATGCGGCGGATACCGTCGGCCGCCGATTCTTTCTTGGTAAAGCTGAACCCCATCGCCGCCTCCGCGCCCGCCTATCCCCGTTCGATGAGGACACAGGGCGGCGGTCCATGTCCAGCGCGCGAGGAGTGCCTCAGCTCAGCGTATCCGCCGTTTGCAGCACCTCGACACCCTGCAGCTCGATGCCGATCGATCCTTCGTCATGGTCGACATGGCGGATGCGGACCATCAGATAGTCCAGGTCCGGCGCGAGCCAGAAGCTGGTCTGCACACCGCCTGCCGCCGCCGGGATGTCCAGCTGGTCGAGGACGACGTCCTGGCCGGGCGTCAGCTTGAGGCTGCCGACCACGTCGACGCGCACGGCGTCGATCGTGCCGCTGCCGGTGCGGATGCGCTCGCGGCCCGTCACTACCACCTCGTAGGCCTTCAGCCGCCGCGGCTCGGCCACCAGGTAGCGCATACGCTGCTTGCCCGCGGCGACGTCGTTCATCAGCGCGATGTGCAGGGACAGCGGGTCGAGCGCTTCGGCCGGCAGCTCGGCCTGGCGCGTGGTGCCCTTGTAGTGCAGGAGCGATTCCTCGCCGTTGGCGGCGAAGCGGATCTTGTCCTCGCGCTCGCCGGAGCCGGTGCGCTGATAGTCGTAGCGGGCCGGGCGCAGCCCATTGCTGTTCAAGGTGCCGCTGCTGGTTTCCAGGATGTTGCCGGAGAACAGCAGCTTGGCCAGCCCGGTGGCCTGGATGGTGGATCGGTAGAGATAGCTGTCGCCGCTGCGCTCCAGCTGCAGCTTGGCCTGGCCCACCGTCATGCCGCGCGCCGTCGCCAGGTAATTGGCGACGAACTTGACCGGCAGCGCCTGGGCCGGCGCGGCGACGGCCAGCATCGCCAGCGCGCAGACGAAGGCTCTTAGGGCGAGAGGCAGCGGTTTCACGCGACGAGACTCCCTTTCGTAACGAACGATGGCGCCGGTTTCGGCGAGCGAACGCAGCCGACGTCCTATGTGCCGGCCACGTGTCCGCTTTTTAGACCCGCGGGAGGAACGAACGTTCTTCCCGCGGCCGCGCTTTTCGCGTTAGCGCCCCTTCTGCGCGTTGGCGATCTCGGTGGCGCCCTGCACCGCGCCGGAACCCGGCACCATGTCGTCGGTGCGGTCGCTGATCTCGGCGAAGCGCGCGGCGATCTGCTCGGGAGCGTCATCGCCGTGGCCGATGAACACGCCGCGGGTGAGCGTGATGTGGGCGGTCTCGAAGGAGCCGGCGCCGGCGCACAGGATGGTGCGGGTGGGCGCGTTCTCGGAGGCCAGGAACACCACGCCGGGGGAGACGCTCTCGGGCGTGAGCTGGCGCAGCACCTCCTCGGGCAGCAGGCCCTCGGTCATGCGGGTGGCGGCGGTGGGCGCCAGGCTGTTGACCCGGATGTTGTACTTCGCGCCTTCCAGCGCCAGCGTCTGCATCAGGCCGACCAGCGCCAGTTTGGCGGCGCCGTAGTTGGACTGGCCGAAGTTGCCGTACAGGCCGGAGGAGGAGGTGGTCATCACGATGCGGCCGTAGTTCTGCTGCTTCATGATGTCCCACACCGCCTTGGTGCAGTGCACGGAACCCATCAGGTGCACGTCCATCACCAGCCGGAAGTCGTCGAGCGACATCTTGGCGAAGGTCTTGTCGCGCAGGATGCCGGCGTTGTTGATCAGGATGTCGACCCGGCCCCAGGCATCCATGGCGCGCGCCACCATGCGCTCGACCGCCGGGAAGTCGGTGACCGAGGCGCCGTCGGCGATCGCCTCGCCACCCTTGGCGCGGATCTCCTCCACCACCGCCAGGGCCGCCGCCGAGGGATTGCCGGCTTCGTCGCCCAGGTCATTGACCACCACCTTGGCGCCGCGGGCGGCCAATGCCAGCGCGTGACAGCGTCCCAGGCCGCCGCCGGCGCCGGTCACGATCGCTACACGTCCTTCCAGACTGATCTTCATCGCTACTCTCCTCGATCGATTGGTGTTCGTTATGCCGGGTCGCATGGCCCGCGGCGCTGCCGCCCGGCCGTGCCGTGGCCCGCAGTATAGGGAAAGCGGGCCGATGTCGTCGCCTGCCGGCGCGCGCCGCTACACTGGGCGGCGACCATGGGTTTGCCGGGAGGGATGCGGGACATGCGTTACGTGCTGCGCGCGATCGCCGTGGCGGCGGTGTTGCTGGCGCTGAGCGGCGGCTGGATCGGCTGGCAGCTGACGCACCGGCCCGATCCGGATCTCTACACCGGGCAGCCGCTGCCGCCGGCGCCGGCCGTGCCTGGTGTGCTGCGGGTGCGCTTCCTGGGCGTGTCGACCCTGCTGTTCGAGGACGGCGAGACCGCTATTCTCACCGACGGGTTCTTCTCCCGCCCCGGTCCCTGGCCGCGGCTGCTCGCCAAGGTGGCGCCGGACCGCGAGCGGATCGCGCGCGAGCTGCGCAAGAGCGGCATCGAGCGGCTGGCGGCGGTGATCGTGCTGCACTCGCACTACGACCACGCCATGGACGCCCCGGAAGTGGCGCTGCGCACCGGGGCGCTGCTGGTCGGCTCGGAGTCGACCGCCAACGTCGGCCGCGGCTGGGGGCTGGCGGAGCAGCGCATCCGCGTGGTCCAGGACGGCGAGCGGCTGCGCTTCGGACGATTCACGGTCACCTTGCTACGCTCGGCGCACAGCCCGGTGTCGGCGCGCCTCGGTGGCGCGATCGACCGGCCGCTGCGGCCGCCGGCCTGGATCAGCGATTACCGGGAGGGCGACAGTTACGCGCTGCTGGTCGAGCGCGAGGGCAGGGCGGCGCTGGTACAGGCCAGCGCCGGGTACGTGGAGGGCGCGCTGAACGGCCGCCGCGCCGACGTGGTGTTTCTCGGCGTGGGCGCGCTGGGCAAGGAGGACGACGCCTACCGCCAGGCCTATTGGGACGAGGTGGTGCGAGCGGTCGGCGCGCGCCGGGTGCTGCCCATCCACTGGGACGATTTCACCCGGCCGCTCGACGAGCCGCTGCTGCCTTTGCCCTATCTGCTCGACGACCTCGCTCGCACCATGACGTTCCTCGCCGCGCGCGCCGCCGCCGACGGCGTGGAGCTGCGCGCCTTGCCGCTGCGCGAGCCGGTGGATCCGTTCGCCGGGCTGTAGCCGGCAGGCCGAATGGCCGCCGCTAGTCTTGCGTTCCTTTTCCCGCCAGGGGGCTATTGCGCGTGCACCGCTACCGAGCGTGAGCGGTTAACCGCGGATGCCTGGTCGATGTGCCGTAGCCGGGCCTAAGCAGGACGATTACCCCAGACGTTCCCTCCCCCCTCGCGGGGGAGAACGTAGCGAGGGGGCCGCCAGGGAGAGGGGGTGAGCAAATCGCGAAGCACGACACGTTAGTCTTGAGGAGCAGGCGCGCTGGACCTTGGCCGCGCAGAGCCTTCACGTCTAGCCGGCTTGCCTCTCCCCGGAAATAGGGTGAGGCGCGCAAGAAGCGCGCTCACTCGCCAGCGCGGGCGTACTCCGCCGCTTCCGGCCCCCAGCCGCCGCCCAGGGCCTTGAACAGCGTGGCGGTGGCGGCGAGGCGGTCGCGCGCCGCCTCGATCTGCGCTAGCTGGGCGTCGAACAGGGCGCGCCGGGCGTCGAGCAGATCCAGGAACGGTGCGTAGCCAATCTGATAGCGGCGCTCGGCCAGCCGCACCGCCGCTTCCAGCGCTTCCACCTGGCGGTTGAGCGCGGTCAGGCGCCGGTTGGCGGTTTCCAGCAGGGTCCAGGCGTTGCCGACGTCGCGGAAGGCGTCGCGCACCGTGGCGCGGTACTGCAGCTCGGCGGCGTCGCGGGCCGCCTGCGCCGATTCCAGCACCGCCCGTCGCCGGCCGAAGTCGAGCACCGAGGCGAACACCGAACCGCCGATCTGCCAGAGCGTGGCCGGTCCGGAGAACAGATCGCCGACCTCGCGGGCGCCGGTGCCGAGCGTGCCGGCCAGGTTCAGTTGCGGGAAGAACGCGGCGCGCGCCACGCCGACGTTGGCGTTGGCGGCGATCAGCGCCGCCTCGGCAGCGCGGATGTCGGGACGCCGCTCCAGCAAGGCGGAGGGCAGACGCTCGGGCAGCTCGGTGCTGAAGTTCAGCGTCGACAGCTCGCCTTCCGGCAGCGGCGGCGGATCGAGCAGCGCCGCCGCGCCGGCGCCGGTGAGCCGGGCCAACGCCCGGCGCAGCTGCGCCTCCTGGCGCTGCAGCAGCGGCAGTTGCGCCTCGGCGCGCGCCAGCTCGGCCTCGGTCTGGCGCAGGGTCAGCTCGGTGGAGGCGCCGTTGCGCACCCGCGACTGCTCCAGACGGTAGGCCTCGCGCCGCGACTCGATGGTCGCCGTGGTGGTGCGGATCTGCTGCTGCACGGCGCGCAGGTCGAAGTAGCCGACCACCACATCGGTGACCAGCGCCAGGCGGATGGCGTCGGCGGCGAACGAGACCTGCAGCAGCTGCGCCCGCGCCGCTTCGGTAGCGCGCGACAGCCGGCCCCACAGGTCGATCTCGTAGTTGAGTGTGCCGGCGATGCGGAAGGTGTTGGCCGGACTGCCGGAGCCGCCGAGGAGCTCGCTGGTGCCCTCGCCGCGGGCGGCGTCGGCCTGCACCGCGAGCGTGGGGTAGCGCTGCGCCTCGCTCAGGCCGAGGGCGGCGCGCGCCTGCGCGATGTTGGCGGCGGCGATGCGCACGTCCAGATTGTTGGCCAGCGCCTCGGCCACCAGCCGGTCCAGCACCGGGTCCTGGTAGCGCTTCCACCACTCGGCCCAGTCGGTCTGGGCGGTCATGGCTTGGGTGACCGCCGCCGGCCACTGAGTCGGCAGCTCCTCGGCGGGACGCTGATAGTCCGGGCCGAGCGCGCAGCCCGCGAGCAGGGCGGTGAACAAGGTCAGGGGCAGCCGCTTAACCATGGTCCGCCGCCTCCTCGGTCTGGGGGAGCTCCGCGCGGCGGCGCGCGCCGAGCCGTTCGCTGATCTCCTCGATCAGCCGGTAGAACAGGGGCACGAAGATGATCGCCAGCACCGTCGCGGCCAGCATGCCGCCGATCACGCCGGTGCCGATCGAGTGACGGCTGGCGGCGCCGGCGCCGGTGGAGATGGCCAGCGGCACCACGCCCAGGATGAAGGCCAGCGAGGTCATGACGATCGGACGGAAGCGCAGCCGCGCCGCCTGTATCGCCGCTTCCCATACCGACGCGCCCTGTTCGCGGGCGAGCACGGCGAACTCGACGATCAGGATGGCGTTCTTCGAGGCCAGGCCGATCAGCACCAGCAGGCCGATCTGGAAGTACAGGTCGATGGTCAGGCCGCGCAACCAGATGGCGAGGATGGCGCCGAACAGCGCGAACGGCACCGCCGTCACCACCGCCAGCGGCAGCGACCAGCGCTCGTACTGCGCCGCCAGGATCAGGAACACCATGAGGATGCCGAACACGAAGGCGACCGCGCCGGTGCCGCCGGCTTCCTTCTCCTGGTAGGCCGAGCCGATCCAGCCGAGCTGGTAGTCGATGCCCAGCACCTCGCGGGCCACTTCCTCCATGGCGGCGATCGCCTGGCCGGAGCTGTAGCCCGGCGCCGGCCCGCCCATGATCTTGGCCGAGGGGAAGATGTTGAAGCGCTCGATCAGGTCGGGGCCGGCGATGCGCTCGACGCTCACCAGGTTGGCGAGCGGGATCATCTCGCCGCTGTTGGAGCGCACGAACACGTCGCGCAGGTTGTCCGGCGTCTCGCGGAACTCGGCCTCGGACTGCAGGTTGACCTGGAAGTTACGGCCGAACAGCGTGAAGTCGTTGACGTACAGAGCGCCGAAGGTGGCCTGCATCGCGTCGAAGATGGTGTTGACCGGCACGCCCAGGGCACGCGCCTTCTCCCGGTCCACGTCCATGCGGTACTGCGGGATCTGGGTCATCATCGTGGTGCGCACGCCGGCCAGCTCGGGCCGTTTGTTGGCGGCTTCCACCAGCTTGAGGGCCGCGGCCTCGATCTCCTGCGGAGGGGCGGCGGTGCGGCTCTGCAGGTAGGCCTCGAAACCGCCGGTAGTGGACATGCCCTGGATCGGCGGCGGGTTGAAGGCGATCACGTTGGCCTCCGGGATGCCGGCGCCGATCGCCATGATCTTGTTGACGAACGAGGTCGAGTCCTGGCCCGGTCCGGTGCGCTCCTTCCAGTCGGCGAGGGTGATGAAGGAGGCGCCGCCGTTGGTCTTGAGGCCGCCGGCGAGCAGATCCCAGCCTGCGAAGCTGACCATACCGTGCACCAGCGGGTCGTTCACCAGCTGCTGGGTGAGCTTGTCCATCGCCACCTGGGTGCGGCCCAGGGCGGCGGCGGCCGGCAGCTGCGTAACCGCCACCACGTAGCCCTGGTCCTCGTTCGGCACCAGGCTGCCGGGCACTCGCTGGAACAGCACCACGGTCAGTCCGATCAGACCGGCGAACAGCACCAGCCCCAGCGCCGCGCGCTTGAGCAGGACGCGCACGCTGGCCAGGTAGCCGCTGGTTAGGCGCTCGAACAGCCGGTTGAAGGCACGGAACGGCGCCAGCGGCTCCTTGTGGGTGGGCTTGAGCATCAGCGCGCACAGCGCCGGGGTGAGTGTGAGCGCGACGATGCCGGAGATGATCACTGACACCGCGATGGTGATGGCGAACTGCTTGTACATCACGCCGGTCAGGCCGCCGAGGAAGCCGACCGGGATGAACACCGCCGCCAGCACCAGCACGATGGCGATCACCGGGCCGGTGACCTCCTGCATGGCTTTGATCGCCGCCGCCCGCGGCGGCAGCTTCTCCTCGGTCATGATGCGCTCGACGTTCTCCAGCACCACGATGGCGTCGTCCACCACGATGCCAATTGCCAGGATCATGCCGAACAGCGTGAGCAGGTTGATCGAGAAGCCGAGCAAATACATGCCGGCGAAGGTGCCCACCAGCGACACCGGCACGGCCAGCAGCGGGATGAGGGTGGCGCGCCAGTTCTGCAGGAACAGGTAGACCACCACCACCACCAGCACCAGCGCCTCGATGAAGGTCTTGATCACCTCCCGAACCGATACCTTCACGAACTTGGTGGTGTTGTAGGGTACGTCGTAGGCCAGGCCCTCCGGGAAGCGCGAGGCGATGATCTTCATCTGCTCCAGCACCGCCTCGGTGGTGTCCAGGGCGTTGGCGCCGGGCTGCAGGTAGATGGCGATCGGCACCGTCGGCCGGCCGTTGAACGTGGCGGTGAAGGTGTAGCGCTGCGCGCCCAGCTCGATGCGGGCGACGTCGCGCAGCCGCAGCGCCGAGCCGTCGGGGTTGGCGCGCAGGATGATCTGCTCGAACTGCTCGGGCCGGTTGAAGCGGCCGTCGGTGGTGACGGTGTAGGTGAACGGCACGTTGCCGGTGCTCGGCTCGGCGCCCATGGCGCCGACCGCCGGCTGGATGTTCTGCTCGCGCAGCGCCGCCGCCACGTCGCTCGGCGTCAGGCCGTATTCGGCCAGCTTGTCCGGCTTGAGCCAGACGCGCATGGAATAGTCGGTCTGGCCGAACAGCGAGGCATCGCCTACGCCCGGTGTGCGCTTGAGCTGGTCGATGACGTAGAGCAGGGCGTAGTTATTCATGAACAGCCGGTCGTAGCGGCCGTCCGGGGAGTAGAGCGTCACCAGCGCCAGGATGGAGCTGGACCGCTTCTGCACGGTCACGCCCTGCTGGCGCACGATCTCCGGTAGCTTGGAGAGCGCCGCCTGCACGCGGTTGTTGACGTTGATGGTGGCCTGGTCGGGGTCGGTGCCGATGTCGAAGTACACCGACAGCCGCATGTAGCCGGCGTCGGAGCTGGCCGAGCGCATGTAGATCATGTTCTCGACGCCGTTGATCTGCTGCTCGATGGGCGCGGCCACCGTGTCGGCGATGGTCTGGGCGCTGGCGCCGGGATAATTGGCCTGCACCACCACTTCGGGCGGCACGATCTGCGGGTACTGCTCCACCGGCAGCGCATACAGCGACGCCAGGCCGGCCAGGACGATGACGATCGACAGGACGCTGGCGAAGACCGGCCGGTCGATGAAGAACTTGGAGATCATTGCCCGGCTCCGGCGTCAGCCTGGGCGGCAAGCGGCACGGGCTTCACCGGATTGCCGGCGCGCACGCGCACCAGGCCATCGACGATCACCCGCTCGCCGCCCACCAAGCCCTCGTCGATCACCTGGCCCTGAGGCACCAGCGGACCGAGCTTGACCGGGCGCAGCTGCGCGACGTTCTGCTCGTCCACCACGTACACCGCCGGACCCTGCGGGCCCTGGGCGATCGCCTTGGGCGGCACCACGATGCTGTCGGGCACCTCCAGCCCGCCGACCGCCACCCGCACGAACTGTCCCGGCAGCAGCAAGCCCTTCGGATTGGCGAACACCGCGCGGGCCTGGACCGTGCTGGTGCGCGGGTCGATGGCGGTGGCAGTGAAGTCGATCTTGCCCGGCTTGTCATAGGCGGCGCCGGTCGGCAGCAGCAGGGTCGCCGGCAGCTGCGCGGCGCCGGCGCCGTGCCGGCGCTGGGCGACGGCGTCGGCTTCCGGCATCGAGAACAGCACGTGCAGCGGGTCGAGCTGACGGATGGTGGTGAGCAGGGTGCCGGGCTGCACCAGGTTGCCTTCGGACACCTCGCGCAGGCCGGTGAAACCGTCGATCGGGGCGGTGACCTTGGTGTAGCCGAGCTGGATGCGCGCGTCGCGTAGCACCGCTTCGGCGGTGGCGACGTTGGCCTGGGCCAGCTCGTAGGCCGAGAGCGCTTCGTCGCGCTGGCGGGCGCTGACCGCGTTGTCCTGGAACAGCGCCGAGGTTCGAACCCACTCCCGCTCGGCCTGCCGCAACTGCGCCTGGGCCCGGGCGAGTTCGGCCTCGGCTTGCGCCACCTTGGCCTCGAACGGCGCCGGATCGATCTCGAACAGCAGCGTGCCCGCCTTGACCCGGCTGCCCTCGGTGTAATGGCGCTTGAGCAGGATGCCTTGCACCCGGGCGCGCACTTCCACGTCGTCCGCCGCCTGCGCGCGGCCCGGGTAGATTCGCTCCAGCGTGACGGTTTGCGGTACGACCTCGACCACCGCTACCTGCGGCGGCGGTGCCGCGGCGGGCTGCTGGCCGCTGGTCGTGTCTTTGCCGCAACCGGCGACGAGCAGGATCGCCGCCGCGATGCCGACGCCGATGCCGCGTCCGGACAGCGCACGCCCTAGGGCGGACGCGAGTGCGGCCGTCGTAGTCATCGAATCTCCCCCGCAGTTCTTAATAATTATCAGAGCTAACCATTCTGTACCCAGGATCGGCGGGCATGCAACGGAACATTTGTTGCGCGCGTGCCGAGTGGACTAGGCTCTAGGGTGTCGCCGCCGCAGGTTCGGCCGGGAGGAAGATACGGCCAGGCGCGTGCTATGCTTCCGCGCCGCCGAAAAGGCAAAATATAACGATATTTTGTGCTGCCGCGCACCGGCGCCAGCCCAGAGGAATTTCATGAACTCGCTGCTGAAGGTGGCTGGGGTGATCGACTGGCTGACCCAACAGGTCGGCCGGATCATGTACTGGCTAGGCTTGGTGATGATCCTGTTCGGCGTTTACAACGCCGCTGTCCGTTATATCGGCAGCTACCTGGGGCGCAATCTGAGCTCCAATGCCTATCTCGACATCCAGTGGTATCTGTTCGGCGCCATGTTCCTGCTCGGCGCCGCCTACGGCCTGCGCCATAACGCCCACGTGCGGGTAGACATCATCGCCGGCCGACTGTCGGTCCGCGCCCAGACCTGGATCGAGCTGCTGGGCACGGTGCTGTTCCTGCTGCCGTTCTGCGCGATCGTGCTGTGGTTCTCGCTCGATTGGGTGAGCATCTCCTGGCAGGTGAAGGAGGCCTCGCCCAATCCAGGCGGCCTGGCTCGCTATCCGATCAAGCTGGTGGTGCCTGCCGCCTTCGCGCTGCTGTTGCTGCAGGGGCTGTCGCAGCTGATCAAATGCGTGGCCGTGCTCACCGGTCACCGCCAACAGGTCCATGAGGTGACCGAAGGGCAGGGAGAAGGCGCGCTATGAGCGAGACCTGGTTCGCGGCGGGGATGTTCCTGACCCTGCTGGTGCTGATTTTTTCCGGTTATCCGGTCGCCTTCGCTCTCGCCGGCGCGGCGCTGCTGTTCATCCCAATCGGCCTGGCGTTCGATTTCTTCGGCCTGTCGCTGCTGCAGGCGCTGCCGCAGGGCATTTTCTCCACCATGGAGAACTACACCCTGCTGGCGGTGCCGTACTTCGTGTTCATGGGCAACCTGCTGGAGCGCTCCGGCCTGGCCGAGGATCTGCTCAAGACCATGAGCCAGCTGTTCGGCCGGGTGCGCGGCGGCATGGCGATCGCGGTGGTGGCGGTGGGCACGCTGCTGGCCGCCGCCACCGGCGTGGTCGGCGCCACGGTGGTGGCGATGGGCCTGATCTCCCTGCCGGTGATGCTGCGCTACGGCTACTCGGCGACCTTCTCCAGCGGTGTCATCGCCGCCTCCGGCACGCTCGGGCAGATCATCCCGCCCAGCATCGTGCTGATCGTGCTGGCCGACCAGTTGTCGACCTCAGTTGGCGACATGTTCCGCGGCGCCCTGATCCCGGGACTGATACTGGCCGGCATGTACGCCCTGTACGCGCTGGTGCTGGCCTTCCTGAAGCCATCGGTTGCGCCGGCGCTGCCGATGGCTGAGCGTCCGGCGGACTGGGGCGTGCTGATCCGGCGCGTGCTGCTGGGGATGGTGCCGCCGCTGCTGCTGATCCTGCTGGTGCTGGGGTCGATCTTCGCCGGCGTGGCTACGCCCACCGAGGCCGGCGCGGTCGGCGCGATCGGCGCTGCGGTGCTGGCGTTGCTCAACCGCCGCCTCACCTGGAAGAACCTGGTCGAGACCCTGGACAGCACGCTGCGCCAGACCACCATGGTGCTGATGGTGCTGGTGGGTTCGCGCGCCTTCACCTTGGTGTTCCGCGGCTTCAACGGCGACATGTGGGTCGAGGAGCTGCTCACCAATCTGCCCGGCGGCGAGCTCGGCTTCCTGCTGCTGGCGCACCTGGCGATCTTCGTGCTGGGGTTCTTCATCGACTTCTTCGAGATCGCTTTCATCGTGCTGCCGTTGTTCGCGTCGGCGCTGGGCGCGCTCGATATCGATCCGCTCTGGTTCGGCATCATGGTGGCGATGAACCTGCAGACCTCGTTCCTGACGCCGCCGTTCGGTTTCGCCCTGTTCTTCCTGCGCGGCGTCGCGCCGCCGACGGTGACCACCGCCGAGATCTACCGCGGCGTGATCCCGTTCATCGTCATCCAGCTGTTGGCGTTGCTGGCGGTGTATTTCTTCCCGCAATTGGTGTACTGGATGGTGCCGCCGCGATAAACGGTTGCGCCGGATAACGACAGAAGCCTGACTCAAGGCACAAAGGAGGACCTTCCGTGAAGCGTCGTGATTTCCTCAAGACCGCCTCGGCGGGCGTGGCCGGCGCGGCGGCGATGGCCGCGCCGTTCGTACATGCCGACTCGCAGCCCCGGATTCGCTGGCGCATGGCCACCAGTTGGCCGACCAGCCTGGGCACCCTGTGGGGCGGCGCGCAGGATTTCGCGAAGCGGGTCGAGGAGCTGACCGGCGGGCGGTTCAGCATCCGGCCGTACGCCGCGGGCGAGATCGTCGGTGGCCTGCAGGTGCTGGACGCGGTGCAGACCGGCACGGTCGAGGCCGGCATCAGCGCCTCCTACTACTTCATCGGCAAGGAGCGCACCATCGCCATCGACACCACGCTGCCGTTCGGCATGACCTCGCGCATGCAAAGCGCCTGGATGTATTACGGCGGCGGTCATGAGCTGATGAACAAGGAGGTGTTCTCGGCCTTCAACGTGGTGGCCTTCCCGGTGGGCGACACCAACGCCCAGATGGCCGGCTGGTTCCGCAAGGAAGTGCCGGATCTCGCCTCGCTCAAGGGCCTGAAGATGCGCATCCCCGGCTTCGGCGGCGAGGTGATGGCGCAGCTGGGCGTGAACGTGCAGACCCTGGCCCCGGCCGAGGTGTTCCCGGCGCTGGAGCGCGGCGTGATCGACGCCACCGAGTTCGTCGGCCCCTACGACGACGAGAAGCTGGGCTTCTGGCAGGTCGCCAAGAACTACTACTACCCGGCCTGGTGGGAGCCGTGCGGCATGATCTCCGTCTATATCAATCAGAAGGAGTACGCCAAGCTGCCCAAGGAATACCAGGCGGCGCTGCAGGCCGCGGCGGCCGACTGCCACGTCAGGATGATCGCCCGCTACGACTACCTCAACCCGATCGCGGTCAAGCGGCTGCGCGAGAAGGGCGTGAAGCTGCTGCGCTTCAGCGACGAGATCATGAAGGCCGCGCAGCAGATCGCCTTCGAGATGTACGAGGACCTGGCCTCCAAGAACAAGACCTGGGCCACGGTCTACCGGTCGTGGAAAGAGTTCCGCGACAGCCAGTACGCCTGGCACAGCCTCGCCGAGCACGGCTTCGCCAGCTTCGCCGCCAGCCAGGCGGATCTCGGCTTGATCGGTGCCGAGACCGGCATGAAGTACCGCTAACCGCTCTGCTGCCCCCGCTCGGCCCGGTTGCCGCCGCCTCGACGGCGGCGCCGGTTCCCGGGCGGTAAGGCCATCACTCCCAGCCCTTCTCCCGGAACCGGGAGCGGGCCTGTACAGGCGCACGTCAGCGCGCCGCATCGATGGCCGGTTATGGCCGTTGCCCGATCTGTTCCACCGTCCAGTCGATCAGCTCCCGCGCCAGGCGGTCGCCGGCGCGGCCGAGCGCTTCCACCACAGCCGGCACCTGGGCGTCGCTCAGGTCCTCGCTGACGCTGAAACGGCGGCTGGCGAGGATGCGCTTGCTGGCGGCGTCCACCAGCAGCGCGTCGTAGCGGATCACCGCCCGCGGCTTGCCGTCCCGGTATTCGGTATGGAAGGCGCGCAGCGCGCCGGCGAGCTCGATGTCCGCCTGCAGCCCCTCGCTATCGCTGCTGACCAAGGGGATGCGGCCGTCGTTCTGGAAGGCTTCCACCAAGTGATCGCGCCAAAGCAGCGGGGCCGGCGCGCTCCAGCGTGCGCCCTGGTAGACGTTGAAGCGGTGGTCGCGCGGTTGCACCGCGATGCGGGTGCCCCGCAGGACGTCGTCGGCCGAGGGGCGAGCTATGCGCAGCGAGATGGCGAGCGGCTGCTCGGCGGACGTCGCTACCGCCGAGGCGGGCAGCCGGTAGATGTCCTGTGGCTCGGAGCGGGGCAGGACGCTGCAGGCGCTCAGCAGCGCGCTCAGCAGGAGGGGCAGGCTCAGGCGGCGGATAGTCGTCGTCATGGCTGGAACTCGCGTACCGACTCGTGGCCGAACAGGAAGGTGGAGGGTTCTTCCTCGATGCGCTGGGCGACGGCGCGCAGCGCCATCAGGGTGCGGCGCAGCTCGTCGACCGCCGGCCCCAGGCTGTTGAGCCCCTGCAGGCCGTTGCTGAGCGCCGTTTCGTTCTCCAGCAGCAACCGCTCGAGGCTGGCGGTGGCGCGCTGCAGCGAGTCCATGGTCTGGGCGGCGTTGCCCACCAACGTCCGGCCTTCCCGGTCGATCAGGCTGTTGGTCCGCCGCAGCAGCAGCACCGCCTCGGCCATGACTTCGTTGGCCTGGCGGCTGGCTTCGGCGAGGCTTTGCAGACCGGTGCCGATCTGCGTGCTCTGGGTGGCCAGCTCGTTGCTGAACCGGCTGAGGTTCTCCAGCGTGCGCGCGATGTGCTCGGTGTTGTCGGGCGACAGCAGCCGGTTGGCGTTGGAGAGCAGGGTGCTGATCTGGGTGAGCAGCGCCTGGCCGGAGCCGGTGAGCTGGGACAGCGGCGACGGGTCGGCGACGATGCGCGGCACTTCGTCGCGGCGGGCGGCGGTCAGCGGCGGGCTTTCCGGCGAGCCGCCGCTGAGCTGGATCTCGTAGTTGCCGGTGATGTTGGTCAGGATCAGCTGGGCGTGGGTGTCCTGCTTGATGGGGGTGTCGCGCGCTACGCGGATGCGCACCACGACTTGGCGCGGATCGTCCGGATCGATCTCGATCCGCTCGACCGAGCCCACGCGGATGCCGCTGTAGAGCACGCCGTTGCCGATCGACAGGCCGGTCACCGCTTCGCGAAAGATCACTTCGTAGACCTTGGTGTCGTCGGCTCTGCCGCTCTTGGCCAGCCATAGCCCGAACAGCAGCGCGCCGGCCGTCACCAGCACGGTGAACAGGCCGATCAGCACATGATGGGCGCGAGTCTCCATCGGGTGAGCTCCTCAGGTGGATCGGGCGGCGGACTGCGCGGCGCGGCCGCGCGGCCCATGGAAGTATTCCTGCACCCAGGCGTCGTCGGTGGCCGCCACGGTGTCCAGCGGGCCGGCCACCAGCACCCGCTTGCGCGACAGCACGGCGACCCGGTCGCAGGTGGTGTAGAGGGTGTCGAGATCGTGGGTGACCATGAACACCGTCAGGCCGAAGGCGGCGCGCAGGGTCAGCAGCAGCTGGTCGAAGGCAGCGGCGCTGATCGGGTCGAGGCCGGCGGTGGGCTCGTCCAGGAACAGCAGGGCCGGGTCCAGCGCCAGGGCGCGGGCGAGGGCGGCGCGCTTGATCATGCCACCGGACAGCTCGGATGGGTATCTGTCGCCGGCCTCGGCCGGCAGGCCGGCCAAGGCCAGCTTCACGCCCGCCAGGTACTCGGCGTCGGCACGGCTCAGCCCGGCGTGCTCGATCAGCGGTAGGGCGATGTTCTCGATCACGGTCAGCGACGAGAACAGCGCGCCGTTCTGGAACAGCACGCCGCAGCGCCGCTCCAGGCGGGCGCGCTGATGGGGCGGCAGGGCGTGCAGATCCTCGCCGAACAGCCGCACCGTGCCGGCAGCGGGGCGCTGCAGGCCGATGATGCTGCGCAGCAGCACCGACTTGCCGGTGCCGGAGCCGCCCACCACGCCGAGGATCTCGCCGCGGTACAGCTCCAGGTCCAGGCCGTCGTGCACGACGTGGTCGCCGAAGCGGTTGACCAGGCCGCGCACTTCGATGATCGGCTCGCCGCGTGCGTTCACCAGCCCATCTCCATGAAGAACATGGCCGCCAGCGCGTCCAGCAGGATCACCACGAAGATCGACTGCACCACGCTGGAGGTGGTGTGGTTGCCGACCGACTCGGCGCTGGCGCCGGCCTTGAAGCCTTCCAGGCAGCCGATCAAGCCGATCAGGAAGGCGAAGAACGGCGCTTTCGACAGGCCCACCAGGTAGTGCCGCAGCGGCACTTCGCTGACGATGTCGAAGAAGCGCGTGGTGGGGATGTCCAGGCTCAGCACCGCCACCGCGCCGCCGCCGATCAGGCCGCAGAGCACGGCGAGGAAGGTGAGCATGGGCAGGGTGATCATCAGTGCCAGGATGCGCGGCAGCACCAGCATCTCGATCGGATCCAGCCCCTGCACGCGCAGCGCGTCCAGCTCCTGGTTGGCTTTCATCGAGCCGAGCTGAGCGGTGAAGGCGCTGGCCGTGCGGCCGGCCAGCATGATGGCGGTGAGCAGCACGCCGAACTCGCGCATGAACGAGTAGGCCACTAGATCGACGGTGTAGATGCTGGCGCCGAAGTTGTTCAGCACGGTGGCGCCGAGGAACGCCACCACCGCCCCGACCATGAAGGTCAGCAGCGCGACGATGGGGACGGCGTTGAGGCCGGTCTGCTCGATTTGGCTGACCAGCGAGGTCAGGCGCCAGCGGCGGGGGCGAGGCAGGGTTCGCAGCAGAGTGGCGAGCACCAGCCCCATGAAGCCGAGCAGGGTGACGATCTGGCGCCAGACCGTCTCCATGGCGCGGCCGATCCGCGCCAGCAGCTCGATGATGGTGTTCTCGCGGCGGGCAGGCCGCGCCGCCGTCTCGGTCGGCGCCTCACCCACGGCCAGCAGCAGGGCGCGCCGTTCGCCGGACAGGCCCGGCGCCGTCGCCGATAGCGCCCGCAGCCGCTCGCGGCCGAGCAGGGCCGCCAGCAGCGCCGCGCCGGCGGTGTCGAGGTCGGCCAGGCCGGCGAAGTCGAGCGCGGCCGGCGGCGGTTCTTGCTTGAGCTGGTCGACGGCGCGGCGCAGCGCGGCGAAGTGCGGCAACGTCCAATGGCCGCTGACGGCGAGCACCAGCCCCCGTTCGGTTCGCTCCAGCGACAGGCGTCCGGGCGACGTCGCCGCTGTCGCGTTCGCTTCCGCGCTGGCTGATCTGCCGCCGTTGACCGTCATGCGCTCCCAGGCGTGGGGGCCCGGGCACGGAGCGTGTGTCGGGCCGATCGAGTATGAGCGTTTGTGAAGGTTTTGTCCGGCATTGTAGGAACGGGGCGCCGCCGGGGCAACGACCCGGCGGTCAGGCGCGTGCGTCTTCGGCGGCGCGGCGTAGGCCCGGCGCGACCTTGAGCATTTCCAGCAGCGCGTCGACGAACCGTTCCGCCTCGGCGGCGAGGTCGTAGGCGTCGGAGCGGAACAGCCATTCGTTGAGCACGCCGATCAGCGCGCCGTGCAGCAGGAGGACAGCGCGCTCGATGTCCAGATCGGCCGGCAGCTGCCCCTTGGCCACGGCGGCGGCGATCATCTTGCCCATCCGCGCCAGGCTGTCCTTGTGGCCGGAGTGCAGCCGCTCCTGCAACAGGCCGTTGTCGGCGACCAGCTCGCAGCGGTGGAATATGATGTCGAGCACCCGGCGATGGGCGTCGTCGGTGGCCGCCTTGCGGAAGAATTCCACCCACGTGTTGCGCAGCATCCCCAGCGGGTCGCCGCCGCCGCAGGCGGCCGCATCGGCCTCGCAGATGGCTTCGGTCGGCAGCTGCACGCGTTCGCACAGCGCCGAGAACAGGTCGACCTTGTTCTGGAAATGACCGTAGACTGCACCACGGGTGACGCCCGCCAGACGCGCGATGTCGGTGAGCGACGGCCGCGCGACGCCGCGCTCGTGGAAGACCTCTATGGCCGCTTCCAGGATGCGCTCCCGAGTCTGTAGGGCTTCTTCCCTCGTTCGTCTAGCCAAGCGTCGAATTCTCCTGCCGGTCGAGTGGGGTGGGATCCGCCTCCCGGAACGGTCGGCCACTCATGCGTTTCAATGAGCTGTATGGCCTCCGGGCGTAAAGAAAAGCAGTTTACATTTATCCATGAATGAATATAAAGTTCCCACCATGCTCTCCACTGCCGAAACCGCGTCCGGTCGCATCCTCCCGGCACTTGGCAGTCGCTTCATCCGCTTTGCTCATCAGAGGTCGTGCATGCAAAACATCATGCCTTGGCGACACGCTGCCGCCATTGCTCTTACCGCGTCGGTCCTGACCGCCTGCGGCGGCAAGGACCAGGCCGCCGCGTCGACGCCTCCGCCGCCCCCCGAGGTCGGCGTCGTGACGGTGGAGCCGACGGCCGTGCCGTTGGTGCAGGAACTGCCCGGCCGGCTGGAGGCCTCGCGCATCGCCCAAGTGCGCGCCCGCACCGCGGGCATCGTGCTCAAGCGCACCTTCGAGGAAGGCAGCGAGGTCAAGGCTGGGCAGGTATTGTTCCGCATCGACCCGGCGCCGCTGCAGGCCCAGCTCAACAGCGCCAAGGCCCAGCTCGCCCGCGCCGAGGCCAATTACAAGCAGGCCAAGGCCAGGGCCGAGCGCTACGAGCCGCTGGTGGCGACCAACGCGGTCAGCAAGCAGGACTACGATGACGCGGTGGCCGCCCGCGATCAGGCCGCGGCCGAGGTCGCGGCCGCCAAGGCGGCGGTGGAGACCGCCGCGCTGAACCTCGGCTACGCCACGGTGGAGGCGCCGATCGCCGGCCGCATCGGCCGCGCGCTGGTGACCGAGGGCGCGCTGGTGGGGCAGGGCGAGGCGACGCCGCTGGCCACCATCCAGCAGATCGATCCGATCTACGTCAACCTCACCCAGTCCAGCGTCGAGATGCTGCAGCTGCGCCGCGCGCTCGCCGAGGGCAAGGTCAGCGGTGCCGGGGAGGTCAAGATCACCCTGATCACCGAGGACGGCCGCGAGTATCCGCATCCCGGCAAGCTGCTGTTCAGCGACGTCAGCGTGGATCCGTCCACCGGCGCCGTCACCGTGCGCGCCTTGGTGCCCAATCCCGAGCGCTTCCTGCTGCCGGGCATGTACGTCCGCGCCCGGGTGGAGCAGGCGGTGGCGGAGTCGGTCATCACCGTGCCGCAGCAGGCGGTGAGCCGCGGCAGCCGCGGCGACACCGTGCTGGTGGTCGATCAGGAGAGCAAGGTCGCGGTGCGGCCGGTGAAGGTCGGCCAGGCCTACGCCGGCAACTGGGTGATCCTCGAGGGGCTGCGCGGCGGCGAGCGGGTGATCGTCGACGGCGTGCAGAAGGTGCGGCCCGGCGCCCAGGTCACGCCGGTGGCGTGGCGCAACCCGCTGGTCAAGGAGCCGGCGGTGGCCGCCGCGCCGGCTGCCGAGTCTTCGGCCAACTAATCCGACAGGTGCATGGACTGACCCGCGATCGACGTTTTCCTTGAGCGCCCCCTCCCGAGTGCGGGAGGGAGGCGCCGCCGTCGACCGCGCCGGTCGTCCTTCCAGGAGCGCATATGGCCAGATTTTTCATAGACCGCCCAGTGTTCGCCTGGGTGATCTCGCTATTCATCATGCTCGCCGGCGCGTTGTCGATCACGCAGTTGCCGGTGGCGCAGTACCCGTCGATCGCCCCGCCCTCGGTGGTGATCAGCGCCACTTACCCCGGCGCCACCGCCCAGGTGCTCGACGAGAGCGTCACCAGCCTCATCGAACAGGAGCTCAACGGCGCCGAAGGCCTCATCTACGTCGAATCGCAGAGCCAGTCGAACGGCTCGGCACAGATCACCGCCTATTTCCAGCCCGGCACCAACCCGGAGCTGGCCACGGTGGACGTGCAGAACCGCATGAAGCGGGTGGAGGCGCGCCTGCCGGCGGCGGTCAAGCAGCAGGGTGTGCAGGTCAACAAGGCGGCCAGCAACTTCCTGATGATCGTCAGCCTGTACTCGACCGACGGCAGCAAGACCAACGTCGAGTTGGGCGACTACCTGTCCCGTAACGTCATCAACGAGATCCGCCGCATCCCCGGCGTGGGCGAGGCGCGGCTGTTCGGCACCGAGCAGGCCATGCGGGTGTGGCTCGACCCGGACAAGCTGGTCGGCCTCAACCTCACTCCCGCCGACGTCACCGCCGCCATCCAGGCGCAGAACGCCCAGGTCGCCTCCGGCAGCCTCGGCGCGCTGCCCTCTCCCAGCACGCAGGCCATCGCCCACTCGGTGGTGGTCACGGGCCAGCTCGGCTCGCCCGAGCAGTTCGGCGAGATCCTGCTGCGCGCCAACCCCGACGGCTCGATGGTGCGGCTGCGCGACGTCGCCCGCATCGAGCTCGGCGCCCAGGACTATCAATTCTCCGCCCGCCTCAACGGCGAGCCCACCGCCGCCATCGGCGTGATGCTCTCGCCCACCGGCAACGCGCTGCAGACCGCCAAGGCCGTCAAGGCCAAGATGGACGAGCTCTCCAAGTACTTCCCGGCCGGCGTGGCCTATGAAGTGCCGTACGACTCCTCGCGCTTCGTCGACATCTCGATCTTCAACGTGGTGAAGACGCTGTTCGAGGCGATCGTGCTGGTGTTCGTGGTGATGTACCTGTTCCTGCAGAACTGGCGCGCCACGCTCATTCCCACCATCGCTGTGCCGGTGGCGCTGCTCGGCACCTTCGCCACCATGCTGGCACTGGGCTTCTCCATCAATGTGCTCACGCTGTTCGGCATGGTGCTGGCCATCGGCATCCTGGTGGACGACGCCATCGTGGTGGTGGAGAACGTCGAGCGCATCATGTCCGAGGAAGGGCTACCGCCGCGCGAGGCCACCCGTAAGGCCATGGGCCAGATCAGCGGCGCCATCATCGGTATCACCCTGGTGCTGATCGCGGTGTTCATCCCGATGGCGTTCTTCCCCGGCTCGGTGGGCGCGATCTATCGGCAGTTCTCGCTGTCGCTGGCGGCGTCGATCTTCTTCTCCGCGGTGATGGCGCTGTCGCTTACCCCGGCGCTGTGCGCCTCGCTGCTCAAGCCGGTGCACAAGGGTCACAACCTCGAGAAGAAGGGCTTCTTCGGCTGGTTCAACCGCACCTTCGCCCGCACCACCAAGCGCTATCAGGGCGGCGTGATGCACGTGCTCGCGCGCACCGGGCGCTACATGGTCATCTACCTGGCGATCGTGGCCGTCATGGGCATCCTGTACGTGCGCCTGCCCAGCGCCTTCCTGCCGACCGAGGACCAGGGCGTGCTGCTGACCAACATCCAGCTGCCGGCGGGCGCCAGCGCCAACCGCACCATGGAGGTGGTCAAGCAGGTCGAGGACTTCTATCTCAGCCACCCGGCGGTGGAGAAGATGGTCGCCGTGACCGGCTTCAGCTTCATGGGCAGCGGCCAGAACGCGGCGGTGGCCTTCGTCTCGCTCAAGGATTGGGCCGTGCGTGGTCGCGACCAGGCGGCGCCGGCGGTGGCCGGCCAGGCCATGGGCGCCTTCTCCAAGATCCGTGACGCCATCGTGTTCGCGCTGGTGCCGCCGCCGATCCCCGAGCTGGGCACCGCCACCGGCTTCAGCTTCCGCCTGCAGGATCGCGGCGGCCTCGGTTACGAGGCGCTGCTCAACGCCCGCAATCAGCTGCTGGGCATGGCGGCGCAGAGTCCGGTGCTGGCCGCGGTGCGCCCCGAGGGCATGCCGGACGCGCCGCAGCTGGAGCTCAAGATCGACCGCCAGAAGGCTAGCGCCCTGGGGGTGTCGTTCGCCGACATCAACAACGTGCTGTCGACCGCTCTGGGTTCGTCCTACGTCAACGACTTCCCGAACCAGGGCCGCCAGCAGCGCGTGGTGGTGCAGGCCGACGCCGAGCGGCGCACCACGCCCGAGGACCTGCTGAACCTCTACGTGCGCAACGGCCAGGGCCAGATGGTGGCGCTGTCCAACTTCGCCACCGTGGAGTGGAGCACCGGCCCGGTGCAGTTGACCCGCTACAACGGCTACCCGGCCATGAAGATCGCTGGCGACGCCGCGCCCGGCTACAGCACCGGCGAGGCCATGGCCGAGATGGAGCGCCTGGCCGCGCAGCTGCCGCCCGGCATCGGCTACGAGTGGAGCGGCCAGTCGCGCGAGGAGAAGCTGTCCGGCTCCCAGGCGCCGGCGCTGTACGCGCTCTCCATCCTGGCGGTGTTCCTGGTGCTGGCGGCACTCTACGAGAGCTGGTCGATCCCGACCGCTGTGCTGCTGGTGGTGCCGCTGGGTATCATCGGTGCCGTGCTGGGCGTGCTGCTGCGCGACATGCCCAACGACATCTACTTCAAGGTGGGTCTGATCGCCATCGTCGGCCTGTCGGCCAAGAACGCGATCCTGATCATCGAGTTCGCCAAGGATCTGCAGGCCCAGGGCAAGAGCCTGATCGAGGCCACGGTGGAGGCGGCGCGGCTGCGCTTCCGCCCCATCATCATGACCTCGCTGGCCTTCACCTTCGGCGTGGTGCCGCTGGCCTTCGCCTCCGGCGCGAGCTCGGCCAGCCAGCGGGCCATCGGTACCGCGGTGCTGGGCGGTATGATCACGGCCACCGTGCTGGCGGTGGCGTTCGTGCCGGTGTTCTTCGTGGTGATCCGCCGGCTGTTCAAGAGCAGCCCTGGCCGGCAAGAGTCCGAAGAGGCTGGGTCGCAGGCGGTGTCGCAGGAGATAACGTCCAATGCGTAAAACTGCAGTTTCCTCGCTATTGCTGGCGGCTCTGCTGTCCGGCTGCAGTCTGGCGCCGGAGCTGAACAAGCCGGCGCTGCCGACCGCCGGCGAGTACCCGGCCGAGCCCAACGGCTACGCCGTGAGCGATGCCGCCCGGCGGGCGGTCGATACCGGCTGGCGCGAGTTCTTCCCCGACCCGCGCTTGCAGGCGCTGATCGAGCAGGCGCTGGAGAACAACCGCGATCTGCGCCTGGCCGTGCTCAACATCGAGGCGGCGCGCGCCGCCTACGACATCCAGCGCGCCGACCGGCTGCCGAGCGTCAACGCCCTGGGCCAGTTCACTCGGGCACGCACGCCGGAGTCGGTGTCGCCCACCGGTCAGGCGGTGACCAGCAGTCAGTACCAGGTTGGCCTGGGTGTGGCGGCGTTCGAGCTGGACTTCTTCGGACGGGTGCGCAGCCTCAGCGAGGCCGCGTTGGCCCAGTACCTGGCCACCGAGGAGGCGGCGCGCTCGGCGCAGATCAGCCTGGTGGCGGAAGTGGCGCGGGCCTACCTCGCCGAGCGCGCCCTGGCCGAGCAGCTGGAGCTGGCGCGCAGCACGCTCAAGGCGCGCGAGGACAGCTACAAGCTCGCCCAGCAGCGCTTCCAGGCCGGGGCCACCTCGGCGCTGGACCTGCGCCAGCAGGAGACGCTGCTGGAGTCGGCGCGGGTGAGCGTGGCGACGCTGGTGCGTCAGCGCGCCCAGGCCGAGAACGCCCTGACCCTGCTGGTGGGTAAGCCGCTGCGGGATCTGCCCGAGCCGGTGCGGCTGGAGGAGCAGAAGATCGTCGCCGACATCCCCGCCGGGCTGCCATCCGATCTGCTGACCCAGCGCCCGGACATCCGCGCCGCCGAGCAGCGGCTGATCAGCGCCAACGCCAACATCGGCGCCGCCCGCGCGGCGTTCTTCCCGCGCATCACGCTGACCGGCTCGGTCGGCACGGTGTCGAGCGAGCTCAACGACTTGTTCGGCTCCGGCACCGGCATGTGGTCGTTCATGCCGCAGATCACGCTGCCGATCTTCGACGCCGGTCGTAACCGAGCCAACCTCGCTCTGTCCGAGGTGCGCAAGAACCAGGCGATCGTCGATTACGAGCGCGCCATCCAGGTCGCTTTCCGCGAAGTGGCGGATGCGCTGGTGGCGCGCGGTGCGCTGGAGGAGCAGCTGGCCTCTCAGGAGCGGCTGACCGCGGCCCAGGCCGAGCGCGTGAAGCTGGCCGAGCAGCGCTACAACAGCGGCGTGGCCAGCTATCTGGACGTGCTGGACGCGCAGCGCGAGCTGTTCGCCGCCCAGCAGGCCCTGGTGCAGGTGCGCCAGCTGCGGCTGACCAACGCCGTCGATCTCTACCGCAGCCTCGGCGGCGGCCTGCAGGAGCGCGGCGAAGGCGCCGCCTCCCGCTAACTTCCCGCTCTATTGCGCGGCCTGCCTTGCTCCTCCCGGCGGGCCGCGCTTCTTCTCTTCCTTTCCGATCACGGTTGTCCGAACCCGTAGGCGCGGATCGCGTTGGCCCTATGGGAACGACGCGCTAGCCCCCGGCGCGGCCGATCGGCAACGGTCCGTCAGCCCGAGGCCGCCAGACGCGGGCGGGCGGCGGCGGCCGGTTGCGTCGGGTTGAGGTCCAGCACCACGGTGCGGAACGGGTCGCCCTGGGTGAAGCGCGGGATCAGGAACAGCCGATCCAGTGCCGCCCCGGAGGGAAAGGCGATCTGCGCCCGCGCCGGCCCCCAGGGCAGCTGCATCGGCTCGTAGGGCAGGTCGAGCAGTTGCTGCCAGCGCTCGCCATCGCGCGATACCCACAGCTCGCAAGAGGCCTTGGGCGAGCGCGCCCGGGTGTATGGGCTCTGTGGCTCGTAAGTGGTGCTGATCGCCAAGGTGCCGTCGCGCAGCCGGGTGGCGTAGTACGACACCTTGCCGATGTGCTGCAGCTTCTCCAGTCGGCGGTTGGCGATATCCCAGCGGAAGATGGCGGCGCCTTCCTCCCGATCGTTGTCCGAGCCCCAGTACAGGTAATCGGGGGTGACGATCAGTGAGACGATACGCCAGTCCTGGCTGCCGCCGCCGACCGTGGTCAGCGTCTTGAAGGCGTCGGCGGTGAAGCGCAGCGCCGTTTCCTCGTCGTAGTCGCCGGTACAGACCCAGAAGCCGCGGCGGTAGGGATCGTAGGTGATGGAGTGGACGTGGAAGATCTCGCCCGGCTCGAAGCGGTAGGCGATCTCCCAGCGCCGGCCGTCGTCGCGCCCGCGCAGGATGTGCACGGGATGGGGGCGCGGCGCGGTGGTGTATTCGGCCACGTAGACTGTGTCGTCGGCGCCGACGGCGGTGCCGACCCCGAAGTCGAACGGCCCGGCCTTGAGACCGACGGCGGCCGGATCGAACACCGCCTGGAAATGCCGCCCGCCGTCGTCGGAGCGGAAGATGCGGCCCCAGAACACCAGGATCGTGCCGGAGGAGAGCGTCGCCACGCAGGTCGGGCCGCGGTTGCCACGCAGCCGCCGGGTCAGCTTGGCGCGCAGCAGCCGGTCCTTGAGCAGGCCGATCGCGCCCGGCGCGGCCGGCGGCAGCGTCCCGCGGCGGCTGAAGCTGCGGCCGCCGTCGCGGCTGACGAACAGGTGATGGTCGTCGACGCCGTACAGCGTGCCGTCGTCCGCGGCATGCACCACCTGCAGCCGGGGCAGCTGGCCCGCTACCGCGTAGCCTTCGCCGCGTTCGGGCATGCCGCCGGTGGCGCCGGCGCGCAGCGTGCGCCGCTCCGGGAGCAGCTCCCAGACGACGAGCGCTGCTAGAGCGGCGGCGAGGATGATGACGAGAAACGGGAAGATGCCTTCCATGGCGTCGCCTTCCTAATTGCTTGGTGTGCGCGACTGGCTCCAACGATATGGGCCTGGGATCGCGCCAAGTCAAAGGCGCCTGCCGCGCGTGCCGTTGCGGCGACCACCAGCGTTCCCTGGGTAAGGGCTCAACGACGCCAGGTCTTCGCACGCCAAGGCGAGAGCCTGTCGTGGCTGCCGTACGCAGGTCGGTAACGAAACCCTCATCGTCGCGCAACACGGCGGTCGCCGGGCTGAAACGGACGGTGTCGAGAATGCGTGGCGGGACCGGATATCTCCTGCCAAGGACAACGATGATGAGAAAGCTCGATACCGAAGACCTTCCGACCAATCTCAGCGCCAACGAACACTTCCAAGCCGTGGTCGAGCGTGTGGTGAGCCGGCGCGGATTCCTCAAGATCGGCGCGGGCGTGAGCGCCGCCGCATTCCTCGGCGGCTTGCTGAGCGCCTGCGGCGGTTCCTCATCCGGCGATACGCCGCGCACGCCGCCGAGCGCCGGTGAACTGCGCCTGGGGTTCACCGCGATTCCCGCCAACAGCGGTAACGCCATCACCGTGCCCGAGGGGTACGTCGCCCATGTGCTGGCGCCTTGGGGCGGTGCCCTGTTCGCCGACTCGCCGGCTTGGCGGGACGACGGCACCAACACCGGCGACGATCAGGCCCGACAGGTGGGCGACAACCACGACGGTATGCACTTCTTTCCGATCGACGGCCAGTCGAGCGAGGAAGGGCTGCTGGTGGTGAACCACGAGTACACCAACTACGAGTACCTGTTCGGCGCCGAGGGCGAGGACGGCGGCGTCGGCTGGACCCTGGACAAGGTGCGCAAGGCCCAGCACGCCCACGGGGTGTCGGTGATCCATATCCGCAAGAACGCCGCCGGCCGCTGGGAGCAGGTGCTCGATTCGCCGTACAACCGGCGCATCCATGCCAACACGCCGATGGTGCTTACCGGACCGGCCGCCGGGCATCCGCTGCTGCGCACCAGCGCCGATCCCACCGGCACCTCGGTGCTGGGCACGATCAACAACTGCGGCAACGGCTACACGCTGTGGGGCACCTACCTGACCTGCGAGGAGAACTTCAACAACTACTTCGGCACCACCGCCGGTGCCGACCTGCGCGACGCCCACCAGCGCCGCTACGGCCTGAGCGCGCGGCGCAGCAGCAACCGCTGGGAGGAGCACGACGACCGCTTCGACTACGTGAAGGAGCCGAACGAGTCGAACCGCTTCGGCTGGATCGTCGAGATCGACCCGTTCGACCCGACCTCGACCCCGCGGAAGCGCACCGCGCTCGGCCGCTTCAAGCACGAGAATTGCGCCATGACGCTGGCCGCTGACAACCGGGTGGTGGTGTACATGGGCGACGACCAGGCCGGCGACTACATCTACAAGTTCGTCTCGGACGGCAAGTACGACCCGGCCAACCCGCGCGCTAACCGCAACTTGCTCGACAGCGGCAAGCTGTACGTGGCCCGTTTCCTGGACGGCGAGGCCAGCGGCGACATGGCCGGCGTCGGCGAGTGGATCCTGCTCGACAAGGCGGAGAATCCCGTGCTGGCGGCCAACGGCGACTTCCAGAGCCAGGCCGAGGTGCTGATCAAGACCCGCCTGGCGGCCGACGCGGTGGGCGCCACCAAGATGGACCGGCCGGAGTGGGTGACGGTGCATCCGCAGACCGGCGAGGTGTACTGCACGCTGACCAACAACAGCGGCCGCGCCGAGGGCGACGTCGACGACGCCAATCCGCGCGCCCGCAACGTCTACGGCCAGATCGTGCGCTGGCGGGAAGCCGGCGGCGATGCTGCGGCGCTCACCTTCGAGTGGGATCTGTTCGTGCTCGCCGGCAATCCGCGCGTGCACACCGACCTGCGCGCCGGCTCGGCGAACGTCAACGCCGACAACACCTTCAACAGTCCTGATGGGTTGGCGTTCGACAGCGCCGGCCGCTTGTGGATCGAGACCGACGGCAACTTCAGCAACGTCGGCGACTACGAGGGCCAGGGCAACAACCAGATGCTGGCCGCCGATCCCGTCAGCGGCGAGATCCGCCGCTTCCTGGTGGGGCCGGACGGCTGCGAGATCACCGGCATCACCTGGACGCCGGACCTGCGCACGATGTTCATCAGCGTGCAGCACCCGGGCGAGGTGGGCGCGCATCCACGCCGGCCGCCACTGGCGCCGGGCCTGTCGATGGACGACTACATCCGCGAGAACCCCACGGCCTTCAGCAACTGGCCGCAGTCGCAGTGGCCAGATGAGGTGGTCGGCGGAGGGCGGCCGCGCTCGGCGGTGGTGGTCATCACCAAGGCCGACGGCGGGGTGATCGGCACCTGAGCCGGGGTCGTCGTTCAGGAAAAACCGCACCGGCTCCCGGGCGCGCTCGCCGCGCCCGGGGTTCTTCGCGTTCCAGGCCCGCCGTGGCGGCGGGCCTGCGGTCTATGCCAGGCGCCGGGGCGGTGCGTCGGCGTCGGCCGCCGCATTGCCGTTCCCGCCCGAAAGCTTGGCCATGGCGCGGGCAACGGCTTCTTCCATCGACAGTCCCTCGCGCAGGATCAGATCCACCGCCAGGGACTGAGCGCGCAGATCCAGTGTTTTGGTGTGCGGACGCCGTGGTCGGGCTCTGTCGGCCTCTGTCATTCGTCTCTCCGTCGTAACGCTGGGGCAACGTCCTGTCGCCTCTCGAAACTAGCGCGGTGTCTTCGCGGCGTTCAAGTTGCGGTGCAACATGCCGTGCGATTTCGACCGCGGCGGGGGAGGGGTAATCGTGCTGGCGCTTGAACTGCTTCGACGCGGCCCGCACCACTTGCATAACAGCCACGAGTGGCGTGTCGCCATGCTGCAATTGCCGTTGTCACAGGCCGCCAGCGACGGGTTAGACGTCGTGCTGCGCGAGACCAGCGATGCCATGCTGGTGCTCGACGCGTACGGGCGGGTGCTGGCGGCCAGTCAGGCCGCCGAGTCGCTGCTCGGCCGTCCCGGTGGCCTGGTCGGACAGGCACTCGACCGCTTCCTCAGCCCGCGCATGCTGCCGCTCTACCGCAGCGCTTTGACCCAGGTCGAGAGCGTCGGGAGCGTGCGGGCCACGGTCGAGGCGGCGGGCGGCGTGACGCTCGAGCTCAGGCTCAGCATGCTGCCGTGCGAGGATGGGCACCGAGCGATCCTGGCGGTGCTGCGCGAATTGGGCCGCAAGCACCGTCCCGCGGCCGCCGGCACCGAGCGCGTGATCGACACCCAGCTCGGTTGGCTCAGCGGCATCATGGACCATGCCTCGGTGGTGATCGCCCTCAAGAGCCCCGACGGCGTCTATCGCCAGGCCAACCGTCAGTTGGGCTTGCTGCTGGGGCTGCCGCGCCGGGAGATCCTCGGCAAGACCGACCGCGACCTGTTTCCGGCCGACGTGGCCGACCGGCTGGTCGCCCACGATCAACAGGTGCGGCAGGCGGGCAGCGCCATGCAGTTCGAGGAGCGGCTGAGCTCGCCGCGCGGCGAGCAGACCTACTTGACGGTGAAGTTCCCGCTGTACGCCGCCAACGGCGAGCTGGAAGGCATCGGCATGGTCGCCACCGACATCACCGAGCTGAAGAACTTCCAGGAGCAGCTGGCGCGGGAGCGCGAGAAAGCGGTGGTGACGCTGTCCTCGATCGGCGAGGGCATCATCGTCTGCGACCCGGACGGATTCGTCGAATACCTCAATCCGGTGGCCGAGGCGCTTACCCAGTACGCCCGGGCCGAGGCCGTCGGCCGGCCGCTGGGCGAGGTGCTGCGAATCATGGACGAGCTCAGCCGACGCATGGTCGATAGCGCCTGCTTCTGGTCGCAGGCCGGCTGCCGGTTCGGGCCGGAGGATCACCACGTGGTGATCGGTCGCGACGGCACCCGCATTCCGGTGCAGGAAACGGCCAGTCCGATCCGCGATCCCGCCGGGCAATGCCTGGGGGCGGTGATCGTCCTGCGCGATGTCAGCGCCAGCCGCCAGTTGGCGCGCCGGCTCAGCTACGAGGCCAGCCACGATCCGCTCACCGGTCTGCCCAACCGGGCTGAGTTCAATCGGCTGCTGCAGCAGGCGATCGACGACGCCCGCCAGGAAGGGCACCGCCACGCTTTGTGCTACGTCGATCTGGACAACTTCAAGCCGGTCAACGACCAGAGCGGGCATGCCGCCGGCGATGAGCTGCTGCGCCAGCTCTGCGCCCGCCTGAAGGCGAGCTTGCGCCAGGAAGACGTGCTCGGCCGCCTGGGCGGTGACGAGTTCGGCGTGCTGCTGCCGCACTGCGACTTGAAGGCGGCGCAGCGAATCGCCGAGGGGCTGCGCGCGGCGGCCGAGTCGTTTCGGCTGTGCTGGGACGGGGTGGTCCACCAGGTGACGACGAGCATCGGGGTGGCGCCGATCACCGCCGACAGCGGCGATTTCGAGGCGGTGCGGGCGGCCGCCGACGAAGCGTGCTATCAGGCCAAGCAGGCCGGCCGCAATCGGGTGCGGGTGTGGGGCGGCGGCGCGGCGCCAGCCGCCGCCGGCGAGCGTTCGTCCGAGCCGGACTGGTATCGGCGCCTGAGCGCGGCGATGCGGCGCAACGGTTTCCGCCTGTTCTGCCAGGAGATCGTCGATTTGCAGGGGCAGGGGCGGGAGCTGCGCGGCGAGGTGCTGCTGCGCCTGAAGGGCAAGGACGGCAGCCTGATCCCGCCCGGCGGTTTCCTGCCGGCGGCCACGCGCTACGATCTGATGGCCGCGCTCGACCGCTGGGTGGTGCGCCAGGTGTTCGCCCGCGTCGGCAGGAACGGGTCGGCGCTGCTGACCATCAATCTCTCGGCCCAGGCCCTCACCGACCCCGGCATGGCGGATTTCCTCGAGGACAAGGCCCGCCGCTACCGGGTTGAGCCGGAACGGTTCTGCTTCGAGTTCAGCGAAACCGCGGTCACCGCCAATTACGTCCAGGCCCAGCGTCTGCTCACCCGGCTGCGCCGGCTCGGCTACCAGTTGTCGCTGGACCACTTCGGCAGCGGCTATGCCTCTTACGACTACCTGCGCCGGCTGCCGATCGACTACCTCAAGATCGACGGCGAGCTGGTCCGCGACATGTGCGAGGATCGCCTGGACTACACGATGGTCGAGAGCCTCAACCATATCGGCCACGCGCTGGGTAAGCGCACCATCGCCGGTTCGGCGGCCGATAGCGGCATCGTCGCCGAGCTGCGCGAGCTGGGCGTGGATCTGGCGCAGGGCTATGCGCTGGCCCGGCCGCAGCCGCTGGAGGAGTTCGGCAGCTATCGCTGACGAGCCGCGGCTCAGGAGCGGGCCGGCTCGCCCGCGTCCGCGCGGCCGCCCAGCCAGCGCTTGAGCAGCGCTAGCAGGGCGGGGAAGTCCACCGGCTTGGCCAGATAGTCGGACGCGCCGGATTCCAAGCATTTGTCGCGATCGCCCGGCATGGCCTTGGCGGTGAGCGCGATCACCGGCAGATCCTGGAGGCGCGGATCGGCGCGGATGCGGCGCGCCACCTCGTAGCCGTCCATGCCCGGCATCATGATGTCCAGCAGCACCAGCTCGATGCGGTCGTCGGTCCGCAGCTTGTCCAAGGCGGTGGCGCCGTCCTCGGCGGTGACCACGGTCAGGCCCTGTTCTTCGAGCAGGCTGGTGAGCGCGAACAGATTGCGGGTGTCGTCGTCCACCAGCAGCACCCGATGGCCGGCCAGGCGCTGTTCGCCGGACGGCGGCGCCCGCTCGCCTTGGCGGTGTAGGCTGGCCAGCAGGCGGCCCAGCAGCTCCAAATCCACCGGCTTGCTCAGGTAGCTGGCGGCGCCGTGGCGGGCCTCGACCGCCGGCGGCTCGCGCACCGAGATCACGTGCACCGGGATGTCGCGGGTCGCGGGATCGCGCTTGAGGCCGTCCAATACCGCCCAGCCGTCGCCGTCGGGCAGGATCAGGTCCAGGGTGATGGCGGCCGGGCGGTAGCGCCGCGCCAGCGCCAGGCCCTCGGCGCCGGTGGTGGCCGCCAGGGCGGTGAGACGCTGGCCGTGGGCCATGGCCAGCAGGGTGCGGATGAAATTGTGGTCGTTCTCGATGATCAGCAGGTCCACCGGGTCGCCGGGGCGCAGCGTGGCGCGGTCGTCGACGATCACCGGCGACGGCGGCGGCGCGCTGCCGTTGGCCGCGGCTTCCTGTAGCGGCGCAGGCGGGTCGCGCGGCAGCAGCAGGGTGAAGGTGCTGCCTACGCCCTCCGCGCTGTGCAGCTGGATCGTGCCGCCCAGCCGGGTGGCCAGCTCGCGGCTGATGGCCAGACCCAAGCCAGTGCCGCCGTAGCGGCGGGCGGTGCCGGCGTTGGCCTGCTGGAAGGCCTCGAAGATGATCTGGCGCTGGTCGTGCGCGATGCCGATGCCGGTATCGGCGACCTCGAAGGCAATGTTGCCGTCGACTGGGTGGATGCGCAGCGTCACCTCGCCAGTGTCGGTGAACTTCACGGCATTGGACAGCAGGTTCTTGAGGATCTGCCGCAGCCGCTGGCCGTCGGTGCGGATGGTCGGTGGCAGGTCCTCGGCCAGCTCGATCTTCAGCGTCAGCTTCTTGTTCTCCGCCAGCGGACGGAAAATGCGGTCCATCTGCTCGGTCAGCTCGGCGAACGGTACGTCCTCCAGCTCCACGGTGAGCGTGCCGGACTCGATCTTCGATAGGTCGAGGATGTCGTTGATCAGGTGCAGCAGATCCTGGCCGGCGCTGTGGATCACCTGCACCATCTCCTGCTGCTGGCTGGTCAGGTTGCCCTCGGCGTTGCGCGATAGCTGCTCGGCCAGCAGCAGCAGGCTGTTGAGCGGCGTGCGCAGCTCGTGCGACATGTTGGTGAGGAATTCGGACTTGTAGCGCGAGGTCACGGCCAACTGCTCGGCCTTGCGCTGCAGGCGCTCGCGGGCGATCTGGATTTCGCGGTTCTTGCGCTCGATCTCGGCGTTCTGCTCGGCGAGCTGCGCGGCGCGGGCCATGAGCTCGGCGTTGGCGCGGCGCAGCGCCTCGCGCTCGCCGTTGCGGCGGGCGGTTTCCCGCAGGTTGTCGATCAGCCGCTCGATGTCGCTTTCGAGCGCGGCCAGCTCGCCGCGCGTCCTCCCCCGCGCCGAGCGCTCCAGCTCGCCCTGCGCCGCTGCCGCCGCCACCTCGCCGATCGCGCGCAGCTGGGTGGTGAGGGCGCCGGTGAGGGCATTGACCTGGTCGGCCAGCGCCTTCCAGAGGCCGGCGGCGGCCGGCAGAGCGACCTGGACGCCCAGCCGGCCCTCGGTGCCCATCAGCCGCGTCACCTCGGCCAGCTCGGCGGCCATGCGCCCGCTCTGCTCGATCAGCTCGTTGAGCACGGCGGCGATCTCGCCGTCCACGCCGGGCAGGTCGGGCGGCAGCCGCACAGTGAAGTCGCCGTTCTTCCAGGCGGTGAGCGCTCGCAGCAGCTGCTGCCGGTCCAGCGCCGGGTCAGCCATGGCCCTTGCGCTCCGCCAGCGGCTGGCGCTTGCAGCTGCGGGCGATCAGCTCGCCCGCCGCCGCGCCCGGCAACGCCCGGCCGAAGAGGAAGCCCTGCGCTTCGTCGCAGCCCAGCTCGGTGAGCAGCTCGGCCTGCGCCTCGGTTTCCACGCCCTCGGCGATCACCTTCAGGCCCAGGTTGTGCGCTAGGGTGATGATGGTGCTGACGATGGCGCGGTCGTTACGGTCGCTGCCGAGCTTGCGGACGAAGCCGGCGTCGATCTTGAGCTTGTCGATCGGCAGTCGCGACAGGTAGGCGAGCGAGGAGTAGCCGGTGCCGAAATCGTCGATCGCCACGCGGATGCCGCGGGCGCGCAGTGCCCGCAGGGTCTGCACGGTGCGGGGCGGATCTTCCATGGCCGTGGTTTCGGTGATCTCCGCCTCCAGCAGATCGGGCGGCAGGGCGATGTCCTTCAGGGTGGTGTCGATGGTTTGCACCAGGTCTTCGGTGTGCCGGAACTGCTGGGCCGAGACGTTCACCGCCACCGGGCAGGGCTTGATGCCGGCCGCGCGCCAGTTGCGCATCTGGGTGCAGGCTTCGCGCAGCGCCCAGGCGCCCAGGGTGGCGATGCGCCCGGTCTCCTCCGCCACGCCGATGAACTCGTCGGGCAGGATCAGGCCGCCGTCTGGCTGCGGCCAGCGCACCAGCGCCTCGAAGCCGCGCAGGCAGCGGTCGCGCAGCCTGACCTTGGGTTGGTAGTGGAGCACGAACTCGTGTCGGGCCAGGCCGCGCTGCAGCGCCGTGCCCACCGCCAGCCGCCGCTCGGCGATGGCGTTCATGGCCGGTTCGTAGAAGGAGAAGCGGCCGTGGCCGAGCTGCTTGGAGTGCTGCATCGCCATGTCGGCGCGGCGCAGCAGCAGGTCGGTGTCGGCGCCGTCGTCGGGATAGATGACGATGCCGACGCTGGGCGTGACCCGGATCTCCCGCCCCTCCACCGAGCAGGGCGCCGACACCGCCGCCACCACCTCGCTCGCCACCCAGGCGGCCTGATGAGCGTCGCGCACCTCGTCCAGCAGCAGCACGAACTCGTCGCCGCCCAGCCGCGCTACCGTGTCCTCCTCGCGCACGCAGCCCTGCAACCGCTCGGCCATGGTCTGCAGCAGCCGGTCGCCGCCGGTGTGGCCGACGGTGTCGTTGACGTCCTTGAAGCGGTCCAGGTCGATGAACAGGATCGCCGCCCGTCCCTGGCGTCGACTGAGCCGGGAGATGGTGCGGCGCAGCCGATCCTGCAGCAGCAGGCGGTTGGCCAGCCCGGTGAGCGGATCGTGGTAGGCCATGTGCACCAGGTGCGCCTCCACCGCCTTCCGCGCGCTCAGGTCCTGCGACACCAGCAGCAGCTGACGGACGGCGCCGCTCTGGTCGCGGATGGCGCTGCAGCGGGTTTCCAAATCCCAGTCGCGGCCGTCGGGCGTGCGCAGCCGGTGGTGTAGTCGCCGGGTGGTCATGGCGCCGGAGGCCGCCGCCCGCAGCGCCAGCCGCAGCCGCTCCCGGTCCTCGGGGTGGGCCAGTTCCACCATCGGCGTGCCGACTCGCGGCCCATCCTGGCCGAACAGGGCCGAATAGGAGGCGCTGCCGTACAGCCAGCGGCCTTCGGGGTCCAGCACCGCCACCAGATCGCTGACCTGCTCCAGCAGCAGGCGCGCGGTCTCGCCCAGCGTGTCCGCGCCGAGCCGGTCCTGCACGTGCAGTTGGGCGCGCAGGGCCTCGTTGAGCCGGCTCAGCTGGTCGACGCGCTCTTGCAGGGGGGCGGCCTCGGCCGGGGCGGGCTCCGGCGCCGGGCGCTGGCTGGTGGCCAGTTCCACGAACGCCCGCACCTTGGTCCGCAGCACCTCCGGATCCACCGGCATGAACAGATAGTCCACCGCGCCGAGGGCATAGCCGCGGGCGCGGTCGAGATCGGTGGTGCGGTGGGCGCTGAGGAACACGATCGGGGTGGTGCGCGAGCGCGGCCGCTGGCGGATCAGACGGGCGGTCTCGAAGCCGTCCATGTCCGCCATCTTCACGTCCAGCAGGATCACCGCGAAATCGCGCTTGAGCAGTTCCCGCAGCGCCGCCCGCCCCGAGTCGGCGGTGACGATCGGCACGCCCAGGTCGGCGAGCAGCGCTCGCAGCGCGAACAGGGTGGCGGGCGTGTCGTTCACCAGCAGGATGCCGGGACTCTGATCGCTCGGCAGGCTGTCGCTGGCCTCGAATGTGGACATGACGGATGCTCTGAATCCTGGTTCGGCCCCCAGGGGAGCATCCGCTGCAATGCGATGCGCCGCGGAGGCCGCTATGGCCGGTGACGGCCTCGTCTGTTTGCAGATGGGGGCTGCGGCAGCCAGCGCAAGCGGCGCGTCCCACCGCGCTGCCTCGGCTCGGCTTGAACCGCCGCCGCCGCGGCTACATATGCCCTTTCAGCGCGTATACCAAGAGCGAGCGCTGATCCGACGCCGCCTTTCATTCATCGTGTTTGATGCGACTGGCCTCGAGCGCCACGGCCGGTCGATGGTTTCATCAAGGCCCTGACCCTGGAGGAGGAGCGGGGGTCGTCGGCTTCGGCCGACGCTACGCCCCGCATGCGGAGGAGGTGGGAACCGGTCCTTAGTCGGGTTCGATACGGTGCCGACCGCGAAATCGGCGCCGGGCTTCTCGGATCGACCCCGCGCCATGCCGGCGCATAAGCACGCTAAGGAGAGCCAACATGCGGATCGTGATGTTCTATCACTCGCTGCTGTCCGATTGGAGCCATGGCCATGCCCACTTCCTGCGCGGGGTGGTCAGCGAATTGCTGGCGCGCGGTCACGATGTCGCCGTGTACGAACCGGCTGGCGGCTGGAGCCTGAGCAATCTGCTGCTGGACCAGTCGGAAATGGCCATCATCGATTTCCAGCGGGCCTATCCGGGGTTGCAGAGCTGGTTCTACGACCCGGCCACCCTCGATCTGGAGCGGGTGCTGGACGGCGCCGATCTGGTGTTGGTGCACGCCTGGACCCTGCCCGAGCTGGTCGCCCGCATCGGGCGCCATCGCGCGCTCCACGGCGGTTATGCGCTGCTGTTCCATGACAGCCATCGGCCGACGGCGGGCGACGGCTGGAATGTCGCCAGCCACGACCTGTCGCACTATGACGGCGTGCTGGCGCCCGGTGACGCGATCCGCGAGCGCTACGAGCAGGCCGGCTGGCAGGGCAGCGTCTGGACTTGGCGCGACGCCGCCGACACCCACCTGTTCAAGCCCCTGCCGGACGTGGCGAAGACCGGCGACCTGGTGTGGATCGGCAACTGGGGCGACGACCAGCGCGCGCAGGACCTGACCCGCTTTCTGCTGGAGCCGGCCGTGGCCCTTGGCGTGCGCGCGCTGGTGCACGGCGTGCGCTACCCCGATCTCGTCCTCAAGGCGCTGGCGGCGGCCGGTATCGAGTATGGCGGCTGGCTGGCCAACTTCCGGGTGCCGCAGGTATTCGCCCGCCACAGGGTGACCATCCATGTGCCGCGCCGCTCCAAGGTCGAGCCGCTGGCGGTGGTGCCCAGCATTCGCATGTACGAGGCGCTGGCCTGCGGCATACCGCTGGTCTGCGCCCCGGGCTGCGACGGCGAGGGGGTGTTCACGGCCGGCCGCGACTACCTGCTGGCGCGCGGCGGCGAGCAGATGCGCCAGCACCTCTATGACCTGCTCAACGATCCCGCCAAGGCCGCCGAGCTGGCGGAGCGCGGCCGCCGCACCGTGCTGGAGCGGCATACCTGCGCCCATCGCGTGGACGAGCTGCTGGACATCCACCGCCGGGTCCGGCGCGCGCCGCTCGAGGCGATGATGGCGTGAGCGGCGCCGGCGTTGGAAATCCACGCCGCGGGGACCACCTTACAGCCCGGAGAGCCAACAGGTGCGTGCCATGTCGACGACAAGCGCAATGGCGGTGGGTGTTCTGGTCGCGGTGGTCGGGTTCCCGCTGGCGGCGATCGCCGGGCCTCCGGCTCGTTCCGACTTCGTCATCTACACGCAAGGCCGTCCCGACTGGGCCGGCCAGGAGCAGGTCTACCGGGCGCCGCCCACCGTGACCGCGCGGCGGCCGAGCGTTACGCCCGAGCAGCAGCTGCAGCGCTTCTTCGAGGCGGTGCAGGGCGGGCAGCTCGATCAGGCCGCGGCCATGATCGCGCGCCGGCCCCTGTCGATCAGCGAACAGCAGCTGCGCGAGCGCTTGGCGCTGTGGGCCGGGCAGATCGGCGGCCAGCGGCCGTTCAAGGTACTGAACGGGCGCCAGGCCGATGACTTCGCGCTGGTGCGGGTGGCGTTCGATGCCGAGGGAGCCGACGTGCGGCCGGTGGTGCTGTTCGTCGAGGACGGCGATTGGAAGGTGGTCTGGGAGCTGATCGGCCTGCAGCCGGCGCAGGTGGAGGACCAGCATCCGCAAGCGGCGCAGCGGTTGGAGCCACTGTACGACTGGTATGCCGAGGTGCAGCGGGTCTCGCCCCAGCCTGCTGGATCGTTCGATCGGGCCGGGGAGCCGGCGACCCTGAGCGAGGAGGCGCGCGAGCGGTTTCGCCGGGGCGGTGGCGCGACGCAGCGGGCCGATGAGGCCGCCGGCTCGCGCCAGCCCAGCGGCTAGCGCGGCTTGACGTACACGTCGAAGCGCGTGCTGCGGCCTTCCAGGCTGTGGCTCGGGCGCAGGCCGGGCAGAGCGGGCGCGCGCCGCGGGCGCTTGATCACCACCCGGCGCCGGGCGGCGGCCAGCGCCGCTTCGAACAGTGCCCCGATATCCTCGTCCGGCCCGAGCAGGCGCCGCAGCAGCTGCATCTCCTTCTTCACCTGACCCTTGGTACCGTCCTCCGGGTACATCGGGTCCAGGTACACCACGTCCGGCCGCTGCGAGTCCTCCAGCGCCGCCAGCAGCGCGCGGGCGTCGGCGCGTTCCAGGCGGAGGCGGGCGGCGGCTGCCGCCAGCTCGGGCTGGCGGGCCGCGCGCGCCAGCCCGTCGGCGAGCAGCGCGGCGACCACCGGCGAGCGCTCCACCATCCGCACTTGCGCGCCGAGGCTGGCCAGCACGAAGGCGTCGCGCCCCAGGCCGGCGGTGGCGTCCAGCACCGTCAACGGCTCGCCGCCGCGCAATCCCACCGCCCGCGCCACCGCTTCGCTACGGATCGAGCCGGTGCGATGGCCGAGCCGGGCGAAATCGACGCGGACCGCGCCCGGCGCGCCGGGCCGGGCATCGAGCAGCTCCAACCCTTCCTCCCCGAGCCGTAGCACCAGCCCCTCCGTCACAGCGTCGAGGCACGGCAGTTGCAGTCGCTCGGCGAGCTGGGCGGCTTGTGCTTGCAGAGCCGGCTGCGCGGCGATCACGCCGAGAATGGCTTCAGGGGAGGTGGTCACAGAGCTTCCTTGAGCTGTTATGTTGCAATGCAGTAATATGCAAATATCGTTGCTTATACACCGAACAATAACCCGGTAAAGACGGCGCTAGACCGTCGAGGGTCGAACGACCCCGCCCCTGCACGAGGATTCCGTAATGGCCGAAAGCACCGCCACTCAAAATAAAGCGGTCGATCCCGCCGAGCTGTCGAAAATTCTGGCTTCCATTGCCGAAAAGAGTCAGCAGCTGGTACGCGACTTCCTAGCGCGGGAGCAGTCGGCCCAGGTGATCACGCTGGACGACGCGCTGCACATGAGCAGGCTGTTCCAGCAGTTCACCGCGCGTCTGATGGCCAACCCCGCCGCGCTGTTCGAGGCGCAGATGGCGTTCTGGAAGGACTACATGACCCTGGTCCACAACGCCACCCTGCGCATGTTCGGCGTGCCGGTGCGGCCGGTGATCGAGCCGAAGAAGACCGACAAGCGCTTCAAGCATGAGGACTGGGAGCGCAACCCGATCTTCGACTTCATCAAGCAGTCCTATCTGCTCACCGCCGACTATCTCCATTCCCTGGTGAGCAAGGCCGAGGGCCTGGACCGCAAGACCACCAAGCAGATCGAGTTCTACACCCGCGCTTTCGTCGACGCCATCGCGCCGACCAATTTCGTCATGACCAACCCGGAGGTGCTGCGCACCACCATCGAGACCCGTGGCCAGAACCTGCTGCGCGGCCTCAACAACCTGCTCGACGATCTGGCGCGCGGCAAGGGCATGCTGGCGATCAAGATGAGCGACATGAACGCCTTCGAAGTGGGGCGCAACCTCGCCATCACGCCGGGCAAGGTAATTTATCAGAATGACATGATGCAGTTGATCCAGTACGCCCCCACCACGGAGAAGGTGTACAAGCGGCCGCTGCTGATCATTCCGCCGTGGATCAACAAGTACTACATTCTCGATCTGACGCCGAAGAATTCCCTGGTCAAATACTTGGTCGATCAAGGATTCACGGTGTTCGTGATTTCCTGGAAGAACCCGACCGAGGCGCACGCCGACAAGGGCTTCGATGACTATATGCTCGACGGGCCGGTCAAGGCTCTGGAGGTCATCGAGCAGGCCACCGGCGAGCGCGAGGTCAATCTCACCGGCTACTGCCTCGGCGGCACGCTGCAGGGCACCACCTTGGCGTACCTGGCCGCCAAGGGCGACGACCGGGTCAAGAGCGCCACCTATTTCGCTTCGTTGCTGGACTTCTCCCACACCGGCGAGGTGGAGGTGTTCATCGACGACGCCCAGGTGGCGGCGCTGGAGAAGCGCATGAAGGAGAAGGGCTATCTGTCCGGGCGCAATATGGCGCTGACCTTCAACATGTTCCGCGCCAACGACCTGATCTGGTCGTTCTTCGTCAACAACTACCTGCAGGGCAACGATCCGTTCCCCTTCGACCTGCTGTACTGGAACTCCGATTCCACCAACCTGCCGGCGAAGATGCACAGTTTCTACCTGCGCAACATGTATCAGCGCAACCTGCTGCGCGAGCCGGGCGGCATCGAGCTGGCCGGGGAGAAGATCGACCTCTCCAAGGTCACCGTGCCGGTCTACTTCGTCTCCTGCGTCGACGACCACATCGCGCCCTGGAAGACCACCTACAAGGGCGTGCACCTGCACTCCGGTCCGGTCAAGTTCGTGCTGGGCGGCTCCGGCCACATCGCCGGCATCGTCAACCCGCCGTCGGCCAACAAATACGGCTACTGGACCAACCCCAAGCTGCCGGAGAGCGCTGACGACTGGCTGGCCGGCGCCACGCAGCACGAGGGCTCTTGGTGGCTCGATTGGGTGAAGTGGCTGGCGCACAAGTCCGGCCCCAAGGTCGAGGCGCGCCAGCCGGGCGCCGGCGGGCTCACGCCGATCGAGGACGCGCCTGGCTCCTACGTCAAAGAGCGCATCTGAGGCTGCGCCCCGTTCCCGAGGAACGGGGCGCGTCTTTTCCGAGCCTCAGCCCGGGTAGTAGTGCGATAGCACCACCGATACGGTGAACAGCGCCAGCACGGTCGAGGCCAGCACCGCCGTGGAGGCCTCGGCGGTATACAGCCGGTAGCGCTCCGACAGCAGGTAGACGTTGGCCGCCACCGGCAGCGCCGCTTCCACCACCAGCACCGCTGTCCACAGCGGCGGCAGCGCGAACAGCTGGCTCGCCAGCAGCCACACCAGCGCCGGGTGCACCACCAGCTTGAGCAGGCAGATCAGCGCCGTGTCCGCGCGGCCGTGGCGCAGCTCGGCCGCCGGCGGGCGCCGCACCAGGGTGGCGCCGAGAGCGAACAGCGCGCAGGGCGCGGCGGCGGCGCCCAGCACGTTGCCGTAGGTCGCCAGCGGCGCGGGCAGCTTGATGCCGAGCAGCGCCATGGCGATGCCGATCAGGCTGGCGACGATCAGCGGGTTGCGGAACATGCCGCCGACCGCGGCCACGAGCGCGGCGCGGCGGCTGCTATTGTCGCCCAGGTCGCCTTCGATGATGGCCACGGTCAGGCCGATCATGATCGCCCCGTCCAGCACCAGCACCATCACCGCCGGCGGCGTCGCCGCCTCGCCGAAGGCCAGGATGACCAGCGGCAGGCCGACGAAGCCGACGTTGGAGAAGGTCACCGCCAGGCTGCGCAGCGCGTAGATCGCCGGCCGCGCCGGAAACAGCAGCCGCCCCAGGCCGTAGGTGATGGCGTATAGCGTCAGCCCCGCGCCGTAGTAGGACAGCAGCAGCCGAGGGTCGAACAGGGCCTGCAGTGGCGCCTCGCTGATCTTGGTGATCAGCAGCGCCGGCAGGGCGAAGTAGAACACGAAGTGGGTGAGTCCGCCGATGGCGGTGGCGCCGAGCCGGCCCCAGCGGCCGGCGCCGTAACCCGTGAAGATGAGGGCGAACAACGGCAAGGCGAGGTTGAATACCGCGTGCATGGCTGGAACGCTCGGCGGTCGAAGGGAAGGCGGGAAGTCGGGGCCTGGGCAGGCCCGAGGTTCGCGACAGGAGGGCGGCCGCCCGCACAGACTCGGCCGCGGCGCAAGGAAGCGGGGGTCAGGCCCGGGTGTTGATGAGCGTACCTATCGTTTCGTCGGCGGCGGTCACCACTTCCCGCGCGATCTGCCCTTGCAGCTTCCACTGCTTGGCCTCGATCAGCGCGGTGTGGATGTCTTCGCTGCCCTCGATCCGGCCGCTGTGGCGGGCGATCGCATCGGCGTTGCGCTTGAGGCCCGCCTCGGCGCGGTGCAATGCCTGCAGGCCGCTGTTGAAGGCGCTGTTGATGTCCATCGCGGTATGTTCCGGCGCGTTGGCTATCAAAAAATTATACCGTAATTTCCTGAGTCTAGTCTGGCCTCACTCGAGCGGCTGCGGATCCTGGCTTCGGGCCGGCGCCGCCCCGTCGACCGCCAGCGCTTCGCGCAACTGCTCCAGCTCTCGTCGCAGCAGAGCGATGCGCTCCCGCTGTTCGCGCAGTGCCTCGGTCAGCCGCGACAGCGTGGCTTCCTCCTGAGCGATCTTCCGTTCCAGGGCCTCAAGGCCGAGATCGACCATCGGGCTAGCTCCGTAGAGGGGGAATCCGCGCTTGCCCGGCGCGGGCCTGTGCTAGATTGACCGGCATCCGTCATTGCCGATCATCGACTCATGTCCAGCCGCCAGTACTTCGACGCCGACGACGGCACGCGCATTCCCGTACACGTCAAAGGCCAGGGGCCGGCCCTGGTGATTCTCCACGGCTGGACCGGTCATTTCCAGGACTGGCGCCCGGTGGTGGAGCGCCTCAAGCATCGGTTCACCTGTTACGGCTGGGAGGCCCGTCCCTACCAGGGCGGCAGCCCGACCATGGCGCGGGTCGGCCGCGACGTCGCCAACATGCTCGACGCGCTCGGCCTGGAGCGGCCGCTGCTACTGGGCCACTCCTGGGGGGCGGCGGTGGCCTGGGAATACCTGCGCCAGTTCGGCGACGGCCGGCTGGGCGGCCTGTGTCTGGTCGACCAGACCCCGAAGCTGCTGACCGACGACGGCTGGTCGCTGGGGCTGTGGGGGCGTTTCACCGCCGCCGACAACGAACGCTATCTGAACGAGCTGAGGGCAGGCTTCGCCGACGGCGTCGTCCGCCTGGTGGCGCTGAGCCGGCAGGCGGTGCAAGGCGGGCCGGCCTATCCGCCGGAGTTCCTGGAGGCGCGTCGCCAGCGCCTGCTGCGCATGGATCCAGGGCCGTGGATCGCCGCCTGGGATAGCTTCGCCCGGCAGGACTACCGTGACGTGCTGCCCACCATCCGGGTGCCCACCTTCCTGGCCTACGGCGGCAAGAGCGCCTACTACGGGCCGGGCGTGGCCGAGTACGTGCACCGTCACATCGCCGGCTCGGAGCTGGCGCTCTATCCGGAAGCCGGGCACGCGCCCCAGCTCGAGGCGCTGGAGGCGTTCTTGCACGACTTCCTGGCGTTCGCCGAACGCCATGGTTTGGTGTGACGCAGACGGGTGCAATCCGGAAACAAGCTGATAAAATCGCGGGTTTTTCAAGCCGGAGGGGCTTATGGCGCAGCAGCCGCTGGTCGGTGTGATCATGGGCAGCAAGTCGGACTGGGACACCATGCGGGAGGCCGCACTGGTCCTGGAGGAATTCGGCGTTCCCCACGAGTGCCGCATCGTCTCCGCCCACCGCACGCCGGATCTGCTCAGTCAGTACGCCAAAGAGGCGGAGGGCCGCGGGCTGGAGGTGATCATCGCCGGCGCCGGCGGCGCGGCGCACCTACCCGGCATGGTGGCGGCGCAGACCGTGTTGCCGGTGCTGGGAGTGCCGGTGCAGAGCCAGGCGCTCAAGGGGCTGGACTCGCTGCTGTCGATCGTGCAGATGCCCGGCGGCATTCCGGTCGGCACCCTGGCGATCGGCAAGGCCGGCGCCAAGAACGCCGCGCTGCTCGCCTGCGCCATCCTCGCCAATTCCCGGCCCGAGCTGCGGGCCAAGCTGCATCGGTTCCGTGCCACTCAGACCCAGCGCGTGCTGGAGGACAGTCTCACTTGAGCAAGCCCATCCTTCCTGGCGCCACTCTCGGCATCCTCGGCAGCGGCCAGCTCGGTCGCATGTTCGCCATCGCCGCCCGTCGCATGGGCTATCGGGTGCACACGTTCTCGCCCGATCGGGAAACGCCCACCGGCCAGGTGGCCGATCTGGAGGTGAACGCCTCCTATGAGGATCTCGACGCCCTGGCCGAGTTCGCGCGGCGGGTGGACGTGATCAGCTTCGAATTCGAGAACGTGCCCTCCAGCGCCTCCGAGTGCGCCGCCCGCTACGTACCGGTGCGCCCCAGCGGCCAGGTGCTGCACACCACCCAGAACCGGCTGCGCGAGAAGACCTTCCTCGCCAGCCACGGCTTCCCCTGCGCGCCGTTCCGCGCCGTGCGCTCGCGCGAGGAGCTGACGCAGGCGCTGGCCGAGATCGGCACGCCGAGCGTGCTCAAGACCGCCGGCTTCGGCTACGACGGCAAGGGCCAGGCGGTGATCCGCCAGCCGGCCGACGCCGATGCCGCCTGGCAGGCGATCGGCGGCGTGGAGGCGGTGCTGGAAGGTTTCATCGACTTCGAGTGCGAGGTTTCGGTGGTGGCGGCGCGCGGCCTGGACGGGCAGTTCGCCCACTACGGCGTGCTGGAGAACCGCCATCGCAACCACATCTTGGACGTCACCATTCCCGATGCGCCGATCGGTGAGCGGCTCAGCCGCGAGGCGGTCGAAGTCGCCCGCGGCCTGCTGGAGGCGCTGGACGTGGTCGGCGTGCTATGCGTGGAGTTCTTCGTCACCAAGGACGGCCGGCTGCTGGTCAACGAGCTGGCGCCGCGTCCGCACAACTCCGGCCACTACAGCTTCGATGCTTGCGTCACCAGCCAGTTCGAGCAGCAGGTGCGCGCCGTCTGCGGCCTACCGCTGGGTGACACCACCCTGCTGCGGCCGGCGGCCATGGCCAACCTGCTGGGCGACGTCTGGGCCGATGGCGAGCCGAACTGGGCGGCGGCGCTGCGCGATCCCTGGGTGAAGCTGCATCTGTACGGCAAGGCCGAAGCCCGGCCCGGCCGCAAGATGGGCCACCTGACCGCCTTCGGCGCCAGCCGCGAGGACGCGCTCGCGCGCGTGATCGCCGCCCGCGACGCCCTGCGCAGCCGCGACTGACCGGCCACTGCGAACTGTGCCCTTGAGCCGCCAAGGCGGCTTGGGCACCATCGACCGTTCGCTTCCTCACAATTCGAATACCAGCGGGGACCCTGCCGATGTGGTTCAAGAATCTTTGCGCCTACCGCTTCCTCGAACCGTTCACCCTCAGCGCCGAGGAACTGGAGGAGAAGCTGGCGGCCGCGCCGTTCACCCCGTGCGGCAGCATGGACATGAGCTCACGCGGCTGGGTGTCGCCGATGGGGCAGGAGGGCGCGCAGCTGGTGCATAGCGCCAACGGCATCCACCTGCTGGCGCTGCGCGAGGAGAGCAAGATCCTGCCGGCCAGCGTGATCAAGGAAGTGCTCAATCAGCGCGTCGCGGAAAAGGAGGAGAAGGAGTTACGCAAGATCCGCAAGCGCGAGAAGGAGCAGATGAAGGAAGAGATTCTGTTCGAGCTGCTGCCGCGCGCTTTCACCCGCAGCAAGCAGAGCTTCGGCTTCATCGACGCCAAGGAGGGGTGGCTGGTGGTCGACGCCGGCTCCTGGAAGCACGCCGAGGCGTTCACCGAATACCTGCGCGACTGCCTGGGCAGCCTGCCGATCGCCCCGCCCGCCACCCATGACGCGCCGCAGAGCGTGATGACCGCCTGGCTGGCCGACGAGCATCTGCCCGGCGACATCGTGCTGGGCGAGGAAGCGGTGTTCGAGGATCCGCAGACCGAGGGCTGCGAGGTGCGCTGCAAGCGTCAGGACCTGGGCGCTGAGGAGATCAAGGCGCACATCAAGGGTGGCAAGCGCGTGCGCCGCCTGGCGATCACCTGGGCCGACCGCCTGTCCTGCGTGCTGGACGCCGATTACTCGGTGAAGCGCCTGAAGTTCGGCGACGTGATCAAGGAGGAGAGCGGCGACCGCAGCGCCGAGAGCTTCGCCGAGCAGTTCGACGCCGACTTCACACTGATGAGCCTGGAAGTGCGCCGCTTCCTGCCGCGCCTGATGGAGCTCTACGGCGGCGAGGCAGTGCAGATCAAGGCCGCCTGAGCGGCCGCGGCGCACCCCCCGCCAGAAGACCCGTCAGCCGGAATTTGGCAGGACAGCGGTCACTACGCCCCCCTGGCGGGGGGCTAAACAAATCGCGAAGCGCATCTGCTGCACCGGTTTCGCCGCGAGGACAAGCGCTGCGCGGACATGACGAGCTATTCGGCGCACTGCGCGCGCCGTCTCGCTCGCCCTGACCCTATCCCTCCAGGGGAGAGGGAACGTACTGACCGGCCGCGCTGCCAATCATGTCCGCACCGCCCGGTCTCACGTCTTCCCCGGCGCATCCAGCACCGCCCGCAGCCGCGGCCAGACCAGATCCAGCATCAGCGGCTGCGCCTCGGCGGTGGGGTGGATGCCGTCGTCCTGCATCAGCGCCGGCTCGGTGGCGATGCCTTCGAGGATGAACGGCACTAGCGCCACCGCTTTCTCCTGCGCCAGCTCGCCGAACATGGCCGCGAAGCGCCGGGTGAAAGCCGGCCCGTAGTTCGGCGGCAGCTGCACGCCGACCAGCACCACCCGCGCCCCCGCAGCCTGGGCGCGATCGATGATCTGCGCTAGATTGGCTCGGGTTTCGGCGATCGGCAGGCCGCGCAGGCCGTCGTTGCCGCCCAGTTCGACCACCAGCACTTCCGGACGGTGTTTCTCCAGCAGCGCCGGCAGCCGGGCCAGGCCGCCGCGGGTGGTGTCGCCGCTGATGCTGGCGTTGACCACCCGGTGGCGGTAACCCTCGGCGGCCAGGCGCTGCTGCAGCAGCGCCACCCAGCCGCGCTCGGCCGGCATACCGTAGGCGGCGCTGAGGCTGTCGCCGAGCACGGCGATCACCGGCGCGCCGGCGGCGGCCGGGAGGCTGATGGCTAGCAGCAGCGCAGCGAAAAGGTAGCGTTTGAGCATGAGCGCGGATCCCTCGTACATCCTGCGGGCCGAAGGGCTCGGTATGCGGTTCAGCGGGCCCGAGGGCGAGATCGCCCTGTTCGATGGCTTGCATCTTAGCATCGCCCCTGGCGAGACCGTGGCCATCCTCGGCGCCTCCGGCTCCGGCAAGTCCACCCTGCTGGGCCTGCTGGCGGGGCTGGATGTGCCCAGCAGCGGCCGGGTGTTCCTCGACGGCGAGGAACTCACCGCCCTGGACGAGGACGCCCGCGCCAGGCGCCGGGCGCTGAAGCTGGGGTTCGTGTTCCAGTCCTTCCACCTGCTGCCGACTCTGACCGCGCTGGAGAATGTGATGCTGCCGCTGGAGCTGCTCGGCGGCGAAGCCGACGCCGCCAGCCGGGCCGCCGCCGCTCTGGCCGAGGTCGGACTGGCCCAGCGGCTGCGGCACTACCCGCAGCAGCTGTCGGGCGGCGAGCAGCAGCGCGTGGCGATCGCCCGCGCCTTCGTCACCGCGCCCAAGCTGCTGCTGGCCGACGAGCCGACCGGCAATCTCGACCATCACACCGGCCACAAGATCGCCGACTTGCTGTTCGGCTTGAACGCCGAGCGCGGCACCACGCTGGTGATGGTCACCCACGATCGCGAGCTGGCGGCGCGCTGCGGCCGCGTCCTGCGGCTGCAGGACGGCCGCCTGGAGGCGGCATGAGGCGCGCCCGGCTGGCATTGCGGCTGCTGCGCCGCGACTGGCGCGCCGGTGAGCTGCGGCTGCTGGCTGCCGCCGTGGTGGTGGCGGTGGCCGCGGTGAGCGCGGTCAGCTGGCTGGCCGAGCGGGTCGGCGGCGCCGGCGGCGAGCGCGCCGCCGAGCTGCTCGGCGCCGACCGCGCGGTGCGCAGCGCTGAGCCGATCCCCGAGGAATGGCTGCAGCAGGCCCGCGAGCTGGGGCTGGCATACGCCCGCAGCGCCGAGTTCCCCAGCGTGGTACTGGCCGGCGACGCCACCCAGCTGGTGTCGGTCAAGGCGGTGGAGCGAGGCTATCCGCTGCGCGGAAGCTTGCAGGTGAGCGACAGCGTCGACGCGCCCGCCGAGGCGGTGCGGGCGGTGCCGCCGTCCGGCACGGTTTGGGTGGAGCCGCGGCTGCTGCCGCCGCTGGCGCTGGCGGTCGGCGACAGTCTGGGCCTGGGCGAGCGCGAGTTCCGCGTGGCCCGGCTGCTGCGGCTGGAGCCGGACCGCGGCGGCTTCTTCGACAGCGTGGCGCCGCGGGTCATGCTCAACTACGACGATCTGGCCTCCACCGGCCTGATCCAGCCGGCCAGCCGGGTCCGCTACCAACTGCTGCTGGCCGGCCCGGAGCCGGCGCTGGAGCGCTTCCATGACTGGCTGGTCCGGCAGGAGCTGCGCGGCGTGCGCTGGCGCACGCCCGAGGACGCCAGCATCGGCGTGCGCGAGGTGATGCTGCGCGCCAAGCGCTTCCTCGGCCTGAGCGCGCTGCTCACGGTGGTGATCGCCGGCGTGGCCATGCTGCTGACCGTGCGCCGCTACGCGGCCCGCCAGGTCGACCGGGTGGCGGTGATGCGCTGCATGGGCGCCACCGCCGGCGAGGTCACGGCGCTGTTCGCCTGGAAACTGTTCTGGCTCGGCCTGTTCGCCGGCGCGGCCGGGCTGGCGCTGGGCTTCGGGTTGCATTGGCTGATGCTCGGCCTGGTGGCCGAGCTGCTGCCGGCGGAGCTGCCGGCGCTGGGCTGGCGACCGGCGCTGGCCGGCTGGCTGACCGCCTTCGCCGCGCTGCTGGGTTTCGCCCTGCCGACGGTGCTGAGGCTCAGGCGGGTGCCGCCGCTGCGGGTGTTGCGCCGCGAGCTGGGCCAGGACGTGTTCGGCGGCGCCTCGCTGTACCTGGCGGCGCTGGCGACGATCTTCCTGCTGATGTGGTGGCAGGCCGAGGACCTGAAGCTGGCGGCCCTGGTGGGGGCGGCGGTGCTGGCCACCCTGGCCGCGCTCGCCCTGCTGGCCTGGGGGCTGGTGCGCGGCCTGCGCAAGGTGCGCGCCCGCGGCGGCCGCGGCTTGCTGTGGCTGTCCGGCCTGACCCGCCGGCCGGCCACCGCGGCGGTGCAGATCATGGGCGTGGGCGTGGGGCTGATGGCGCTGTTCCTGCTCACCGTGGTGCGGCAGGACCTGCTGGACGCCTGGCGCGGCAGCGTGCCGGCCGACGCGCCCAACTATTTCCTGGTCAACATCCAGCCCGAGCAGGTGGACGCGCTGCGCACCCGACTGCGGGCCGAAGACATCGACCCGGTGCTGCACCCCATGATCCGCGCGCGGCTGATCGCCATCAACGACCGGCCGGTGCGGCCCGAGGATTACCAGGACGAGCGGGCGCAGCGCCTGGTGGCGCGGGAGTTCAACCTCTCCTACGGTACCGCGCTGTCACCGGACAACCGGGTGGTGGCCGGCGACTGGTGGGGCGAGCGGCCAGCCGATCCTCGCACCCTGTCGGTGGAGCAGGGGCTGGCCAAGGATCTCGGCATCGCACTGGGCGACCGGCTGGCGTTCCAGATCGGCGGCGAGGCCGTCACCGGCACCGTCGGCAACCTCCGGCAGGTGAAGTGGGACAGCTTCAACGTCAACTTCTTCGTGCTGGCGCCGCCGGGCCTGCTGGAGGACTATCCGACCACCTACATCACCAGCTTCCATCTGCCACCGCAGCGCCAGCCGCTGCTGACCGAGCTGGTGCGACGCTTCCCGAGCGTCACCGTGTTCGACATCGGCAACATCCTCGCCACCGTGCGCGGTATCGTCGATCAGGGCGTGCGCGTGGTCGAGCTGATGGCGGCGCTGACCCTGCTGGCCGGTGTCATCGTGCTGCTGGCGGCGCTGCAGATCACCGGCGAGGAGCGCCGTTTCGAGAGCGCCCTGCTGCGCGCCCTGGGCGCCAGCCGCGCCAGCATCCGTCGCCTGGCCCGGGCCGAGTTCCTGCTGATCGGCGGCCTGAGCGGCGCCCTGGCCGGCGCCTGCGCGGCGCTCGCCGGCTATGTCCTGGCGCGTCAGCTGTTTGAGCTATCCTACCCGTTCAACCCCTGGTTGCCGCCGCTGGGCGCGTTCGCCGGCGCGCTGGTGGTCTGGCTGACGGGCGGCGCCGGCAGCCGCCGCTACTATCGCGGCTCGCCCATGCGGCTGCTGCGGGGCGGCGACGACTGACGGGCAAAGGGCGACTTCAGACCAACCAACGTGGAGAGAGAAGGGCATGCACGGCTACTACTTCGAGGACCTCAAGGAAGGCATGACCGCCAGCTACAGCAAGACCCTCACCGAGGCTGACGTGGTGCTGTTCGCCGGCATCTCCGGCGACGACAACCCGGTGCACCTCAACGAGGAGTTCGCCCGCGACACCATGTTCAAGGGCCGCATCGCCCACGGCATGCTCACCGCCAGCTTCATCTCCACGGTGATCGGCACCCGCCTGCCCGGCCCGGGCTGCATCTACGTCAGCCAGAACCTGCGCTTCCGCGCGCCGGTGCGCATCGGCGATACCGTCACCGCCCAGGTCAAGGTCACCGGCCTGCGCGAGGACAAGGGCTTCGTGACCTTGGAGACCATCTGCACGGTCGGCGGCAAGGAAGTCGTCACCGGCGAAGCCACGGTCATGGTGTCGCGGCGCCCGCAGGGCTAGGCGCGCGTGTCGGTCCGGAGCCTGGACGGACGCTGGTTCGGCACTTTCGAGTTCGCGCCCGGGGCCTGCGGGCGCTGGCAGGTCGGCGCGCTGACCCTGGTGGTCGAGCGCGCCGCCGGCGAATGGCGGGTCTGGCACGCCTTGGCGCCGGCCGATCCGGCCGACGGCGGCGCGGCCCGCTTCGATGCCGACGCCGCGCCGCCGCGCGATCAGCCCCCGCTGCGCTACGTGGTGGCGGACCGCAGCGGCGCTCTGCGGCTATCGCCGCTGCTGCCGGACCGTTCGGTGGTGGCGCGGCCGCTCAGCCCGGTCTATGTGCCGGCGGGGGAGACGGTGCGGCTCTACGTCAGCGTCCCTCTGTGGCTGCGGCTGGAGGCGGGTGCCCAGGCGCCCTACCGGAGGTTGCTCGAGGTCGGGTGCATGCAGCTGTCGGATACCTGGTTCGGGCCGGATACCATCAGCGGCGAGCTGTGCTACGCGCTGCGCAGTCGCTGCCGCCTCGACCCGGGCTCGGCGCGGCCTCCCTACCGTGCCGTGACGCCGCTGGTGATCCACAACCGCTTTCGCGAATGCCTGGCCCTGGAGCGGGTGAAGGTGCCGGTGCGCCAGCTCAGCCTCTACGCCGAGCCGCACGGCCAGCTGTGGACCAACGAGCTGGCGCTGGAGCGCACCGAGGACGGCGACCTGGCCGGGCTGCGGGTCGGCGCCGCCGCGCCGGCCGAGGCCGCCGCCGCGACGCTGGTCGCCGCGCCGCGCGACCGTAACGGCCGCAAGGGCGCGATGCATGCCTTCAGTGCCTTGTTTCAGAGCTGAGCCGTCATGACGCCGCCGACCTGGTCGGAGATTCAAGCCTGGCTGGACGCCGCTCCATGGTGGAGCATCGTCCGGGCGCTACTGATCCTGCTGGGCGGGCTGATCGCCGCCCGCCTGCTGGCGGCGGCCGCAGTGCGCGCCTTCGCTCAGCGGCTGGACGCGCACCGCGTCATGATCATGCGGCGCGCGGTGATGTACGTGGTGATCGGCCTGACTGTCGCCACGGCCTTGAATCAGCTGGGCTTCAATCTCGGCGTGCTGCTGGGCGCCGCCGGCGTGGCCTCGATCGCCATCGGCTTCGCTGCCCAGACGGCTTTCTCCAACCTAATCAGCGGGTTGTTCCTGGTCGGCGAGCGGCCGTTCGGGGTCGGCGATCTGGTGCGGATCGGCGCCACCACCGGCGTGGTGCTGTCGATCGACCTGCTGTCGGTGAAACTGCGCACGCCCGACAACCTGCTGGTGCGCATCCCCAACGAAACCCTGCTCAAGAGCGAGATCACCAATCTCTCGCGTTTCCCGATCCGGCGCATCGACCTGCCGCTGCGCATCGCCTACAAGGAGGACATCGCCCGGGTCCGGGCCCTGCTGTTCGAGCTGGCCGACGCCAACCCCATGTGTCTGGAGGAGCCCAAGCCGCTGTTCATGATCACCGGTTTCGGCGCTTCGGCGGTGGATTTGCAGTTCTCCGTGTGGGGGCGCCGCGAGAACTTCCTCGACCTGAAGAACGCCATGCTGGAGGCGATCAAGAACCGCTTCGACGCCGAAGGCATCGAGATTCCCTTCCCCCACGTGAGCTTGGACCCCGGCCGGGCCGGCCAGCCGCTGGCGGTGCGCTTGACGGGCGCGCCGGCCGATCGGTCCGCCGACTGATCCACGTCAAGCGCTCGGCGCCCAAAGGCTTTAGGGTGCTCGCTTGGATTGACTCCGCGGCGGCCCAAGAAGGGGTGTGTGCGGACGCCGACGGCGTCCGATGGAGGTGGAAGCCATGCTTCAAGAAGCCGTGCTGCAACAACAACTGAACGAGGCGGACGCGACCGACAGCGTCGATGCGCTGGATCGCCTGTTCCACAGTCTGATCAGCCGCTTCACCCGTGGCCTGTCGCCGGCCGCGCTGACCCTGGCTTATCTGGATTGGCTCGTGCACCTCTCCACCCATCCGGGCACCCGCGTTCGGCTGACCGAGGAGATCCTGCGGAAATGGCTGCGGCTAGCCGCCTACGCCGCGCGCAGCAGCGTCGATCCGCACGCCGAGCCGTGCATCGAGCCGCTGCCCGGCGATAACCGCTTCGACGCGCCGCAATGGCAGCGCTGGCCGTACAACGTCATCTACCAGGGCTTCCTGCTCAGCCAGGCCTGGTGGCACAACGCCACCACCGGCGTGCGCGGCGTCGATCCGCATCACCGCGCCGTGGTGCATTTCATGGGGCGGCAACTGCTGGACATGATGTCGCCTTCCAACTTCCTGTGGACCAACCCCGAGATCCTCGATCTCACCGTGGAGCAGCAGGGGCGGAATCTGCTGCGTGGCTTCCAGCATTTCCTCGAGGACGTGCAGCGTCGCCTGCGCGGCGAGCAGCCGGTCGGGCTGGAGGAGTTCAAGGTCGGCGAGAACCTGGCCTGTACGCCGGGCAAGGTGGTGCTGCGCAACCGCCTGATCGAGCTCATCCAGTACGAGCCGCGGGCGCCGAAAGTGGCGGCCGAGCCGGTGCTGTTCGTGCCGGCCTGGATCATGAAGTACTACATCCTCGACCTGCGGCCGGGGAAGTCGCTGGTGGAGTACCTGCTCGACCAGGGGCACACGGTATTCATGATCTCCTGGAAGAACCCCGACGCCGGCGACGCCGATCTCGGCCTGGATGACTACCAGCAGCTCGGGGTCATGGCGGCGCTGGACGCCATCGCCGCGATCGTGCCGAAGCGCAAGACGCATCTGGTGGGCTATTGCCTGGGCGGCACGCTGTCGATGATCACCGCCGCCACCATGGCCCGCGACGGCGACGACCGCCTGGCCAGTCTGAGCCTGTTCGCCGCGCAGGCGGATTTCACCGAGCCCGGCGAGCTGGAGCTGTTCATCGACGAAAGCCAGGTGTCCTTCCTCGAGGACTACATGCGCGAGCACGGCTATCTGGATACCTTCCAGATGGCCGGCGCCTTCCAGATGATCCGCTCGGAGGATCTGATCTGGTCGCGGGTGGTGCGCGAGTACCTGGTGGGCGAGCGTTTTCCCATCATCGACCTGATGGCCTGGAACGCCGACGCCACCCGGCTGCCGGCGCGCATGCACTCGGAGTACCTGCGCGAGCTGTTCCTGCGCAACGATCTGGCCGAGGGCCGCTACGACGTGGCCGGCCAGCCCATCCACCTGGGCGACATCCAGGTGCCGATCTTCGCCGTCGGCACCGTCACCGACCACGTCGCGCCGTGGAAGTCGGTGTACAAGATCATGCGCCTGGCGCCCCGCACCGAGGTCACGTTCCTGCTCACCACCGGCGGCCATAACGCCGGTATCGTCACGCCGCCGGGCCATCCGCGCCGCAAGTTCCAGGTCTACACCCGTGGCGTGCGCGACCGCTACCTGCCGCCCGAACAGTTCCAGACCGAGGTGCCGCAGCAGCCGGGCTCCTGGTGGCCGGTCTGGCGGGAATGGCTGTCCCGCCACTCCAGCGGCGAGGCGGCGCCGCCGCCGCTGGGCGCGCCCGCCAAAGGCTACCCGCCGTTGGCCCCGGCGCCGGGCGAGTACGTCCTACAAAAATAGGGGACCATTGGGTCGAGGCGCGATTCGACCGACCGAGTTCGCCGCGCGACGCGAGTCGGGCCGGCGCCGCTGGCTATCACAATAAGACGAAAGGCAAAGAGCACTGATTACATGTCTTACATAGAAAATTTCACGTTCGAGGAACTCAAGGTGGGACAGAGCGCCAGCCTGCACCGGCGTCTGACCCTGGAAGACCTGCGCGTCTTGGCCCGCGAGGCGGCCGAGCTCAATCCCGAGCACATGGACCAGCGCCATGCCGGCAGCGACCTGTTCCAGCAGTTCATCGCCCAGGGTATGTGGGGGACGGCGCTGCTGAAGACCCTGATCGCCACCGAGCTGCCCGGCCCGGGCACCCGCTTCCTGGAGGAGCGGCTCAGCTTCGGCGGGGCGCTCGCGCTGGGCGATAAGGTCACCGTCCGCGTGCGGGTGGCCGAGCTGCGCTCCGACCGGCGGCTGGCGCTGCTGGAGTGCCACTGCGTAAACGACCGCGGCGAGCTGGCGGTCAGCGGTACCGTGCTGGTGGAAACCCCGGCCGAGAAAGTGCGCCGGCCTCGGGAGGAGAACACCGAGCAGGGCGGTGGCCGGCGGCGCCGGCAGTTGGAGTGGCTGCTCAGCCAGGCCGCGGGGCTGCCGGCGGTGAAGACCGCGGTGGTCCATCCCACCGACCAGGTGTCGCTGCTGGGCGCGGTGGACGCCGCCGAGCGTGGGCTGATCGTGCCGGTGCTGGTCGGCCCCGAGCACAAGATCCGCGCCGTCGCCGAGCAGGAGGGCGTGGACCTGAGCCCGTTCCAGATCGTCGCCACCGAGCACAGCCACGCCGCCGCCGAGTGCGCGGTGGCCATGGCGCGCAACCGCGAGGTGGAGGCGCTGATGAAGGGCTCCCTGCACACCGACGAGCTGATGCACGCCGTGGTCAGCAAGGCCGGCGGGCTGCGCACCGAGCGCCGCATGAGCCACGCCTGGGTCATGGACGTGCCGACCTATCCGCGGCCGCTGCTGATCACCGACACCGCGCTCAACATCTACCCCGACCTGGAAGCCAAGCGCGACATCGTGCAGAACGCCATCGAGCTGGCCCAGGCGCTGGGAGTGGAGCGGCCGCGGGTGGCGATCCTGTCGGCGACCGAGACCGTCAACCCCAAGATCCAGTCGACCATCGACGCCGCCGCGCTGTGCAAGATGGCCGACCGTGGCCAGATCAAGGGTGGCGTCCTGGACGGTCCGCTGGCCTTCGACAACGCCATCTCGGCGGCCGCCGCCAAGACCAAGGGCATCGTCTCGCCGGTGGCCGGCTCGCCCGACATCCTGCTGGCGCCGGACCTGGAGGCCGGCAACATGCTGGCCAAGCAGCTGCACTACCTGGCCGACGCCGACTCCGCCGGCATCGTGCTCGGCGCGCGCGTGCCGATCGTGCTCACTAGCCGCGCCGATGACCCGGTGTCGCGCATGGCATCCTGCGCGCTGGCGCTGCTGCTGGCCCACCACAAGCGCAAGGTGGTGGGCTGATGGCGGCAGGCATCCTGGTCATCAACGCCGGCTCCTCCAGCGTCAAGTTCGGCCTGTTCGTGTTGCCGGCCGAGGGTGGCGAGCTGGTCATGCGCTACCGCGGCTTGGCCGACGGCCTGCACGTGCGGCCGCAGGTACGGATCCGCGACGGCGAGGGCCGCACGCTGCTGGAGGAGCGGCTGCCGGTGGAGGCCGACCAGCAGGCGGCGCTGGCGCGCATTCTCGATTGGCTCGACGCCAATCTGGACGGCGTGCGGCTGGTCGCGGCCGGACACCGCATCGTGCACGGCGGGCGTAGCTATGCCGAGCCGGCGCCGCTGACCGAGCCGGTGCTGCGGGATCTGGAGCGGCTGTGTCCGCTGGCGCCGCTGCATCAGCCGCACAACCTCAAGGCGGTGCGGGCGGTGCTGGCGCTGCGGCCGGAGCTGCCGCAGGTGGGGTGCTTCGACACTGCCTTCCATCGCCGCCAGCCGCGCGAGGCGCAGCTCTACGCGTTGCCGCGCGAGTACGCCGACAAGGGCGTGCTGCGCTACGGCTTCCACGGCCTGTCGTACGAGTACATCGCCAGCCGACTGGCCGAACTGGATTCGGACGCGGCGCGCGGGCGCGTCATCGTCGCCCACCTCGGCAGCGGCGCCAGCATGTGCGCGCTGCGCGACGGGCAAAGCGTGGCGACGACCATGGGCTTCTCCACCCTGGAAGGCCTGCCCATGGGCCAACGCTGCGGCAGCCTCGACCCCGGTGTGGTGCTGTACATGCTCGAGCAGGAAGGCCGCTCGCCGCAGGAGGTCGCCGAGCTGCTCTACACCCGCTCGGGCCTGCGCGGCCTCTCGGGCATCAGTGGCGATATGCGCCTGCTGCTGGAGAGCGACAGTCCGGAGGCGGAGGAAGCGGTGGCGGTGTACTGCTACCGCGTGGTGCGCGAGATCGGCTCGCTGGCGGCGGCGCTGGAGGGGCTGGACGCGCTGGTGTTCACCGCCGGTATCGGCGAGAACTCCGCCGTCATCCGCGCGCGCATTTGCGAGCGCCTCGGCTGGCTGGGCCTGCGGCTCGATCCGCAGGCAAACGCCGCCGGCGGTCCTCGGGTCAGCGCCGCCGACAGCGCGGTGCGGGTATGGTGCATCCCCACTAACGAGGAGCTGACCATCGCCCGGGCGACGGCGCGGGTGATCGGCTTGATCGGCTAAGGTGCGCTGCCGGGCCGGCGCGTCCCAACGCCGGTCCGGCGGTACCGGGGAATTAGCCGTACATTTCCGGCAGCGACTGCTTGGCGAAGGCGAACTCCTCCTCGTTGAGTTCGCCGTCGCCGTCGAGGTCGAACAGATCGATATTGCTGCTCAGGTCCTGCAACCGGTCCGCCTCGACCACGTCGATGCCGCCGGAGCCGTCCTGATCCATGTACTCGAAGCTGGGCGTGGTCAGCGAGGTGATGCCGCCGGTCGAAGTGATGTGCGCCGATGTCCCGACGTCGACCCCCACGGCGAACGCGAGCGGGGTGCCTAAGCCTAACAGCAGTGCCAATACGGTCCGTCTCATGATCCACCTCCTTGATTCGGGCCTGGGAAACCTTATCCCAAGGCTAATATGGGGCTAGGCTCGGAGCAGGGTAGTTGCGTTCGGGCACTAATCCACATTTCGTGCGGCTCGGGGCGGTCGCGGGCCGCACGCGGGCGATCGACGCACCATCAGAGGTAAGCCATGCCAGCTCGTAGCGGCGATTTGCTGTCGTTCTGGTTCGGGATCAGCCGCAGCGACCCCGCGGCGGTGCCGGAGCGGATGCAGCGTTGGTTCGGGGCCGATCCGGCCTTCGACGCCGAGCTGCGCGAGCGGTTCGGCGAGCTGTACGCTGCGGCGCGGCGCCAGGCGCTGTCGGACTGGGAGCAGACGCCGCGCGGTACGCTGGCGCTGATCCTGCTGCTGGACCAGGTACCGCGCAATATTTTTCGCGGTACCCCGAGCGCCTTCGCCGAGGACGCGGCGGCGCAGCGGCTGTGCCTGGACGGCATCGCCCAGGGCTACGATGGCGCCCTGACGCCGCTGGAGCGCGGCTTTTTCTACATGCCGCTACAGCATGCCGAACATCTCAACCTGCAGGAGCTGTCGGTGAGCTGCTTTCGCCGCTTGCTGAAGGAGTCCGGCGAGGAGTGGCGGCCCTATCTGCAAGGCATGCTGGACTACGCACTGGAGCACCGCGACGTGATCGCCCGCTTCGGCCGCTTTCCCCACCGCAACGCCATCCTCGGCCGCGCGTCGACCGAGGAGGAGGAGCGTTTTCTCGCCGCCGGAGCCGCTTCCTACGGCCAGACGCTGTCAAAACCGGCGGGCGAACGTCAGGCTTAGGGCATTGTAGGCGCCCGCCTCGCCGCGCACGCCGATGTGGCCGCCGGCATCGAGCCAGTATTCGGCGCCCAGATAGCCGCCGACGTTTCGATCCGTTTCCAGATCGTCGGTGGCAAGGTCGCTGCCGGTCTGATCGCCGTCCAGGTACAGTCCGTAGACGCCGCTGAGCAGGCGCAGGCGTTCCAGCTTCAGCGTGGTGCCGGCCTCGACGCGGACCTGATGCCAAGCCAGTTGGATGTTGCGCCCAGCGCTGTCGTCCTCGGCGCGATGGTAGGCGTAGTCCAGCCCGACGCCGAAATCGAGCAGCGGGCTGCTGAACAACGTGCCGCGCGCGCCGACGCCGACGAAATAGCCGGTCAGCTCCCGCCCCGCGGTGGCGGCGTTGCCGGACTGGGTCAGCCACAGCGGGCCGCCGCTCAGGCCGAGCTGCACCCCGGGGAGCGAACGCTCCCAGACTTCCAGGCCGAGCCGGGTGATACGGGTTTCGTAGTCGAGGCCGCCGGTGCGCAGCTCCTGCTCGGAGCGGTGCACCGACAGGCTGACGTCCAGGCCTTCGCCGAACCGATCCTGCGCCACGACCGGGGCGGTCGCGGCCAGCAGCAGGCAGAGGGCGGCGCGCCGCTCAGCGTTCCTCGCCATGGAGGCCCTCCAGGTAACGGCTCCAGTCGTGGTCGGGATCGCCGGTCACCACGAAGTCAGGATTGAGCAGCGACGCTTTGGTGTTGTAGCGCAGCGGCGACAGATCGATCCGGCTCACCCGCCCGCCGGCACCTTCGACCACGCAGTGCGCCGCCGCCGTGTCCCACTCAGAGGTCGGCCCGAAGCGGGGATAGAAGTCGGCCTTGCCCTCGGCCACCAGGCAGAACTTGAGCGAGCTGCCCACCGATACCTCTTCCAGCCGCGGAATCCGCGCCAGCACCGTGTCGATGCGCTGGTCGCGGTGCGAGCGGCTGACCACGGCGACGATGGCGTCGCCCACCGGCCGCACCCGCAGCGGCGCCTGAACGCCGTCCTTCACCCGGAACGCGCGGCCGCCGACCGCGAACCAGGTGGTATCCAGCACCGGCGCGTACACCACGCCGAGCACCGGGCGCTGGTTGTCGATCAGGGCGATGTTGACGGTGAACTCGCCGTTGCGCTTGACGAACTCGCGGGTGCCGTCGAGCGGATCGACCAGCCAGTAGCGCCGCCACTGGCGCCGTGTCTGGTAGTTCGCGATCGTCCCTTCCTCGGAGAGGATCGGCAGGTCCGGCGTCAACCGGGCCAGCTCCTGGGCGATCAGCTGATGGGCGGCGCGGTCGGCTTGGGTGAGGGGCGAGTGGTCGCTCTTGCACTCGACCGCGAACTCGCTGTGGTAGACCTCCAGGATGCGGGCGCCGGCGCGCTCGGCGATATCTCTCGCTGCGGCGGCCAGGGCCTCGATGTCGTAGCTCATGGCGTTCCCTCGCGTTGGGTCAGGAGATCCCGCACCAGGAACAGGGCGGCCATGCTGCGGGCCTCGCTGAACTCGTCGTGATAGGCGAGTTCGGACAAGCGGCTGAGCTGCCAGGGCACGACCTCGATCGGCTCCGGTTCGTCGCCCTGCAGGCGTTGCGGGTACAAGTCTTCGGCCAGGATGATCTGGGTGCGGTATTGCATGTAGGCGGGCGCGAGCGAGAGCTGGCGCAGGTAGGTGAGGCGGCGGGCGGCGTAGCCCGTTTCCTCCTGCAGCTCGCGGTTGGCGGCCAGCAGCGGGTCCTCGCCGGGCTCGACCCGGCCCTTGGGAAAGCCGAGCTCGTAGCGCTCGGTGCCGGCGGCGTACTCGCGGATCAGCAGCACCGTGTCGCGGTCCAGCATCGGCACCACCAGCACCGCGCCGCCGGCGCCGGTGCTGACCAGCCGTTCGTACTCGACCTCGACGCCGTTGGTGAAGCGCAGTCCGACGCTTTCCACCCGGAACAGCCGCGAGCGCGCCACCATCTGCCGGTGCAAGGTATCCGGTTTCTTGCGCATGAAGCCTCCGCAAGCAAGATGGGTGGTATTGTACATGCCCCTCGACGACTGGACGGCGGAAAGAAGCGGATGATCGATTGGCGCGAAGTGGATACGGTGCTGCTGGACATGGACGGTACCCTGCTCGATCTGCGCTTCGACAACTACTTCTGGCAGGAGTACTTGCCGCAGCGCTACGCCGAGCGGCGCAAGCTGTCGCTGGCCCAGGCCAAGGACGAGCTGTTTCCGGTCATGCGGCGGATCGAGGGCACCATCGACTGGTACTGCGTGGACTATTGGAGCCGGGTTTTGGAGATCGACATCGTCGCGCTCAAGCGCGAGGTCGACCATTTGATCGGCTTCCGCGCCAAGGCCAAGCGCTTCCTGGCCGCGCTGGCCGCGGCCGGTAAGCGGCGCGTGCTGGTGACCAACGCCCACCGCGCCTCGCTGGCGCTGAAATGCGAGCGCACCGCCCTGCACGAGCACGTCGACGCCATGGTGTCGGCGCACGATTTCCGGGTGCCCAAGGAGGATCCCGCGTTCTGGCAGCACCTGCAGCAGGTCGAGCCGTTCGATCCGCACCGCACTGCGCTGCTGGACGATACCCCGCGTGTGCTGCGTTCGGCGCGCGGTTACGGTATCCGCCACCTGCTCGGCGTCGCCCAGCCGGACTCCACCCAGGCGGCGCGCGAATGGCGGGAGTTCGGCGCGGTGACCGATTTCGAGCAGATCATGCCGGCGCTGCTGGCCGGTGGCGTCAGCGGGTGAGCGGCTGCAGGCGGACGCCGCCCTGATCCAGCGAGCCGGCCAGCTTGATCTGCAGCGGCGAGCCGTCGGCCGGCATACCGAGCAGCGCCAGCGCCTGGCGGACCTCGTCGTCGCCCTGTCCGGTGGCGTTGGCGTTGCCGTCGAAAGTGAAGGTGCCGTCCGGGTTCAGACGCAGGGTGCCGGCGATCCGCAAGGCGCCGCCCTGGTTGGCGAGCCGGCCGATCGTGCCGTCGTCGGCCGGTTCCAGCCGCAGCGCCACCTCGCCCAGGGGGATCGCGCGGCTGCCGAGCCGGATCACGCCCTGATGCCAGTTGATCACGCCGTCGGCGCTGGTCAGGCGGCCCTGATTCATCGTCACCTGCCGCAGCAGCGCGTCGACGCGGCCGTCCACGCCCACCGCCAAGCGCGCGCCAGTCCAGCGCAGCAGATCGGCCATGGGCATGTTCAGCTTCACGTCACGGCCGTGCAGACGTCCGGGGGCGAGCTGCAGATCGCCCTCGGCCCGGCCGTCGCCGGGGAGCCGGGCGCGGGCGTCGACGCCCAGCCGTCCCAGGAACAGCGCGGTGGGCTTGACGCGCCATTGCACCGCGTCCAGCCGACCGGGCCCGGCCTGCACCACCGCGGCGTTGCCCGACCAGACGGTGCCGGTCAGCCCGAACGCCTGCGCCGGCACTTTGCGGCCGAACCAGGACCACGCGTGCGCCGCCGGCAGGGTGGCGATCAGGAACACGAGATAGCTGACCACGCCCAGCACGATCAGCCACAGGCCGCGCCGCCCCAGTCTCATGCGCCACCTCCGGTCAGCTCCAGCTGCGCGTTGACCTGGCCCGGCGCGTCGGTGGCGCGCACCGACAGCAGGGTGGCCTCCACGCCGTACTGGCTGCGCAGCGTCACCAGCCAGCCGATCATGGCGTCGAAGTTGGCCTGCTGCAGGTTGACCCGGACCCGTTTGTCGCCGGTCGGCTCCACCTGGCGCAGGGCGTTGCCCAAACCGGCCTGGCGGGCGCTCTGGTCGACCAGCGAGAACAGCGAACGGTTGCCCAGGGGGCTCGGCGCCGGGCCGCTCGCGCCGCGCAGCGCTTTGAACTCGGCGGCGGCCTGCTGCATCCAGGCCAGCGTGGCGCGCTGCTCGGCCAGGCGCGCGCGTAGCTGATCGGCATCCCGATGCGCCGGCAGCCAGATGATGAACACGTAGAAGATGATCGCCAGGGCGATCCCACCCAGGATCAGGGTGCGTCGCTCGCGAGCGGCGAGCCCGTTCCACCACTCGGCCAACTGCGTCATGACGACACCTCGATGGTGAGCCTGGCCTGGGCGCGCTCGCCGTCGCGCTCGCCGGCGCTGGCGGAGCGCACTTCGACCTTGACGCCTTCGGTCTGACGCAGGCGCTGGGCCAGTTGGTCGATGTCCTGCAGGTTTTGGGCGCTGATCTCCACGTCCAGGTTGCCGTTGCGATAGTTGAGCGTGTTCAGGCGGACATTGGGGGCGGTGCTCAGCACCGGCCCCACCTTGTCGAGCGACTGCAGCAAGCCGGCGCTGCCCGTACTCTGGCCGCCGCGCAGCGCCTTGAGCCGGTTCTCCATCAGCAGCCGCGGGTTGGCGACAGGGCCGGTGCTGGGGAACACGCTGCGGTAGACCTGGTCGATCTGGGCGTTGACCGTGGCGATCTGCCGGTTCAGCCGCCACTGCTGCAGGTAGGCCGAGCCGGTGTCCACCAGCACCCAGGCCAGCAGCAGCGCCAGCGGCACGCGCCAGCGGCTGAGGTTGATGCCGAGCGAGCGGCTGCGGGCGAACTCGCCGCTGCGCAGGCCGATGGCCTCGCGCTCCTTGAGCGAGGTGGCCAGCAGGGCGGTGCTGTCGGCCGCCGGCCGAGCCTCGATTGGAATGTCCAGCGCGGGCAACCGCGCCGGGTCGCCATAGACGATCAGCCGCTGCGGTTTGGCCTCGCCAGCTTCCTCCAGCGCGGCCGACAGCAGCAGCTGCAGGTTGTCGGCGTCGCCGCCGAAGCCGAGCTGCGGCGCGGTGCGCAGGAGAAACGCGTGGTCCTCCAGCAGCAGCGTCCAGGCATCCGGCTCGAATGGCAGGGCGAGCACGTCGGGATAGAGCTGGTCGACGTCCAGCCCCGCTTCGGCGAATTCCTCCAGCCAGCGTCCCAGCCGCTCCTTGGACACCACCGCGACGCCGAGCCGACCTTCCTTGTCACGCTGGCCGAGCGCGAAATGCAGCTCGTCGATGTCCTCGGCGAGCTGGTCTTCGAGCGCGAACGGTACCGCCCGCAGCATGCGCTGCCGGCTCTGGGTGGGAATGCGCGCTTCGGTGAGCAGCAGCTCGGTGGCGGGCACCAGTCCGATGACCTGTCGCTGCGTCGCCGCCACGGCCGCCTGCGCGAGCGTGCCGCTTTCGGCATGACCCTGCGGCCGGCCTTCGGCGTCCAGCCGAATCCAGTGAACTCTGCCCTGAGGGGCGCTGTTGAGGCGAATGACGAGGCGTGGCCGCATGTGGTTATTGTTGTCGGTTCAGGTCCGTCGTTCCATTGTGGCGGAAATCCTTCGCAGCGGCTAGGCGCATACTGCTTTATTAGCAAGCACTTAGAAAGGTGTGCGGCTCCGGCTCAGCACGTACAAGGCAGCCGTCTGCGGGTCGCGATAGATCACCGACTCCAGGTATGCCACCGCCGGTCCCAGCTCCACCCGCGCCACCAGGGCGAAATAGCTGCTGGACACGCCCAGGCTCTCGGCGGCGATCTGGTTGCCGCCGCCGATGCCGCTGGCGCCTTGGCCTGCGCCGCCGCTGCCGCGCAGCTTCTGCGCTTCCTGAACGAAAGCGCTGACGTCGCTCCAGGGTTCCTCCGCCACCCGTTCCGCCAGGGCGACGGCGTTGTCGGCGCTCAGGCCGGGGATCACCGCCATCAGCACCTCGGCCGGGGCGGTGTTGACGTTGATCGTGGTGGTCCCGGCGGTGGTCGGCAACGCCGTGACCAGCCGCTTGTCCTCGACCAGCAATTTCACCAACCCCGGCGGCCCCTCCGGGCCGAAACCGCGGATCAGCTGCAGCTCGGAAGGATGGGTCAGCAGATCGTTGGCGGGCCGATAGGGGGGATCCAAATTGAGATAGTAGCTGTCTTCCGCGCCGCCGCTACCGGTGGGGTTGACGTCCGGGTCGATCCAATCGACCAGCGCTTCGATCAGCGCGTGACTGTCGTACTGGAGGTTCAGCTCCTGTCCCTCGGGCGACAGCTTGAGGTTCTCCAGCAGCAGCCAGAATTGTTGATAGACCGCCTTTTGCCGCCAGGTGTCGGGCGCGGTGCCGATCAGGCTGCTGAGATTGTTCAGATTGAAGCGCCCCTGCAGGTCCGTGGGCTGGCCGGTGAGCTTGGCGCCGTGGAACTCCGGCACCACCATGGGCTGCGCCCAATCCTCCCGCAGGTGGTCGGACTGATTGGTGCCGCCCTCGTTGATGTCGCGCTTGAGAGCGTTGATCAGGAACGCCTCCGCCGAGAGCAGATAATCCTGGGCCTGGTCGCGCGCCAGGGTGTTCTGGGTGCGACGGATGTCCAGATGCTGGCGGTTGGCGATCTCTACCGCGGCGATGGTGGCGATGGCCAGCACCAGCAAGGCGGTGATGAGAGCGATGCCGCGTTGGCGCTTGCGTTCGGCCATGGTCAGAACGGCAACACGAAAATACGGGTGATGACGCCGAAGTCGTCCAGCTCGAGGCTGACTTCCACCGCGCGCGGCAGCTCGGGACCGGGGTTGGCGCTGTTGAGCGGCGGCCATTGCTCCAGCCATTGCGCTTCGCCGGATTCCATCGTCAGGAAGCGGAACCCGAGGATACGCACGCCGTCGAGCATTTCCGATTCGGTGAAAATCGGCTCCACGCCTTCGTCCAGGTTCTGGAAGCGCACCCGCACCAGCTTGTCTTCCTTGATGCCCCAGCCGACCCGTTCCAGGCTGCTGCGCGGCAGCCCGAGCGGATTGGGGCGTCCGCCGCGGGTGAACAGCACGCCCTGTTCCACTTGCACGAAGGCGCTCTTGGGATTGGGCTGGCCGAGGTGATCGCGCACCGGGCGCGCCACCGCTTGCTCGAAGTCGTCGCGCATGCGGTTGAACACCTTCTGCAGTTGCATCAGGCGCTCAGCCTGTTGCTCGATGTTGCGGCGCGCGTCCAGCGTGGTATTGAGCCCGGAAAAAGCCATCAGCGACACCACGCCGAACACCGCCAGCGCCACCAGCAGCTCCAGCAGGGTAAAGCCACGATGAGACCGGCGCGCCCGCATCAGAAGTCCACCCGTTGTTGCTGTTGCTCGGGCTGCTGCTGCGGCGGAGCTTGCTCCTCCGACTGCGGCGGCTGTTCCTGCTGTGGTTGCTCGTTCTGCGGCGGCGTTTGCGGCACGGCCGTGCGACTGGGCAGGCGCGACTGCGGATTGCCGAGGAAGCCGCGCAGCACGGTCAGGGAGTTGTCGTCGCGCTCGCCGGCGAAGACACGGATGGTGACTTGACGCAGATCCCGGTCGGCGGTGTTCTGGGTCTCGACCCGCCAGAACCATTCGCGCCCGGCCAGCTCGCTGCTGCCTTTCTGCTCGCCCTCCGGCCAGACGCCGGTGGCGATCATTTCCGCCAGCTTGTTCTCCGCCACCCAATGCGCCAGGGTCTTGTCGCGCAGGCTGCTCAGGTTGCCGCCGCTCTCGCTGGTGACCTTGAGCACCGCCGACAGGGCGATCGCCAGTACCGCCACCGCCACCAGCACCTCCAGCAGGGTGAAACCGCTATTGCTCCTCATGGAACTCCAGCTTGCCGTCTTCGCGGCCGGTGATCCGGTAGAAGGCTTGCAAGTCGGGATGGACGACGTTGATCTCAAAGCCCGGAGTCAGCTCGCCGGAGGAGAATAGGTATACGTGCGGCTGGATTCCCTTGCTCTCGCCGTTGCGGGGCGCGCTCGCGCCCTTGCTGGCATCCAGTCCCTCCACCGTCAGCTGCAACCGCAACGGCGCCGGCAGCTGGCGCGGGCCGAGCGCCTTGTCGTCCTCGATCACCTGCCACTCGGCCGACAGCTGCGGCCGGCGCAGAAAGGCGTAACCGTCGTCGGCCACCCTCAGCCCGAGCGTCTCGGATCTGAGGGTGGCCTCTTCGCTGGCCAGCTGCAGGATGGTGATCAGCCGCCGGGCTTCGCGTTCGAGCTCTTCGCCGCGGGTGTCGCGAAAGGCGACGGTGGCCATGCCGACGATCACCCCGATGATCACCAGGACCACCAGGAGCTCGATCAGGGTGAAGCCGCGGCTGTTCACCGATTACTGCAGCTCGGTGTTGATGATGTCGGCGTTGACGCCTTCGCCGCCCGGCTGGCCGTCGGCGCCCAGCGAGCTGATCTGTGGCCGGCCGCCGGTGTCCTGCGGGCCCATGTAGAGGTAGTCGCGGCCCCAAGGATCCTTCGGCAGCTTCTTCATGTAGCCGCCCGGCTTCCAGTTCGGCGGCTCGGGCGCGCCCGACGGCTTCTCCACCAGCGCCCGCAGCCCCTGCTCGGTGCTGGGATAGGTGAAGTTGTCCAGCCGGTACATCTCCAGCGCGCTCTCGAGGGCGCGGATGTCGTGCTGGGCCTTGGTGACGCGGGCCTTGTCCGGGTTGTCGATGATGTTGGTCATGGCGAAGGTGCCGAGAATGGCCAGGATCACCACGACCACCATGATCTCGATGAGGGTGAAACCGCTGTCACGGCGAAGCCGGCGGCGGACGTTGCGCTGTCGCATGGAACTCAAGTCTCCAACGGTTGGTCTGGCGGCCTGCGGGGCCGCGGCGAATTTACTTTTCCAAACTCTTATTGCCCGACCAGCTGATTGAGCTGGAAGATGGGCATAAGAATAGCCATGACGATGATAAGCACCACTCCGCCCATGACCAGGATCAGCAGCGGTTCGAATACCGCCATCAGCGAGGCGATGGTGCCCTCGGTTTCTCGTTCCTGATTGATGGCGGCCCGTTCCAGCATCTGCTCCAGTCGCCCGCTGGCTTCGCCCGAGGCGATCAGGTGCAGCATCATGGGCGGGAACTGGCCGCTGCGCTCCAGCGCACGGCTGATGCCGGTGCCCTCGCGGACGCGCGATGCGGCTTCTTGGACAGCCTCGCGCATCGGCAGGTTCGAAATGACCTGTGCAGAAATGCGAAGCGCGTCAAGAATCGGCACGCCGCTGCCGGCCAGGATCGCGAAGGTGCGGGCGAAGCGGCCGGCGTTGATGCCGCGGTTGAGCTTGCCGACCAGGGGAATGCGCAGGATGAAGGCATGCACGCGGCGCCGGAACGCCTCGGCGCGCATGGCGTAGGCGAAGGCGAGCACCGCGAGCACGATGGCGCCTATCAACCAGAAGCCGTAGTCGCGCAGGAAGCCGCTGATGGCGATCATCGCCGAGGTCAGCCCCGGCAGCTCGCGGCCGATGTCGGCATAGACCTCGGTGACTTTCGGTACCACGTAGGTCAGCAGCAGCACCACCACCGATACCGCCACGATCATCAGGCCGGCCGGGTAGAACAGCGCCAGCTGCACCTTCTGGCGCATGTGCTGGCGGCCCTCGGTGTAGTCGGCCAGCCGCTCCAGCACCGTGTCGAGGTGGCCGGTCTGCTCGCCGGCCGCCACCGTGGCGCGGTACATCTCCGAGAACGCGCGCGGGAACCCGGCCAGGCCGTCGGCGAGGCTGTGGCCCTCCATGACCTTGGCGCGCACGGCGGTCATCATGCTGCGCAGGCGCGCCTTCTCGGACTGGCGCGCCACCGCGCTCAGCGCTTCCTCCAGCGGCAAGCCGGAGCCGACCAGGGTGGCGAGCTGGCGGGTGATCAGCGCGAGCTCGGTGGGGCTGGCGCCGCCGCCGAGCCGGAAACCGGTGCGCGAGGGTTTCTCCTGCTGGGCGACCTCGCTGACGTCGAGCGGAATCCAGCCCTGCTCGCGCAGCTTTTGGCGGACCTGGCGCGCGGTGTCGCCTTCCAGCACGCCCTTGCGTGCCTTGCCGGTCTCATCCAGTGCCTGATATTCGAATGCGCCCATGTTCTGACCGGATCTCGCTGCTAGGGATGGGATGGCGTCGAGCCCGCCGGCGTCGGCTTAGCTCCGCACGTCCTCGGCGCTGACCCGCAACACTTCTTCCAGCGTGGTCTGGCCGAGCAGCACGCGGCGCATGCCGTCCTGGCGCAGGCTGGGCGTCTTCTTGCGGGCGTGCGCCTCCAGCACCTGTTCGCTGACGCCGTCGTGGATCATGGTGCGCATCTGATCGTCCACCAGCACCAGTTCGAACAGGCCGCCGCGGCCCGTGTAGCCGATGTTGTTGCACTGCGGGCAGCCGGTCGGTGCGTAGATGGTGGGCGGATTGTCTGGATCGACGCCGAGCAGCTGGCATTCGCTGCGGTCCGGCGTGTAGGGCCGCTTGCAGGCCGGGCAGAGCATGCGCACCAGGCGCTGCGCCATCACCCCGATCAGCGACGAGGACAGCAGGAACGGTTCCACGCCCATGTCGCGCAAGCGGGTGACGGCGCCCACCGCGGTGTTGGTGTGCAGGGTGGACAGCACCAGGTGGCCGGTGAGCGAGGCTTGCACCGCGATCTCCGCGGTTTCCAGGTCGCGGATCTCGCCGACCATCACCACGTCCGGGTCCTGGCGCAGGATGGCGCGCAGGCCGCGCGCGAAGCTCATGTCGACCTTGGTGTTGACCTGGGTCTGGCCGATGCCGTCGATGTAGTACTCGATCGGGTCCTCGACCGTGAGAATGCTGCGGGTCGAGTTGTTGAGCCGCGACAGCGCCGCATACAGGGTGGTGGTCTTACCCGAGCCGGTGGGGCCGGTGACCAGGATGATGCCGTGCGGCTTGTGGATCAGCTCGTCGATCAGCGTGGTGAGCTCGGGCGGCATGCCCAGGTGCTCGAGATCCAGGCGCCCGGCCTGCTTGTCGAGCAGTCGCATGACCACGCGCTCGCCGTGCCCGGAGGGCAGGGTGGAGACACGCACGTCCACCGCCCGGCCGGCGATGCGCAGCGAGATGCGGCCGTCCTGCGGCAAGCGCTTCTCGGCGATGTCGAGCTTCGCCATGACCTTGATGCGCGAGCACAGCAGCGGCGCCATCACCCGCGGCGGCTGCAGCACTTCGCGCAGCACGCCGTCGACCCGGAAGCGCACCAGCAGGCGGTTCTCGAACGGTTCGATGTGGATATCGGAGGCGTTTTCCTTGATGGCCTCGGTGAGCAGGGCGTTGATCAGCCGAATGATGGGCGCGTCGTCCTCGCTCTCCAGCAGATCCTCCGGCTCGGGCAGGCTCTGGGCGATCAGCGACAGGTCCATGTCGCCGCCCAGGTCGTCCATCACCTGCATGGCCTCGCCGGTGCGGGTTTCATAGGTCTGTTGCAGCAGACGCTCGAAGGTCTGCTCGTCCACCGCCTCCAGCTGCAGCGGCCGGCCCAGACTGCGGCGCAGCTCGGCCAGGCTGGTCGGGCGCACGTTGCGGCGACAGACCACGCGGGCGCGGTCCTCGCCGATCTCGGCCACCAGCAGGCCGTGGCGCTTGGCGAAACCGAACGACGGCCGGCCGCCGCCGGCCGGCTCGTGGCTGCGGATGTCGTGCTGCTGCAGAACTTGGCTGCTGTCGTTCACTACCTATGTCCCGGTCTCGTTGTCGAACGGGGCAGGCAGGGCCGGGCGCTCCAACTTGGGCAACACCGGCGTGCGTTGGCTCGGCATCAAGTCGACGCCGCGCTCCTGCCGCCTCAGCTGCTCGGCCCGGATATAGTTGTACTTGCGGCCGGTATGTGCGGTTGCAGTCGCCTCATCGCGGATGATGGACGGCTGCATGAACAGAAGGAGGTTGCGCTTCTCCTTCTCTGTGCTCCGTGCCTTGAACAGATTGCCGAGCAGCGGGATGTCGCCCAGTAGCGGGACCCGGTCGCTGGTCTGCCGAATCTGATCGTCGATCAGTCCGCCGAGAGCCAGCAGCTGACCGTCTTCCACCAGTACGCTGGTTTTAATTGACCGTTTGCTGGTGATGGGGTTCCCACCGATGGTCGTGCTCTCCAGGTTGGACACCTCTTGCGAGATATCCAGCAGCACGCTGTCGCCTTCGTTGATCTGCGGCTTGATCTTGAGGATGAGGCCGACGTCCTCGCGGGTGATGGTGTTGAACGGGTTGACCGCATTCTGCCCCTGGTTGGTGTACTGGCCCGTGACGAAAGGCACGTTCTGGGCGACGCGGATTTCGGCCTCCTGGTTGTCCATGGTCAGCAGCGACGGCGTCGACAGGATGTTGGCGTCGGTGCTGGTGGCCAGGGCCTTGATGAGCACGCCGAACTGGTAGCGGCTGTCGAGGTTGCCCAGCGCGACGCTGATGCCGTTGGTGATCAGGCCGGCCGGATTGACCACCAGGTTGCCGTTGCTGCTGGTGCCGACCAGGTTGCTGAGTGGGCCGAAGACGTTGGAGAAGTACGAGGCGAAGCCGGGCAGGCTGTTCTCACGGTCCATGGCGGCGGCCGACACGCCGAGCTGGCGGCTCTGCGACTCGGAGATCTCGGCGATGGCGGCTTCCACCAGCACCTGGGCGCGGCGGATGTCGAGCTGACGGATCACCGCCTGCAGCGAGCGCTGCACCTTGGGCGGTGCGGTGATCACCAGCGAATTGGTCGCCTCGTGGGCCTCGATGGAGATCTCCATCTGGCCGCGTGTCGTCGAGGTCGTGGCCGCTTGGCCGCCGGCGGCGGCGCCGGTGCGCGCGCCCTCGGTCTGCTGGATGTTCTTGCTCACGCCGGTCAGCACCGGCACCAAGTCCTTGGCCTTGGCGTAGCGCAGGTACACCACCTGGGTGTCGCCGCCGGACTCCACCGGCGTGTCGAGCTGCGCGATCAGCGCTCGGATCCGCAGCCGGGCGGCCTTGTCGCCGCTGAGCAGCACGCTGTTGGTGCGCTCGTCCGCCGCCAGCTTGACCTGCGAGCCGGGCGGCTGGTTGGGATCGGGCTGCGCCGCCAGCGAGTTGACGATGCGTACCAGCTCGGCGGCGGCGGCGTACTCCAGCGGCACGACCTCCACCTCCTCGGTGCCGGCCTGGTCGATGCGGCGCACCAGGTCGGCCATGCGGTCGATGTTGGAGGCGCGGTCGGAGATGATCAGCACGTTGGTGGGCGGGTAGGCCGCCAGATGGCCCTGCTGCGGCACCAGCGGTCGCAGGATGGGCACCAGCTGCGCCACCGCCACGTTCTGCACCGGGATCACCCGGGTCACCACCTCGTCGCCGGCGGTCTCGCTGCCCCGGGTGACGGTGGGGACGGCGATCTGCTTGGCGTTGATGTCGGGAATGATCTTGACGATATCGCCGCTCTGCACCGCCGAGAAGCCGTGCACCTGCAGCACCGACAGGAACACCCGGTAGAGTTCGTCGGCCGGCATCGGCGCCTGCGAGATGACCGTCACCTTGGCCTTGACGCGCGGGTCGACGATGAAGTTACGGCCGGTCACCTCCGCCACCGTGCTGATCAGCGCGGTGATGTCGGCGTCCTTGAGGTTGAGGGTGATCATCTGCTGCTGGCCGGGCGGCGCGCCATTGGCCGGCGCCGCCGGCTGCTGCGCGCCGGCCGAGTGGGCGGTCAGCAGGCTCGCTAGCAGCAGTGCGACCGTCTGCGGGGCGCGGCGCCACCGCTTGCCTGGGTTAGGAATCGGTGTCATGGCCTGGGCCTTCGTATTGTTCGTTTATTCCCTAAGCTGCAGATGCAGCGTCATCTCCTGGCCGTTGCGCAGCACTCTGAGCGTTACCTGATCGGAAGCCGCGAGCTGTTCCATGGCGTCAAAGCCCTTGTCGACCGAGTCGAGTCGGACGCCGTTGATCTGCGTGACGATGTCGCCCGGCTGCAACCCAGCTACTTGAAACATAGAAGCATCGGCGCCCGGATTCACCCGAAAGCCGGTGATGCTGCCGCCGCTGCCGGTGACCGGCTCGGCCTGGATGTACTGCGATGCCGATTCCGGGTTCTGTACGATCTGGCGACGGAAGTCGGCCAGCAGATTGCCGCCGCCGCCCGCGTCGCTCGGCGGCGGCAACCGGGCGCCGGCCGCTTCCGCCGGCGCGCTCAGGCCGAGCCGCTCCTCGGGCAGCCGCAGAGTCTCGTAGCGGCCATTGTGCAGCAGCATGACCCGATCCCGCAGGATCTGGCTGATCGTAGCGCCACCGGGAACCTGATCGCCAACCCGGTACTGCTCGTCCTGCCGCCCCGGCGCGGCGATGATGGCGCGCGCGTAGCGCGGCATGGGGTTGAACAGGATGCCGCGCAGGGTGAGGTTCAGACGGGTTTCCGGCGCGTCGAGCGGCGCCGCGTCGGCTTGTACCCGCGCCTGGCCGAACAAGTGCAGGCCGGCGATTCGTTCGAAGTTCGGGCGGTTGACCGGGGCGGCCGAAACCTGGGGCGGTGGCGGTGCGGGTTGTGCGGGCTCCGGCAGCAAGGACCAGGTTAGCGTGGCTAGGCCGTAGGCGAGCAAGATCGTCAGGACGAGCGTTGCCGCGAGGGCTAGCCGGTCCATGGCTTTGGAGTCAATCTGTCGTGCAAGGCTTGCGAGCAAATCTTTCACGCTTTGCTGGGCCTCTGAGGCCGGGCGGATGCCCATGCGCCTTGTGGATCCGCGACATTTGTTTTATTTTTGCCGCCCAAGCTTAATGAAGGTGCGCGAAGCCTTGCAACCGCCGTGCTTCGCGTACACCGGGCGTTGACAGCTCGTGCCGAGCTGGCTATGGTGTCTGCATTGATGCGCGCAGCACGTGCCACCTGGATCGCCCCCCCTACGTATTTTCACCATTCGGCCGCAGTTATACCGAATCTATCTTTCGTGTTCCTACCGCAGCTGCAGTTGGAGGCCTTACTGTGAGCGACCACATCGTGCACGTCAGCGACGCCACATTCGAGCAGGAGGTGCTGAAAAGCCCTTCCCCGGTGTTGGTGGATTTCTGGGCCGAGTGGTGCGGCCCGTGCAAGATGATCGCTCCCATCCTTGATGACGTGGCGCGGGAGTACGCGGATCGTTTGAAGGTTGTGAAGCTGAATATCGACGAGAGCCCGGAAACGCCGCCTAAGTATGGTATTCGCGGTATTCCGACGCTGATGCTGTTCAAGGGGGGCAGCGTCGAGGCGACCAAAGTCGGCGCCATGTCGAAGTCCCAGCTCGCCGCCTTCATCGAGAGCAACCTTTAAAACAAAGTAAGGCGGCCACAGTAAACAGTGGCCGCCATTTTAATTCTTTCGCCGACCGAGCGATCGAGCGTGGTTCCACACGTGTTCGGGAACGGCCAGGCCATCACCACCCTAGTAGACGACGAACCCCAAGCAGGGCGTTGCACCGATCCCTCCATTCTGACGACACACCTACCGACATGAACCTGACGGAACTGAAGAAAAAGCCTGCTAACGAGCTGATCGAGATGGCCGAAGCCTTCGGCATAGAAGGTATGGCGCGATCCCGAAAGCAGGACGTGATCTTCGCCATCCTCAAGGCCCACGCCAAGAACGGCGAGGACATCTACGGCGACGGGGTGCTGGAGATTCTCCAGGATGGCTTCGGATTCCTGCGCTCGGGCGACAGTTCCTACCTGGCCGGGCCGGACGACATCTACGTCTCCCCGAGCCAGATCCGCCGCTTCAGTCTGCGGACCGGCGATACCGTGTCCGGCAAGATCCGGCCGCCGAAAGAGGGCGAGCGCTACTTCGCTCTGCTGAAAGTCAACGAAATCAATTACGAAAAGCCGGAAGCGGCGAAGAATAAAGTCCTTTTCGAGAACCTCACTCCGCTTCACGCCACCAACCGCATCACCCTGGAGCGGGGCAACGGCAGCACCGAGGACATCACCGCTCGCGTGGTCGACCTGGTGGCGCCGATCGGCAAGGGGCAGCGCGGTCTGATCGTATCGCCGCCCAAGGCCGGCAAGACCATGCTGCTGCAGAACATCGCGCAGAGCATCGCCCACAATCACCCGGAGATCTACCTCATCGTGCTGCTCATCGACGAGCGGCCCGAGGAGGTGACGGAAATGGCCCGCACCGTGCGTGGCGAGGTGATCTCCTCGACCTTCGACGAGCCGGCCAGTCGCCACGTGCAGGTGGCGGAAATGGTGATCGAGAAAGCCAAGCGGCTGGTCGAGCACAAGCGCGACGTGGTGATCCTGCTCGACTCCATCACCCGCCTGGCGCGCGCCTACAACACCGTGGTGCCGTCCTCCGGCAAGGTGCTCACCGGCGGTGTCGACGCCAACGCTCTGCATCGGCCGAAGCGCTTCTTCGGCGCGGCCCGCAACATCGAGGAGGGTGGCTCGCTGACCATCATCGCCACCGCCCTGATCGACACCGGCTCGCGCATGGATGACGTGATCTACGAGGAGTTCAAGGGCACCGGCAACATGGAGATCCACCTGGATCGCCGCATCGCCGAGAAGCGCATCTTCCCCGCCATCAACATCAACCGCTCCGGCACTCGCCGCGAAGAGCTGCTGATGAGCCCGGACATGCTGCAGAAGGTGTGGATCCTGCGCAAGCTGCTGCACCCGATGGACGAGTTAGCGGCCATCGAGTTCCTGCTCGACAAGCTCAAGGACACCAAGACCAACGCCGAGTTCTTCGAGTCGATGAAGCGCTGACGGCGCCGGTCGCATCGCCGCATGAAAAAGCCCCGCCGCGAGGCGGGGCTTTTTCGTAGGCGTGCCGGTTTTCGCCGTGGGGGCGTCCGCCGGAGTATCCTTGCGCGGCGGCCCCGAGGAGGCAGCGCTACCGCCGCGGCAACAGCACGTCGTCGGCTGTCGGGGCGCTGCCTTCGATCAGTTCGGCGGCCGCCAGGTCGTCGCCGAACAAGCCTTTGACCCGCACCGCGCCCTTGGTCGCGCCCGGAATCCAGCCGGCCGCCGTGCCATTGGGCGCTTTCACCACACGCCCCGGTTGGCGGATTTCCAGTACATCGCCGACCTTGAGGCCGGACTGCTCGCCGGCGGCCAGGAACCAAGTATCGCCCTCGCGCGAGAAAGCGCGGGTCGACCAGGGCGCTAGCCGGCTCTTGTCCAGGGCTTGCAGCACCAGGCTATCGACCGCGGCCTGGATCGAGGCCTGCGCGGTTTGGCCGTCGACCGTCGGCAGCAGCAGCTCCGGCAGGGCGTAGCTCTGGCTCATCACCGTATCGACCAGCGTTGCGCGCATGCGCAGCTTGCCGTTGCCATCAAGCCCTAGGGCCTGCAGCAGGGCCAGCAGGCGCAGGCCGGGGTAGGTGGCCAGCTGCGCGGCGCACTGGGCGTCCGCGGGCGTCTGGCATTGATAGGCCTGCAGCTGGGTCTGCACCGTGGCGCTAGCCACAGGGGCGAACGGGAAGGTGGCGGCGGCTTGCCGGAAGGCCAGCTCCAGCTGGCGATTGAGCTGGGGATCGACGGCGCCGTCGACGATCAGGCCCATCTTCGGCAACAGGCCCTCGTGTCGGACCGGCGTCGCGGCCTGGGTCGGCTGGCGCTGCTCCAGGGCGATCAGCTCCCGCTGCAGCTGCTGCTCGAGGCGGGCGATGCGCTGCTCGGCCTCGCTCAGCTTCTGCTCCTGCTCCTCATCGCTGCGGGAGCCGAACAGATCCTTGAACAGGCCCGGTCCGGTGTCGACGTGATCGCGCAGCATCGTCTGCCGCAGCGCTTCGTCCTTGGTGATCTCTTCGTACTTCTGGTCGGCGGCGCAGGCGCTGAGCAGCAGCGCCAGCGCGGGCGCGAGTAACGGATTCAGTCGGCGCATTGCGGTATCCATCGGCGTTAGTATCGCTGCCGGTATGCTACAGCGGCGCTACCGCCGGCGCAGCTCGTTTTGCACGGTATGCGAAAAAAAGGGGCGCCGAAGCGCCCCTCGAAATGGAATGTCGCGATGCGACTAGCTTAGAACGTGGTGCGCACGTTCACGCTGAAGGCGTCGACGTCGCGCTCGTCGCCGGCGGCCGGATCGACCTTCACGCGACCAGCGGTCGCCCACACGGTGGTGGACGGGGTCAGCTGGTAGTGGGCCTGCAGGTCAACGAAGGTCATCTCCTGCTCGTTGGCCGGGCCGAAGTCGGTGGAGTCGCCGTTGTCGTAGTAACCGACGGCGCCGACCAGCTTGACCTGCTTGGTCACGTTGCCGCTGACGCGGGCGGCCACACCGATGGTGTCGGTGCCGATGCGAGCGCGGGACAGGGCGCTGTTCTTGTTCTCCGGGCTGTTGTTGATGATGCTGGAGAAGCTGTCGAAGCCCTGGTTCGGCGCATAGCCGTCGGACCAGACCAGCTGACCCTCGACGTTGACCACGCCGAAGTCATAGCCGGCACGCAGGTAAGCACCCAGCTGGGCGTCGTCGTACGCGGGGTTGTCCTGATAGGCGAAGGCACCCTGCAGGTTCACGCCGGCGAGCTTGGTCTGGAAGTACGGCGACACCAGGGTCAGCTCGTCACCAGCCAGGGCGGCGGTCGGGAAGTCGTCGCTGTAGCGGACGTGATAGATCAGCAGGCCGGCGACGACCGGGCCCAGCTTGCCGATGGCGAAGCCGTAGTAGCCGGTGCTGTCGTCGTCGTTGTTGGTGGCGCCTTCGAAGCGCTTGTCGTAACCCAGGCCGATGTTGGTGTCGCCGACCTTGGTCACCCACTGGATACGGTCACGACGGTCGTCGCAGGACACGAAGCAGTTGGCCCAGTTGGACTCCTGACGGCCCACGCGCAGCACGCCGGCCAGCGGCAGCTGGACGTAGCCCAGATCCAGGGTCACGTCGTCGCCGTCGTCAGGGGTGAAGACGCCGGAGCCGGCGCCCGGGTTGGCGCTGCCAGCGTCGCCGGTCCAGGTGCGGTTGGACAGGTTCAGGCGAGTGACCAGCTGCACGCCGTCGCTGAGCTTGGCGTTCACGCCCAGGCGCAGCAGCTGAGCCGAAGCGCGGTCGGAGCCGACGCCAGGGAGGTCCTCGTCGACGCTGTAAGCGTTGAACTCGTACTCGCCGTTGAAGTCGATGGTCGGCTGAGCGAAAGCGGCCGGAGCGGCCAGGCCCGCCGCCAGGGCCAGCGCGGAAGCGTACTTCTTCATTAGAATCCCCTTTCCAAGGTTCGTTAGTATCGTTGTGAAGCGGTTCGAGCCGGCGGTTGCTCCGCGGCTACCGGTCTTCACTAACCGGCCGACGTTATTGTTGTCGCTGTTTCGGCTGTGGCGCTGCCGCCACAGCGTCCGGGGTGCAGTCGTATTTCCCCTACAGGTTCGACTTTCTACTACAGGCCGGAGGGGCAAATCAATAGCCGGGAGTGCTTTCGCGATACAGCCTGTTGTGTATCCGCAACAAAGCGGCGAATTTCGATGCGCCCAACCCCGCTAGATAGCGCGCGGCCGGCGCTCGAGCGTGATGAAGCTGAGCGGGTAGGGGTTGCGCTCGTCGGCGGGGCGCTCGCTGCGGGCGATTTCCAGCCATTGGTTGGGGGACAGTGGCGGGAAGCGCGTGTCGCCCGGTATCTCGGCGTGGACCAAGGTGAGCTCGATGCGATCGGCCAGCGGCATGAACAGCCGGTAGATCTGCTCGCCGCCGATGACCACGATCTCCGGCACCATGCCGGCGGCGGCCAGCGCGGCGGCCGGATCGTGGACCACCGTGCAGCCCTCGGCGCGGTAGTTGGGGTTGCGGGTGAGCACGATGTTGTGGCGGCCGGGCAGCGGCCGGCCGATCGACTCGTGCACCAGGCGGCCCATGATCACCGGCTTGCCGAGGGTGAGCTGCTTGAAGCGGGCCAGATCGGCGGGCAGGTGCCAGGGCAGCTTGTTGTCGCGGCCGATCACCCGGTTCTCGGCCATCGCTACCACGAAGGAGATTGACGGCTTGAAATCGGTCACGTGCGCAGCCTCTACACCGCTACCGGTGCCTTAATGTGAGGATGGCTCTGGTAATCCAGTAGTTCGAAGTCCTCGTAGCGGAAGTCGAAGATGTTCCGGACTTCGGGGTTGAGCCGCATCCGTGGCAGCGGCAGCGGCTGGCGCGTCAGCTGCAGCCGGGCTTGTTCCAGATGGTTCAGATACAGATGGGCATCGCCCAGGGTGTGGATGAACTCACCGGGCGCCAGATCGGTCACCTGCGCCACCATCAGGGTGAGCAGGGCGTACGAGGCGATGTTGAACGGCACGCCCAGGAAGATGTCGGCGCTGCGCTGGTAGAGCTGGCAGGACAGCTTGCCGTCGGCCACGTAGAACTGGAACAGCGCGTGGCAGGGCGGCAGCGCCATGCGTTCGATCTCGCCCACGTTCCAGGCGCTGACGATCAGCCGCCGGGAATCGGGGGTGTTGCGGATCTGCTCGATCAGTTGGCTGATCTGGTCGATGTGGCGGCCGTCGGCGGTCGGCCAGGAGCGCCACTGCACGCCGTAGATCGGCCCCAGGTCACCGTTCTCGTCGGCCCACTCGTCCCAGATGGTGACGCCGTTCTCGCGCAGATAGGCGATGTTGCTGTCGCCCCGCAAGAACCAGAGCAGCTCGTGAATGATCGACTTGACGTGCAGCTTCTTGGTGGTCAGCAGCGGAAAGCCGGCCGCCAGGTCGAAGCGCATTTGATAGCCGAACACCGATAGGGTGCCGGTGCCGGTGCGGTCGCTCTTGCGGGTGCCATTGGTGAGCACATGCCGCATCAGATCAAGGTACTGCTGCATGCTCGGCTCCCTTGTCGTTACGCGAATAGGCCCAACCGAGCAGCGCGATGCCGCCGAGGATCATGGGCGCGGACAGCAGCTGGCCCATGGTGAGCCAGCCGAAGGCGATGTAGCCGATGTGGGCGTCGGGCATACGCACGAATTCCACCAAGAACCGGAAACAGCCGTAGCAGAGCAGGAACAGTCCGGAGGTGGCCGCGCGCGGCCGGGGTTTGCTGGAAAACCACCAGAGCACGATGAACAGCACCACGCCCTCCAGGAAGAACTGGTACAGCTGCGAGGGGTGCCGGGCCTGCGGCCCCAGCGGCGGATAGATCATGCCCCACGGCAGCTTGGTCGGTGCGCCCCACAGCTCGCCGTTGATGAAATTGCCGAGCCGCCCGGCGCCGAGGCCGATGGTGACCAGCGGGGCGACGAAGTCGGTGAGGCTGAAAAAGCGGCAGCCGACCCGCCGCGCGAACAGCCAGCTGGCCAGGAACACGCCGAGCATGCCGCCGTGGAAGGACATGCCGCCCTCCCAGACCTTGAACAGCACCCAGGGTTCGCGCAGCAGAGTATCGGTGGCGTAGAACAGCATGTAGCCGATGCGACCGCCCAGCACCACGCCCAGCGCCACATACAGCACGTAGTCGTCGACCTGCGCCGGGGTGAGCGGCCCATGGCCCCGTTGGGCGCGCCAGCGGCCCAGCCACCAGCCGCCGAGGAAACCCACGGCGTACATCAGGCCGTACCAGCGGATCGCCAGTGGACCGATTTGAAGGGCGATCGGATCGAACTGTGGATGGACTAGCATGTGCGTCCCGTGCTCCGCCGGCCCCACCCGCGCCGGGCGGGGCCGCGCCTTAAGACTGGCCGATGTCGCGCGCGCCTGGCAAGGGCGAGAGCCCTAGGGGTTGCTGCTGGCCGGCAGTACCCGCACGAAGGCGCATTTGAGATAGCGCGTTTCGGGAATGGCCGGATGCACCGGATGGTCGGGCGCCTGCTGGCCGAACTCGATGATCTGGGCGCTGCGGTCGAGATGGCGGGCCGAGGCCAGCAAGGTGCGGATGAAGTCCTCCTCGCTCAGATGGGACGAGCAGGACGCCGACACCAGCAGGCCGTCGCGGGCCAGCAGCTGCATGGCGAGCTGGTTGATCTGCTGATAGCCCTTCAGGCCCTGACGGTAGTCCTTGCGGCGCTTGATGAACGCCGGCGGGTCGAGGATGACGACGTCGAAGCGCTCGCGCGCCTCGCGCAGCTTGCGCAATACCTCGAACGCATCGCCCTCGTGGAAGGTCAGCCGGTCGGCCACCCCGTTCAGCTCGGCGTTGCGGCGGGCGAAATCGAGCGCCGTGGCCGAGCTGTCGACGGCGTGGACCTCGCGCGCACCGGCGAGCGCCGCCTGCACCGCCCAGGCGCCTACGTAAGAGAATACGTCCAGCACCCGCAGGCCCTTGACCAGGGGCTGCAGGCGCGCGCGGTTGGCGCGGTGGTCATAGAACCAGCCGGTTTTCTGGCCCGACAGCGCCGGCGCCAGGAAGCGGGCGCCGTTCTCGCGCAGTTCCAGTGTGTCGGGGCCGGGTTCGCCGTCCCAGGCGACGTAGCGCTCCAGCCCCTCCAGCTCGCGCATGCTGCTGTCGGCGCGGATCAGCACGTGCCGTGCCTTGACCACCCGCCGCAGGGCGGCGCCGATCGACGGCTTGACCTGTTCCATGCCGGCGGTGTTGATTTGGGCTATGCACGTGTCGCCGTAGCGGTCGACCACCAAACCCGGAAGTCCGTCACTCTCGCCGAAGGCCAGACGGTAGTATGGTTCGGGGTACAACCGTTCCCGCAGCGCCAGCGCGACGTTGAGGCGGTGGACCAGAAGCGATTCCGACAGCGGATGCTCCAGATCGCGGCTGACCAGACGGGCGCAGATCAGCGAATGGGGATTTACATAGCCGCAGCCGATAGCGCGGCCGCCGCTGTCGCGGATCTCGACGTTCTGCCCCGCAGTGAAGTTCTTAAGGGGCGAGCGATCGGTGTCGACCTCATTACTAAAGACCCACAGATGGCCCGCTCTCAGGCGGCGATCCTCTCCAGGCTTGAGCCAGAGCGGCGGCAAAGTGTCGGTCATCGTCGAAACCTCCTGCGGCCGCGCGGTACTCGGTGCCTGCGGCATGGCCTACAATCAAGGGCTTTATCCACGGATAGAGCCAATAGCAACACAACACGGAGTCGATGCGTGAAACGTCTGGCCTTGGCCTTGTCCCTGCTGCTCCTCACCGCTCCGGGCTGGGCTGCGCCCGCTCGTTACATTACCGACGATCTGCAAGTCGTGGTACGTACCGGTGCCACGACCGGCCACCGCATCATCAAGATGCTGGACGCCGGAACGCCGGTGGAGGTGCTGGAGACGGAAAACGGCTGGAGCCGGATTCGCACCCGCGACGGCGTGGTCGGCTGGCTGGAAAGCCGCTTAATCGTCAACACCCCCGGAGCGCGGGCGCAGCTGGCTGCCGCTACCGATTCGCTCAATCAGCTCAAGCAGGCGCTGCAGGAAACCAAGCAGAGTCTGAGCGAGCAGACCCGGAAACTGGCCGAGGCCCAGGCGCAGGTCGCGGAGCTTAGCACCGCCAATGAGCGGATGAAACAGCAGCTGGCGGAAGCCGGCCGCGGTCTGGCCCTGGCCGAGGAAAACAAGGATCTGCGCAAGCAGGTGGCGGACCTGCAGCGCGAGGCCGAGCTGCTGCGCAACGAGGCGGCCAGGCTGCAGGACCGCAGCCAGCGCGACTGGTTCGTCACCGGCGCGCTGGTAGTGTTCGGTGGTTTTGTGGTAGGGATCGCAGTGACCCGCATCCGCTGGAAGCGCAAGTCCAGCTGGAGCAGCCTGTAACCCCTCAACCGCGGAGCCGCCGCGCTCCCGAAGGATCTCCTCATGGGCAACGTTGCGCCGCCGTCTCTGCTGGACATGCTCGCGCGCCTGATCGAGATCCCTTCGGTGAGCAGCGTGGTGCCGGCCGACGACCTGGGCAACCGGGCGGTGGTCGAGCAGCTGGCGGAATGGTTGGCGGGGCTGGGGTTCGCCACCGAGATCCAGGACATTCCGGGGCAGCCGAACAAGGCCAATCTGATCGCCACCCTCGGCCGTGGCGACGGCGGCCTGGTGCTGGCCGGGCACACCGACACCGTGCCCTACGATCACGGCCGCTGGCGTTCCGACCCGTTCAAGCTGACCGAGCGTGACGGCCGTCTGTACGGCTTGGGCACCAGTGACATGAAAGGCTTCATGGCGCTGGTGGTGGAGGCCGTGCGCGGTCTTCGGGCGGCCGATCTGCAGCGGCCGCTGGTGGTGCTGGCCACCGCCGACGAGGAAAGCGGCATGACCGGCGCCAAGGCGCTGCTCGACGCCGGCCGCCGGTTCGGACGCCACGCGGTGATCGGCGAGCCGACCGGGCTCAAGCCCAAGCGCATGCACAAGGGCGTGATGATGGAAGCGATCCGGGTGATCGGGCGCTCCGGGCATTCCAGCGATCCGGCGCTGGGCGTGAACGCGCTGGAGGGGATGACCCTGGTGCTCAACGAGCTCCTGGCCTGGCGCGCGGAGCTACAGGAGCGCTGGCGCGACCCGGCGTTCCATGTGCCGGTGCCGACCCTCAATCTCGGCCACGTGCACGGTGGCGACAACCCCAACCGCATCTGCGCCGAGGCGGAGCTGCACATCGATATCCGGCCGCTGCCCGGCATGTCCCTGGAGGAGCTGCGCGCGGAGCTGCAGCGGCGGCTGCGGGCGAGGTTGGGCGATAACCCTTGGGGGTTGGAATTTCGCTCGCTGTTCCCGGGCCTGCCGCCGCTGCGCACCGCGGCCGACGCCGCCATCGTCCGCGCCGCGGAGACTCTCACCGGCGCCGAGGCCGGGGCGGTGGCCTTCGGCACCGAGGGGCCGTTCCTCGCCGAGCTGGGCATGGACGTGGTGATCCTCGGGCCCGGCGATATTGATCAGGCCCACCAGCCCGACGAATATTTGCGACTCGATCGGCTGCAGCCGACGATCGATCTGCTGCAGCGCCTGATCCGGAACTTCTGTTGCTAGAGGCGCTCGGACCATGGCTCGGCGAGCGGGTCCGGCCGACGATCGCGAAGCCCACGAGATGAACGACGCAGACCAAGCACAGTACGTACGTTGGTTCCGCCACAGCTCGCCCTACATCAACGCTCATCGCGAGCGCACTTTCGTCGTCGCCTTCGGCGGCGAGGCGCTGGCCGATCCCGATTTTCCGAATCTGATTCATGATCTGGCGCTGCTGTCCGGGCTGGGCGTACGGCTGGTGCTGGTGCCGGGCGCGCGGCCGCAGATCGAGCAGCGCTTGCAGGAGCGCGGCGCCGAGATCCGCTACGTCAACGGTCTGCGCCTGACCGACGCCGCGGCGCTGGCCTGCGTCAAGGACGCCGTCGGCCGGGTGCGGGTGGAGATCGAGGCGCTGCTGTCGATGGGGGTGGCCAATTCCCCCATGGCTGGTTATCGCATCCACGTGGCTTCGGGTAACTTCGTCACCGCCCGCCCGCTCGGGGTGCGCGACGGCGTCGACTACGAGCATACCGGCGAGGTGCGGCGCATCGACGGCAACGCGATCCGCAACCGCCTGGCGCAGGGTGACGTGGTGCTGGTCTCGCCGCTGGGTTATTCGCCGACCGGCGAGGCATTCAATCTGCACGCCGAGGACGTGGCGTTGGCGGTGGCGCGCGAGCTCAGGGCCGACAAGCTGTTGTTCCTGCTCGAGGACGGCCCGCTGCGCGACGCCGACGGGGAGCCGGTGCGCGAGCTCACTATCGAGCAGGCCGAGGACTTCCTCGCCAGCCAGGCGTCGCGGCTGCCGGAATCGCTGGCGCGGCTGCTGAGCGGCTGCATCGACGCCTGCCGGCATGGCGTGCAGCGCATCCACCTGCTCGACCGCAAGGCCGACGGCGCGCTGCTGCTGGAGCTGTTCACCCGCGACGGCATCGGCACGCTGCTGACCGCGCTGTCCTTCGAGAACGTGCGCCGCGCCACGGTCGATGACGTCGGCGGCATCCTCGAACTGATCCAGCCGCTGGAGCGGGAGGGCGCGCTGGTGCGCCGCTCGCGCGAGCTGCTGGAAACCGAGATCGACCATTTCACGGTGATCGAGCGCGACGGCGCTGTGATCGCCTGCGCCGCGCTGTATCCGCACGAGCAGGAAAGCATGGGGGAAATCGCCTGCGTGGCGGTGCACCCGGATTACCGGCGGCGGGGGCGGGCCGAGGTGCTGTTGCAGCGCCTGGAGCGGGAGGCGCGCGGCCGGGGGCTCGCCAAGGTGTTCGTGCTCACCACGCAAACCGCGCATTGGTTCCAGGAGCGCGGCTTCGTGCCGGCGCCGCTGGACGCGCTGCCGGTCGCCCGCCGCGCGCTCTACAACCTCAAGCGCAACTCCAAGGTCTTCATCAAGGACCTGTAGCCGCCGGGCCGCAGCGGGCGGACGTCACCGCGCTTGCGGGCCTTCCGTCGGCGCGCCGGCGGGCGGGGTTTGTTCGGCCGGCAGCACCGCGCCGGGCGGCGGCATGTCGGCGGTGCTCTGCTCCGGCTTTCCGGCCGTCGAGCGCGTGCCGAGCTCCGCCAGTCGGCTGAGCGCCTCCACCGCCTTGGCGTCGCCGCGCGACGCGGCGGCGCGGATCCACTTCAGCGCCAGCTCGGGATCGGGCAGAACCCCTTCGCCGTTGTAGTACATGTAGCCGAGCACGTACTGCGCGCGTGGATTGCCCAGCTCGGCTTCGGCCCGCGTCAGGGCGAAGGCGCGTTCGTAATCTTGGGTCAGGTAGGCCTGGCGCGCGAGTTCCATTCGATCGGCGCTGTCGGTGGCCGGCTGCGTGGCGCAGCCAGCCAGCAGCAGGCAGAGGGCGAGCGGGGCGCATTGGCGGCGCACGGAAATTCCTTTCATGGGCTCATGCCTTTCTTCATTGCCAAAGTCGGGGCGTCCGCCGCGGGCGGTACGGCCAGCCATAGCCTGAAACCGGGCGGTGCGCCGGCGGCGATCCGGTCGGAGCCTTGCCTTCGGCCGGTTAGGACACCAAAACCAGAGGCGACGTCTGCTCATAGTAGTGCAACCGCGCCCGCTTGTCGGCGCAGCCCGGCTCGATCCGGCGGCGACGGACGTCGATGGCTACAGGTATATATGACCGGCGTGCCGCAAGCCATTGTTCGCTATCGTTTTGCGGCTTTTGCGGCCGTCAAGTGTGACTTGCCATGCAGTTTGCGAAAACCGCGCCCGTCTATACTAAGCGCTCCGCGGAGCCGCTGGCAGCGCGCCACGGCCGGTAAGGAACCCGACGATGGCAGCAGCCGAACAAAATAAGACAACAATATCGGCGGGCAGATGCCTGCGAGTCCTCCAGATCACCGATACCCATCTGTTCGGGAACGCAGCCGGTCGGCTCGTGGGCATGAATACCGAGGATTCCTCGCTCGAGGTGCTGGACAAGGTACTGAGCAGCTGCTGGCCGGTCGATCTGGTGCTGGCCACCGGCGATATCGTCCACGACGGCACCGAGCTGGCCTACCGGCGTTTCAAGGAGCGGTTCGAGCGCCTGGGGGTGCGCACCCTGGTGATCCCAGGCAACCACGACAAGCCCGAGATGCTGCGACGGGTGATGCGTGGCGGGTTGGTCACCGCCGACAGCCATCTGGTGATGGGGCGCTGGCAGTTCGTCATGCTCGATTCCACCGTGCCGGGCTGGGACGGCGGTCGCTTGAGCGACGAGCAGCTGCAGCTGCTGGATCGCCAGCTCGGCGAACGGCCCGATCTGCACGCCCTGGTCTGCTTGCATCACCACCCGGTGTCGGTGTCCTGCGCCTGGATCGACCCTATCGGTCTGGCCAATGCCGATGAATTCTTCGCCGTGATCGATCGCCATCCGCAGGTGCGCGGCATCGTCTGGGGGCACATCCACCAGGATTTCGCCGCGCAGCGTGCCGGCGTCCAACTGTTGGCCTCGCCTTCCACTTGCATCCAGTTCAAGCCGAGACAGCGCGAGTTCGCCCTGGACGACGTCCCGCCCGGGTTCCGTTGGTTGGAGTTGTATCCGGACGGGCGTATCGTTACGGCGGTGGAACGCGTCGAAGAGCGCGAACGTCAGGTCGATTTGCTTTCCAACGGTTACAGTTAGAGTCCGCTAGCGGATGGCGACCGGCGGTGTGTGAGCGCCGTGGCGCGAAGAGGGGAGGGGGCGGATGAGCAACGTTACCGATCTGAGTCGGGTGCGTGCCGTGGACGGCAATGAGCTGGCCCGGCTCAAGGCCGAGCTGGAGGCCGCCAGGAAGCGCCTGGATGAAGAGAGCGCCTACTATCAGGCCGAGCTGGAAGCGGTTCGCCAGCGCGTCGAGAAGCAGTACATGCGCCAGCAGGCCGAGGAAGTCGCCAAGCGGCGCCGGGCCGAGGAGCAAGTGCAAGCGCTCAAGGCCGCGCTGCGCGAAGCGCAGGCGGAGATGCAGAGTTACCGCGAGCGCTACGAGGCGGTGGCGCAACAGTTGGAGCGGTACGAGCAGGAGGAGCGGCTCCGCGCCGAAGAAGAGATCGGCAAGGTGCGGGCCGCCGCCCGAGCCGCCTGGCGCGATGCCGAGGAGGAGCACGCCCGCACCGAGCAGGAGCTGGCCAGCGTCAAGCGGCTGCTGCTGCAGGAGCGCGAGCGCAACAAGCAGCTGGAGGAGACGGTCAGCCGCCTGCGCGCCGAGAAGGCCGCCGCCAGCCGTCCCGATCAGGAGTCGCTGCGCCTGATCGCCGCCCTCAAGAAAGCGCTGTGGACCACCGCCCAGGCGCGCCGGCGTGCGGAGATGGAGCTGGCGCGGCTGCAGACCGCCGACGTGGCGAGGGAACTGCGCCGGGAGGACGACGAGTCGCAGGGCGCTCCGAAGGGTTCGCCCGAAGCCGGTCAGGCCGATGGCGGCCGCTGGAATCCCGGCGGCTACACCGAGCTGGACAGCAGTGTGCTGAAGTCGCTGGTGATCGGCAGTCCCGATGAGATCGCCGATGAGTTCCTGCTGATGCCGGCTGATGCCTCCCTGGACCCGGCCACGTTCGAGCGTCTGGAGCGCATGCCCGAGACGCAGGATGTCTTCGCCCGCGCCGAGTTCACCCGTGCCGAGCCGCCTTCGGCGCCGCCGCGCGCCCAGACCGCGTCCAAGCCTCGTCCCCAGCCGGAGCCGCCGCCGCTGGTTGCGGAACCGCCGCCCTGGCGCGTGCCCGCGGCGGAGGAGCGGCGGCGGTCACGGTTGTGGATGCTGCTGCAGCTGGTGGTGGCGGCCGTGATCGGCGCCGGGCTGGTGTATGCGCTGGCGGCGAGCGGGTTGCTGCGCTGAGGATCAGATTTCGATCATCTCGAAATCTTCTTTGCCCGCCCCGCAGTCCGGGCAGACGAAATTGGCCGGCACGTCCTGCCAACGGGTGCCCGGGGCGATGCCGCCTTCCGGATAGCCGCGCTCCTCTTCGTAGAGCCAGCCGCAGATCACGCACATGTAGACCTTGTATTCCATCCGATCCGTCTTCCCGGTAGCCTGAAAGGGCGTTCGCACCGCCGAACGGCGGACACTTTACCTACCGCCCTGCCACGATCAAGCCTCGGAGCCATGCCTCGCGACTCTGCCCGTATTCGGGGACTGTATCTGATCACCGCGGAAACGCTCGGAGGTAGCGCCGAGCTGCTGGCGCGCGCCCGCGCCGGACTGGCCGGCGGCGCACGGGTGCTGCAGTACCGCGACAAGAGCGCCGACCGTGAGCGGCGCCTGACCGAGGCCATGGCGCTGGCGCGGCTGTGCCGTGAAGCGGGTGCCTGCTTCATCGTCAACGACGACGTCGAGCTGGCGGCGGAAGTCGGCGCCGACGGCGTCCATCTCGGCCGCGACGACGGCGATCCCGGCGCGGCGCGCCGCCGGCTCGGCGCCGACGCCGTGATCGGCGTTTCCTGCTACGACTCGCTGGAGCGCGCCCGGCAGGCCGCCGCGGTCGGCGCCGATTACGTCGCGTTCGGCAGCTTCTTTCCCTCGCCCACTAAACCGCACGCCGTGCGGCCGCCGCTGCGGTTGCTGACCGACGCCAAGGCGGCGCTGGCGCTGCCGGTGGTGGCCATCGGCGGCATCGACGCCGACAACGCGCCACAGCTGATCGAGGCCGGTGCCGACGCCGTGGCGGTGATCAGCAGCGTATTCCTGGCCGACGACCCGCGCCGCGAGGCCGAGCGCATTGCCCGGCTGTTCGGCTGAGGCCGGTGGGCCCATGTAGAATGGCGCTCGGTTTTCGTTATAGAGGTGCTACGCCATGAGCCGCTCCCAGGACCTGTTTCGCGAAGCCCAGCAATGCATTGTCGGCGGGGTCAACTCGCCGGTGCGCGCGTTCAAGGCGGTGGGCGGCGAGCCGCCGTTCATCCGGCGCGGCGAGGGCGCCTGGCTGATCGACGAGGACGGCAAGCGCTACGTCGACTATGTGCTGTCCTGGGGGCCGCTGATCATGGGGCACGCCCATCCGGCGGTGGTCGAGGCCGTGCAGCGGGCGGCCGCCGACGGTCTGAGCTTCGGCGCGCCGACCGCCATCGAAGTGACCATGGCGCAGCGCATCCGCGAGCTGGTGCCGTCCATGGAGCTGGTGCGGATGGTGAACTCCGGCACCGAGGCCACCATGAGCGCGCTGCGCCTGGCCCGCGGCTACACTGGCCGCGACAAGATCATCAAGTTCGAGGGCTGCTATCACGGCCACTCCGATGCCCTGCTGGTGAAAGCCGGCTCCGGCGCCCTGACCTTCGGCGTGCCCAGCTCGCCGGGCGTGCCGGCCGACGTCGCGAGCCACACCCTGAACCTGCCCTATAACGACCTCGAGGCGGTGCGCGAGGCGTTCCGACAGGTCGGCGAGCAGGTGGCAGCGGTGATCGTCGAGCCGGTGGCCGGCAACATGAACTGTGTGCCGCCCGAGCCCGGCTTCCTGCAGGGGCTGCGCGAGCTGTGCGACCAGTACGGCAGCGTGCTGATCCTGGACGAGGTCATGACCGGCTTCCGGGTGGCGCTGGGCGGCGCCCAGGCCCGCTACGGCGTCAAGCCGGATCTGACCTGCCTGGGCAAGGTGATCGGCGGCGGCATGCCGGTCGGCGCCTTCGGCGGCAAGCGTGAGATCATGGAGAAGCTGGCGCCGCTCGGGCCGGTGTATCAGGCGGGCACCCTGTCCGGCAATCCGGTCGCCATGGCCGCTGGCCTGGCCACTCTGGAGCTGCTCACTCAGCCCGGCGTATTCGAGGCCATCGAGAAAACCACCGGCGCGCTGCTGGCCGGCTTGACGGAGCGCGCGCGGGCGGCCGGGGTGGCTTTCACCACCGCCCAGGCTGGGACCATGTTCGGTCTGTTCTTCACCGAGCGGGAGCGGGTTACGCGCTTCTCGGAGGTGATGGCCTGTGACGTGGAACGCTTCAACCGCTTCTTCCACGGCATGTTGGCGGAGGGCGTGTACCTGGCGCCGTCGGCGTTCGAGGCTGGCTTCGTGTCCGCCGCCCACGACGCGGCGGCCATCGAGGCGACCCTGGCGGCGGCCGAGCGGGTATTCGCGCGGCTCTAGCCGCGCTTCAGGCGGACGGCCGCAGCAGCTGCTGCAGTTGCTGCAGCCGTTCAAGCGGATCGTTCAGCTCCAGCAGGCGCTGCTTGTCGCGCAGCGGCAGAGGCAGGATCTCCGCCAGGCGGCAGGCGACCCAGTCGGCGTCGTCGTAACGTGGCTGCTGCCTGGCTTTGGCCGGTAGTTGTTCCAGAATCCGCTGCAGCAGCTCGCGCAGCGGTGCGAACTGCTCGGGCAGGGTGATGAGCGGCGGTTCCTCCAGCAGCTCGATCTCGGCGGTCACCAGCTGCATGGCGTCGACCTGCGAGTTGATGGCGGCGAAGCGCCGCTCGCCGCGGGCGGTGATCCCCAGCAGGCCGTCCGGCAGCTGCTCCCAGTCGACGATGCGCGCCAGGGTGCCGACGCGGTAAGGCCGTGCCGCCATGCCCACTTCGCAGCCCTCGCGGATCAGGCACAGTCCGAACGGCTCGGAGCGGCGCAGACAGTCGCTGACCATGCGCAGATAGCGCGGCTCGAACACGCGCAGTTGGATCTCGCCGCCGGGGAACACCACGGTATTGAGCGGGAACAGTGGGATCCGCATCAGCTCTGCGGCTCCTTCTGATCCAGACCCCAGCGCGGCAGCAGCGTGTGCGCCACCTGCAGGTGATCGAGCACGCGCGCCACCACGAAGTCGACCAGCGCCTCGACGCTGGCGGGGCGGTGGTAGAAACCGGGATTGGCGGGCAGCATCAGCGCGCCCATGCGGCTGAGCTTGAGCATGTTCTCCAGGTGGATCTCGGACAGCGGCGTTTCCCTCACCACCAGGATCAGCTGGCCACGCTCCTTGAGCACCACGTCGGCGGCGCGCTCGATCAGGTTGTCGCTCAAGCCGTGGGCGACCGCCGCCAGGGTGCCGGTGGTGCAGGGGCAGATCACCATCCGCCGCGGGGCGCCCGAGCCGGAGGCGATGGCCGAGGTCCACTCGTTGTTGCCGAACACCCGCAGCCGCCCCGGCGCGGCGCCGAAGCGTTCGGCCAGCGCCCGCTCGGTATCGCCGCTGCGGCCCGGCAAGGCGATGTCGGCCTCCAGCTTCAGCACCGTCCGGGCGGCGTCGGAGATCAGCAGCAGCACCTGCCGGTCCGCCGCCAGCAGGCTTTCCAGCAGCCGCAGCCCGTACTGAATGCCGGAGGCGCCGGTCCAGGCCAGCGTTATCGCGCGGTCGCGGTCCATGGGCGTCAGCCTCGTTCTTGCTCCAGGGCCCGCAGCAGCTTGCCGTGGATGCCGCCGAAGGCACCGTTGCTCATCACCAGCACCCGATCGCCGGGCCGGGCCGCCGTCGCGATGCGCTCGACCAGGGCATCCACCTCGGTCGCCACCGCGGCCCGCTCGCCGAGCGACGCCACGGCCTCGGCCACGTCCCAGCCGGCGTTGGCCGGCTGCAGCAGGAAACTCAGGTCCGCGCCTTCCAATGAGCGGGCCAGCGCGTGCTTGTGCACGCCCAGCTTCATGGTGTTGGAGCGCGGTTCGACCACTGCCAGGATGCGGGCGTCACCGATCTGGCGGCGCAAGGCGGCGATGGTGACCTCGATCGCGGTCGGGTGATGGGCGAAATCGTCGAATACCTGCACGCCGCCGGCTTCGCCGCGCAGCTCCAGCCGCCGCTTCACGCCCTTGAACTCGCTCAGGGCGGCCACCGATACCTCGATCGGCACGCCGACGTGGCGCGCCGCTAGCATCGCCGCCAGGGCGTTGTGGGCGTTGTGCAGCCCGCCCAGCCGCCAACGCACCGAGGCGACACGGCGGTCGCCGTGCAGGACGTCGAAGCCAAGGCCGTCGGCGCTGAGGTTGTCCACCCGCCAGTCGTTGCCGGCGCCGGCGCCGAAACGCTCGACCTCGCTCCAGCAGCCCTGCCGCAGCGTGTCGGCGACGTTGGCGTCGTCGCCGTTGACGACGATCCGGCCGTTGCCGGGCACGGTGCGCACCAAGTGGTGGAATTGCCGCTGGATGGCCGCCAGGTCCGGGAAGATGTCGGCGTGGTCGTATTCGAGGTTGTTGATGACCACGGTGCGCGGCCGGAAGTGCAGGAACTTGGAGCGCTTGTCGAAGAACGCGCTGTCGTACTCGTCGGCTTCGATCACGAAGAAATCGGTCTCGCCGAGCCGGGCGGAGACGCCGAAGTTTACCGGGATGCCGCCAATCAGGAAGCCCGGCTTGAGACCGGCGTACTCCAGGATCCAGGCCAGCAGGCTCGTGGTGGTGGTCTTGCCGTGGGTGCCGCTGACCGCCAGCACCCACTTGTCGCGCAGCACCTGCTCGGCCAGCCACTGCGGGCCGGAGCGGTAGTCCAGCCCTTGATTGAGCACGTGCTCGACCGCTGGATTGCCGCGCGACAGGGCGTTGCCGATCACCACGCAATCCGGCGCCGGTTGCAGGTGCTCGGGCCGGTAGCCCTCCCGCACCGGAATGCCTTGCGCCGCCAGCATGTCGCTCATGGGCGGATACACGCCGGTGTCCGAGCCGTCCACCTCGTGGCCAGCCTGGCGGGCGATCAGCGCCAGCCCTCCCATGAAAGTGCCGCAGATGCCAAGTATGTGAATACGCATGAACGGATCCAGAAATGTATTGCCTGGATGGTAGCACGCCCGCTCGCGGGATCTGGCGGACTCAGGTCGCGGCCGATGGAGAAGGCGCGGCGGACACCCCATACAGCGATTGATCGCATCCGATGGTGCCGCGGGCAGCCACGGACTAGCTTTTAGGTTTGGGAAAAGAGCAATTTAAGAATGATCGGCAGCCTCGCGGCATCGTTACCACGAGCCGCTCATGAGCGCGCCTTCGTAACGCCTGAGGAGGACGGAATATGTGGTTGGACAGGTATCTGGCGAACCGCATCCGCATCGGGACTCTGGTGATCGAGTTCGCCGACGGCAGTAGCCGCCGCTTCGGCGCCGGCGATCCGGTGGCGGTGTGGCATGTCGAACATCCTCGTGTGCTTCGGCGCATCGCCGCCGACCCCGACTTCATGCTGGGCCAGACCTATATGGACGGCGCCTGGCGGGTGCCGCCCAACGGCCTGCTGCCGCTGCTGGAAGTGCTGATGCGCAATTTCTCCACCGCCGGCGGCGGCTCACGGATCCTGCGACGCCTGCTGCTGCCACTGCAGCAGTGGAACCGGGAGCGGGCCAGCCGCCGCAACGTCAGCCACCACTATGATCTGGACGAAGCCATGTTCCGCCAGTTCCTGGACCGGGACATGCACTACTCCTGCGCCTATTTCGCCGCGCCCGACTTCAGCCTGGAGCAGGCCCAGCAGGCCAAGTGCGAGCTGATTCGCCGCAAGCTCTGCTTGTCGCCGGGCCAGCGGGTGCTGGACATCGGCTGCGGCTGGGGTGGGCTGGCCATGTATTTGGCCGAGCATGCCCAGGTGTCGGTGACCGGGCTGACCTTGTCCCAGGAGCAGTACCGGGTGGCGCGCGAGCGGGTGCGCGAGCGCAATCTGCAGGACCGGGTGGAGATCCGACTGGAGGATTACCGCGAACACCGCGGCCGCTACGACCGCGTGGTGAGCGTGGGCATGTTCGAGCACGTCGGCGTGCCGTTCTACGAGCGCTACTTCCAAGCGGTGCGCGATTTCATCCCGGATGATGGCGTGGCGCTCATCCACACCATCGGCCGGTCCGGGCCGCCGACCCTCAGCAACGCGTGGATCCGCAAGTACATCTTCCCCGGCGGCTACATTCCGGCGATGTCGGAGGTGATGGCGGCGATCGAACGGGTCGGGCTGGTCGGCACCGACATCGAGATCCTGCGCCGGCACTACGCCCATACCCTGCAGGAGTGGCTGGCACGGTTCCAGGCGGTGCGCCCGCAGTGGGTGCAAGCCAAGGGCGAGCAGTTCTGCCGGATGTGGGAGTTCTATCTGGCGGCGAGCGCGGCTTGCTTCCTCTGGGGCGACCTGGTGGTGTTCCAGTTCCAGCTGGCTGGCCGCAACGACGCGGTGCCCCTGACCAGGGATTATCTGTACGAGCGGCCGATCGGCGCGCAGACCGGCGCGACGCGGCTGGCGGTCGGCTAGCGCGCTCCCCGCCGGCGGCGGGGCGGTCCCCGCCGGCCGTGCGGACCCGGTCAGTAAGCGTAAGCCGGCTTCTTGTTGAGCTTGTGCAGCGCTTCGATGAAGCGGATCGTGCCGGTCTTGGAGCGCATCACCACCGAGTGGGTCCGCGCCATGTTGTTGCCGGCGTAACGCACGCCCCGGAGCAGCTCGCCGTCGGAGATGCCGGTGGCGGCGAAGTAGACCTCGTCGCCCTTGGCCAGATCCTCCAGCGTCAGCACCTTGTTATATGCCACGCCCATGCTGTCGCAGCGCGCGCGCTCCTCGTCGCTGTAAGGCACCAGCTTGCCTTGGAACTGGCCGCCCAGGCACTTGATGCCGGCGGCGGCGATCACGCCCTCCGGCGCGCCGCCGATGCCGAGCAGGATGTCGACGCCGGTGTACTCGAAGCAGGTGGCCAGCGCGGCGGCGACGTCACCGTCGCTGAACAGCTTGATGCGGGCCCCGGCCTCGCGGCAGCGGCGGATGATGTCGGCGTGGCGCGGCCGATCGAGAATGGTGACGGTCAGGTCGGTGATGCTCTTGTTGAGCGCCTCCGCCGTGGCCCGCAGGTTCTCCTCCACCGGCGCGTCGATGTCCACCTTGCCGGCGGCCTTGGGGCCGACCGCGATCTTGTCCATGTACATGTCCGGCGCGTTCAGCAGGCAGCCGCGCGGCGCCATGGCCACCACCGCGATCGAGTTGGGCAGGCCCTTGGCGACCGAGTTGGTGCCTTCCACCGGATCGACCGCGATGTCCACCTTGGGCGACTTCGGCCCGTTGCGGCCGACGCGCTCGCCGATGTAGAGCATCGGCGCTTCGTCCATCTCACCTTCGCCGATCACCACCACGCCGTCGATGTCGACGGTGTCGAACATTTTGCGCATGCCGTCCACGCCCGCCTGGTCGGCGGCGTTCTTGTCGCCGCGGCCAAGCCACGTCGCAGCGCCCAGCGCCGCCGCCTCGGTAACTCTCACCAGGTCGAGTGCAAGGTTTCTATCCACGGGGCTCCCCTTCTTCCCAGAGTGTTAGACGCCAACAACCGGATACGGACCAACGTCGCCTGGCGGCGGCAGCTACGTGCCCGCCGGAGCGCTTGGATTAAGTATTGCGTGAGTTCGATATGCGGGCCGCGGTTTCGGACAACGAGGCAGAGGCGGCCCGAGCCGCCGTCGACGCGGGCGTCGTCGCGGGCGCGGCAGATTCTAGCAGGAAGATAGGGCCGCTTTCGCGTCGGTGGTATTTCTCGGACGCATCCGCCCGGCGCAATGCTCTATAATGCCGCGCCGCCGGTGAACTGCCGGCACCTAATCGGCCGCATTTGGGAGATCTTCAATGGGTTTGGAGAGCGTTAGCCCCGGCAAGTCCGTGCCGGACGACATCAATGTCATCATCGAGATACCGATGCGCGGTGACCCGGTGAAGTATGAGGTGGATAAGGACACCGGGGCGATCATGGTCGATCGGTTCATGGCCACCGCCATGCACTACCCCTGCAACTACGGCTACATTCCCCAGACCCTGTGCGAGGACGGCGATCCGGCCGACGTGCTGGTGGTCACGCCGTTCCCGCTGCTGCCGGGTTCGGTGATCCGCTGCCGGCCGATCGGTGTGCTGGAGATGACCGACGAGTCCGGCGGCGACGCCAAGCTGCTGGCGGTGCCGGTGAAGAAGCTCACCTCGCTGTATGACAACATCAACGAGGCCACCGACCTGCCGCCGCTGCTGCTGGAGCAGATCAGCCACTTCTTCGAGCACTACAAGGATCTCGAAAAAGGCAAGTGGGTGAAGGTCTCCGGCTGGAAGGACGCCGCCGCCGCCCGCGAGGAAATCCTGCGCGCGGTGGAACGTTATCGCCAGAACGGCGGTCAATAACTATCCCCAGCCCATAGGGGGGGCGCCCCCTATGGACTTCGCGACTGTGGCCGGGCAATAATCGCGCCCAGTCTTGCACTGCAGCAACCGGCCGGAGCCCCTTGGGGAGCCGGCCTCTTGTTATAGGCGCACTCCCGCAGGTCTGGAGGTGGCCAGTGGCCAAGTCCTTGACGGCGAGTCAGCTCGCACGGCAAAACCGACGTTACCGGAACACCGGCGGCGTCAGCCGCAACAACCGCAGCGCGGGTTTTCGGCCGGCGTTCATCGACCGCTCGACCGGTATCGTCTACCTGTCTCGCAATCCCGACGGTTCCTGCGCGTCGTTCCATCGTCTCGACGGCCTGCCGTCCTTCCTGGTGGAGGCCAAGGACGCCAACGGCAAAGTGCTGGCGGTCAAGCCATCCGTCGAGGCCGGTTTCGAGCGCGACGGTCGTTTCTTCTCCCGCGACGAGGCTGCGGCCGCCGTGGGTTGCACGAAGTAGACGCCCTTGAATTCCCCACAGCCCTACGTACAACTGGCGGTCGAGGTGGATGCCGCCGCCGTCGAAGCGCTGGAGCCGCTGCTGGAAGAGGCCGGCGCGCTGTCGATCAGCTATCTCGACCCGGGCGGCGAGCCGATTCTGGAGCCGTCGCTGGGTAGCACCCCCCTGTGGTCGCGGCTGCGGCTGCTGGCCCTGTTCCAGGGCTGGCCCGACGCCGATCGTCTCTACGCGGACGCCTGCCAGGTCCTGGGCGTGGGCCGGCTCGAGGGCTGGCAGCTCGAGGTGCTGGAGCAGCGCTGCTGGGAACGGGCCTGGATGGACCATTACCATCCGATGCAGTTCGGCGAGCGGTTCTGGGTTTGCCCGACCCACTGCGAGCCGCCCGATCCCGACGCCGTCAACCTCCGGCTCGACCCCGGCCTGGCCTTCGGCACCGGCACCCACGCCACCACCGCGCTGTGCCTGGAGTGGCTGGCCGAGCAAGCACTGAGCGGCCAGCGGGTGGTGGACTTCGGTTGCGGTTCCGGCATCCTGGCCATCGCTGCGCTGCTGCTCGGCGCCGAGCATGCCTATGGCATCGACAACGATCCGCAGGCGCTGTATGCCAGCGACGAGAACGCGCGGCGCAACGGTGTCGGCGAGCGGCTGACGCTGTGGGCGCCCGAGCAGGTCCAGCCGCTGGCGGCCGACGTGGTGCTGGCCAACATCCTGGCGGGTGTGCTGATCGAGCTGGCGCCGAACATTGTGGCGCTGGCGCGCCCCGGCGCCGCGCTGGTGCTGTCGGGCGTGCTCGAGCGGCAGGCGCAGGAAGTCATGGACGCCTATCGGGATCATGTCGTCTGGGAGACGCCGCGCGTGCGCGACGGCTGGTGCCTGCTGGTCGGCCGCAAGCGCTGAGCGGTCGACCCCGTTCGGCATTCCTTTACAAGCTCGCTCCGCCACTCGACAATGGCCGCAGTCCGAGTCGAGGGTTTGCATGTACACGCAGTGCACAGGCTGCGCCACCTTGTTTCGCGTTACCGCCCGCCATCTGCGCGAGGCGGGTGGGAAGGTGCGTTGCTGCCTTTGCCACGAAACCTTCGATGCGCTGCCCAGCCTGACCGAAACGCTGCCGGTCGATCTGCCGGCGGAGGAGCGCGGCGCAAGCGCCGCCCCGCCGCCGCCCCCGGCCGCGCCGTCCGAACCGCCGGTGGTCGCGGTAACGCCACCGTCGGCACTGCCGCCGCGGCAGCCGCCCTCCGAGGCGCCGACGCTGCGCCGGCCGATTGAGCCGGCGCTGGATGACGTGGTGGTGGAGGGCGACGGTGAGCGAGATCTGTTCGTCGATCTGACATTCCCCGCCGCGCAGTCGCCGTCCCGCGATGAGCGCCCGGCGGCGTCCGACCGGCACGAGTCGGGCGGCTGGTTGGCGGCGCTCGGTTGGACGATGGGCGTGCTGCTGCTGGCCATGCTGCTGCTGGCTCAGTTCGCCTACTTCCGCCGCAACGAGCTGGCCCAGAATCCGAGCCTGCGGCCTTGGCTGGACGCGCTGTGCGTAGCCGCCGGCTGCGAGTTGCCGCTCTTGAGAGACCTGTCGCAGATCCACATTCTGCAAAGGCGGGTGACGGCGCATCCGACGGTGCGCGACGCCTTGCTGGTCAAGGCGACGCTGGTCAACGACGCCAGCTTCCCGCAGCCGTATCCGTTGGTGCGCCTGACCTTCATCGATGCCGGCGGCCGCAAGGTCGCGACCCGTTCGTTCCCGCCCCGGGATTACCTGGAAGATCCGCAGATGCGTGCCAGCATCGTTGCCGGGATGCCTCCGAAACAGCCCGTGGCGGTGCGGTTGGAGCTGGCCGATCCGGGCGGTGGCGCCGCGGACAACTTCCAGATCGACTTCGAGTAGCCGGCCCGCACGCGGTCCAGCTTCAATCCGAGCGGGGTTTGGAGTTATGATCGTCCCCCGCGCCGGTTGCGGGGGGTAGGGGCACGCCGGCGCCCTCGTGCCCGTTCATTTATCGGACCGGACTGCGAGTGCGAATTGCCATGGAACAACAAGACACCAACGCGGACCGGCTCGACTCGATCCGCTTAGAGCGATCGACCGAGAGCAATTCGGTCGGACCCATCCGAGCCTGCGTAAGCGAGGCGCTGGATACCTACTTCCGTCAGCTCAACGGCCACAACTGCGAAGGGCTGTACAAGCTCGTGCTCACCGAGGTGGAGGTGCCGCTGCTGGAGTCGGTGCTGCGCTACTGCGGCGGCAACCAGAGCAAGGCCGCGCAGATCCTCGGCATCAACCGCGGTACTCTCCGCAAGAAGCTGCAACAGTACGGGCTAGCCGATTAGCCGCGTCCCGTCGGAACGGGCGGTCGGCGATCCGTCCTCACGCGCTGGTCGCGGGTGTCGGCTATAATGCCGACCCTTCAACGACCACCTGCGAGACTGGGGAACCTTTCATGCCTGCTGCCAGCGATCTGCGGCCCATTCGCCGCGCTTTGATCAGCGTTTCCGACAAAACCGGCATCGTCGATTTCGCCCGCGCCTTGAGCGAGCGCGGCGTCGAGATCCTGTCCACCGGCGGAACCGCCAAGTTGCTGGCGGAGCAGGGGATTCCGGTGGTGGAAGTGTCCGACTACACCGGCTTCCCGGAAATGATGGACGGGCGCGTTAAGACCCTGCATCCGAAGGTCCACGGCGGCCTGCTGGGGCGACGCGGCATCGACGACGAGGTGATGGCGCAGCACGGTATCGCCCCCATCGATCTGTTGGTGGTCAATCTCTATCCGTTCGAGCAGACGGTGGCCAAGCCGGGGTGCACCCTGGAAGAGGCCATCGAGAACATCGACATCGGCGGGCCGGCGATGGTGCGGGCCGCCGCCAAGAACCATGACGGCGTGGCCGTGGTCACTAGCGCCGACGATTATCAGGCGGTGCTGGAGGAGCTGAACGCCCACGGCGGTCTGAGCTTGAGCACCCGCTTCCGGCTGGCCGTGCGCGCCTTCGAGCACACGGCCCGCTACGACGGCGCCATCGCCAACTACCTCGGCCGCGTGCGCGCCGACGGCACCCGGGATCTGTTCCCGCGCACCTTCAACCTGCAGCTGGTGAAGGTCGAGGACATGCGCTACGGCGAGAACCCGCACCAGCAGGCGGCCTTCTACCGCGAGCACAATCTGAGCGAGCCGTCGGTCGCCACCGCCCGCCAGCTGCAGGGCAAGGCGCTGTCCTTCAACAACGTCGCCGACACCGACGCCGCCCTGGAATGCGTCAAGAGCTTCGAGCAGCCGGCCTGCGTGATCGTCAAGCACGCCAACCCCTGCGGTGTGGCGATTGGCAAGGATCTGGTCGAGGCCTATGACCGCGCCTACGCCTGCGATCCGACCTCGGCGTTCGGTGGCATCATCGCCTTCAACCGGCCGCTGACCGCGGCGGCGGCCAAGGCCATCATCGACCGACAGTTCGTCGAGGTCATCATCGCCCCCGAGGTGGAGCCCGAGGCGCTCGCCGTCACCGCCGCCAAGCAGAACGTGCGGGTGTTGGCCTGCGGCCAGTGGAGCGCCAGTCGCGCCGGCGAGCTCGACCTCAAGCGCGTCACCGGTGGCTTGCTGGTGCAGGACCGCGATCTGGTGCGGGTCGGCCCGGATCAGCTGAAGGTGGTGACCAAGCGCGCGCCGACCGAGCAGGAGCTGCGCGACCTGCTGTTCGCCTGGGAGGTGGTGCGCTACGTCAAGTCGAACGCCATCGTCTATGCCCGCGACGGTCAGACCATCGGTATCGGCGCCGGCCAGATGAGCCGGGTGGTGAGCGCGCGCATCGCCGCCATGAAGGCACAGGAAGCGGGTTTGGCGGTGACCGGCGCGGCGATGGCCTCCGACGCCTTCTTCCCGTTCCGCGATGGCATCGACCAGGCCGCCGAGGCCGGCATTCGCGCGGTCATCCAGCCGGGCGGCTCGGTGCGCGACTCCGAGGTGATCGCTGCGGCCGACGAGCACGGCATGGCGATGGTGTTCACCGGTGTGCGTCATTTCCGTCATTGATTGTTAGCCGTCGGCAGAGGGACAACCGCATGAAAGTTCTGATAATCGGCGGCGGCGGCCGCGAACACGCCCTGGCCTGGAAGGCGGCGCAGTCGCCCCGGGTCGAGCGGGTCTACGTCGCGCCCGGCAACGCCGGCACCGCGCTGGAGCCCAAGATCGAGAACGTGGCGCTGCGCGCCGACGACGTCCCGGGCCTGGTCGCCTTCGCCCGCGACACCGGCATCGGGCTGACCATCGTCGGTCCGGAGGCGCCGTTGGTGGCCGGCGTGGTCGATGCCTTCCGCGAGGCCGGGCTGCGCTGCTTCGGTCCCAGCCGGGCCGCGGCCGAGCTGGAAGGCTCCAAAGCCTTCGCCAAGGATTTTCTCGCGCGCCACAACATTCCCACCGCGCGTTACCAGACCTTCACCGATCTCGATGCCGCGCGTGATTACATCCGTCGCATGGGCGCGCCGATCGTGGTCAAGGCCGACGGCCTGGCGGCCGGCAAGGGCGTGACCGTGGCACGCACGGTCGAGGAGGCGCTGCGCGCCGCCGAGGAAGCGCTGGCCGGCAACGCCTTCGGCGCGGCCGGTTCGCGCATCGTGGTCGAAGAGTTCCTGCAGGGCGAGGAAGCGAGCTTCATCGTCATGGTCGACGGCGAGCACATCCTGCCGCTGGCCAGCAGCCAGGACCACAAGGCGCGCGACGACGGCGACCAGGGTCCGAACACCGGCGGCATGGGCGCATACTCGCCGGCTCCGGTGGTGACGGCGGAGGTCCACGCCCGGGTGATGCGGGAAGTGATCGAGCCGACCGTGCGCGGCATGGCCGCGGAGGGGCGCCGCTACACCGGCTTCCTCTACGCCGGCCTGATGATCGACGCCAACGGCGCACCCAAGGTGCTGGAATACAACTGCCGCATGGGCGATCCGGAAACCCAGCCGATCATGCTGCGGCTCAAGACCGATCTGGTCGAGCTGTGCGAGGCCGCCGTGGACGGCAGGCTCGACCAGGTGGAGATCGTCTGGGATCCGCGGCCGAGCCTGGGGGTGGTGATGGCGGCCGGCGGCTATCCCGGCGACTACGCCAAGGGGCATGTCATCACCGGCCTGCCGACGCAGGAAGAGCCGGACCGCAAGGTGTTCCATGCCGGCACCGCGCTCGGCGCCGACGGCCAGGTGGTCACCAACGGCGGCCGGGTGCTGTGCGTCTGCGCGCTGGGTGATAGCGTCGCCGACGCCCAGTGCCGGGCCTACGAACTGGCCGGCCGGATCAGCTGGGAAGGCGCGTTCTATCGCAAAGACATCGGCTACCGCGCGGTAGCCCGCGAGCGCGGCTAACCCCGACCTCGATAGCCCGGGCTGGCCCTGGCCCGGGCGTCTCAGCTATTCAACTCGATCAACAGGCGGTTGCAGGCTTCCTGCGCGGTGGCGCAGGCCTGCGCGCATAGCCGGCAATGGGCATGGCGCTGCGCGTGGCGGTTGCATTCGTTGGCGCAGGCGTCGGTCGCCTTCGCCGCCAGTTCCAGCGCGCCCCGCAACAGCTGCCAATCCGGCTCGTGCTGGCGGGACAGCAGGCGTCCCGTGGCCAGGCAGACGTCGGCGCAATCCAGGTCCAGGCGAATGCAGACGCGCAGGAGATCGACATCGTCTTCGGCGAGACAGGCGTCGGCGCAGACGGTGCAGGCCTGAACGCAGTCGAACAGGGCTTGGATGCAGCTGCCGAGCAATGCCAGATCGGTTGCGGCATTTTCGCGGTGAGTTTGTAGGCGTTGCTGCACGGCGTTCATGTCGCGCTCCTCGACAGGCAGGTTCGAAGCTAACCTGTGGTTGCCGCGGCGGTATTCAACTTGAAGGCGCGGTCGGCGTGAGAACGGTCGCAGGCGCGCAAAAGAAAACGGCCGCCTCGATGCTGATCGAAGGCGGCCGTCAGGCCAAACGGCAAGCCGTTTTTAAGCGGTTTTGCGGGCGGGGGCAGCCTTGGGCGCCGCGGCGGTTTTCGCCGGGGTGAACAGCGCCAGCACCGCTACGTTCTCCTGGGCCAGCTTCTGCACCTCGGCGGTGAAGTCCTTGGACAGGGAGGCGACGGTTTCGGCGTCCGAAGCCAGCTTCTTGCTTACTTCCTCGGCGATCTTGCGCTGGCTGCTGACGAAGGTCTGCAGGCTGTCGGCGTCGCTGACCTGCAGCGCCGCACGCAGCTGCTCCAGGGCCAAATCGGTGTAAACCCGCGCGGATTCCAGCTGGAACTTGGCGAACTTGTCGAGGTTATCCACCAGCAGCGCGTTGAACTTGCGGCTCGGCGCCAGTAGCTCGTTCAGGCGCTCGCTCGCCTTGCTGAGAATGTCGTCATACATGCTTGAGTCCTCCCCTGTTATCGACTCTCGTCCCAGAGATGTCTGGTGCAATGCACAATAGCAAATGGATTGATGCGCCGCAACAAAAGGGGGAGGACGCGGCTGTTTCCAGCCACGAGGGAAATCCCGAAATGCGCTGTCAGGCGCCTTTTACGGCGGCCGCCTCGCGTAGGCTGATGATCGGCCAGCCGTGCTGCTCGGCGTAGGCGCGCAGCTTGTCGTCCGGGTCGACCGCGACCGGATGCTCGACATAGCGGAGCAGCGGGATGTCGTTATGCGAGTCGCTGTAGAACCAACTGCCGGCGAGGGTTTCCTGATGTTGCTCCAGCCAGCGTTCGAGCGCGCGGATCTTGCCTTCGCGGAAGGTGGGAATGCCGGTGGGGCGGCCGGTGTAACGCCCGTCCACCACTTCCACCTCGGTAGCGAGCAGATGCTCGATCCCCAGCAGCTCGGCGATCGGCTCGGTGACGAAGCGGTTGGTGGCGGTGATGATGAGCGGCGTGTCGCCGCGGCGTCGGTGCTCCTGGATCAGCGCTTGGGCAGCCGGCAACACCAGCGGCCGGATCTTCTCGGCGATGAAATGCCGCCGCCACGCGTGCAGCAGGTCCGGCTCGTGCCGCGCCAGCGGCGCCAGCGCGAACGCCAGGTATTCGTCGTTGTTCAGGGTGCCGTTGAGGTATTCGCGATAGAACCGCTCGTTGGCGGCGGCGTACTCGGCGGCGTCGACCAGCCCCTGTTCTACCAGGTACTGACCCCACAAGTAATCGCTATCGCCGGCCAGCAGCGTATTGTCGAGGTCGAAGATGGCGAGGGCCAAAGCGTATCTCCTTGGAGGCTATCGCGCCGAGCGGCGCCGCGACGGTACGGAACGACCGGGCATTGTAGCGAACCGGCCGGTCGTTGGCCCAGCGCCGGCGGGTTTGCTGCGCCTCGGCCAGGGGCGGTCGAAGGGTGGATATCCCGTCGTAGCGGATTTGCTGCGGTTCGCTGCGATGTGGAACAATAAAAGATCATCAGAGCCTGTTTGAGGCGGTTGGTAAGTGATTGATTCGGATGGGTTCAGGCCAAACGTCGGGATCATCCTGACGAACCAGAAGGGGCAGCTCTTCTGGGGGCGCCGTGTTGGCCAGAACGCATGGCAGTTCCCACAAGGGGGTATCAAGGCCAAAGAGACCCCCTTGCAGGCGCTCTATCGCGAGCTGCGCGAGGAGGTGGGACTGCTGCCGGATCAGGTGGAGGTGCTCGGCTACACCCAGGGGTGGCTGCGCTACCGCCTGCCACCCTACTTAATCCGCCAGCATCGCCGGCCGCTCTGTATCGGTCAGAAGCAAATCTGGTTCTTGCTGCGGATGCTCGCCGACGACGACCAGGTGAAGCTCAACGCCAGTGATCAGCCCGAGTTCGATTACTGGCGCTGGGTCGACTACTGGGAGCCGCTGCGCGAGGTGGTGTTCTTCAAACGTGGCGTCTACTGGCGGGCGCTCAACGAACTGGCGCCGCTGCTGTTCCCGCAAGGGGTGCCGGCGGTGCCGGAAACGCTGATGCCGCATCTGCGGCGGCGCCGTCGGCAACGCTGATGCGGCTCGTGATCACGACTCCGGTTTCCCGACGCAATGCTCAGGTGGCGAGGCTCGTCGATGCTTGATTCGCTCCATCGCATCGCCCAGGAGGTCAACGCCGCCAAGGGGCTGCGCCAAGCGCTGGACATCATCGTCCAGCGCGTGTCGGAAGCCATGGGGGTGGACGTCTGCTCGGTTTATCTGGTGGATACCGACCGCCAGGGTTACGTGCTGACCGCCACGGTCGGCCTCAACCCGGAAGCGGTCGGCCGCGTGCGCCTAGGGGCCGGCGAAGGCCTGGTCGGCCTGGTGGCCGAGCGTGAGGAGCCGGTCAACCTCGAGGACGCCGATCGCCATCCGCGCTTTCGCTATTTCCCTGAAACGGGCGAAGAGCGTTTCCATGCCTTCCTGGGCGTGCCGATCATCCATTTCCGTCAGCTGCTCGGCGTGCTCGTGGTCCAGCAGCAGGCGGCGCGGCGTTTCGACGACGATGAAGTCGCCTTCCTGATGACCGCCGCCGCCCAGTTGTCGGGCGCCATCGCCTTGGCGCAGGCCAGCGGCGGCATCGAGGGGCTGCAGATCCCCGGCCTGCCGTCGAGCGGCATGCTGCAAGGGGTGGCGGGCGCGCCGGGCGTGGCCATGGGGCGGGCGCTGGTGGTCTACGCTTCGGCTGATCTGAACGCCGTGCCGGATCGCGTGCCCGCCAGCATCGAGGCGGAGGTCGAGGCGTTCCAGGCCGCGGTGCAGGCGGTGCGCGAGGAGGTCAAGGAACTGTCGGCGCGTCTGAGCGGCATGATCGCCTCCGAGGAGGCGCTGCTGTTCGACGCCTACCTGCGCATGCTCGACGGCAGCAGTCTGATCAGCGAGACCATCTCCCGGATCGAGGCGGGCAATTGGGCGCCCGGCGCGCTGCGCGAAACCATCAACAAGTACGTCAAGGTCTTCACGGACATGGAAGACCCGTATTTGCGCGAGCGCGCCAGCGACATCCGCGATATCGGCCGCCGCCTGCTCATGCGCCTGCAGCTCGACAGCGGCGATAGCCGTCAGATTCCGGAGCAGACCATTCTGGTCGGGCAGGAGGTGAGCGCTTCCCAGCTCGCCGAGATCCCGCGCGAGCGCCTGGTGGGCGTGGTGTCGGCGCGTGGCTCCGGCAGCTCGCACGTGGCGATCCTGGCGCGGGCGCTGGGCGTGCCCGCGGTCATGGGGGTGGGCGACGTGCCGATCAGCCGCCTGGAGGGGCGCCGCCTGATCGTCGATGGCTACTCCGGCCGCATCTACGTCGATCCGTCGCAGGCGGTGCGCCGCGAATACCGACGCGTGCTGCGCGAGGAGGCCGAGCTGTCGGCCGAGCTGCGTGCCCTCAAGGACCTGCCGGCCGAGACGCCGGACGGGCACCGGGTGCGGCTGCTGGCCAACACCGGTCTGATGTCCGACATCAACACCGCGCTGGACGCCGGCTGCGACGGCATCGGTCTGCATCGTACCGAGTTCCCGTTCATGATCCGCGACCGTTTCCCCGGCGAGGAGGAGCAGGCCGCGATCTACCGGCAAGTGCTGGCACCGTTCGGCGGGCGGCCAGTGGTGCTGCGCACCTTGGACGTGGGCGGCGACAAGCCGCTGCCCTACTTCCCGGTGTCCGAAGAGAATCCGTTCCTGGGCTGGCGCGGCATTCGCCTGACCCTGGATCATCCGGAAATCTTCCTCACCCAGCTGCGGGCCATGCTGCGGGCCGACATCGGGCTGCACAACCTGCAGATCATGTTCCCCATGGTCAGCCGGGTCGAGGAGCTCGACCAGGCCATCGCCCTGCTGCGGCGCGCCTATACCGAGCTGAAGGAAGAGGACTATCCGGTCGAGCTGCCGCCGGTCGGCGTCATGATCGAAGTGCCGGCCGCGGTGTTGCAGGCCGACGCGCTGGCCCGCCGGGTGGACTTCCTGTCGGTTGGTACCAACGACCTCACCCAGTACCTGCTGTCGGTCGACCGCAACAATCCGCGGGTCGCCAACCTCTACGACGAGCTGCATCCGGCGGTGCTGATGGCGCTGCAGCAGGTGGTCGCCGCCGGTCGCCGTCAGGACAAGCCGGTGAGCGTCTGCGGCGGCATGGCGGGCGAGCCGGCCGGCGCGCTGCTGCTGCTCGGCCTGGGGGTGGAATCGCTCAGCATGAGCGCCTCCAGCCTGCCGCGCGTGAAATGGGCGCTGCGCAGCCTGCCGTTGAGCCAGATGCAGTCTCTGCTGGCGCAGGCCATGCAGATGGAGTGCGGGCGCGAGGTGCGGGAACTGGTCAACGGCGCGCTGCAGGCCGCCGGCCTCGGCGGTCTGATCCGCAGCAAGCGCACTTGAGCGCGTCACCGCGCTTCCTCTTTCCGCCGAGCTTTTCTCCTCTATCGACGGCGTCGTCGCGGTCGAGCGTTCGCTCGTTGTCGTCGAATCACTGAATATGCGACTTGAGTCTCGAATGCGAATGGCTCGCATTTGACATCCTATCGCATTATCACTTACTTTCTCCTCGGCATTCGGGAGGAGCGCTCATGTACGTCTGCATCTGCCACGCCGTCACCGACCGCCAGATCCGTCAAGCCGTCGATGAGGGCGTCCGTACCATGCGGGAATTGCGACAGCGGTTCGGTCTGTGCAGTCGCTGCGGTAAGTGCGGCCCGTGCGCGAAGGAGGTGCTGAGCGAGCATTTGCCCAAAGCCTGCCAGTCCGTGGTGGCGCAGGACGCGGCTTGACGCAGCCCGCCGGGTGCCGCTGCGGAATACACCTAGACGTGTCCGCCGCCCGGCGGAGCCGAGGGGTGATTTTTCTTGCTAAACTCCCCGGTTAGGAGCCGGTCGCTCCCGGCCGACCAGGAGGGTTCAGGCATGAAAGGTGACCCCAAGGTCATCGAGTTCCTCAACCGGGTGCTCAAGAACGAGCTCACCGCGATCAATCAGTACTTCCTTCATGCGCGCATGCTCCGGCAGTGGGGCTTGGACAAGCTCGGCAAGAAGGAATACGACGAGTCGATCGACGAAATGCGCCATGCCGATTGGGTGATCGAGCGCATTCTCTTCCTCGAAGGACTGCCCAATCTGCAGGAGCTGGGCAAGCTCTACATCGGTGAGGACGTCAAGGAACTGCTCGAATGCGACCTGCGCGCCGAGCGCGAGGGTCAGGCGGTGCTGCGCGACGCCATCGCCTATTGCGAGTCGGTGCGCGACTACGTCTCCCGCGATCTGCTGGAGAAGATTCTCGCCAACGAGGAAGAGCACATCGACTGGCTGGAAACCCAGCTGCAGCTGATCGACCGGATCGGCCTGCAGAACTACCAGCAGTCTCAGGTCAGCGCCGGCTGAGGCGCGGCGCGCCCCGTCGCCGCGAGGTCGACGCGGGCGCGCCGCCAGGTCAGAACGGCTTGATCACCACCAGTACGACCGCGCCGATCAGCACCAGCACCGGCGCTTCGTTGAACCAGCGAAACCATACGTGCGAGCGGCGGTTACGGTCGTCACGGAAATCGCGCACCAGCTTGCCGCAGAACAGGTGGTAGCCGATCAGCAGCAACACCAGCGTCAGCTTGGCGTGCAGCCAGCCTTGCTGAAGCCAGGCCGGCTGCAGCGCCAGCATGGCGATGCCCAAAGCGACCGCCAGTACGGCGCTGGGCGTCATGATGCCGCGGTAGAGCTTGCGCTCCATGATCTTGAAACGTTCCTGGCTGATCCGGTCCTCGCTCATCGCGTGGTAGACGAACAGGCGCGGCAGATAGAACAAGGCCGCGAACCAGGTCACCACGAACACGATGTGAAACGCCTTCAGCCACAGATACGCGCTGCTCACGCTGCCTCCGTCGTCGATTAGGGTTGTCGCGGGCGGCGGCTTGGACACGCGGCGATCGCGCCGGTCGGCCGCTCAGGGAGCATCCTGCTGCGGCTCGGTCCGCGATGCAACCGGACCGCCAAGGCGCTCGCGTTGCCGCGCGGCGTGGACGCGCTACAATGCGGCCCTTGGCTGTATCTGCGAGGCAATCATGTACAAAGTCGGCATCGTCGGCGGTACCGGATATACCGGTGTCGAACTCCTGCGGTTACTTGCTCGGCATCCTCGGGTCGAGCTGTCGGCGATCACCTCGCGAGGTAACGCCGGCCAGCCGGTCGCCGACATGTTCCCGAGCCTGCGCGGACGGGTCGATCTGTGCTTCACCGAGCCGGATCCGGTGCGGTTGGCTGAGTGCGATCTGGTGTTCTTCGCCACTCCCCACGGTACGGCCATGCAGATGGCGCCGGCGTTGCTGGAGGCGGGCACCCGGGTGATCGACCTGGGGCCGGACTTCCGGCTCAAGGACGCCGACGTCTGGGCCAAGTGGTACAAGCACACGCACAGCTGTCCCGAGCTGCTGGAAGAGGCGGTGTACGGGCTGCCGGAGCTGAACCGGGAGCGCATCGCCAAGGCGCGCCTGGTGGCCAACCCCGGTTGCTATCCCACCTGCACGCTGCTGGCGGTCATGCCGCTGCTGGAGCAGGGGCTAATCGACCGCAGCCGCATCGTCGTCGACGCCAAGTCGGGCGTGTCCGGCGCCGGCCGTCAGGCGCAGGTGCGGACCCTGCTGTGCGAGGCCGGCGAGAACTTCTCGCCCTACGGCGTCGCTGGCCATCGCCACCATCCGGAGATCTCCGAGCAGTTGGCGGCGATCGCTTCCAGCCAGGTCGGCCTGGTGTTCGTGCCGCATCTGCTGCCCATGGTGCGCGGCATGGAAGCGACGGTGTACATGACCGCGACCGACGCCGACATCGATCTGCAGGCCCTGTACGAGCGTCGCTACTCAAACGAGCCGTTCGTCGACGTCATGCCGGCCGGTTCCCTGCCCGAGACTAAGTCGGTGCGCGGCACCAACCTCTGCCGCTTAGCGCTGTACCGGGACGCCGCCAGCGGCACGATCATCGTCATCTCGGTGATCGACAATCTCACCAAGGGCGCTTCCGGCCAGGCGGTGCAGAACATGAATCTCATGCTCGGCTTGCCGGAAACGATGGGTTTGGGCGACATCGCTCTCGTGCCGTAGTAAAGTTGACTGGATTGCTCGGGAATTTCAGAATCCGCGGCAACGCGACGGCCTTCAGTGGAGGCAACCAATGGCAGAAGCAGCTTACGACGAATTCGTCCCCTTGATCTTTACCGACGCCGCGGCCAACAAGGTGCGCGAGCTGATCGAGGAGGAGCAGAACGACAACCTCAAGCTGCGCGTGTACATCACCGGCGGCGGTTGCGCTGGCTTCCAGTACGGCTTCACCTTCGACGAAAACATCGAGGAAGGTGACACCGTGATCGAGAAGAACGGCGTGACCCTGCTGGTCGATCCGATGAGCGGCCAGTACCTCATGGGCGCCGAGATCGACTATGTCGAGAACATGGAAGGCGCGCAGTTCGTGATCCGCAACCCCAACGCCCAGACCACCTGCGGCTGCGGCTCCTCGTTCAGCCCCTGATTGGCAAGTCGGGCGGGCCTGCGCGGTCAGCCTTCCCGCCCGCTTTGATACACGCCGCCGAGGATGACGCGGCGGCGTGCGCCGGTGACCGCCGGCAGGTTGCCGGCGCGACCGTGCAAGGTTTGCCGAGCCAGCCACGCGAAGGCACAGGCCTCCACGTGCTCGGCGCCGATGCCGTGGCGGTCGGTCAGTTCGACCACGCAGCCCGGCAGGTGCTGCCGCAGCCTCTCCATGATCGTGCCGTTGCGGCTGCCGCCCCCGCACACCAGCAGCCGCTGCGTGCGCGGCGCGTGCATGCGCACGGCCTCGGCCACGGTGACCGCGGTGAGTTCCGCCAGTGTGGCCTGCACGTCCTCCGGCGCCGCAGCCAGGCTCGCGAGTTGCGTATCCAGCCAATCCAGATTGAACCGCTCCGGCCCCGTGCTCTTCGGCGGCGCTTGGCGGAAATAATCGTCGTCCAGCAGCTTGGCGAGCAGCTCCGGGATGATCCGTCCGCGGGCGGCCCAGACGCCGTCGCGATCGTAGCGCTCGCCCCGGTGGCGGCCAATCCAGGCGTCGAGCAGGGTGTTGGCCGGGCCGGTGTCGAAGCCTAGCGTCCGCTCCGGCGCGCCGGCCGGTAGCACCGTGATGTTGGCGATGCCGCCGAGGTTGAGGACGCAGCGGTCCTCGCTGGCGCTGCCGAACACTTCGGCATGAAAGGCCGGCACCAATGGAGCGCCCTGGCCGCCAGCGGCGACGTCGCGGCGCCGGAAATCGGCGATCGTAGTGATGCCGGTACGCTCGGCGATCAGATTCGGGTCGCCGATCTGCAGCGTGAACGGCACGGCGCCGTTGGGCTCGTGCCAGACAGTCTGACCATGGCTGCCGATGGCGCGGATATCGTCGGCCGAGTGGCCGCTCCGTCGCAGCAGGGTGAGCGCCGCGTCGGCGAAGCGCTCGCCCAGCAGCGCATCCAGCGTCGCCACTTCGTACAGAGGGCTGTCACGCCGCACCGCGCGGATGCGCGCTTGCAGCTCGGCGGGAAAGGGAAAGTGGGAGGTGGCCAGCAGCCGCGGCTGGCCGGAGAAATCGACCAGCGCGGCGTCTATGCCGTCCGCGCTGGTCCCGGACATGAGGCCGATATAGAGTTCGGCCGCCACGCCGCCGCTACTCGCTCTGCGCCACCTGGCTGCGGCTGATCATGTCGAGCTGCGCAACCAGCGGGCCGGTCTTCTCGAGGAAGTCGGCCAGCAGCTTCTTGCTGATGGGCTCGGCGTCGGGGAAGGTGACCGTGAGCGGATTGCGGTGCACGCCGTCGACGCGGAACTCATAGTGCAAATGCGGTCCGCTGGCGAGGCCCGAGGAGCCCACGTAGCCGATGATCTGGCCCTGCTGCACCTTGTCGCCCGCCTTCAAGCCGTTGGCGAAGCGGGACATGTGCGCGTACAGCGTGCTGTAGCGGGTGCCGTGCTGCAGGATCACCGTGCGCCCGTAGCCGCCCTTCCAGCCCACGTGCACCACCTTGCCGCTGCCGGCGGCGCGGATCGGGGTGCCGGGCGCGGCGGCGTAGTCCACACCCATGTGCGGGCGCTTCACGCCCAGGATCGGATGCAGCCGGCTGGGGTTGAAGTTGGAGCTGATGCGACGGAAATCGACTGGCGTGCGCAGGAACGCTTTGCGCATGCTCTTGCCTTCCGGCGTGTAGAACTGCGGCTTGCCGCCGTCCTCGGCATAGGCGACGGCACGGTAGGTGCGCCCCTGGTTGACGAACTCGGCGGCGACGATGCCGCCGTTACGCACCTTCTCGCCGTTGCGGTACAGTTCCTCGTAGATCACCGTGAAGCGGTCGCCGGGGCGGATGTCCAGCGCGAAGTCCACGTCCCACGCGAAGATGTTGGCCAGCTCCATGATCAACCCGTCGCTCAGCCCGGCAGCCTTGCCGGCGGTGAACAGGTTACTGTCGATGGTGCCGTGCGCGTGCGCGATGCGCCGCTCCAGCGGATTGGCCACCAGCTTGGTTTCGAAGCCGTCGCCTTGGCGCTCGACGTGCAGGGTGACGCTTTCGTCCACGGCGTAGCGCAGCGCCTGCAACTGGCCGGCGTCGTCGATGAGGAAGCCGATCTCCTCACCGGGGAAGATGCGTAGCAGCGATTTCGCCGCGTCACCCGCGTTAAGCACCTGGTACATGGTCTTGGCGTCCAGGCCCTGCTGGCTGAACAGCTTGGCGAGCGTGTCGCCGGAGCGAATCGTCACTTGACGCCAGTCGGGGGGCGGCTCGGCGGCGGAGCTCGGAGCCTCCGTCGCGGTCTGCGCGGTGGCGTTTTCGGGCGCGGGCGTGGTTTCGGCGTCGCTCGCAGCGGGCACCGAGAGCGGTACCTCCTCCAGGTTCGCAACGGCGCTGGCCGAATTGGGAATGGCCTCGGCATTGTCCTGGCCGGACATGAGCAGGGTCACGCCGGTGATACCCGACAAGACCACGGCGAGTACCGGCAAATGCCGTAAGCCGGGAAAGCGGCGTGCCCGATGCGGACGCGGTTTGAAGTCGAAATCTCTCATTTTTGTTGGAGGCACGGTAATCCCCGTCCGGGTTGCAGGGGGAACCTTATCGAGTCGAGCGGACCATGGTCAATGGAATCTTAGCAATATCTTCTAACGTGTGACCCGATCAGCAACTTTATCGCGTATGGCTGGCGGTGGCGTGTGCGCCCGGTCGCGATTCGGTAGAATCGCAAGCCCTGTTCAGAAATCCATTCGGAGAGACTCCATGGACACGGCCGAAGCCATATCCCTGCTCAAGCGCGGAACCGAAGAGATCCTGCTGGAAAGCGAACTCAAGGAGCGTTTGGGGTATGGGCGGCCGTTGCGCGTCAAGGCCGGCTTCGACCCTACGGCGCCCGATCTACATCTGGGGCACACCGTTCTTATTAACAAGCTGCGCCAGTTCCAGGAGCTGGGGCATCACGTGCTGTTCCTGATCGGCGACTTCACCGCCAGGATCGGCGACCCCACCGGCAAGAGCGCCACCCGCAAGCCTCTGAGCGCCGAGCAGGTCCTGGAGAACGCGCGCACCTACCGCGAGCAGATCTTCAAGATCCTCGATCCCGAGCGGGCCGAGGTCGTATTCAACAGCGATTGGCTGGGCAAGCTCAGTGCCGTCGAGCTGATCCAGCTGGCGGCCCAGAGCACGGTGGCCCGCATGCTCGAGCGCGACGATTTCCAGAAGCGCTACAGCAACGGTCAGCCGATCGCCATCCACGAGTTCCTCTATCCCCTGCTGCAGGGATACGACTCCGTGGTGCTGCGCGCCGACGTCGAAATCGGCGGTACCGACCAGAAATTCAACCTGCTGATGGGGCGGGAGCTGCAGAAGGCGTACGGACAGACGCCCCAGCTGGTCATGACCGTGCCGATCCTGGAGGGTCTGGACGGCGTGCAGAAGATGTCCAAGTCCCTGGGCAACTACATCGGCATCCAGGATCCGGCCGACGAGATGTTCGGCAAGCTGATGTCGGTGTCGGACGAGCTGATGTGGCGCTATTTCGACCTGCTGAGCTTCCGCAGCACCGCCGAGATCGAAGGCTTCAAGCGGCAAGTGGCGGAAGGCGCCAATCCGCGCGACATCAAGTTCCTGCTCGCCGAAGAGCTGGTCGACCGCTTCCATGGCGCCGGTGCGGGGGCGGCTGCGCGCGAAGAGTTCATCGCCCGGTTCCGCCATGGCGCCATGCCCAGCGAGATTCCCGAGGTCACCGTGACCAGCGGCGAGCCGCTGGCCATCGCTCAGTTGCTTAAGGCTGCCGGACTGGTGCCCAGCACTTCCGAGGCGCTGCGCATGATTAAGCAGGGCGGTGTGCGTATCGACGGCGAGAGAGTCGAGGACGCCGACCTGCGTCTGGCGCCGGGCAGCAACCACGTGTTCCAGGTGGGCAAGCGTCGTTTCGCGCGGGTGACGGTCGTCAAGCCGTAGCCGTTGCGCCATGTGGTGCGGCCGCGTCTGGGCCTTGATTGCCGCCGGCGCGGTCGCCATATCGAATGACCCAGTCGATCACCGCTTGACCTTTTTATTTGGCTGGCTAAAATGCGCGCCTGCTTCGGCGGTGAGCCGGGGCGAGCCGGCCAGGGAGGCGGCGGTGAGAGTCGGCGGGGAGTTGACGGCGAGGTGAGAGATTCACTAATATTAGCCTTCTCCCGCTGAAGCTGTCGCGAAGTGGCTGGTGGGGCTCTCGAAAGAGGGTATTGACAACGGGGCGGTGCGGTGTAGAATGCGCGTCCCTGCTGCGGTGCGAGAGGCGCCGCGCTGAAGTCGGGCTCGAAGGGCTCGCGGATCTTTAACAAAGTAAGCCAGATAACTTGTGTGGGTGCTTGCATCGAGCGAGAGCGACCTGGTGAGGGTGCTCGAGAGTTTTCGATGTCAAGACCTCAAGTCTTTTGAGTGCTTGCGTCGAGCCAAGTTTGGTCCCGCTTCAAGGGACTAGAAGATTGAACTGAAGAGTTTGATCCTGGCTCAGATTGAACGCTGGCGGCATGCTTAACACATGCAAGTCGAACGGCAGCGGGCCCTTCGGGGTGCCGGCGAGTGGCGGACGGGTGAGTAATGCATGGGAATCTGCCTTTCGGTGGGGGATAACCCGGAGAAATTCGGGCTAATACCGCATACGACCTACGGGGGAAAGCGGGGGACCGCAAGGCCTCGCGCCGAAAGATGAGCCCATGTCCTATCAGCTAGTTGGTGAGGTAACGGCTCACCAAGGCGACGACGGGTAGCTGGTCTGAGAGGATGATCAGCCACACTGGGACTGAGACACGGCCCAGACTCCTACGGGAGGCAGCAGTGGG
>CALGAN010000017.1 GCA_937951875.1 uncultured Alkalilimnicola sp. | reverse complement strand
CCGAGGCGGTGCTGGGCCATGAGGTCAGCCATATCGCCAACGGCGACATGGTCACCCTGACCCTGATCCAGGGCGTGCTCAACACCTTCGTGATCTTCCTGGCGCGCGTGGTCGGCGGCCTGATCGACAGCTTCCTGCGCCGCGACGACGACTCCGGCGGCTACGGCATCGGCTACTTCCTCACGGTGATGGTGCTGGAGATCATCTTCGGCCTGTTCGCCTCGATCATCGTCATGTGGTTCTCGCGCCAGCGCGAGTTCCGCGCCGACGCCGGCGGCGCCCGCCTGGCCGGCCGCGACAAGATGATCCGGGCGCTGCAGCGGTTGCAGATGTCCTACGGCCACAGCCACCTGCCCGAGCAGGTCAAGGCCTTTGGCATCACTCCGGGCGGCAAGAGCTGGTCGCGGCTGTTCATGTCGCATCCGCCGCTGGAGGAGCGCATCGCCGCGCTGCAGGCGGCGCGCTCCTGAGCCGTTGGCCGGACGAAAAAAAGCGGGCCTTGAGCCCGCTTTTTTGTTGCCCGACGGCGGCTGGCGCTAGATCGACATGCCGGCGAAGTCGTAGTTCATCTCCGGCTCGGGCTCCTTGAGGAACCGGCCCTGCACGAAGTCGGCGCCGAACTGCCAGAGCAGCGCCAGGCTGCTGGCGTCCTCCAGGTAGCCGGCGACCACCTGCTTCTGCATGGTGTGGGCGGTATTGATCAGGTTCTTGATGTTCTGCTGGTTCTCCTCGCTCTCGGAGAGGTTGTGCGTCAGCTGCGCGTCCACTTTGAGGTAGTCGGCCGGCAAGTGCTTGACCAGCTGGAACGGGTTGAGGCCGCTGCCGAAATGGTCCAGCGAGAAGCCGCAGCCCAGCTGCTTCAGGCCGCGGAAGGCCTCGCGGGCGTGGGTGAGCTGGGTGACCGCCACCGGCTCGTTCACCTGGAACACCAGCCGGTTACCGCTCACGCCGGTGGCCTTGAGCTGCTCAGCCAGGTAGCCGAGGAAATCGGCGTCGGCCAAGGTCGGGCCGGACAGCTTCAGGAACAGGATGGTGTCGTGCTTGGCGGCGAGGTGCTTGCTTAGGGTGCGTAGCGCCGTGCGCACCACCCAGCGGTCCACCGCCGGCATCAGTCCGGCCTGCTCGGCGTGCGGGATGAAGTCGGCCGGCATCATCACGCCGTTGGCGGTCTGCAGCCGCAACCGCACTTCGTAGCGCTCGCGGTTGTCGCCCTGCAGGCTGACCACCGGCTGGAACACCAGGAAGTACTGATCGTTGACGAGCGCGTCCTCCAGGAGCTGCGTCAGTTCGCTGCCGGAGGCGGCCTTGTCGTCGTCGGTGGCGTGCAGCACTACCTGGTTGCCGCCCTGGGCGCGGGCCTGATCGGCGGCGGTCAGCGCCTCGTGCAGCGCCGCCTGCGCCGTGCCCGTGCGCTCGCCCATGACGGTGATGCCGATACTGCAGGTGGTGGTGAAGGTACGGCCGCCGGACTCGCAAATGTGCTCCTCGATGGCGTGCCGCAGCGCCTCGCCCAGGGCGATGGCGGCGTGCACGCCCTCGTTGGGCAGCAGGATGGTGAAGGCTTCGTCGGAGAAGCGGGCGGCGATGCCGTCCTGGCCGATCTCGGCGCGGATCAGGCCGCCGATGTCGCTGATCAGGGTATCGATGCCGGTGATGCCCAGCGCCTGACGGGCGCCTTCCAGATTGTCCAGCTGCAGGAACAGCAGGCCGGCGGTGGAATCCTCGGCCAGCGCCTTGGCCAGGTTCTTCTCCAGTTCTTCCATGAAGTGCTGGCGGTTGTACAGCCCGGTGAGCAGGTCCTGCTTGCTGAGGCTGTCGAGCTGCTGCACCAGCTCCGCCGGCGCGCCCTGGCTGCGCACCAGGATCTGCGTGCAGGGCTCGCCGTCGATCGAGGCCGGCGAGAAGGTCATCACCACGTGCAGCTCGCGGCCGTCGTCGTTGGCGAGCATGGTGATTTCCAGCTCCTGCTCCTGGTCGCCGTGCTTCTGGTAGTTGCGCAGGAATTCCTTGAGCTTGGCCTGGTCTTGCGGCGCCGCCATGTTGAGCAGCGGCATGCCTTCGATGTCGTCCATGCTCTCGAAGCCGAAGCGTTCGAGATAGGCCTTGTTGGCGTAGATGTGCATGCCTTCGTGGACGTAGGCGATGGCGTCGCGCGAGTTGTCCAGCAGCGAATGGCAGCGCTTCTCCACCTCGCGCAGCGCGGCCTCGACCCGCCGCAGCCGCCGCCGCAGGTTCAGGTTGGTCAGCTCGCGTTTGATCACCAGCTGCAGATGCTTGAGGTCGGCCTTGCTGACCAGGTCGACCGCGCCGATGGTCATCGCCTTGATCCGGCTTTCCGGATCCTCGCTCGGCGCCACCACGACGATCGGGATGTCCTTGCCCGCCTGCTGGATGATCTTGCCGGTCTGCTCCAGGCTCAGATCCTCGAAGCCGAGGGAGTAGAGCAGCATGTCGAAGGTCTTCGCGCCCAGCGCTTCGCGCAGGGAGTCTTCGTCCTCCACTCGGGTGGGGCGTACGGCATGCCCGGCGTTGCGGAGCACGCTCACCAGCATTTCTGCGTCGTTCAGGGAACGCTCCGCCACCAGCAGGCGCAACACGTTGTCTTGAATAGCCATTACCTCACCTTGGCAAGAAATCTCAGCCCGCTGGCGGATCAGAGCGAGGCGAGCATCGCCTCGTAAACCCGTGTCGCGTCGCCGCCGACGGCGGGAGCGCGGAACGCGAACTGACAGAATATGCCGTTATTTTCTATTACTTGTGTCGGTTCTATTTCCACCGTGCCGCCGGCGCCGACCAGCCGCGTCCGGGACGTCCCGGTGAACTGCAGGGCCGGGGCGATCGCCGTCACCGGCTGGCCGACGGCCGCCACCGCGGGCAGCAGCACGCCTTGGATGGTACGGCGGGTGTGGCCGCCGGGCGTCTCCGTTTCCAGGGTTATCGGCAGCGGGCGCGCGCCCAGCACCTGAACGCCCAACTGTACCCCCTCCGTCGGCGTCTGTTTCAGCCATCGCACCACGCCGATCTGCCAGCCGTTGTGCATGGCGGCGGTTTCGCGCAGCGCCACCAGCTCGCCGACTTGGACACGGGCGGAGCGGTTGCCGTCCATTGTCAGGCCATAACCGCCTGGGCTGATGTTGAGTAGTCGCCATTCCGCGCTTAGATCGCGCTGGTCGGCGGTCGGCTTGGCGGAAGGTGGCGCGGTCGCTACCTCCTCCCGTCGGTCCGATTTGGTCAGCTCTCCAGTGTAGATCAGATCCCAGACGTCGTTGGTCTTCTGGCCGGCGGGCACGACGTCGCGGCTGGAAAAGCGTGGCGCGGGACTGTCGCCGTCGGCCAGCGGCAGCCCCAGCTCCCTGGCGAGCTGGCGGCAGATGGCCGGTAATCCGGTCACGACCTGGGCTTGGCCGTTTAAGGGCAGGCGCGAGAAGCGCCGTTGCGGCGCCGGGACGAACACCCGCAGCAGCCGCTGGCGCAGCTCGGCATCCTCGGGCAGCGCCAGCGGCGTCCGGCGCCACCAGCGGCGCGGCGCCAGCGCTTTCTCCACCAGGCGCTGCAGCGGTGCGGTATCCAGGGCGCGGCAGTGGCCCTTGGCGTCGACGCGGTCGGCCGACAGCGGTCCGGCGTCGCTGTATAGGTTGACGTAATAGGCGGCGCCGGCGGGCGCCGTGGTTCTGGGCAGCAGCCGGCAGTGCCGGGCCCACGGCGCCAGGACGGTGTAGGCGTCGAGCGCCTCGCCGGGGCGCAGGCGGTAGGGATCGGTGATGGCCAGCAGCAACAGCCGCCGGTAGCGGATGGCGATGGTGCTGCGTCCGCGCCGGCCCAGTTCGCGGTCGTGGATGGCGCGGTTGTGCAGCCGGCGTCGCTCCGCGGTCAGGTACAGGCGGTGCAGGGCGCGCCATAGGTCGGTCGGCAGCGGCAGGTACAGGTTGTAAAGCTCCAGCAGCAGCCGGCCGTAATAGTCGATGGCATGGAACAGGGCCAGCGCCAGACGCTTGCCGCGAACCACGGAGGGGCCGCTGAGCGCATCGCGGATCACGATGTCGTAGCCGATGGCCATTTCCCGCAGCAAGGCCAGCGCCAGTTCGGCGACGAAACGGTGCTTGGCCGGCAACGGAAGCTCCCGCGGCGGATAGTGGCGGCGCAGGGCGGGAATGATGTCGTCCAGGCGCGGATCGATGCGCTCGAGCAGCCACAGCCGCTTGCTCGGCCGCAGCTGCAGGCGGTTGAGTTCGGCGAGCGCCGCGGCGATGGCGCGCCCGGTTTCGTCGAGGTTGGCGGCAGGGAGGCCGTTCAGCCAGGCATCGACGGCTTTGCGGCGGTAATCGAAGCTCTCCCGGTCGGGCTTACGTTGGGGAGGGATGCTCAGATCCAACGCGGTCATCTCATGCGTCGCCGCTTCAAAGTGATATGCGAGGCGTCCAGCCTCTCGGTGTTTTTCTGCAGAGCCTATAGCAGGGCGCGGCGATTGCCAACGCACCGCGGTAGGGAACGGTCAGGCGCGCAGCACGGTCTTGCTCGGTCGGCCGGCCTCCTCGCGCGCCAGTTTGGGTACCAGGTAGCCAGGCAGGCGGGCGCTGAGCTCGGTCATGAGCGCGAGCGCCGTTTCCTCGGCCACCTCGAAGTGGGCGGCGCCCTGGACCCGGTCGAGCAGGTGCAGGTAGTACGGCTGCACGCCGAGCCTGCCCAGCCGTTCGGACAGCTCGACCAGCGCGTCGGCTCGGTCGTTGACCCCGCGCAGCAGCACCGCCTGGTTGAGCAGCAGCACCCCGCGCCGGCGCAGGCGCTGCAGCGCCTCGGCCACCGACTCGTCCAGCTCCTGGGCGTGGTTGGCGTGCAGCACCAGCACCGGCTGCAGGCGGCTGCCGGTGAACCAATCCAGCAGCTGCTCGGTGATCCGGCTGGGCAGCACCACCGGCAGCCGGCTGTGGATGCGCAGCCGGGTCACGTGCGGGATCTCGGCCAGGGCCGCGGCCAGCTCCGCCAGGCGCCGGTCGCTCAGCGCCAGCGGGTCGCCGCCGCTCAGGATCACTTCCTGCACGTCCGGGCTGCGACGCACATAGTCCAGGGCCGTGCGCCAGGCGCCGGCGGCGGCGTTGGCGTCGGCATACGGGAAGTGGCGGCGGAAGCAGTAACGGCAATGGATGGCGCAGGCGCCGGTGGCGATCAGCAGCACCCGGCCGTGGTATTTGTGCAGAACGCCTTCCGCCGCCATAGCGTTGAGATCGCCGACCGGATCTTGGCCGAAGCCCGGGGTTTCGGCTTCCTCCAGGTCGAGCGGCAGCACCTGGCGCAGCAGCGGGTCGTCGAGGTCGCCGCGGCGCATACGGGCGACGAAGCCGCGCGGCACGCGCAGCGGAAACAGCTTGGCGGCGCGGCGGGCCGCCGGCAGCAGCGCCGGGTCGAGCTCCAGCAGCCGCAGCAGCTCTTCCGGCTGCTGCACGGCCTCGGCGAATTCCCGCTGCCACTGCGGGATGGGGTCGGCGACGGCTGAAGAAGGCTGCATGGTTGCGGGCTCCAAAGGGAGCATATTCTATCGGACATGGTTTTCCGTTAGGATGCCCGCTTTCTTGATTTCCAGTTCCGGGAGCAGTTTTTCCAGGTCCCGGGAGCAAACCGGGGGCGTTATGGCCAGTTACAGCACCAACGAGTTTCGCGCAGGCCTCAAGATCATGCTCGACGGCGAGCCTTACGCCATCGTCGAGAACGAGTTCGTCAAGCCCGGTAAGGGCCAGGCCTTCAACCGTGTGAAGGTCCGCAACCTCAAGACCGGCCGGGTGATCGAGCGTACCTTCAAGTCCGGCGACACCGTCGAGGGCGCCGACGTCATGGACGTCGAAATGCAGTACGTCTACAACGACGGCGACGCCTGGTACTTCATGGATCCGAACACCTTCGAGCAGATCCCCGCTAGCCGTGCGGCGGTCGAGGAGGCGCTGCCCTGGATCAAGGAGCAGGACATGTGCACGGTCACGCTCTACAACGGCTCGCCGTTGACCGTGACCCCGCCGAACTTCGTCACGCTCAAGATCGTCGAGACCGATCCGGGTGTGCGCGGCGACACCAGCGGTGGCGGCGGCAAGCCGGCCAAGCTGGAGACCGGCGCGGTGGTGCGCGTGCCGCTGTTCGTGGCCGAGGGCGAGGTGATCAAGGTCGATACCCGCACCGGCGAATACGTCTCCCGCGCCAAGGAGTAGTGCTGGACCACGGCGAAGGCTGGCGGCCCACCGCCAGCCTCGATGTGTTGCGGCGGCGCGCCCGGATTCTGGCCGCCGTGCGCGCCTTTTTTGCCGAGCGCGGCGTCTGGGAAGTGGAAACGCCCAGCCTCTCCGCCGCCGCCGTTACCGATCCCAACATCGACAGCCTATCGGTCGAGTACCACGGCCCCGGCGCCCCGGCGTCGCGCCGGCTGTGGCTGCAGACCTCGCCCGAGTACGCCATGAAGCGGCTGCTGGCCGCCGGCAGCGGCTGTATCTACCAGATCTGTCACGCGTTTCGCGCTGGCGAGCGCGGCCGCCGGCACAATCCCGAATTCACCCTGGTCGAGTGGTACCGGGTCGGCTTCGACCATCACGCGCTGATGGACGAAGTCGCGGCTCTGGTCGCCCTGGTGCTGGGCGAGCGCCCCGTCGAGCGGCTCAGCTACCGCGACGCCTTCCTGCGCGAAGCCGGCATCGACCCGCTGCGGGCGCCAGTCGAGGAGCTGATCGCCTGCGCCCGCGCGCACGACATCCCGCTGCCGCCGCTGGATCGGGACGAGCGCGACGCTTGGCTGGATCTGCTGCTGTCGGAAGTGGTGTCGCCGCGGCTCGGGCGGGGGCGGTTCACTTTCGTGTACGACTTTCCCGCCAGCCAGGCGGCGCTGGCGCGGCTGCGCGAGACCGAGCACGGCATGGTCGGCGAGCGCTTCGAGCTGTTCGTGGACGGCCTGGAGCTGGCCAACGGCTATCACGAGTTGAGCGATCCGCTGGAGCAGCGCACCCGTTTCGAGCGCGAGGCGGCGCGCCGGGCCGCCGAGGGGCGTGAGGCGCCGCGGCCGGACGAGCGGCTGCTGGCGGCGCTGGCGGCGGGCTTGCCGCCCTGCGCCGGCGTGGCGTTGGGGTTCGATCGGATGGTGATGCTGGCGGTGGGCGCGGCCAGCATCGACGAGGTCATCGCCTTCCCCGTGGAGAGGTCTTGAGGTACTCGTCCAGCACGACCACGTTGGAGCCGCGCGCCGGCAGCGCGGTCAGCCGCCCCAGTGGCTCGCCCATGCGGATCTTCTGACCGGGATTGATCTCGTCCAGCCAGCGCACCTGGTCCGGCCCGAACAGCACGATGGCGGTGGAGCCGAGGTTGAAGCGGCCCATCTCGGCGCCGCGCTCGAGCCGGATGGCCTCGTCGCCGCTGTACTGCCAGCGCCGCACTTGGCGGCCGCGCGGCGGCGTCACCACGCCGGCCCACACCGTTTCGATGCTCGCGACATTGATCGCGCCCACCAGCACCACCGCCATCGGCCCGTGCTCGGTGTCGAACACCGCCACCACGCGCTCGTTGCGCGCGAACAGCTTCTTGAGCGCCCGCACCGTGAACGCCGCCACGCTGAACAGCCGACCCGGCACGTGCACCATACTGCGCAGCACGCCGGTGGCCGGCATGTGCACTCGGTGGTAGTCGCGGGGCGAGAGGTAGACGGTGGCGTAGTGGCCGTTGCGGAAGCGCTCGGCCAGCACGTCGTCGCCGCCGAGCAGCTCCTGCACGGTGAAGCCGTGGCCCTTGGCCTGGATGATGGTGTTGCCGTCGATCTTGCCCAGGGCGCTGACCGTGCCGTCGGCCGGTGACACCACCAGTGCCGGATCGCTCGGCAGCGGCCGCGCGCCCGGCTTGAGGGCCCGGGTGAAAAAGGCGTTGAAGTCGGGGTAGGCCCGCGGATCGGCTTCGGCGGCCTCGCTCAGGTCTACTTCGTAGTGCGTGCTGAACCAGCGGATCAAGCCGTTCTTCCACCATGGCGCCCGCCAGCGCACCGCCGCGTGCACCACCCGCGAGATGGCGTGCTGCGGCAGCGGATAGAGAGCGAGACACTTGAGCCGGTCGCTCAGGCTGGCCGGTCCGGGGCATTTGACGTCGGTGGGATTCATGGGGCGTGGGTAGCTACGATCTTGCGGAAGTCGGCCTCTATCACCTGGGGGAGCAGAGGGGGCCGGAACAAGGCCTGCAACTGGCCTTCGGGGTTGATCAGCAGCAGCAGCGCGGAGTGATCGACCAGATACCCCGTCTCGCCCGGCAGCGGCTCATGCCGCTGATAGACCAGGCCGAGCGCGCGGGTCAGGCGCTTGATCTGCTCCTCGGCGCCGGTCAGCCCGATGAAATCGGGATGGAAATAGGGCAGGTACTCGGCTAGCCGCTCGGGCGTGTCGCGTTGCGGATCGACCGACAGCAGCGCCACCTGCACCGGCACGTCCGGCAGCGCCGCGACGATCTGCCGATAGGCCTCCGCCATGGTCATCAGCGTCGCCGGGCAGACGTCGGGGCAGTAGGTGTAGCCGGCGAACAGGAAGGTCCAGCGGCCGCGCAGGCGCGCCTGATCGAAGGTTTCGCCGCGCTGATCCAGCAGCTGGAAGGCCTCCACCGGCTTGCCGCCGCGGATGTAGGTCGCCGTCATGCCCTCCGACGGGGCGCCCGCCGGCTTCAGCAGCAGGGCCGCGGTCAGAGCGCCACCCGCGGCCGCCAGCAGGGCGACCAGGACGACGAGGATCTTGCGCAGCGGGGCGGAGCGGGCGGGCGTGCTCATGGGGCTGGATTATTCCACAAGCCCCACCGCCGGACCATCGGGACGCGCACAGTGGAGTACGCGCCCGCCGGCGCGATCCGCTATCATCGTGGGCCGCTTTTCGAGCCGGATGCGCAAGCCAATGGATGATCTCGACCACGTTCCCCCCGAGCTGCAGACCCTGCGCGATTACGTGCGCTGGGCCGCCAGCCGCTTCCAGGAGGCCGGGCTGACGTTCGGGCACGGCACCGACAACGCGCTGGACGAAGCCGCCGCGCTGGTGCTGCACACCCTGCACCTGCCCATGGATCTACGCGCGGTGTGGTGGGATACGCGGGTCACCGCCAGCGAGAAGGAGGCGCTCATGGCGCGCATCCGCCGGCGCATCCGCGAGCGGCTGCCGCTGCCGTACATCACCAACGAGGCCTGGTTCGCCGGGCTGTCGTTCTACGTCGACCAGCGCGTGCTGGTGCCGCGCTCGCCGATCGCCGAGACCATCGGCCACCGCTTCTCGCCCTGGCTGGACGAGGAGCGGGTGACCCGGGTGCTGGACCTGTGCACCGGCAGCGGCTGCATCGCCATCGCTTGCGCCCATGCCTTCCCCCAGGCCGAGGTGGATGCCGTGGACCTGTCGGCGGACGCGCTGGCGGTGGCGCGCATCAACGTCGAGCGCCATCATCTGCAGGATCGGGTGCGGCTGATCGAGTCGGATCTGTTCGACGCCGTGCCGGCCGGCACCCGCTACGATTTGATCGTCAGCAACCCGCCCTATGTCGACGCCGAGGACATGAGCCGGCTGGCGCCGGAGTTCCGGCACGAGCCGCAGCTGGGGCTGGCGGCCGGCGAGGACGGGCTGGACATCGTGCGCCGCATTCTGCGCCAGGCGGGCGACTACCTCGACCCGCAGGGTATCCTGGTGGTCGAGGTCGGCAACAGCGCGCCGGCGCTGGAGGCGGCCTTCCCCGACGTGCCGTTCACCTGGCTGGCGTTCGAGCACGGCGAGGACGGCGTGTTCCTGCTCACCGCCGAGCAGCTCAACGACTATCGCGCGCATTTCGCGGCCTGAGGGAGGCGGCATGTCTGGCAACACATTCGGCAAGCTGTTCACCGTCACCACCTTCGGCGAGAGCCATGGTCCGGCGCTGGGTGCTATCGTCGACGGCTGCCCGCCGGGCCTGGAGCTGTCCGAGGCGGACATCCAGCCGGATCTCGACCGGCGCCGCCCCGGCACCTCGCGCTACACCACCCAGCGCAACGAGCCGGACCAGGTGCGCATCCTCTCGGGCGTGTTCGAAGGCAAGACCACCGGCACGCCGATCGGGCTGTTGATCGAGAACACCGACCAGCGCTCGCGCGACTACGACAAGATCAAGGACAGCTTCCGCCCCGGCCACGCCGACTACACCTACCACCAGAAGTACGGCATCCGCGACTACCGCGGCGGCGGCCGCTCCAGCGCCCGCGAGACCGCCATGCGCGTCGCCGCTGGCGCGATCGCCAAGAAGTACCTGCGCACCCGCTACGGGGTGCGCATTCGCGGCTACCTGTCGCAGCTCGGGCCGATCAAGCTGGCGCTGAAGGACTGGGATGCGGTGGAGCAGAATCCGTTCTTCTGCGCCGACCCCGAGCGGGTGCCGGAGCTGGAGGCGTACATCACCGCGTTGCGCCGCGAGGGCAATTCGGTGGGCGCCAAGGTCACGGTGGTGGCCGAGGGTGTGCCGCCGGGCTGGGGTGAGCCGGTGTTCGACCGCCTCGACGCCGACATCGCCTACGCGCTGATGAGCATCAACGCGGTCAAGGGCGTGGAGATCGGTGCTGGCTTTGCCTGTATCGAGCAGAAGGGCTCGGAGCACCGGGACGAGATCACCCCGGAGGGCTTCCTCAGCAACAACGCCGGCGGCGTGCTGGGCGGCATCTCCAGCGGCCAGGACATCGTCGCTAGCATCGCCCTCAAGCCGACCTCCAGCATCCTGGTGCCGGGCCGCTCGATCGACGTGCATGGCGAGCCGGTGGAGGTGGTGACCACCGGCCGTCACGATCCGTGCGTGGGCGTGCGCGCCACGCCCATCGCCGAGGCCATGCTGGCGCTGGTGCTGATGGACCACGCCCTGCGCCACCGCGCCCAGAACGGCGACGTGCGCAGCGGCACGCCGGTGGTGCCGGCCGCGTCCGGCCGCTGAGGCCGGGGCGGCGCACGATTTTCCCGCCCGGCTCCGCGCGGGGCCGGGATGCCAGCGTTCCTCCCGCCGCCGCCCGCGTGGCGGCGCTCCTCGATCGGATAACCATGGCCGAGGCTCTGCCGTACTGGCGGCTGTCCAGTTTCTACTTCTTCTACTTCGCCATCGTCGGCGTGCTGGTGCCGTACTGGGCGCCGTATCTCAAGTCGCTCGGCTTCTCCGCCGCCCAGATCGGCGAGCTGCTGGCGATCACCAATCTCTCGCGCATCGTCGCGCCCTCGGTGTGGGGCGCGCTGGCCGACCGGCTCGGGCAGCGCATGCGGGTGGTGCGGGCGGCGTCGCTGGTGGCGCTGGTGGCCTTCCTCGGCGTGTTCCTGGGCAGCTCCTATGGTTGGTTGGCGGCGGTGATGCTGGTGTTCACCTTCTTCTGGAACGCCGCGCTGCCGCAGTACGAGGCCAACACCCTCAACCATCTCTGGCCGGCCGAGCACCGTTACAGCCGTATCCGGCTGTGGGGCTCGGTCGGCTTCATCGTCGCGGTGGTGGCGGTCGGCTGGCTGGTGGATCGGCTGGGCGTCGGGCTGGTGCCCTACGCGATGGCGGTGCTGTTCGGCGCGGTCTGGCTGTCCGCGCTGTGGACGCCGGAGCGGGAGGGCCTGTTTGGCCAGGGGGCGGCCAGCGAAGGTTTCTGGCAGGCGCTGCGCGGCGCCGGCGTGCCGGGGTTCTTCCTGGCCTGCTTCTTCATCCAGCTCAGCCACGGGCCGTATTACGCCTTCTTCAGCATCTATCTGCAGGAGCGCGGCTATAGCTGGGAGCTGATCGGGCCTCTGTGGGCGCTGGGGGTGGTAGCCGAGATCGGCGTGTTCCTGGTGATCCATCGCTGGCTGCCGGTATACGGGGCGCGCCGGCTGCTGACCGCGGCCTTCGTGCTGGCGGCGTTGCGCTGGCTGCTGATCGGCGCGCTGCCGGAGGTGCTGGCGCTGCTGGTGTTCGCCCAGTTGCTGCACGCCGCCAGCTTCGGCGTCTACCACGCCGTCGGCATCGCCACCGTCAACCGCATCTTCCGCGGCCGGGCCCAGGGCCGCGGCCAGGCACTGTACAGCATGACCTACGGCTTGGGCGTGTCGTTGGGCAGTCTGCTGAGCGGTTATCTGTGGCTGGATCTGGGTGGAATGTGGGTGTTCGTGCTGGCCGCGCTGGCGGCGCTGGCCTCGGCCTGGATGGCGCAGTCCAGCATGCGTCAGCTGCAAGCGGCGGACTGAGACCGGTTCCCGCCGCGTAATTGTGTTTATAATCGGCCTCTTTCCTGCCCAACCTCGCGACAGAGATCCATGGCCGCCAAGACGCTCTACGACAAGCTTTGGGATGCGCACGTGGTCCGTCAGAACGACGACGGCTCCGTGCTGCTCTATATCGACCGTCACCTCGTGCACGAGGTCACTTCGCCGCAGGCCTTCGAGGGGCTGAAACTGGCCGGTCGCAAACCGTGGCGCGTCAGCGCGAACCTGGCGGTGGCCGATCACAACGTGCCGACCACCGACCGTAGCAAGGGCATCGTCGATCCGGTCTCGCGGCTGCAGGTCGACACCCTCGACGAGAATTGCCGCGAGTTCGGCATCGTCGAGTTCGGCATGAACGACATCCGTCAGGGCATCGTCCACGTGGTCGGGCCGGAGCAGGGCGCCACCCTGCCGGGCATGACCGTGGTCTGCGGCGACTCCCACACCTCCACCCACGGCGCGCTGGGCTGCCTGGCGTTCGGCATCGGCACCTCCGAGGTCGAGCACGTGCTGGCCACCCAGACCCTGGTGCAGAAGAAGGCCAAGACGATGCTGATCAGCGTCGATGGCCAGGTGGGGCCGGGCATCACCGCCAAGGACATCGTGCTGCACATCATCGGCGTGATCGGCACCGCCGGCGGCACCGGCTACGCCATCGAGTTCGCCGGCTCGGCCATCCGCGACCTGTCGGTCGAGGGCCGCATGACCGTCTGCAACATGGCGATCGAGGCCGGCGCCCGCTGCGGCATGGTGGCGGTGGACGACAAGACCATCGAGTACGTCAAGGGCCGTCCGTTCGCGCCGACCGGCGAGAACTGGGACAAGGCGGTAGCTTGGTGGAAGACCCTGCACTCCGACCCGGACGCTCAGTTCGACGCGGTGGTGCGCATCGACGCCGCCGACATCAAACCGCAGGTCACCTGGGGCACTTCGCCGGAGATGGTGCTGCCGGTCGACGCCAAGATTCCCAACCCGTTCGCCGAACCCGATCCGGTCAAGCAGAAGAGCATGATCCGGGCGCTCGAGTACATGGGGCTGCAGCCGGGCACGCCGATCCAGGAGATCGCCATCGACAAGGTGTTCATCGGCTCCTGCACCAACTCGCGCATCGAGGACCTGCGCGCCGCCGCGGCGGTGATCAAGGGGCGCAAGAAGGCCGACAGCGTCAAGCTGGCGATGGTGGTGCCCGGGTCGGGGCTGGTGAAGCAGCAGGCCGAGGCCGAGGGCCTGGACAAGATCTTCATCGAAGCCGGTTTCGAATGGCGCGAGCCGGGCTGCTCCATGTGTCTGGCGATGAACGCTGACCGCCTGGAGCCGGGCGAGCGCTGCGCTTCCACCTCCAACCGCAACTTCGAAGGCCGGCAGGGCGCGGGCGGCCGTACCCACCTGGTCAGCCCCGCCATGGCGGCCGCGGCGGCCATCGCCGGTCACTTCGTCGATGTGAGGAACTTCTAATGCGCGCCTTTACCGTTCTTGATGGTCTGGTCGCTCCGCTGGATCGCGCCAACGTCGACACCGATGCGATCATCCCCAAGCAGTTCCTGAAGTCCATCAAGCGCACCGGCTTCGGGCCCAACCTGTTCGACGAGTGGCGCTACCTCGACCGCGGCGAGCCGGGGCAGGACTGCAGCAAGCGGCCGCTCAACCCCGACTTCGTGCTCAACCAGCCGCGCTATCAGGGCGCGCAGATCCTGCTGGCGCGGCGCAACTTCGGCTGCGGCAGCTCGCGCGAGCACGCGCCGTGGGCGCTGGAGGACTACGGCTTCCGCGCCATCATCGCGCCGAGCTTCGCCGACATCTTCTACAACAACTGCTTCAAGAACGGCCTCCTGCCCATCGTGCTGAGCGAGGAGCAGGTCGATCAGCTGTTCCGCGAAGTGGAGGCGACCGAAGGTTACCAGCTGCACATCGACCTGCCGGCTCAGACCGTCACCACGCCGGGCGGCACGGTGTTCACCTTCGAGATCGACGCGTTCCGCAAGCATTGCCTGGTCAACGGCCTGGACGAGATCGGCCTGACCCTGCAGCACGCGGACGACATCAAGGCTTACGAGGCGCGGCGCGCGCAGCAGGCGCCCTGGCTGTTCCAGAACGCTTGAGGGGGGAGCATCGATGAGCAAGAAGATCCTGGTGCTGCCGGGCGACGGTATCGGCCCGGAAATCGTCGCGGAAGCGGTCAAGGTGCTGGAGGCGCTCAAGTCCGAGTTCGGCTTCCAGGCCGAGCTGGAGCAGGGGCTGATCGGCGGCGCCGCCTACGACGCCACCGGCAAGCCGCTGCCGGAGGAAACCCTGCGCCTGGCCAAGGCCGCCGACGCCGTGCTCATGGGTGCGGTTGGCGGTCCGCAGTACGACAAGTTGGACCGGCCGCTGCGCCCCGAACGCGGGCTGCTGGCGATCCGCTCCGAGCTCAACCTGTTCGGCAACCTGCGCCCGGCCATCCTCTATCCGCAGCTGGCCGCGGCCTCGACGCTCAAGCCGGAGGTGGTGGCCGGGCTGGACATCATGATCGTGCGCGAGCTCACCGGCGGCATCTACTTCGGCCAGCCGCGCGAGATCCGCACCCGCGCCGACGGCCAGCGCGAAGGCTTCAACACCATGATCTACACCGAGAGCGAGATCGAGCGCATCGGTCGTCTGGCCTTCGACATCGCCATGAAGCGCAACAAGAAGGTCTGCTCGGTGGACAAGGCCAACGTGCTCGAAGTGTCCGAGCTGTGGCGCGAGGTCATGGAGCGGGTCGCCAAGGACTATCCCGGCGTCGAGCTCACCCACATGTACGTCGACAACGCCGCCATGCAGCTGGTGCGGGCGCCCAAGCAGTTCGACGTGGTGGTCACCGAGAACATGTTCGGCGACATCCTCTCCGACTGCGCCGCCATGCTCACCGGCTCGATCGGCATGCTGCCCTCGGCCTCGCTGGATGAGAACTCCAAGGGCCTGTACGAGCCGATCCACGGCTCGGCACCGGACATCGCCGGCAAGGGTGTGGCGAACCCGCTGGCCACGATCTTGTCTGTGAGCATGATGCTGCGCTACAGCCTCGGCGAGCCGGCGCTGGCCGACAAGGTCGACGCGGCGGTGGGCAAGGTGCTGGACCAGGGGTTGCGCACCGGCGACATCTACACGGAAGGCTGCCGCAAGGTCGGTACCCGGGAGATGGGCGACGCCGTGGTGGCCGCGCTGCGCGGCTGAAACCGGAAATCACCAAAGATTTAGAGGGTCGTTGATTTTATGGCCATGAAGCGAGTCGGTCTGGTCGGTTGGCGCGGGATGGTCGGTTCCGTGCTGATGCAGCGCATGCAGGAAGAACGCGACTTCGACCTGATCGAACCGGTGTTCTTCACCACCTCCAACCCGGGCGGCAAGTCGCCGAACTACGGCAAGGAAGCGCCCCCGCTCAAGGACGCGAAGTCGGTCGACGAACTGAAGGCGATGGACATCATCATCTCCTGTCAGGGCGGCGACTACACCAACGAGGTCTATCCCGAGCTGCGCAAGGCCGGCTGGAACGGCTACTGGATCGACGCCGCCAGCGCCCTGCGGATGAAGGACGACGCGGTGATCGTGCTCGACCCGGTCAACTACGGCGTCATCAAGGACGCGCTGAGCCGCGGGGTGAAGGACTACATCGGCGGCAACTGCACGGTCAGCCTCATGCTCATGGGCCTGGGCGGCCTGTTCAAGGCCGACCTGGTGGAGTGGGTGTCGGCCATGACCTACCAGGCCGCCTCCGGCGCCGGCGCCCAGAACATGCGCGAGCTGCTCGCCCAGATGGGTGTGGCGCACGCTTACGTGGCCGACCTGCTGGCCGACCCGGCGTCCAACATCCTGGACATCGACCGCAAGGTGGCCGAGGTCATGCGCTCCGAGGCCTTCCCGGTCGACAACTTCGGCGTGCCGCTGGCCGGCAGCCTGATCCCCTACATCGACAAGCAGCTGGATAACGGCCAGTCGCGCGAGGAGTGGAAGGGGCAGGCCGAGGCCAACAAGATCCTCGGCCGCAGCGGCGGCGACGTCATTCCGGTCGACGGCGTCTGCGTGCGCATCGGCGCCATGCGCTGCCACAGCCAGGCGCTGACCATCAAGCTCAAGAAGGACGTGCCGCTCGACGAGATCGAGGGGCTGATCGCCGACGCCAACGACTGGGTGAAGGTCGTGCCCAACACCCGCGAGGCGTCCATGAAGGAGCTCACCCCGACCGCGGTGACCGGCACGCTGACCGTGCCGGTCGGCCGGCTGCGCAAGCTCAACATGGGTCCGAGCTACCTGGGCGCGTTCACGGTCGGCGACCAGCTGCTGTGGGGCGCCGCCGAGCCGCTGCGGCGGATGCTCAGGATCCTGTTGGAAGATTGATCCTCTTCCTGACCACGACCCCCGCGAACGCGGGGGTTTTTACTTCGAGACCTGGCGATCGCGATGACCAAGACCGTTGACCTGGCAATCGTCGGCGCCTCCGGCGCCATCGGCGAGGCGATGCTCGAACTGCTCGCCGACCGCGACTTCCCCATGGGGCGCCTGTACCTGCTCGACGACGAGCGCTCTCTGGGCAAGAAGCTGGAATTCCGCGACCGTTATTTGCCGGTAGAGGCGCTCGAAGGATTCGATTTCGGCAAAGTCCGTCTGGTTCTGTTCGCCGCGTCGGCGCAAATCGCCGCCGAATACGCGCCGAAGGCGGCCGCGGCGGGCGCGCTGGTGGTCGATACCAGCGGCTTTTTCAACGCAGACCCGGAAATACCGTTGGTCGTGCCGGAAGTGAACGCCGCTGAGCTGGCGCGCTGGCAGGCGCGGCGCATCATCGCCAGCCCCGGGCCGGGGGCGGTGCAATTGGCGTTGGTGCTCAAGCCGCTGCTGGATCGCGCCGGCCTGGAGCGGGTCAATGTCGTTTCCTATCAGGCGGTATCGGCCTTGGGTAAGGACGCGGTGGAGGAGTTGGCCGGGCAAACCGCGGGCTTGCTCAATCTCAAGCAGATCAAACCGAAACTGTTCCCGCGTCAGATCGCCTTCAACGTCATTCCGCAGGTCGACGAGATCGGCGACGACGGCTATACCCGGGAGGAATGGCGCCTGCAGGACGAAACCCGCCGGCTGCTCGGCGCGCAGGCGCTGCCCCTGAGCGCCACCTGCGCCTGGGTGCCGGTGTTCTACGGCCACTCCATGGCGGTGCGGGTGGAGACCCGCGAGCCGCTGTCGGCCGAGGCCGCGCGCAAGCTGCTGAAGGAGGCGCCGGGCGTGGAAGTGCTCGACGGCAGAAAATCTGGCGGATATCCGACACCGGTCACGGAAGCCGCCCACAGCGATGATGTATTCGTAGGGCGCATCCGTGACGACCTATCCCATGCCCGGGGTTTGAATTTCTGGGTAGTCGCAGATAATGTTCGTAAGGGCGCGGCGCTAAATGGAATACAGCTCGCGGAAATGCTCGTACGCGATCACCTGTAGCGCGCTTGGGGGACGCTAACAACCATAAGCTGGGACGGAATTGCCACGGTCGGACCCGGCAATAGGACAAACTATGGCACGTAGCAAAATCGCGATCGCATTTACGTTGGTGGGCACGGTGCTTTCTTCGGCTGCCCACGCGTTGGGGTTGGGGGCGATCGAAGCTAAGTCCCATCTGAACCAGCCTCTGGAAGCACGCATTCCCTTGATCGCCAGCGATGCGGACGAGGTCGAAACGCTGGTCGTTAGTCTGGCTTCGCCCCAGGCTTTCGAGCGTGCCGGAATCCCGAGGCCGTTCAGCTTAACCAAATTGAAGTTCCAGGTAGTGAAGGGCGAGCGTCCCTTCATTCTGGTAACCAGCCGCGAACCGATCAAAGAGCCTTTTCTCGATTTCCTGATCGAGGCTAGCTGGGGCCGCGGCCGTCTGGTGCGCGAATTCACCCTGCTGTTGGATCCGCCCGTTTACGCCCAGCAACCGCGGCCCATGGTGGTGACGCCGCCGCAGTCCAGGACGCAAGCGAGCCCCGCGCCGGCCGGCGGTGTCAGCACGGCACCGGCCGCGACGCCGGGCAGTGTCGGCGCCGGCGAGTCCTTGCCGCCGGCCGTGCGCGACTACGGCCCGGTCAAGGCCAACGACACCTTGTGGAAGATCGCCGCGCGGGTTCGGCCGGACCAGTCGGTCAGCATCAACCAGACCATGGTGGCCTTGTACCAGGCCAACCCCAATGCCTTCATCGACGGTGACATGAACCGCCTCAAGCGCGGCCAGGTGCTGCGCGTGCCGGATCGCGACACGATCGCTCGGGTGAGCGCGGCTCAAGCCAACGCCGAGGTCCGCGCCCAGCTGGCGCGCTGGCAGCAGAGCCGGAACCAGGCGGCGGAGGCCGGCGGTGCCGCCGAGGTGGCCGCCGCCCGTTCCGAGCCGGAGCCGCAGGCCAGGCTCAAGGTGGTGGCGCCCAGCGGCAGCGGCGGCGAGCAGGCCGCGACCTCGCTGCTGGACCGCGATCTGGCGGCCAGCCCCGAGGTGGTGCGGCAGCTGCAGAACGAGCTGCGGCTCAGCGAGGAGTCGCTGGCCAGCCTCAAGGCCGAGAACGAGGAGCTGAAGCAGCAGCTGACCGCGCTGCGCGAGCAGCTGGTCGCGCAGCAGGAGCGCCTGATCAATATCAATGCCGAGTCGCCGGTGCCGGCCGCCGGCGGGGCGCAGCCGCCGGTCGAGCAGGCGGTTGTCGCCGAACTGACCGAGCCGGCCGCCGTCGAGCAGACTCCTGTCGAGCAGCCTGCGGCGGAGCAGCCGCAGGCCCAAGCGCAAGTCGAGCAGCCGCCGGCGGCGGAACAGCCGGCGCCGCCGCCGGTCGCCGAGAAGAAGCCGAAGCCGCGTCCGGCCGCCAAGGTAGAGCCGCCGCCTCCGCCGCCCGGCTTCTTCGACGACGTCAAGAACATCGGCCTGGTCGGCGGCGCGGTGGCGTTGCTGCTGGCGCTGTTCTACGTGTTCTGGCGCCGGCGCGCCCGGCGTGCGGAGGACGAGGAGCCGGTCGAGGTCGAGGCGACTTCCGCGGTCGCCGAGCAGCCGGCGGCCGAGCAGGGGCAGCCTCAAGCGGAAGAGGAGCCGCTGCTGCAGCCGGTCGACGACGAGCTGACGGTGGCCGCCGACGGCGGCGACCTGCTGCCCGAGTCCGACGCGCTCAGCGAGATCGACGTGTACATGGCCTACGGCCGCTACGATCAGGCCCAGGCCGTGGCGCTCAAGGCGCTGGAGCGCGAGCCCGGCCGGACCGAGCTGCGCCTGAAGCTGCTGGAGATCCTGGCGCTGCTGCACGACCGTGCCGGCTTCGAGCGCGAGGCGCTGGCGCTGCGCGATCAGGTCGGCACCGACGACCCGGCCTGGGAGCGGGCGGTCGCCATGGGCCGCGAGCTGGCGCCGGACAGCGCTCTGTTCGGGGCCGCCGAAGAGGCCGCGCCCGCGGTCGAAGAGCCGCAGGCCTCGCTTGACACGCCGCTGGATTTCGGCGAGCTCACGTTCGAGGCGCCGGCCGCCGCTGCCGAGTCGGCGCCGCAGGCGGCCGAGGAGGCGAGCGGCCGGGAGGCCGAGCCGCAGGCCGCGGCCGACGACGATCTGTCCCTGGATTTCAACCTGGACGAACCGCTGGAGGCGGCTCCCGAGCAGCGCGCGGAGGAGGCCAAGCCCGCCGAGGACGAGCTGCCGAGCCTGGACTTCGACCTGTCGTTCGAGCAGCCCGCCGAGGAGCCGAGCGATAACGTTATCGAGTTCACGCCGGCGGCCGCGGAGACCGCGGCCGATTCCTGGGAGGAACTGGACGAGGTCGGCACCAAGCTCGACCTGGCCCGCGCCTACCTCGACATGGGCGATGTCGAGGGCGCGCGCAGCCTCTTGGACGAGGTGATCAGCGAAGGCAACGCTCGGCAGAAGAACGAAGCCGAGGCGCTGCTCAAGCAGATCGCCTGATCCGCGTCCGGGACCGTTCCCCCCCACCAGCCGACCGGGGCTCAGGCCCCGGTCGGCGTTTTCGGTTTCGACGCATAAGATATGCACCCCGTTATCCGTGTGCTGTGTCTGCTGGTGTTGGCCGCTTGCCTGGCGCGGGCCGGCTGGCGCGAGCTGGCGCTGGCCGCCGTGCCGCTGGCGTTGATTTACGGTCGCGGCGGACGGGGGTTGTGGTCGCGGTGGCTCGCGACCGTGCGGCGGCTGCGGGTACTGCTGCTGTCGATCGCCATCGTCTATGTCTGGTTCACGCCCGGCGAGTCCTTGTGGCCGGCGCTCGGCGCGCTGTCGCCCAGCGCCGCCGGCCTGGAGCAGGGTGCGCAGCGCACGGCGGCGCTGCTGCTGCTGGTCGCGGCGGTGCAGCTGCTGCTGACGACGACCGGGCGCGATCAGCTGCTGGCCGCCATTCGCTGGTTGGTCCGGCCGCTGCGGCCGTTCGGGCTCGATCCCGAACGGCTGGCGCTGCGGGTGGTGCTGGCAATGGAGGCGGTGCCGCAGCTGCGCGCTGCGGTGGCCGAACGCCGCCAGGTCAGTGCCGGGCTGCCGCGACTGCGGCGGATCGGGGCGTTCGCCGACGACGTGTTCGCGGCTACGCTGGCGGCCGCCGAGCGGGCGCCGCTGCCGGCGGTGACCGTGCCGGCGCTGGCGGCGCCGGCGCCGTGGCAGTGGCTGTTGCCGCTGGCGCTCGCGCTGGCGTTGGGATGGGGCTGAGTCTTTCTATGCGTATAGCTGCGGTGATCGAGTACGACGGCGCCGGTTTTGCCGGCTGGCAGCGCCAGCGCCATGCCGGCACGGTGCAGGAGGCGGTGGAGGAGGCGCTGAGCCGGGTGGCGAACCAGCCGATCAGCGTCACCTGCGCCGGCCGTACCGACGCCGGCGTGCACGCCACGGCGCAGGTGATCCATTTCGACACCGACGCGCGTCGGCCCGAGCGGGCCTGGGTGCTGGGCAGCAATACCCATCTGCCGGAGGCGGTGCGCATCGTGTCGGTGCGGGAGGTGGACGAGGAGTTCCACGCCCGCTTCTCGGCGCTGGCGCGGGCCTACCGCTACGTGATCGCCAACAAGCCGGTGCGGCCGGCCCTGCACCGGCAGCGGGTGGCCTGGACCCACAAGGCGCTGGATGCGGAGCGCATGCACGTCGCCGGCCAGTGCCTGATCGGCGAGCACGATTTCTCCTCGTTCCGCGCCGTGGCCTGTCAGGCTCGGCATCCGATCCGCCGCGTCGACCGGCTGAGCGTGACTCGCCGCGGCGACTATCTCTATCTCGACATCGAGGCCAACGCCTTCCTGCACCACATGGTGCGCAACATCGCCGGCGTGCTGATGGCGATCGGCAGCGGCGAGCGGCCGGTGGAGTGGGCGCGCGAGGTGCTGGAGGCGCGCGACCGCACCCAGGGCGGCGTCACCGCGCCGCCGGAAGGGCTGTACCTGGTGAAAGTGGTCTATCCGGAGCGGTTCGCCATGACCGTGCAGGGCGAGCTGCCCGTCTTTGCCTAGGACGGGCCCGCAGGGTAGGATTTGCGTCTTGTCTGTCGTGGACTGAAGGCCCACCGTGCGCACCCGCATCAAGATCTGTGGCATAACCCGGCCCGAGGACGGAGCGTACGCCGCCGCCGCGGGAGCGGACGCCATCGGCCTGGTGTTTTGCGCCGCCAGTCCGCGTTGCGTGTCGCCGGCGCAGGCGCGCGAGATCGTCGCCGCGCTGCCGCCGCTGGTGACGGTGGTGGCGCTATTCCTCGATCCGCAGCCGCACGAAGTCGAGCAGGTGCTGGCGTCGGTGCCGGTCGATCTGCTGCAGTTCCACGGCGCCGAGCCGCCGGAGTTCTGCCGTCGTTTCCAGCGCCGCTACCTCAAGGCGCTGCCCATGGGCGGCGGCGCCGATCCGTTGGCGCTGGCGGCGCAGTATCCCGACGCCGCCGGTTTCCTGCTCGACAGCCATGCCCAGGGCGGTATCGGCGGAACCGGCACGACCTTCGACTGGTCCACCATACCATCGACGCTGCCGCGGCCCTTCCTGCTCGCCGGCGGCCTGCATCCCGGCAATGTGGCCGAGGCCGTGCGCACTTGCCGCCCCTACGGGGTGGACGTCAGCAGCGGCGTCGAATCGGCCAAAGGTATCAAGGACTCCGCCAAGGTGGCGGCGTTCATCGACGAGGTACGACGTGTCCAATTCGACTGACGCGCACAGCGAAACCATCGACTTCAGCCGCTATCCGGACGACCGCGGCCACTTCGGCCCGTACGGCGGCCGGTTCGTGGCGGAAACGCTGATGGCGCCGCTGGAGGAGCTCAAGGCCGCGTACGAGCGCTACCGCAACGATCCCGAATTCCTAGCCGAGCTGGAGTACGACTTCCAGCACTACGTCGGCCGCCCCTCGCCGCTGTACTACGCCGAGCGGCTGACCAAGCATCTGGGCGGGGCCAAGATCTACCTCAAGCGCGAGGATCTCAACCACACCGGCGCGCACAAGATCAACAACGCCATCGGCCAGGCGCTGCTCGCCAAGCGCATGGGCAAGAAGCGCGTCATCGCCGAGACCGGTGCCGGCCAGCACGGCGTGGCCACCGCGACCGTGGCGGCCCGCTTCGGCATGGAGTGCGTGGTCTACATGGGCGCCGAGGACGTGCAGCGGCAGTCGCCCAACGTGTTCCGCATGAAGCTGCTGGGCGCCGAGGTGGTGCCGGTGCACTCGGGCACCCGCACCCTCAAGGACGCGCTCAACGAGGCCATGCGCGACTGGGTGACCAACGTCGACAACACCTTCTACATCATCGGCACCGTCGCCGGCCCGCATCCTTACCCGATGATGGTGCGCGACTTCCAGTCGGTGATCGGGCGCGAGACCAAGCGCCAGTTCCTGGCCGCCGAGGGCCGTTTGCCGGATGCCCTGGTGGCCTGCGTCGGCGGCGGCTCCAACGCCATGGGGCTGTTCTATCCGTTCTTGCAGGACAAGTCGGTGGCGCTCTACGGCGTCGAGGCCGGCGGTCTGGGCGTGGCCAGCGGCCAGCACGCGGCGCGTTTCGCCGGCGGCCGCCCGGGCGTGCTGCACGGCAACCGCACCTACCTGCTGGAGGACGACGACGGCCAGATCCTCGGCACGCACTCGATCTCGGCCGGCCTCGATTATCCGGGCGTTGGCCCCGAGCATGCCTGGCTGCATGACATCAAGCGCGTGAACTACGAGAACATCACCGACGACGAGGCGATGGAGGGCTTCGAGACGCTGACCCGGTTGGAGGGCATCATCCCGGCCCTGGAGAGCTCGCACGCCATCGCCTACGCCATGAAGCTGGCGCCGCGCATGCGCAAGGACCAGACCATGGTGGTCAACCTGTCCGGCCGCGGCGACAAGGACATCAACACCGTGGCCCGCCTCAAGGGGATCAGCCTGTGAGCCGTATCGAACAGACCTTCGCCCGTTGTCGCCAGAGCGGCCGCAAGGCGCTGATTACGTTCATCACCGCCGGCGATCCCGAGCCGGGCGTGACCGTGCCGCTGCTGCACGCCCTGGTGGCGAACGGCGCGGATATCCTGGAGCTGGGCGTGCCGTTCTCCGATCCGATGGCGGAGGGGCCGGTGATCCAGGCCGCCTGCGAGCGCGCCCTGGCGCACAACGTCAGCCTCAACCGCGTGCTGGACATGGTGCGCGAGTTCCGCCAGACCGACAGCCGCACCCCGATCGTGCTGATGGGCTACCTCAACCCGATCGAGGTCATGGGCTATCGGCGCTTCGCCCAGGCCGCGGCCGAGGCTGGGGCCGACGGGGTCATCACCGTCGATCTGCCGCCCGAGGAGGGCGAGGAGCTCAACGCCGCGCTGATCGAGCACGGCCTCGATCCCATCCTGCTACTGGCGCCGACCAGCTCGCCGGCGCGCATTCGGCAGATTTGCGACGCAGCGCGCGGATTCGTGTATTACGTCTCGCTAAAAGGCGTTACCGGGGCAGCCAGCCTGGACATCGCCAACGTCGCCGAACGGGTGGCGGCCATTCGCGCCGTTTCCAAGCTGCCGATCGGTGTCGGCTTCGGCATCAGCAGTCCCGAAGCCGCGGCGCGGGTCGCTGAGGTCGCCGACGCGGTGGTGGTCGGCAGCGCGCTGGTGCGTCTGGTGGCGCAGCATCAGAACGATTCCATGAAGATCCGCGAGGCGGCGGGCGCGTTCATCGCGAGCCTTCGGCAGGCGATGGACCAGAGCCAGGCCGCCAAAGCCTGATAGGACGACCGTATGAGCTGGTTTCAGAAACTGATGCCGTCCCGGATTCGGACGGAACCGGGCAAGGAGCGCGCGCGCAGCATCCCCGAGGGGCTGTGGACCAAGTGCGACAAGTGCGGCGCCGTGCTGTACAAGCCCGAGGTCGAGCGCAACCTCGACGTCTGTCCGAAGTGCAACGCGCACTTCCGCATGGGCGCCCGCCGCCGGCTCGATCTGTTCCTGGACGAGGAGCCGCGCGTCGAGCTGGCCGCGTCGGTGGTGCCGGTCGACGCGCTGCGCTTCAAGGACAGCAAGAAGTACAAGGACCGTCTGGTCCAGGCGCAGAAGCAGACCGGCGAGCAGGACGCGCTGGTAGTCATGAAGGGCAGCGTCAAGGGCATCCCCGTGGTCGCCTGCGCCTTCGAGTTCAACTTCCTCGGCGGTTCCATGGGTTCGGTGGTGGGCGAGCGCTTCGTGCGCGCCGCCGCCGAGTCGCTCAAGGAGAAGATCCCGCTGGTCTGCTTCTCCGCCAGCGGCGGCGCCCGCATGCAGGAAGCGCTGTTCTCGCTGATGCAGATGGCCAAGACCTCCGCGGCCCTGGCCAAGCTGCGCGAGGCCGGCATTCCCTACATCTCGGTGATGACCGATCCCACCACCGGCGGCGTGTCGGCCAGCTTGGCCATGCTGGGCGACATCAACATCGGCGAGCCGGGCGCGCTGATCGGCTTCGCCGGACCGCGCGTGATCGAACAAACCGTGCGCGAGACCCTGCCGGAGGGCTTCCAGCGCTCCGAGTTCCTGCTGGAGCACGGCGCCATCGATCTGATCGTCGACCGGCGCGAGATGCGGGATCGCATCGCCGGGCTGCTGGCCATGATGACCGGCCGGCCGTCGCCCAACATCAAGCAGCTCGCCGAGAGCAAATGACCGCCTCCCTGCCGCCGGCGGGGCCGCCGCGTTTCAGCCGACTGGCCGACTGGCTCGACTGGCAGCAGGGGCTGCACCCCAGCGCCATCGACCTGGGGCTGGAGCGGGTGCAGCGGGTGGCCGCCCGGCTGGGCGTGCTCACACCGGCCTGCCCGGTCGTCACCGTCGCCGGCACCAACGGCAAGGGCTCCTGCGTCGCCTATCTGGAGGCGGCGCTGAGCGCCGGCGGCTACCGGGTCGGCGTCTACACCTCGCCCCACCTGCTACGCTACAACGAGCGCATCCGCATCGGCGGTCGCGAGGTTGACGACCAGGCGCTGGTCGACGCCTTCGCCCGGGTCGACGCCGCGCGCGGCGCCGACACGCTCACCTATTTCGAGTTCGGTACGCTGGCGGCGCTGGATCTGTTCGCGCGCGCCAATTGCGACGTCTGGGTGCTGGAAGTGGGCCTGGGGGGGCGGCTGGACGCGGTCAACGCGGTCGACCCGGACGTGGCGGTGATCACCTCGGTCGGACTCGACCATACCGACTGGCTCGGGCCCGACCGCGACAGCATCGGCTTCGAGAAGGCCGGTATCTTCCGTGCCGACCGGGTGGCGGTGTACGGCGAGCCGGACCTGCCCAACAGCGTGCGAGCGCACGCCGAGGCCATCGGCGCCCGGCTGTGGCTGGCCGGCCGCGACTACCACTGGCGGGACGAGGGCGAGGGCTGGCGCTTCCTCGCTCCGGACGGGGGGGCGGTGACGTTGCCGCCGACCGGCCTGATCGGCCCGCACCAGCGTCAGAACGCCGCGGCGGCGCTGGCGGCGCTGGCGGCGCTGCGATCGCGGTTGCCGCTGAGCGCTGAGGCGCTCGCCGAGGGCGTGGCGGCGGCACGCGTGCCCGGCCGCTTCCAAGTGCTGCCTGGAGCGGTGGAGTGGATCCTGGATGTCGCCCATAATCGCGATAGCGCGCGGGAATTCGCCGCTTCGCTGGCAGCGCGCCCGGCCGCCGGCCGGACCTGGGCGGTGTTCGCCCAGCTGCGGCGCAAGGAGCTGGACGCCGTGCTGGAGCCGCTGCTGCCGCTGATCGATGGCTGGTGGCTGCTGGAGCTGCCGGACGGCGACGCCCGGCCCGCCGCCGAGATCGCCGCCGAGCTGGCTCGCCGCGGCGTGGCGCCGCGCGGCGTGGGGCGCGCCGACGAGCTGTTCGCCGTCGTCGAACGGAATGCCGACGCCGGCGACAGGGTGGTGGTATTCGGTTCGTTCCGGACGGTCGAGGAGGCCTTGCGCCATCGCGGCGTGGGCGGCGACCGCTGACAGGGGAAGGCGTGATGAATCAGCGACTGAAGCAACGGATGGTCGGTGCGGTGGTTCTGGTGGCGCTGGCCGTGATCTTCGTGCCGATGCTCCTCACCGGCCCGGTGCAGCAGGAAGCGATCGACGTCCCCTTGGCCATTCCGCCGCAGCCGCAGGTGACCGTGCCGGCGGCGCCCGCGCCGGGCTTGCCGCTCAACGACGAGCAGGCGCCGGCGCTGACCGACAGCCGGCCGCTGGAGACGGTCCCGGCCCCGGCCGAGGTCGACACGCCGCCGCGGCCGCAGACGCCGGCACCGGCGCCCGCTCCGACCCCGGCGCCCCAGCCCAAGCCGACCGTGCCGGCGGTGGCCGAGCCGGCGCGGCAGACGCCGCCGGAGCTGGCGACCTGGACGGTGCAGGTCGCCAGCTTCTCCGATCAGGCGCGCGCCGTCGCCATGCGCGATCAGCTGCGCAAGAAGGACTACCCGGCCTATATCGAGACGGCCACGGCCGACGGCCAGCGGGTTTATCGGGTGCGGGTCGGGCCGATGGTGCAGCGGGCGCAGGCCGAAGCCATGCGCGACAAGCTAGCCAAGAGCGAGCAGCTGCAGGGACAGGTGCGGCCCCACCCTTGAGCGCGTAACCGGCCAGGCCGTCGATGTCGCGGATCAGCTTTTGCCCGGAGCTGCCCTCTGCTACTATGCGCGCCCTCGCGACCGATCGGCGTATCCTGACGAGCGCATGAACTGGGTCGATTACATCATCCTGGCCATCGTTGCGATCTCTGCGCTGATCAGCCTGGTGCGCGGCTTCGTCCGCGAGGTCATCTCCATCGTCGTTTGGGTGGCCGCTTTCTGGCTGGCCATCGAGTTCGCCCGGCCGCTGAGCGGCTGGCTGGCGCCCTACATCGACTCGCCCACGCTGCAGCTGGTGGGCGCGTTCGCGATCCTGTTCGTCGGTACCCTGCTGGCGGGCGCGCTCGTCAACTACCTGGCCGGCCTGCTGGTCGGCACGACCGGCCTGTCAGGCACCGACCGCGCGCTCGGCGTGGTGTTCGGCGCCGCCCGCGGCGTGCTGATCGTCGCCGTCCTGATGTTGCTGCTCGGACTGACCCACGTGCCGCGCGAGCCCTGGTGGCAGGAGTCGGTGCTGGTGCGCGGCCTGCAGCCGCTGGTGTGCCAGGTCGGGGTCGGGGAATGGATGAACGGTTTGGTTGTCTATACACCGGTTGCGCACGGCCTGCCCGTCGCCGCCGGCAAGCCCGCCCAGACCTACTGGGCGGAATTTTGCGGGCACGCGGCCCAGCCCGGTCCGGTGGACCCGCAGAGCGTCACGCGCGATCCAGGTAATTAGAGGTTGCTATGTGCGGAATCATCGGCATCGTGGGTAAAGCACCGGTCAATCAAGCCCTTTACGATGGCCTGACCGTCTTGCAACACCGCGGGCAGGACGCCGCCGGCATCATGACCTTCCACCAGGGCCGTTTCCACCTGCGCAAGGACAACGGCCTGGTACGCGACGTCTTCCATACCCGGCACATGACCCGGCTGGTCGGCAACATGGGCATCGGCCACGTGCGCTATCCCACCGCCGGCTGCTCGTCGTCGGCCGAGGCGCAACCGTTCTACGTCAACTCGCCGTTCGGCATCTCCCTGGCCCACAACGGCAATCTGATCAACACCCAGGCGCTCAAGCGCGAGGTGTTCCTCGAGGATCTGCGGCACATCAACACCGAGTCCGACTCGGAGGTGCTGCTCAACGTGTTCGCCCACGAGCTGTACCGCCAGAACAAGCTACGCATCGGGCCGGACGAGATCTTCAAGGCGGTGGCCGCGGTGCATCGCCGCTGCCGCGGCGCCTACGCCGTGGTCGCCATGATCAACAACTACGGCATCGTCGGCTTCCGCGATCCGCACGGCATCCGGCCGATCTGCTTCGGTCAGCGCGAGACCGAGGACGGCATGGAGTACTGCATCGCCTCCGAGAGCGTGGCGCTGGACGTGCTGGGCTTTACCCTGGTGCGCGACATCGAGCCGGGCGAGGCCATCTTCATCGACATGGACGGCAACGTCTTCAGCCGCCAGTGCGCCGACAACCCGACGCTGACGCCGTGCATCTTCGAGTTCGTCTATCTGGCCCGGCCGGACTCGATCATCGACGGCGTGGCTGTGTACAAGTCCCGGCTGCGCATGGGCGAGAAGCTGGCCGAGAAGGTGCTGCGCGAGTGGCCCGACCACGACATCGACGTGGTCATCCCCATCCCCGACACCAGCCGCACCGCCGCGCTGCAGATGGCCTACAAGCTGGGCGTGCCGTACCGCGAGGGTTTCATCAAGAACCGCTACATCGGCCGCACCTTCATCATGCCGGGCCAGAAGCAGCGCACGAAATCGGTGCGGCAGAAGCTCAACCCGATCGAGCTGGAGTTCCGCGACAAGAACGTGATGCTGGTGGACGATTCCATCGTCCGCGGCACCACCTCCAAGCAGATCGTGCAGATGGCGCGTGACATGGGCGCCAAGAAAGTCTACCTGGCCTCGGCGGCGCCTCCGGTGCGTTACCCGAATGTGTACGGGATCGACATGCCGGCGGCTAAGGAGCTGATAGCCTATGGGCGCACCGAGCAGCAGGTCGCCGATTACATCGGCTGCGATCGCCTGATCTATCAGGACTTGCCGGACCTGATCGCCGCCGTGCGCCAGGGCAACAAGAGCATCACCCAGTTCGATTGCTCCTGCTTTGACGGCAATTACGTCACCGGCGACGTGACCGACGACTATCTGCAGGAGCTGCAGGCGCTGCGCGCCGAAGAGGTGAAGAGCGCCAAGCTGCTTGACGGCGGCACCACCGGCGAGCTGGCCTTACCCAACCGGCCGTGATTGACAGGGCGTCCGCGCTACCCTAAGTTGCGTGGACGCCCGAACACCGGGGCGGCGCCGATTTGAGTTCAGCTTGCGGGCGCCTAACAAATTCAGCTAAAGCGAGCGAAAACCCGCTTTGGCTGCCAAGCGGGTTTTTTCGTTCTGGGAGACGTCGATGTCGTGGGACGAGTTTGAGGAGTACGGATTCGCCACGCGGGCCATCCGTGCCGGTCAGCGCAGGAGCAACGAGCAGGAAAACTGCGAACCGATCTATCTGAGCTCCAGCTTCACCTTCAAGAGCGCCGCCGAGGCCGCGGCCAAGTTCAGCGGCCAGCTCGACGGCAACGTCTACTCCCGCTTCTCCAACCCCACCGTACGCACCTTCCAGGACCGCCTGGCGGCCCTGGAGGACGGCGAGGCCTGCATCGCCACGGCGTCCGGCATGTCGGCCGTCCTCGCCACCTGCATGTCGCTGCTCAAGGCCGGCGACCACATCGTCTGCTCGGCTTCGGTGTTCGGTACCACGGTGTCGATGTTCGCCAACATCCTGCCCAAGTTCGGCGTCACCACCACCTTCGTGCCGCTGACCGACTACGAGGCCTGGGAGCGCGCCATCCGTCCCGAGACCCGGATGCTGTTCCTGGAGAGCCCGTCCAACCCGCTGGGCGAGATCGCCGACATCCGTGCGCTCGCCGACCTGGCCCACGCGCGCGGCTGCCTGCTGGTGGTCGACAACTGTTTCTGTACACCGGTGCTGCAGCGGCCGCTGGCGCTGGGGGCCGATCTGGTGATCCATTCCGCCACCAAGTACCTCGACGGCCAGGGGCGCTGCATCGGCGGTGCCGTGGTCGGCGACAAGGAGCGGGTCGGCAAGGAGATCCTGGGCTTCCTGCGCACCGCCGGCCCGACCATGAGCGCCTTCAACGCCTGGCTGCTGCTCAAGGGGTTGGAGACGTTGCCGCTGCGCATGCGCGCCCACTGCGAGAACGCCCAGCGCGTCGCCGAGTGGCTGCAGCGCCAGCCGGGGGTGATCAAGGTCAACTACCCGGGGCTGCCCAGCCATCCGCAGCACGAGCTGGCCAAGCGCCAGCAGAAGGGGTTCGGCGGCATCGTGTCGTTCGAGGTCAAGGGCGGGCGCGAGGCGGCCTGGAAGGTGATCGACTCGGTGCGCATGATCTCCATCACCGCCAACCTCGGCGACATGAAATCCACCATCTGCCACCCGGCCACCACCACCCACGGCCGCATCTCGCCCGAGCAGCGCGAGGCGGCCGGCATCCGCGAGGGGCTGATCCGGTTGTCGGTGGGGCTGGAGGACGCCGAGGACATCCAGCGCGACCTGGCCCGCGGCCTGCCCCAGGAGTGAGCGGCCCTTGAGCGCCGCCCGCCGCGATTTGCTGCGCATCTACCGGGCGGCGCTGACGGCGGTCGACGGCCGCCGCCGGGTGGCCGAGGCGCTGCGCGGCCGCGCCCCGCCGCCAGCGCTGCGGCTGGTGGCGCTGGGCAAGGCCGCTGAGGCCATGGCCGAGGGCGCCTGGGACGTTTGGGGCGAGGCGGTCGCCGAAGGGCTGCTGATCACCAAGTACGACCACGTCGAGCGCCGCCGTTGGGTATCCCGGCCGGTGGAGGTGATCGAGGCCGGCCACCCGCTGCCGGACGACAACAGCCTGCTGGCCGGCGAGCGCCTGCTGCGCTTCGTCGCCGAGGCGCCGGTCGACGCCGGCTTTCTGTTCCTGATCTCGGGCGGCGCCTCGGCGCTCGCCGAAGCGCTCGCCCCCGGCGCCACGCTCGCCGCCGAGCTGCGGGCGCTGAACCGCTGGCTGCTCGCCTCTGGCGCCGATATCCACCACATCAACCGCATCCGCAAGGCGGTGTCCCGTCTCAAGGGCGGCCGCCTGGCGCGGGCGCTGGCCGGGCGGCCGGCGCTGCAGCTGCTCATCTCCGACGTGCGCGGCGACGATCCGGCGGTGATCGGCTCAGGACCGCTCCAACCGGGCGGCGAGCCGGCTCCGCGCGAGCTGCTGCCGCCGGAGCTGGCCCATCTATGGTTGGCCGAGCCGCCGCCGGCGGCGGACGATCCGGCGCTGGCCCGGCTGGAGACGCGGGTCATCGCCGCTAACGGCGACGCGCTGGCGGCGGCGGCCGCGCGCGCCGCGGCGCTTGGCTATCCGGTGCACCGGCACGCCGAGTTCGTCGGCGGCGAGGCGGCCGAGGAAGGGGCGCGGCTGGCGCGCGCCCTGATCGACGGCCCGCCCGGCATCCATCTGTGGGGCGGCGAGCCGGTGGTCACCCTGCCGGCCGAGCCCGGCCGGGGTGGCCGCGCCCAGACCCTGGCGCTGGCGGCGGCGCGCATCTTGGACGGCCGCGGCGGGCTGTATCTGCTCGCCGCCGGCACCGACGGCAGCGACGGCCCGACCGAGGACGCCGGCGCCCTGGTCGACGGCGCGAGCGCCGCCCGCTGCCGCGCCGCCGGCATCGACCCCGCCGCCGCGCTGGCCAGCGCCGATGCCGGCAGCGCCCTGGCCGCCGCGGGCGATCTGATCCACACCGGTCCCACGGGCAGCAACGTCATGGATATCATGATCGGCCTCAAGACAGCCGAGTAGCTTCGCCGATGAACGTGTTCGACCGCGCCGCCGCCGCCCTGGCGGCCACCGATCCCGACGACAAGATCCGCCTGACCCGCCGCCTGGTGAGCGACTGGCGGGCCGGCGCGCTCGGCCGCGACGGCGCCGCGCCGGTCGAGCCCATCGGCCAGCCGGGGCGGCCGCCGCGGCCGCAGCTCGTGCCGCCGCGCGAGCTGGTGCAGCGCCGGCTCACCACCGCGCAGGGGCGAGCGGCGCTGATCCACGCCGTCACCCACATCGAGTTCAACGCCATCAACCTGGCGCTGGACGCGGTCTACCGCTTCCGCGACCTGCCGGACGACTATTACGGCGACTGGCTGAAGGTGGCCGAGGAAGAGGCCTACCACTTCGAGCTGTTGCGCGAGCGGCTGCGCGCGCTGGGCTACGACTACGGCGACTTCCCCGCCCACAACGGCCTGTGGGAGATGGCGATCGACACCGCCCACGATCACCTGGTGCGCATGGCGCTGGTGCCGCGGGTGCTGGAGGCGCGCGGGCTGGACGTCACGCCGGGCATGCTGGAGCGCCTCGCGGCGGTGGGCGATCTCGATACCGTCGAGCGGCTCAAGATCATCCTGCGCGACGAGGTCGGGCACGTCGCCATCGGCTCGCGCTGGTTCAAGTACGCCTGCGCCCAGCGCGGGCTACCGCCGGAGCCGACCTTCCGCGAGCTGCTGGGGCAATACATGCGCGGCCGGCTCAAGGGCCCGTTCAACGTCGACGCCCGCATGGCCGCCGGTTTCAGCGCCGAGGAGCTGGAGGCCCTGCAGCGGCTGGGCTGAGGCCGTCCCGGCCGGGTAAGATACCGGCCGGGCGAGGCAAACAGAGGAGCGCGTTCATGCCGTCCTTCGACGTGGTTTCCGAGGTCGATATGCACGAGGCGGCCAATGCCGTCGATCAGGCCAACCGCGAGGTCGGCAGCCGCTTCGATTTCAAGGATTCCGGCGCCAAGTTCGAGCTCAAGGACAGCGTGGTCCACATGACCGGGCAGAGCGAGTTCCAGCTCGAACAGATGCTCGACATCCTCTATGCCAAGCTGTCCCGGCGCGGCATCGACCTCACTTGCGTGGAGCTGGGGAAGGTCGAGCAGGCCGGCAAGGAGGCGCGCCAGACCGTCACCCTGCGACAGGGCATCGACGCCGAGCTGGGCAGGAAGATCAGCAAGCTGATCAAAGACGCCAAGCTCAAGGTGCAAGCCTCGATCCAGGGCGACAAGGTGCGCGTCACCGGCAAGAAGAAGGACGATCTGCAGGAGGTCATCCAGCTGCTGCGCAAGCAGGAGCTCGGCATGCCGCTGCAGTTCAATAATTTCCGCGATTGATGCTGCGCATTACCGGCACGCTGGCCATTGACGAGCACGAGCTCGAGGAGCGCTTCATCCGCGCCTCCGGCCCCGGCGGCCAGAACGTCAACAAGGTGGCCAGCGCGGTGCAGCTGCGCTTCGACCTGGCCGCCTCCGCCTTGCCGGAGGACGTCAAGCGGCGCCTGGCGCGCCTGGCCGGGCGGCGGCTGAGCGCCGACGGCGTGCTGACCATCGAGGCCAACCGTTTCCGTACCCAGGAGCGCAACCGCGAGGATGCGCGCCAGCGTCTGGTGGAGCTGGTGCGGCGTGCCGCCGAGCCGCCCAAGCCGCGTAAGCCGACCAAGCCCACTCTGGCGTCCAAACGCCGCCGGCTCGAAGCCAAGACCCGGCGCGGCGCGCTCAAGGCGGCGCGGGGCCGGGTGTCGGCCGACGATTGAGTCGGCTCGACCGATTGCTCCTCTATCTCCTTGCCGCACGGGCGATCACGCCCCGCTAAGGCATTAGCGTATCTGTACGTTCTTCACTTGCGGCCTTCCTCGCCTGTCCCCAGTTAGCCTGCGTAACCAGCGGATTTGGTTGAACCCCCGCCGTGTCCGCGGGATCGTCAAGGAAGGAGGAAGATCATGCCTGATACACCGCAGCGCAGGCCGATGGACGGGCCGCCGGCTGCATCCAGGCCGACCGCGCCGACCGGCTCGGCGTCGGAGACCGCGCACGGCGGCTTCGACAAGGAGCGGATCAAGGAGCGGGCCGGCCACTGGGCCGACGAGGCCAAGCATCGCGGGCGCAGCCTGCTCGATCAGCAGAAGGACGGGGCGGCGGAGCAGCTCGCCAAGCTCGCCAGCGTTCTGCACCAGACCGCGGAGCAATGCAATCAGCGGGACGAGGAGCGCACCATCGGCCGCGTGCTGGAGCAGGCCGCCAGCGGCCTGGAGCGCGCCGCCGACGCGATCCGCTCCAAGGACCTCGACAGCCTGATGGACCAGGCCACCGACCTGATGCGGCGGCAGCCGGCCCTGTTCATCGGCGGCAGCGTGCTGGCCGGCTTCGTGCTGTCGCGCTTCCTCAAGAGCAGCTCGTCGCACGCCCGCCCGAGCGCGCGCTGGTCCGGCGCCAGGCGCGGCTACCGGGAGGGGTACGACAGCGCCGGTGCCGGCATCTACGGCGAGGCCTACGAGGAATCCATGGAGGCCGACGATGCACGGCGCGGCCGTGCCGACGATGAGCTCGGCGGCAGCGCGCAGTCGTCGTTCGTCACCAGCGCCCACGTCGATCCGACCGAGGTGGGCGGCGGCCCTCGGGTCGGCACGCCTCCGCCGCGCACGCCGACCGGTAGGAGGGATCTGTAATGGCCGTGTATGACATTCGCCGGGGCCAACCCGAGGAGGGCGGGGAGCGCTCGGTGAGCGCCTTGTTCTCCGAGCTGACCAGCGAGCTGAGCACCTTGTTCCGCCAGGAGGTCGCTCTGGTCAAGGCCGAGACCAGCGCCTCGCTGGCGACCGCCAAGGCCGGGATCACCGCGCTCGCCATCGGTGGCGTGCTTGGCTTCGCCGGGCTGATCGTGCTGCTGTTCTCCGCCGTATACGGGCTGTCGACGGTGATGCACCTGGGCTGGGCGGCGCTGATCGTGTCGGTGGTGACGCTGGCGGTGGCCGCCTTCGCGGTCATGACCGGCATGCGCAAGCTCAAGGAGCGCAGCATGCTCCCCAAACGCAGCATGGATTCGTTGCGGCGCGACGCCGAAGTGGCGACGAGGAGGAGCCATGAGCAGTATTAATCCGAACGAGGACGCCCGGATCCTTCGCAACCGCCGCGACGCCCAGGCGGCGTTCACGCCGGGCGGCGACGCGAGCAATCCCAGCCCCGAGGAGATCGAGAGCGAGATCCGCCACACCCGCGCGCAGATGGACGGCACGCTCAGCGAGCTGCAACGCAAGCTCAGCAGCAAGCCGAACGAGGTGCTGGAGGAGTTCGTCGAGAACCTGTCGCAGGCGGTGGTTCGCAATCCGGTACCGACGGTGCTGCTCGGTGCCGGACTGCTCTGGATCATGGGCTCGTTCCTGATCCGCCACCGGGTGCCGGTGGCTTTGGTCGGCTCGGCCGTGGCCTGGCGCAAGATGTACGGGCCGGAGGAGGGGCGCCATGCGCGTCCGCGCCAGGTCGAAACCGAGCCGCAGCGCGGGTTGGAGTTGGGCGAGCCGGAGCAGGGCGGCCGCATGGCCGAATCCGGCCGCCGGATGATCGACACGCTCAAGGAGCGCGCCGACCTGGGCCGGGAGCGGCTATCGGAGCGCAGCGCGCACATGCGCAGCCAGCTCGCGGGCGCCGCCGACAGCGCGCGGGCGCGCGCCTCCCAGCTCGCCGAGACGACCCGCGAGCGCGCCGAGCGCCTGCGCAGCAGTACCCAGAGCATGGTGAACGAGCAGCCGCTGGTGCTGGCCATGCTCGGCCTGGCCGCCGGCGCCATGCTCGGCGCGCTGCTGCCGCAGACGCGGCGCGAGGACGAGCTCATGGGCGAGACCCGCGACCGGATGATGGAGCGCGGCCGCGAGCAGATGCACGAGCAGATGGAGCGGGGCAAGGAGGCCGCCAAAGCCGTGGCCGAAGCCGCCACCGATGCCGCCAAGGAGGAAGCCGGGCGGCAGCGGGAGACGATGAGCGGCCGCGACAGCCGCCCGCCGTCGGCGCAGCCTCGGCCGGAGAGCGGTCCGGGCACGGTGCAGTAGCGGGGCGACACCGCTCCCGGCGGCGAGAGGGCACATGGCGAAGCACATCGATATCGACCAGCGCCGGCGGGGGCGGGAGGCGCAACGGCCGGGCGAGATTCCGGCGCCCGGCTGGCGCGACATCCTGCTGCGCACCCGCGCCGGGATGAACGAGAACAACCTGAGCCTGGTCGCCGCCGGCGTGGCGTTCTACCTGCTGCTGTCCATCTTTCCGGCGCTGGCGGCGATGATCTCCATCTACGGCCTGATCGCCGACCCTGTGGAGGTGGAGCGGCAGATGAGTAGCATGATGGCGATCATGCCGCCGCAGGCCGCCGACATCCTGCTCGGGCAGATGCGGCAGCTGGCCTCGCAACCGTCGGGCGGCCTCAGCGTCGGCGTGGCGGTGGGCGTGCTGCTGGCGCTGTGGAGCGCCTCCAAGGGCGTCAAGGCGCTGATCCAGGGGCTCAACATCGCCTACGACGAGCGGGAGAAACGCGGCTTCATCAAGCTCAACGCGGTGGCGCTGCTGCTGACGGTGGGTGGCATCGTGGTCGGCATGCTCACCTTGGCGCTGGTGGCGGTGCTGCCGGCGCTGCTATCCATCCTTAAGCTGCCGGACACGTTGTCGGCGCTGCTGAGCCTAAGCCGCTGGCCGATCCTGCTGGTGGTGCTGGCGGTGTCGCTGGCGGTGGTCTACCGCTACGCGCCGTCGCGCGACCAGCCGCAATGGCGTTGGGCCAGCCCCGGCGCCGCCGTCGCCATCGGCATCTGGCTGCTGGCCTCGATCGGCTTCTCCGTGTACGTGGCCAATTTCGGCAGCTACAGCAAGACCTACGGTTCGGTGGGCGCCATCGTCATCCTCATGACCTGGTTCTACCTGTCCTCCTACGTGGTGCTAGCCGGCGCCAAGCTGAACGCCGAGATGGAGCACCAGACCGGCCGCGACACCACCGTCGGGCCCGAGCGGCCGCTGGGCGAGCGCGACGCGCAGGTCGCCGATACCGTCGGCAAGCGGCCGTAGGCCCCGTCCTGCCCGCCGGCGCCGGATCGCGAGCGGTCTCCTGGGCAAGGGGCGCGCTCCCTGCTATGGTCTGCGGGCCTAACCATGGAGCCCGACACCGTGACCCGATCCTTCGCCGCCGCCATCTTCGACATGGACGGCCTGCTGTTCGACACCGAGGCCATCGGCCGCTGGGCCTGGGCCGAGACCTTGGCGGAACTGGGCCTGTCCCTCACCGATGACCTGTATCGCAGCTTCCTCGGCCGCGACATGCGCGCCCGCCTGGCGCTGCTGCGCGAGCGTTTCGGCGCCGATTTCCCGGCCGAGCAGGCCGCTGCCCGCCGGTTGGCCCTGGGCGACGAGCGTGAGCTGCGGGAAGGCGTGCCGACCAAGCCGGGTGCGGTGGCGCTGGTGCGCGAGCTGCACCGGCTGGGCGTGCCGGTGGCACTGGCGACCGGCACCGCGCGCGAGCGCGCCCTGCGCCGCCTGCGCCAGGCCGAGATCGCGCACTGCTTCGGCACGGTGGTGACCAGCGAGGACGTCAGCCGCGGCAAGCCGGCGCCGGACATCTATCTGGAGACCGTCCGGCGGCTGAGTCTGACGCCGGACCAATGCCTGGTGTTCGAGGATTCCGCCGCCGGGGCGCAGGCGGCGCTGCAGGCCGGCTGCCATACCGTGCTGGTGCCCGATCTGGAGGCGCTGCCGGAGGAGCTGCTGGCGCGCGGCGAGCGACTCGATTCCCTGGAGCAGGCGCTATCCAGGCTGCCGCAGTGGTTCCCGCGCTGACTTGCCGCATCGGACGCATGCCCTGATCTGTTCAAGCCGAACGATCAGCCATGGGAGTGGCCATGAGTCCGAGCGACACGCTGAGCCTGATCACCCTCAATACCTGGAAGTGCGACGGCGACTACCCGCGGCGGCTGACCCTGATGCGGCGCGAGCTGGCGCGGCTCGACCCGGACATCTTGGCGCTGCAGGAAGTGTTCGTCGACGCCGAGTCGCAGGTCGGCACGGCGGCGACGCTGGCCGTCGAGCTCGGACTGGAGCCGCGCTTCGCGCCGGCCCGCTACCGTGAGCGCCGTTACCAGGGCGGCTGCGGCCCGAGCTGGTCGGGCATGGCGCTGCTGTCGCGGCTGCGGTTCGAGCGCTGCACGGCGCTGGCGTTGCCGACCCACCCGGTCGACGGCGAGCGGGTGGCGCAGCTGGCGGTGCTGACCGGTTGGGGCTTGCGCCTGCTGGTGGCCAACGTGCACTTGACCTATCTGCGCAGCGAGGACGAGCTGCGCTGCGCCCAGCTCGCCAACGTGCTGCGCCATCCCTGGCTGGGCGAGGACTACGACGCCATGTTCCTGTGCGGCGATTTCAACGACACCCCGGACGGGCCGCTGCTGGCCTGGCTGCGCGAGCGCCCGGGCTGGCGGGTGATCGACTGCTTCGAAGTGGCCGGCGCGCCGGGGCCGCGGCGCAGCACGGTGAAGAACGGGCGCGACGCCGACACCTCGTCCGGCTTCAACTACGATTACGTGCTGCTGCTCGAACGCGGCGCCACCAGCCGTATCGAGCTGATCGCGGCGGATTACGTCCTCAATTGTCCCGATCCCGAGACCGGCCTCTATCCCAGCGACCATTTCGGCGTGCGCGTGCGGTTCCGGCCGCGGCGCGATTGAAACGCCGATCGCAATGTCCGCCGGCGCGGGCTCGTATACTGCCGGCGTTCGTCGCCGTTCGATCACCGGAGAAGCAAGCGGTGCATGGTCTTCAGCCGCGCGAAGTGGAGTGGAACGCGCCCTGGCGCTGGGCCCGCGAGGCGCTGGCGCTGATCGCGCGCCGGCCGCTGGCGTTCCTGGCGACCAGCGTTGCCGCGCTGCTGCTGTTCGGTGCGGCGCTGCAGGTCGAGTCGCCGTGGCTGCGGCTGCTGATCGCGCTGGCGCTGCCGCCGCTGGCGTTGTGCGGCCTGCTGCGCCTGGCCGAGGCTGCCGACCGCTCCCTGCCGTTGCCCTGGATACGGCTGCTGCCGGGCAATGCCGAGGCGCTGCAGGTGCTGGGGCTGGCGGCGCTGGGCTATGGCCTGGCCTTCGCCGCCATGCTCGCCGCCGGCGGCGGGGTGGAGGCGCTCGAGGCGCGGGCGCCGCAGGCGGCGCGGTTCTGGCAGGACCAGCTGCGGGCGGTGCTGGCCGCGACCGGGCTGCCGTCGCGCTGGGCGATGGCGGGCCTGCTGTTCGGCGCCTCCATCGGCGCCTACAGCGGACTGGTGCTGATGCTGTTCTCCTGGTTCACGCTGGCGCTCACCCAGAACGGCGGCGTGCCCCTGCCGCTGGCGATGCGCCTGAGCTTCGACGCCTACCGGCTCAACGCTCGCCGCCTGGGGCTGGCCAGCCTGGCGGTGCTGGTGGGGGTGACGATGCTGGTGCTGATCAGCCTGGGCGTGGCGGTGGTGCTGATGGCGCCGTTCGTTGCCGCGCTGATGTACGTATCCTACCGCGATGTCTTCCTCGGCCGGGCCGAGAACGCCCCGGTGCGGGCGCGCGCGCCGCTGGCGGCCGTGCCGGCCGACGTCTGAGCGGACGCTTGGCGCGGGTGGGCCGATCCGGTAGGGTTCGCCCTAAGCCTTCTCGATTTCGTTCGGAATTCCCGACCATGAACGTGCAGCACGACCGCTATCTGCTGGCGCTGTCGCGCATCGACGCGGCCAACGCCGAGGATCCCAACATCGAACTGGTGGACGGCGTGCGCCGGCCCCGGGAGCTGGTGTACGCCGAGCGCATGAGCGAGTGGCTGGAGCGGCTGCGCCCGGATGCCTCGGAGCTGCTGCGGCTGGCGGTACGCGCCCAGCACATCCGCCGCTGGGAGATCCCGCGCCAGAACTACCCGATGGATCGGGCCGGCTACAAGCGTTGGCGTACCGACCTGGCCAAGTTCCACGCCGAGACCGCCGGCGCGATCCTGCGCGCGTGCGGCTACGACGAGGCCGAGGTGGCGCGCGTGCAATCGCTGCTGCGCAAGGAGCGGCTCAAGCTCGACCCCGATGCCCAGACCCTGGAGGATGTCGCCTGCCTGGTTTTCCTGCGCTACTACTTCGAGCCGTTCGCCGAGCGCTACGATGACGACAAGCTGGTGACCATCGTGCGCAAGACCTGGAACAAGATGTCGGACCAGGGCCGCGAAGCCGCGCTGCGCTTGCCGCTGAGCGAGCGGTTGCAGCGGGTGGTGGCGCGGGCCTTGGAGGAGGAACAATGATGCAGCGTCGTCTCGAGCCCGAGCTGATGATGGACGAGGATCAGGCCCTGGCCTACGCTCAGGCCGATTTCGAAGGGCCCAATAGCCAGTTCGTGCAATTGTTCGGCGAGCGCTTCCCGGAGTTCGTCAGCGGCTACGTCCTCGATCTGGGCTGCGGCCCCGGCGACATCACCCTGCGTCTGGCGCGTCGCTATCCCCAGGCCGTGGTGCATGGCCTGGACGGCTCGCCGGCGATGCTGGCCCATGCCGCCGATGCCCTGATGGCGGCGCCCGAGCTGTACGGGCGGGTGGAGTTCATCGAGGACGTGCTGCCCAGCGGCCGGCTGCCGCAGCAGCATTACGACGCCGTGCTCAGCAACAGCCTGCTGCACCATCTGCACGACCCGGCGGTGCTCTGGCAGACCGTCAAGGACTGCGGCCGACCGGGGGCGGCGGTGCTGATCATGGACCTGTACCGTCCGGAATCGGAAGAGCGCGCTCGCGAGATCGTCGAAACCTACTCCGGCGGCGAGCCGGAGGTCCTCAAGCGCGACTTCTACAATTCGCTGCTGGCGGCGTTCACCGTTGACGAAGTGCGCGAGCAGCTCCATGAAGCGTTTCTCGACCGGCTGCGGGTGGAGACGGTGAGCGATCGCCACTTGCTGGTCTGGGGACGGTTGTAGAATATGCCCTGGCCGTGCCCCGCCGGGCGCGGTCGCCACTGGTCGCGCGCCGTCGCGCCGAAATCTCGGCCGCGGCTGATCCACGCGCAAGCCTGAATCCGATCGCTGACGCGGCCCGCTCGCGGCCGCAACCTAACCGATATCCCGTAGCGCTGCGATGAGCGGCGTCGACCCGGCGTCCATGGCCGGCTTTGCCGGGTTCGATCCGCCCCAACATTCGCTGCAGCGGGTTCTGGAGCAGTTACATGACGGTAGAAACGCCATACACGCTGGCAGGGCTGTATGCCGACCGCGCTCGCGCCGAGCAGGCCTACGCCTGGTTCGAGGGCGCCGGATTCCAGGAGCATCAGCTCCAGCTTGCTCATGGTCGTGTCGCCTCGGACCCGGATTCGTTCGACGAGCATCAAGAGGCGGTCAACCGGGAGGCCGCCATCGGCAGCGCCACCGGCGGCGCCTGGGGGCCGACCGCCGCCATGGCAGCCGGCGCGCCGCCGGCGCTGTTCATCGATTGGCTGCTGCGGTCGCAGGCCGCCGGCGGCCTGGGGGCGCTGGCCGTCGCCGCGGCGGTCGAGCAGCGCCTGTCCCATGCCGAGCTGGGCGCGATCCTGCGCGACGCCCTGGGGCACGGCTGCTCGGTGCTGGTGGTGCGCGCCTACAACCGCTGCGAACTCGACCGGGCGCAGCTGCTGCTGGCCAGCACCGTCGAGGCGCCGAGCTGAGGCCGGCCGTCAGGCCGGCGCGGCGTCGGCGCGCCGGCGGATCTCGAAGCAGTGGTGAATCTTGGGGTTGCGGGCGAAGTCCGGCGGTATGCTCGCCCGCGTGATGTCCTTGATGTCCAGCTCCGGCAGCGCGGCGGCGTCCAGCTTGAAGCTGCGTAGGTTGGTGGAGAACAGCAGCAGACCGCCCGGCGCCAGCAGCCGCGCCGTCCAGCCGAGCAGGCGCACGTGGTCGCGCTGCACGTCGAAGGTGCCCTGCATGCGCTTGGAGGTGGAGAAGGTCGGCGGATCGAGGAAGATCAGGTCGAAGCGCGGCGGCGCGGCCGACTCGGCCTGGCTCTGCAGCCAGCGCAGGCAGTCGGCTTGCACCAGCTGGTGGGCTTGGCCGCGGATGCCGTTGAGGCGCAGGTTGCGCTCGGCCCAGTCCAGATAGGTGCGCGACAGGTCCACGCTCAGCGTGCTGCGGGCGCCGCCCACGGCGGCGTGCACGGTGGCGGCGCCCGTGTAGCAGAACAGGTTCAGGAACCGCTTGCCCGCTGCCTCGGCGCCGATGCGCAGCCGGGTAGGGCGGTGGTCGAGGAACAGGCCGGTGTCGAGATAGTCGGTGAAGTTCACCAGCAGCCGGCAGCGGCCTTCGCGCACCTCGTGGAAGCGTCCCTGACTGCCCTGCCGCTCGTACTGCGACGTGCCCTTCTGCCGACGCCGGACCTTGAAGAACAGCTGCTCCGGCGGGATCTCCAGCACCTCGGGAATGACCCGCAGCGCCTCGCGCAGCCGCCGGCCGGCCTTGACCGGATCGACGGTCTTGGGCGGCTCGTACTCCTGCACATGCACCCAGCGCTGCTCGCCCTGGTAGAGATCCACCGCCAGGGCGTACTCGGGCAGGTCGGCGTCGTAAACGCGATAGCAGCTTACCTGCTCGCGCTCGGCCCACTTGCGCAGCGTGCGGAGGTTCTTGCGCAGGCGATTGGCGAGCATTTCGCCGCCGCTGGGCTCGGCCGGCTCGGTTTCGTCCGTGCGCGCGCGAATGTCGAACAGCGCCAGCCGGCACTCAATGGGACCGTTGTAGAGCTGGTAGCTCTTGCGCGGCTTGAGACCGATGCGCAGGCCCAGCTCCGGATTGCCGGTGAACACCGCCGCCTGCCAGCCGGGGAAGCGCTCCTTGAGCAGATTGCCGATCTGGCTGTAGAGCGGAACGAGGGTGCTCGATTCGCCCAGGCGCTCGCCGTAGGGCGGGTTGACCACGAATAGCCCTGACCCGTCGCCCACCGCGGCGGCCTCGCTCAGCGCGCGCCGCTCGATGTGCACGTGGCCGGTCAGGTCGGCGCGCTCGACGCTGGCGAGGGCGGCGCGCACCGCCTTGGGGTCGATGTCGTAGCCGACGATGGGCGGCAGCCGGGCCAATCCGGCGGCGCGTCGCTCGATCGCTTCGCGCACCAGCGCCTGCCACAGCGCCGGGTCGTGGCCGCGCCAGCGCAGGAAACCGTAGTGGGTGCGCTCCAGCCCGGGGGCGATGTCGGCGGCCATGAGCGCGGCTTCGATCGGCAGCGTGCCGGAGCCGCACATGGGGTCGAGCAGGGCGCCGCCGGCGGCGGCGATGTCCGGCCAGCCGGCGCGCAGCAGGATGGCCGCCGCCAGGTTCTCCTTGAGCGGCGCTTCGTGCGCCGGATCGCGGTAGCCGCGCCGGTGCAGACTGTCGCCGGACAGGTCGAGCGCCAGCTGGGCCTGGTCGCGGTGCAGGTAGAGGTTGATGCGCAGGTCCGGACGCGCGGTGTCCACCGAGGGGCGCCGCCCGCAGCGCTCGCGGAAGTGATCGACGACGGCGTCCTTGACCTTCTGCGCGCCGAACTGGGTATGGGTGATGCGCGACTGGCTGGCGACGAAATCCACCGCCAGCGTGCCGTCCTCGCGCAGATGCTCGTGCCAGGGCAGGGCGCGCACGCCGGCGTACAGCGCCTCCGGATCGGGGGCGTCGAAGCGCGCCAGCGGCAGCAGCACGCGGCTGGCGGTGCGCAGCCACAGGCAGGCGCGGTAGGCGGTCTCCAGCGAGCCGGCGAAGCGCACGCCGCCGCGCGCTTCCTGCACCTCGACGGCGCCGAGCGCGCGCAGCTCGGCCGCCACCAGCGGCTCCAGGCCGCGCGCGGCGGTGGCGAAGAATTCCATGGTCACCACATCAGGTCGTCGGGAATCGGATGCTCGGCGTAGGCCGGATCCTCCTCCGGCTGATCGCTGGCGACGAACACCACCAGATAGGGCGCGATCGGCCGGACCTTCTCGGCGATCTCGGTAGGCACCACCCGGTAGCGGCCGCGGGTGCGGCAGATCGCCAGCTTGCCGGCGGTGAGCTGCTTGTGGATGTCCGGATTGACGTAGACGTGCTTGATCTTGCCGTCCTGGGTGAAATGGAAGGCGATGTCCTTGTCGCTCGGCGGACGGCTGATCTCGCTCTTGACCACCAGGTCGCGCGCCTGCGCCTCGCGGGCGCGCTGTTCCTGCTCCTCGTGCGCCTTGCGATTGAGCTCCCGGTCGCGCTCCTTCTTGGCGGCAGCGGCTGCCGCCGCGGCCAGCGCCGCCTCGTTCCGGACCTGGTTGCCGCCCCCCTGCTTCTTCTGCTGGTTGGCTTTCTTGTGCTGATGGAAGTCGTGCTGCCTGGCCTGCTTGAGCTGCTTTTCGGTCGCCAGGCCGGCTTTTATCAATTGGTCGCGCAGGGAATTGCTCATCGCTCTGCTCCTGGCTGGATCACGGGGGTCCTGTCCCTGGAATTGGCCGCATGTTACGCGAAGCCGCCGCCCGAGGGCAGGGGCGTGCGTCCGGTCTTGGGACCGGCGGCGGCGCGCCCCCACTGCTGGCGGATGTCCTGCGTGGGATGAGGCCGCCATGGAGCTGCTGTTCGCCGTCGCCGTCGCCGCGGCCGGGTTGGTCGCCGTGGCCTACGTCTACCATCGCCTGCCCATCCAGGTGCGCAGCCGCGGGCAGGTCTGGCTGGTGCGTGGCCTGTTGGCGGCAGTCGGCGTCGCCATGGGCGCGCTGCTGGCCGCGCGCTGGGGCGGTCACGCCCACGCGTGGGTGGCCTTCCTGGCCGGCTTCGGGCTGGTGCACGTGCCGGCGGCGATCATCCTGCTGATCAAGAAGCAGCGCCACGAGTACGGCTGAAACGGCGGCCGC
>CALGAN010000016.1 GCA_937951875.1 uncultured Alkalilimnicola sp. | reverse complement strand
GGCGGCGCAGGTGGCCGCCGATGGCATCGCGGTGCTGCTGCCGGGGCTAGGCGGCCAGGGGCTGGAGCGGCTCTCCCAAGTTCTCGCCGAGCAGCTGCGCCAGTTGCCCGATGGCGCGGCCCTGGACAGCCGGCTGGGACTTACCCTGCTCACCGGCCAGGAGCCGTCGGCCGACGAGGCCATCGCCCGCGCCCGCCGCGCGGCGGAGCAGCAAGCGACGACGCAGCCGGCGCCGACCGCGACCGCCGACAGCGGCGGCCCCTGGACCGAGCCGGTGGGCAAAGCGCTGCGCGCCGGCCGCTTCCGGCTGGTGTATCAGCCCATCGCCAGCCTCAGCGGCCAGCCGACCTCGTTCTACGAGGTGTTCGTGCGCATGCTGAACGAATCCAACCGCGACGTGCTGCCGCAGGAATTCCTGCCGACCGTGCAGCGGCTCGGCCTGGCGGTGGAGCTCGATCAGTGGATCACCGCTCGGGCGCTCCACGTGCTGGAGGAACAGCGGACGCTGCAGGATCAGCCCATCCTGTTTCTCAAGCTACTCCCCGAGACCGTCGTCGCTCCGGCATTCCGCGCCTGGCTCAAGGACAAGTTCGCGCAGACCACCGTCGCCCCCCAACGGCTGGTGTTCGAGATCCGGCACCGCACCGCCCTGCGCCATCCCGCGGAGACGGCCGCGTTGGTGGCGAGCCTGCGCGATCTGGGCTGCCGGGTGGCGCTAGAGCATTTCGGCGCCGGCGGCGACTGCGATCCGGCGCTGATCGGCGCGCTGCGGCCGGACTTCGTCAAGCTGGCGCCACAGCTCACCAGCGACATCGGCACCAACCTCGAGCATCAGAAAACGGTGCAGGCGGTGACCGGCCATTGCCGCGCGTTGGGCGCGCACACCGTCGCCGCGCTGGTGCAAGACGCCATGCATCTGGCGGTACTTTGGCGCTGCGGCGTGGAGTACATCCAAGGCTATTTCATGCAGGAACCGGTCGACGTTTTTTCCGGCGACGAAACGCTATCGTGACGCCGTTCGCAACTTCGGGAACCGTTCCCGCGGTTTTCTAGTCCCTGCATTTGGAATGGTTTATAGTCCTTTGAAGTCCTTCTTGAATTGACGGCCGTGGGGGGATCGTCGATCGTGCGGTCAGGACTTGCAAGCGGCACATGGACGATGGCCTCCCCTCCCGAGAAAGCGGAATAACAACACTTCACCGTATGGCCACCGCAAGTCCCACGATGAAGATCGGCGGCCTCGCCGGCCGGCTGGTCAAAGACGGCCTGCTCGACGAAGAGCAAGCGCGCGAGGCCGTCAACGAAGCCCGCAAAGCCAAGCTGTCGGTCGTCAGTTATCTCGTGCAGAACGGGCGCGTGCCCGCGCGGACGATCGCCGATATCGCCTCGCACGAGTTTGGCGTCCCGCTGCTCGACCTCGACGCCGTCGATCCGGATCCGGCGGTGGTCACGCTGGTCAAGGACAAGCTGATCCGCCAGCACCTCGCGCTGCCGCTGTTCAAGCGCGGCAAGCGGCTGTTCGTGGCGGTCTCCGACCCGACCAATCTCGAGGCGCTGGACGAGATCAAGTTCCATACCGGCCTCAGCGTCGACGCGATCCTGGTCGAGGACGACAAGCTGCACCGGATGATCGACCGCGCGCTCGACGCGGCCGACACCACCATGTCGAACCTCGACCTGGACGAGGATCTCGAGAACCTGTCCATCACCGCCGGCGACGACGAGCCGCCCGCGGACATCACCGACCCCGATGCCGACGACGCGCCGGTGGTGCGCTTCGTCAACAAGGTGCTGCTGGACGCCATCAACAAGGGCGCGTCGGACATCCACTTCGAGCCCTACGAGAAGACCTACCGGGTGCGCTTCCGCATGGACGGCGTGCTGCGCGAGGTCGCCAGCCCGCCGATCGCGCTGGCGGCGCGCATCGCCGCCCGCCTGAAGGTGATGTCGCGCATGGATATCGCCGAGAAGCGCGTGCCGCAGGACGGGCGCATCAAGATGGCGCTGTCCAAGACCCGGGCGATCGATTTCCGCGTCAACACCTGCCCGACGCTGTTCGGCGAGAAGATCGTGCTGCGTATCCTCGACCCGAGCAGCGCCAAGCTGGGCATCGACATGCTCGGCTACGAGCCGGAGCAGAAGGAGGCGTTCCTCAGCGCCATCCACAAACCCTACGGCATGGTGCTGGTCACCGGCCCCACCGGTAGCGGTAAGACGGTGTCGCTGTACACCGCGTTGAACATCCTCAACACGCCCGACCGCAACATTTCCACCGTCGAGGACCCGGTGGAAATCAACCTGCCCGGCATCAACCAGGTCAATCTCAACCCCAAGGCCGGCCTGACCTTCGCCTCGGCGCTGCGCGCCTTCCTGCGTCAGGACCCGGACGTCATCATGGTCGGTGAGATCCGTGACCTGGAAACGGCCGAGATCGCGGTCAAGGCGGCGCAGACCGGTCACCTGGTGCTGTCCACGCTGCACACCAACGACGCGCCGCAGACCCTCACCCGTCTGGCCAACATGGGCATCCCGCCCTACAACATCGCCTCCTCGGTGATCCTGATCATCGCGCAGCGTCTGGCGCGCCGGCTCTGCAACAACTGCAAACGGCCGGTGCAGCTGCCAAAGGAAGCGCTGCTCAAGGAGGGCTTCCAGGAGGACGAGCTGGAGGGCTTGACGATCTACGAGCCCAAGGGCTGCGACCAATGCGTGGACGGCTATAAGGGCCGCGTCGGTATCTATCAGGTGATGCCGATCTCCGAGGAGATGGGGCGCCTCATCATGGAGGGGGGCACCTCGCTGCAGCTCGCTGAACAGGCCAAGCGCGAAGGCATCGCCGATCTGCGCACGTCCGGGCTGCGCAAGGTCAAGCAGGGGATAACCAGTCTAGCGGAACTCAACCGCGTCACCAGGGATTAAACCATGGCACAGAAGACCGCGAAGTTGGCCACCTTCGTCTGGGAGGGGCAAGACAAACGTGGCGCCACGGTGAAGGGGCAAAGCCAGGCCGCGAACGCCGCCGCGGTGAAGGCCGACCTGCGCCGCCAGGGCATCGTGCCCAAGAAGGTGCAGAAGAAGTCGCAGCTGTTCGCCAAAACCGGCAAGAAGATCACGCCGGGCGACATCGCCGTGTTCTCCCGGCAGATGGCGACCATGATGGACGCCGGCGTCCCGCTGGTACAGGCCTTCGAGATCATCGGCCGCGGTCACGAGAACCCGCGGATGCAGGACCTGATCCTGGGCATCAAGGCCGACGTCGAAGGCGGCACCGCGCTGTCCGAGGCGCTGGCCAAGCACCCGCAGTACTTCGACAACCTGTTCTGCAACCTGGTCGCCGCCGGCGAGCAGGCCGGCGTGCTCGACACCCTGCTCGACAAGATCGCCACCTACAAGGAAAAGACCGAGTCGATCAAGAAAAAGATCAAGAAGGCGCTGTTCTACCCCACGGCGGTGATCGTGGTGGCCATCATCGTCACCATGATCCTGCTGATCTGGGTGGTGCCGCAGTTCGAAGCGCTGTTCCAGGGCTTCGGCGCCGACTTGCCGGCGTTCACCCGCATGGTGCTCAATCTCTCCGCCTTCATGCAGAGCTATGCGTGGGCCGTGATCCTTGGCGTCGTCGCCGTGGTCGTGGCCTTCACCCAGGCCAAGCGCCGCTCGCGCGCTTTCCGTAACGGCTTGGATCGCCTGGTGCTGAGGATCCCCATCATCGGTGTGATTCTGCACAAGGCCGCCTACGCGCGCTTCGCGCGCACCCTGTCCACCATGTTCGCCGCCGGCGTGCCGCTGGTGGACGCGCTGGAGTCGGTGGCCGGCGCCACCGGTAACTCGGTGTACGAAACGGCCGTGCTGCAGATGCGCGAGCAGGTCTCGTCCGGTCAGCAACTGCAGGTGTCGATGAAGCTCACCAACCTGTTCCCGAACATGATGGTGCAGATGGTGGCCATCGGCGAGGAATCCGGCTCGCTCGACTCCATGCTGGCGAAAGTGGCGGACTTCTACGAGGAAGAAGTGGACAACGCTGTCGACAGCCTGAGCAGCCTGCTCGAACCGCTGATCATGGCCATTCTCGGCATCCTGGTCGGCGGCCTGGTGGTAGCCATGTACCTGCCGATCTTCCAGCTCGGCTCCGTGGTCTAGGCGGCGCGACACGCGACGATGGCACTCTTCGATTTGTTTCGCTCGAATCCGGCGGCCTTCGCGGCCGCCGTGTTCGTTTTCAGCCTGCTGGTGGGTAGCTTCCTCAACGTCGTGATCCTGCGGCTGCCGCGGATGCTCGAAGCGGAGTGGCGCCGCCAGTGCCAGGAACTCAACGGCGAACAACCAGGCACGGAGGCGGAGCGCCTGAGCCTGGCCTGGCCGCCTTCGCACTGCCCGCACTGCAAGCACCGCATCCGCCCCTGGGAAAACATCCCGGTGTTGAGCTACCTATGGCTGCGCGGCCGCTGCAGCCACTGCCGGGCGCGCATCTCGCCGCGCTATCCGATCGTCGAGCTGGCCACCGCCCTGCTGTCGGCGGCCGTGGCCTGGCGCTTCGGCTTCGGCGCGCAGGCGCTGGCCGGCCTGGTGCTGACCTGGGCGCTGGTGGCGCTGAGCGTGATCGACTTCGACGAGCAGATCCTGCCGGACGCGATCACCCTGCCGATGCTGTGGCTCGGCCTGCTGCTCAGCCTGGGCAACGTGTTCGTCGCGCCGCAGACCAGCATCATCGGCGCGGCGGCCGGCTACCTGAGCCTGTGGTCGGTGTTCCACGTATTCCGGCTGCTCACCGGCAAGGAAGGCATGGGCTACGGCGACTTCAAGCTGCTGGCCCTGCTCGGCGCCTGGCTCGGCTGGCAGAGCCTGCCGCTCGTCATTCTGCTATCGTCGCTGGTCGGCGCGGTGGTCGGCATCGGACTCATCGTCCTGCGCGGCCGCGACCGCAACATTCCGATCCCGTTCGGGCCGTATCTGGCCGCCGCCGGCTGGCTAGCGCTGATGTGGCGCGACGAGCTGATCGGGTTCTACCTGCGAGCTACGGGTTTGAGTTGAGGACTGTATGCTGATCGTTGGACTCACCGGCGGTATCGCCAGCGGCAAGACGACCGTCTCCGACATGTTCGCTGCGCGCGGCGTACCGATCGTCGACGCCGATATCGCCGCAAGACAGGTCGTGGAGCCGGGGCAGCCCGGTCTGGCGGAGCTGACCACCGCCTTCGGTCGCGACATCCTCAACGACGACGGCAGCCTGAACCGCCGCGCGCTGCGCCAGCGCGTGTTCGCGCGGCAGGAGGACCGCGCCCGGCTAGAGAGCATCCTGCACCCGCTGATCCGCGACCGGATCCTCCAGGACTTGGAGGCGGCGCGCGCGGGCGGCGCCCCTTACGTGCTGCTGGTGGCGCCGCTGCTGCTGGAAGGCGGCCTGGCGCGGATCGTGGACCGCGTGCTGGTGATCGACACCCCGCGCGAGGTGCAGATCGAGCGGGTGATGGCCCGCGACAATTGCAGCCAGCGCGAAGCCGAAGCGATCCTGGCCGCGCAGATGAGCCGCGAGGAGCGCTTGGCGCGGGCCGACGACGTGATCGTCAACGCCGGAGCGGTCGACGACCTCGCCGTCGAAGTCGAGCGGCTTCATCGTCAATACCTCGAACTGGCCGCACAGAAACCCTGACCGAACCCGGCACCGTCGGAACAGTGCCGGGATTTGCCGATTGAGCATCCCCGGCCGGTGGGCGACAATGTTGCGCTTCGCGACTCGCCGAGGTTCAAGCGATCGATGGCCAGCGTGCCTGTCCGCCCGGTTCAAACGGCCGTTTACGAGCAGCCGCTCAACGAGCGGGTGCGCACGCTGCTGCGCCTGGAGTTCCTGTTCCACCAGGCACGGCATGGCATCGCCGGCGACAGCGAATGGCACAGCCGGCACGTGGTCGGTGCGCTGATCGACATCCTCGCGGTCATTTCGGCGCGCGGCGATGTTCGCACCGAGATCGTCAAGGAGCTGGAGCGGCTGACCATCATCCTGGCGCGGCTGGAATCCAGCCCCGGCGTCGACCACGGCCGGCTGAAACAGCTGCTCGACGAATGCCAGCGGCTGGCCGACGCCATGAAGTCGGCGCGCGGCCTGCCCGGCAACGAGTTGAAGAACAACGACTTGCTGGTCAGCGTCATGCAGCGCGCCGGCATTCCCGGCGGCACCTGCGGCTTCGACCTGCCGGCGTTCCAACACTGGCTGCTGCAGCCGGCGGCGGTACGCCGCGCCGAGCTGGAAGAGTGGATGAGTTCGCTGGAGACGCTGCGCCAGGCCGCCGCCCTGATCCTGCGGCTGCTGCGCGAGAGTTGCGAACCGCGCCCGCAGATCGCCAAGAACGGCGTCTATCAGCAGATGCTGGATCGCAGCGCGCCCTACCAGCTGCTGCGGGTGCACCTGCCGCTCGACGCTCCCGAGTTCGCCGAGATCAGCGGTAGTAAGCATTTCTTCACCGTACGCTTCCTCGTCCAACCGCTGCCCCACGAACGCCCGGTGCAGACCGCGGAAACGGTACATTTCCATTTGAGCTGCTGCGCTCTATAGAGCGGCTTGCATCGCTTCCACGACCTGCTGAAATAAGCGGCCGATGGAACCCGATCGGTCGCGGGAGGTCTGTTGCGACATGGCTACCGTCAAATGCCCCACCTGTCGGACCCCGGTCCCCTGGGGCCCGGAGTCGCCATATCGTCCGTTCTGCAGTAAGCGCTGCCGGTTGATCGACCTCGGCGCCTGGCTCGATGGCAGCAACCACATTCCGGGGCCCGATCTCGACGACGAGCAACTCACCCGCCTGTCAGCGCCGAGCGTCTCGGCCAACGACGAACTGGACGGCTGAAGCCGGCGAGCGGTCCGAGCGGTACGTCCCACAGCGGCGCGGAGCCTCCGGGCTCCCGCCGCGCCGAGCCTACCAGACGAAGCCGATACGCCCGGCGCCGCCGCGCTTCAAGCGGCACTCCGCCTCCAATGACTGGAACAACGCCTCGGCCGTGGGCGGTTCGTCCGCCAACGCGAATTGCCGCACCGCCACCGCGAAATCGCCGGGCGTCAGCCTATCCAGCCCGCGCACGCGCGACTCCCAGGCCGCCGCTTGCCCCAGGTCGCCGCCAAGGCGGGCCAGCTCCTGGCGGAACATCGCCCAGCGCTGCGCCGGCGCGAGGTAGTCGAACCTGACCTTGAAGGTGAAACGCCGCAGGCTGGCCGAGTCGAGCCGCTCGATCAGGTTGGTGGTGCAAATGAAGATGCCGTCGAACGCCTCCATCTGCGTGAGCAGCTCGTTGACCTGGGTGACTTCCCAAGCGTTGTGCGCACCGAGCCGATCGGCGAGAAAGCTGTCGGCCTCGTCGAGCAGCAGCACGGCGTCCTCGGTGCGAGCGGCGGCGAACATCGCCGCGATGTTCTTCTCCGTACCGCCCACCCACATGCTCAACAGGTCGGACGCCCGACGGACCAGCAGCGGCTTGTCGAGCTCCTCGGCCAGGTAGCGCGCCAGCTCGCTCTTACCGGTACCGGGCGGACCATAGAAGCACAGCGACGCTTGCGGCCGCCGCCTCAGCCCCACCAGCAGCCGTGACGGATCGACGTCGGCATTGATCAGGCTCGGGTCATACGCGGTGGGACGACGGCTGTGGGCGAGCGGGCGCGGCTGCTGCAGCAGTTGGGCGCTGCGCTGCAAGGTCTGCTCCACCACCGCGATCGCTCGCTGCGGATCACCGGCTCCGACCAAGCGTGCCACCCGCGCCGCCCGCTGCAGCTGCGCTGGCGTGAGGCGGTCGTTCGCCGCCAACGCCGCCAGCCACTCCGGCGACGGCGCCAGCTCGCCCAGGTAGTGACGGACGATGTTCTGGCGCACCCGCTGCGGCGGGATCGGGAACTCCACTGAGTAATCGAAGCGGCGCAGATAGGCCGGGTCGATGTGATCGACGCTGTTGGAGATCCACAGCGCCGGCACCGGGTTGTTCTCCAGCGCGCGGTTGATCCAGGCCTTGCCGGCGGTGCGGCAGCGGCCACCGCCGTCGAACAGCGCGATCGGCGAATCGCCCGCCTGGAACACGTCCTCGATCTCGTCGAACATCAGCAGCGCGTTCCGCCGCCGGGCCAGCAACCGCTGGCAAATGCTGTAAGCGCGCAACCGCGCCGCACCGCAGATCGGGTCGCCATCGTCGTCGGCGAAACCGATCTCGTAGAGCTGGATGCCCAAGGTCGCGGCCAGTGCCTGCACGAACTCGGTCTTGCCCACGCCCGGCGGACCGTACAGCAGCACGTTGACCCCACTGGCGCCCGCCGCCAGGCTCTGGCGCAGGTAAGCGGTCAGCACCTCGGCATCGCGGTGCAGGTGCGGGAAGTCCGCCAGCGTCAGCGATCCCTCGGCCACCGGCCGCACGAAGCGCGCGATCAGCCGCTCAGCGCTGTCATGCGACGTCAACATGATGCCGCTCAGACCGTCGATCACATCGAGCTTGCTATCCAGATCGCGCACCGTGTGATCGAGCCGCACCAGCCCGGACGACAGCAGCGGCGAGTCGGCCTCCGCCGCCCGTTGCAGCGTCGGCAGCGGCAAGCCCGAAATCCGACTCAGCAGCCGGCACAGGTCGGGCGTCGAGGTCGGCGCCGTGAACGGCGACAGTGCGCACTTGAACGCCGGGAAGGCATCGCACGCTACCGCGAACGCCAGCAGCACCTGCTCTCCCAGCGACAGCCCGAGCACCTGCGCCAACAACGCGAGGTTGGTGAACAGCGGCAGGTCCTTGGCGATGCCCTGGGCTTTCAGCTGCGCGAGGCGCTTGCGCAAGCGCCGCTCGTAGAAGGCGCCACCGCGCCGGCGAACACGCTGCGGCGAGTCATCGTCCTCGTCGTCCTCCAGGGGCGGCAGGCCGGTAACGCGCAGAAAGTCCGCATCCTCGAAAATACCGGGAGGACGGCCCTTGTCTTGCGGGCGCGCCCAGCCAAGCGCCAAAGCGATCTCGATCGCCCAGCTGCCCAGCCACGGCTGATAGGCCCGGGTCGCGTCGTCGAGCGGCACACCGGCCGCTTTGCCGCCGCGCAGAAGAAAAGCGGGGATATCCAGGGTATCGAGCGCCAACGCCGTATCCTCCGACTACTGCTGTTCGTCGTGGACGATAGCGGGACACTGCGACGGGTTTCGTCGCACGGGAGGAGAGCCGGAAGGCATCGTGGCACGGCCGCGACGGCGACGTTGCCGAAGCTCAGCGCCCCCAATAGGCGCCGATCGCCGCCACGCCCTGGGCGCGGCAGCTCAGCGCCTGCGGCAGATCGGCGTCGCCCAGGCCGCCCAGCGCATAGACCGGCAGCGGCAGGTCGGCGATCAGCGCCTTGAACCGCTCCCAGCCGAGCGGCGCGGCGCCGAGGTGGCTGGCGGTGGCGCAGACCGGCGAGAGCACGGCGAAGTCCACGCCCAGGGCGACCGCGTGCGCCAGCTCGTCGGCATCGTGGCAGGAAGCGCCGCACCATAGGTCGGGCGGCACCGGCCGCGCCGACAGGCGCCGCAAGTCGCCGGATGTGAGGTGAATGCCGTCGGCCTCGAGGTCGAGCGCCAGCGCCAAGTCGCCGTTCACCACCACCGCGGCGCCGGCGGCCCGAGCCATGCGCATGGCGTCGACCAGCGTCGCGCGCGCCGGCGCGCGTTCCTTGAACCGCAGCTGCACCAGGCGGATACCCTGATCGAGCGCCCGTCGCAGCCGGGCGAGGAAATCGGCGTCGTCGGCGAACGACCCGGTGATGAGATAGCGCTCCGGCAAGCGCGCCGCCGCGACGATCGGCCGGTTGGCGGCGGGGAAAGCGTAGCCCGGCAGCTCGCCGGGAGCGACCCAGCGCACCGGCTGCCCCTCGCGGCCATGCGGCTCGCCGGCGAACTCGTCGACCCGCCAGACATCCAGCAGCACACGCTTGTCCGGATACTGGAAAGGCACGCGGATCAGCGGCCGGCTGCGCAGCGGCGTAATGTGCAGCTCTTCCCACAACTCGCGGCGCAGCGCCTGCTCGACGCTCTCGCCAGGCTCGAGCTTGCCGCCGGGGAACTCCCAGAGATCGCCCTGATGGACGTGCGGCGGGCGACGGGCAATGAGCACCCGCCCCCGCCGGTCGAAGATCGCCGCCGCGGCCACGTGCACCACGGCCGGGAGGTCGGCGGTCATGTCAGCTGCGGTAGTCGGCGTTGATGCGCACGTAGTCGTACGACAGGTCGCAGGTCCATACCGTGGCGCGCGCCTCGCCCCGGCCGAGGCTCACGCCGACCGTGAACTCCGGCTTGCGGACCACAGCGGCCGCGTCCTCCTCGCGGTAGCCCGGCGCCCGCCCGCCGCGCTCGGCGATGCACAGGTCGTCCAGGAAGAGCCGCACCCGATCGACGTCCAGGTCGTCGACGCCGGCGCGCCCCACCGCCGCCAGAATGCGGCCCCAGTTCGGGTCGCCGGCGAACAGCGCGGTCTTGACCAGCGGCGACTCGGCGATAGCGTAGGCCACCCGCTCGCACTCGGCCTCGTCGGCGCCGTCGCGCACCTCGACCGTGATGAAGCGGGTCGCGCCCTCGCCGTCGCGGACGATGGCCTGCGCCAGCTCTTCGCAGACGGCGGTCACCGCCGCCGCCAACTCGGCGCAATCCGCGCCCAGCTCAGGGCCGCCGGCGGCGCCGGTGGCCACCAGCACGCAAGAATCGTTGGTGGAGGTGTCACCGTCGACCGTGATGCGGTTGAAGGAGCGGCGCACCGCCTGGCCCAGCAGCGCTTGCAGAGCGTCCGGCGCGACCCGGGCGTCGGTGGCGATGAACGCCAGCATGGTGGCCATGTTCGGCTTGATCATGCCGGCACCCTTGCTGATGCCGGTGATGGTGTAGCTGCGACCGCCGACTTCGAAGCGCCGCGAGCTGCCCTTGGGCACGGTGTCGGTGGTCATGATGCCTTCCGCCGCCAGCGCCCAGCCGTCGGCGTCCAGCGCCGCCAGCGCCTGCGGCAGGCCGGCGCGGATGCGGTCGACCGGCAACGGCTCGCCAATCACACCGGTGGAGAACGGCAGCACCCGCTGCGCGCCGCAGCCGGTCAGCTCGTCCACCGCCGCGCAGGAGGCCAGCGCGTCGCGCAAGCCCTGCTCGCCCATGCCAGCGTTGGCGTAGCCGGTGTTGATCAGCAGATAGCGCGGCGCGCCGCTCGCCAGGTGCTGCTGCGCTACCTGCACCGGCGCCGCCCGGAAGCGGTTGCGGGTGAAGGTCGCGGCGCAGACGCTGCCCTCAGCCAGCTCGAACAGCACCAGATCGCGCCGGTCCGGCTTCTTGATGTGCGCCTTGGCCGTGCCCACGCGAATCCCCGCCACCGGCTCCAGCCGGGGCAAACCAGTCCAACCCACCGCCATGCTTCGCTTACCCTTCGAGACGACCGTGGCAATGCTTGTATTTCTTGCCCGAACCGCACGGGCAAGGCTCGTTGCGGCCGATCTTGGCGCCGGTACGCACCACGGTCCGCGACGCCGCCACCACCTGCTCGGCTTCCTCGTCGGCGCTGTAGCTGCCCGGATCGGCGTGCTGGAACTGCATCTTGCCCTCGTCGACCTGCTGCCGCTCCTCGACGGCCTGCACGTCCTCCTGGGCACGCACTTGCACTCGCGACAGCACCGAGATGACTTCGCGTTTGATGTTCTCCAGCATTTCCTGGAACATCTCGAAGGCTTCGCGCTTGAACTCCTGCTTGGGGTTCTTCTGCGCATAGCCGCGCAGGTGGATGCCCTGGCGCAGGTAGTCCATGGCGGCCAGATGCTCCTTCCAGTGGCTGTCGAGCACCTGCAGCATCACCGCCTTCTCGAACTGGCGCAGCACCGGCGCGCCGGCGAGCTCTTCCTTGGCGCGGTACTGGGCCACCGCCTCCTCCAGGATGCGCCGGCGCAGCGACTCCTCGTGCAGCGAGCTGTCCTCGTCCAGCCACTTCTGCAGCGGCAGGTCGAGCGCGAATTCCTTCTTGAGCGTCTCCTCCAGGCCGGCGATGTTCCACTGCTCGTCGATCGAGCCGGGCGGCACGTACTCGCTGATGACGCGGTCGATGACGTCGGCGCGCATCGCCTCCACCATCTCCGAAATGTCATCGGCGTCCATCAGCTCGTTGCGCTGCTGGTAGATCACCTTGCGCTGGTCGTTGGCGACGTCGTCGAACTCGAGCAGATGCTTGCGGATATCGAAGTTGTGCGCCTCGACCTTGCGTTGGGCGTTCTCGATCACGCGGCTGACCAGGGCGCTCTCGATCGCCTCGCCCTCCTGCATGCCCAGGCGCTGCATCAGCGCCGAGACGCGGTCGGACGCGAAGATGCGCAGCAGGCTGTCTTCCAGCGACAGATAGAAACGGCTGGAGCCAGGATCGCCCTGGCGGCCAGCGCGGCCGCGCAGCTGGTTGTCGATGCGGCGGGACTCGTGGCGCTCGCTACCGATCACGTGCAGACCGCCGGCGGCAACCACCTGGTCATGGCGCTTCTGCCAATCGGCGCGCAGCCGCTCGATGGTCTCCTCGTCCGGGTTCTCCAGCTGGGCGATCTCCGCCTCCAGGTTGCCGCCGAGCACGATATCGGTACCGCGGCCGGCCATGTTGGTGGCGATGGTCACGGCGCCGGGCCGGCCGGCTTCGGCGATAATGCTGGCCTCGCGCTCGTGCTGCTTGGCGTTCAGCACCTGGTGCGGGATGCCGCGCTTCTTCAGCAGCTCCGACAGATACTCGGAAGTCTCGATCGAGGTGGTACCCACCAGCACCGGCTGCATGCGCTTCCGGCACTCCTCGATATCGTCGATGATCGCGTTGTACTTCTCGCGCGCCGTCAGATAGACCAGGTCGTTCAAATCCTTGCGGATCATCGGCCGGTTGGTGGGAATGACCACCACTTCCAGGCCGTAGATCTGCTGGAACTCGAACGCCTCGGTATCGGCCGTACCGGTCATGCCCGACAGCTTGCTGTACAGGCGGAAATAGTTCTGGAAGGTAATCGAGGCCAGCGTCTGGTTCTCGGCCTGGATCGGCACGCCTTCCTTGGCCTCCACCGCCTGGTGCAAGCCGTCGGACCAGCGGCGGCCAGGCATGGCGCGGCCGGTGAACTCGTCGACGATGACGATCTGGCGGTCGCGCACGATGTAGTGCACGTCGCGCTGGAACAGCGCGTGCGCCCGCAGGGCGGCGTACAGGTGATGCACCAGGCCAATGTTGCGGGTGTCGTAGAGGCTGTCGCCCTCGGCCAGCAGGCCGGCCTCGCGCATGAGCTCCTCGACCCGCTCCTGGCCCTGCTCGGTCAGGTAAGCCTGCCGGGCCTTCTCGTCGACGTAGTAATCGCCGGTGTCCTCCACGCCCTCCTCGGGCGCCCGATCCTGCTTGCGCAGCTTCGGCACCAGCTGGTTAAGCCGCAGATACAGCTCGCTGCTCTCCTCGGCCGGACCGGAGATGATCAGCGGCGTGCGAGCCTCGTCGATGAGGATGGAGTCGACCTCGTCGATGATGGCGTAGTGAAGCGGGCGCTGCATCCGGTCTTCCTTTCGGAAGGCCATGTTGTCGCGCAGATAGTCGAAGCCGAATTCGTTGTTGGTGCCGTAGGTGATGTCGGCGGCGTAGGCGGCGCGTTTCTCCTCCGGCGACATGCCTGGCACCACCACGCCGGTGGTCAGACCGAGGAAGTTGTACAGCTTGCCCATCCAGGCGGCGTCGCGCCGCGCCAGATAGTCGTTGACGGTGACCACGTGCACGCCCTTGCCGGGCAGCGCGTTGAGGTAGGCCGCCAGAGTCGCCACCAGGGTCTTGCCTTCGCCGGTGCGCATCTCGGCGATCTTGCCGTCGTGCAACACCATGCCGCCGATGAGCTGGACATCGAAATGGCGCATGCCCAGCACCCGCTTGCCCGCTTCGCGCACCGTCGCGAACGCTTCCGGCAGCAACGCGTCCAGCTTCTCGCCGTTGGCCAGCCGATTGCGGAATTCGTCGGTCTTGGCCCGAAGTTGGTCGTCGGAAAGCTTCTCGAACTGCGGCTCCAGGGCGTTGATCCGCGCGACCACCTTGCGCATGCGCGCCACCAGTCGATCGTTGCGGCTACCGAAGACTTTCTTCGCGATGGCACTCAGCATAGGTACTCCCAGACCCCTGTATGTGCCCGGGGATGGCGATTTCAGCCAATCCGGAAAGGGGCTTACTATAGCTGATCGAGACTGGATTGTGAGTGCGTTTCACCAACGCGTCCTTACGCAACGTAGATATGGGCACTCGATGAGCGGCAATTCCAACGGACCGACCCGGCTGAGCCGGTTGCTGGCGACCGAACAGAACTTGAGCGGGCTGCTCGGCAGGGCACGCATGCTGGGACTGGTGCAAGCCGACCTACGAGCGCGCTTGCCGCCGGCGCTGGCGGAAGGCTGGCAATTGGCGCGACTGGATGCCGAGGCGATGGTGCTGATCGCCGATTCGCCGGCGCGGGCGGCGACCCTACGCTATGCGCAGAATCAGATCTTGGCGGCGCTGGAGAAGCTGCAGCAACCGCGGCCTCGCACGCTGAAAGTGAAGGTCGCGGCGGTGCAACGACCGGCGCCGCCGCCGCCGCGCGAGCCGCTCAGCGCCGCGGCGGCCGAGCAGTTGCGCAAGGCGGCGGCGAGCATGGAGGATGAGAGGTTGCGCCAGGCGTTGGAGCGGCTGGCGCGCCGCGGCCGGCCCTCACGGGCCGGCGAGTGAAGCTTCGCCTCAGGCGGCGACCGGCTGCTCGAAGGAGATCGGCGAGTGGCTGGCGTCCTCGAAGGTCACCGCCTCCCAGGCCTCCTGCTCGGCCAGCAGGGCGCGCAGCAGGCGGTTGTTCAGGGCATGACCGGACTTGTAGCCCTCGAAGTGGCCGATCAGGCTGTGGCCGAGCAGATACAGGTCGCCGATGGCGTCCAGGATCTTGTGCTTGACGAACTCGTCGCGGTAGCGCAGCCCGTCCTCGTTGAGGATGCGGTAATCATCGACCACGATGGCGTTGTCGAGGCTGCCGCCGAGCGCCAGCTGCCGGCTCTGCATCCATTCGATGTCGCGCATGAAGCCGAAGGTGCGCGCCCGGCTCACTTCCTTCACGAACGACGTGGTGGAGAAGTCCACCGTGGCGTGGCGGTCGACGTCCTTGAACAGCGGATGGTCGAAGTCGATGGTGAAGCCGACCCGGAAGCCCTCATAGGGCTCGAAGCGGCACCACTTCTCGCCATCCTGCACCTGGATCGGGCGCTTGATGCGGATGAAGCGCTTGGGCGCGTTCTGCTCCTCGATGCCGGCGGAACGGATCAGGAACACGAACGGACCGGCGCTGCCGTCCATGATCGGCACTTCCGGCGCGCTCACGTCGACATAGGCGTTGTCGATGCCCAGACCGGCCATCGCCGACAGCAGATGCTCCACGGTGGAGACGCGCACGTCGCCGTTGACCAGGCAGGTCGACAGCTGGGTATCGCCGACGTTGAGAGGATGGGCCTTGATCTCCACCGGCTCGTCGAGGTCAACGCGGCGGAAGATGATGCCGGTGTTGGGAGCAGCCGGCCGCAAGGTCAGATAGACCTTCTTACCCGTGTGCAAGCCGACACCGGTTGCCCGGATGCTGTTCTTAAGGGTCCGCTGCCGCATCATGGCAAGCTACTCCTGCGTAATCTGGCCGCTGCCGCCCGTCCAGGGAGCCCCTGACGAGGGGTTGAAGCGAAGTCGTGATCGATGTCGTCGCCCATTCTGCATCGTGCGACGCACCAATCTTAGACCAACTTCACACTGTTGTAAAAATGTTTCGAGGTGTTGCAAAAAAACGGCAGGCCGATGGCCTGCCGTGGCTTCAGTGCGACGGTCGATCGGGAGGACTTAGGCTTAATCGGCTTGCCGACGCAGGAACGCCGGGATATCCAAGTACTCCAAATCGCCGTCGGCCGCATCCTGGAACCGATCGTTGACCGCCTTCTTGCGGGCGATCGCCGGCCGCTCCAGACGGCTGTAGTCGACTTCGGTGGCCGCCGCCGGGATCGCCGGCTTCTTCACCGTCTGCAGTTGCGGGGGCGCGACACGGGCCGCGCTGGGCTGCCCCAGACCGGTGGCCACCACCGTGACGCGCAGTTCGTCCTCCAGCTCCGGATCGATGACGGTACCCACCACCACGGTGGCGTCGTCCGAGGCGAACTCGCGAATGGCGTTACCGACCTCGTCGAACTCGCCGATCGACATGTTCAGACCGGCGGTAACGTTTACCAGGATGCCCTTGGCACCGGCAATATCCACATCCTCCAGCAGCGGGCTGGAGATGGCGCGCTCGGCCGCCTCACGGGCACGCCCCTCGCCGCGGGCCACGCCGTTGCCCATCACCGCCATGCCCATCTCCGACATCACGGTGCGCACGTCGGCGAAGTCGACGTTGATCAGACCGGGGCGGGTGATCAGCTCGGCGATGCCTTTCACCGCGCCGAGCAACACGTCGTTGGCCGCCTTGAAGGCGTCCAGCAGGCTGACGTTCTTGCCCAGCACCGACAGCAGCTTCTCGTTGGGAATGGTGATCAGGGAGTCGACGTGCTTGGACAGCTGCTCGATACCCTCCATCGCCACGCGCATGCGCTTGGCGCCCTCGAACGGGAACGGCTTGGTGACCACCGCCACGGTGAGGATGCCCAGCTCCTTGGCCACTTCGGCGACGATCGGGGCCGCGCCGGTACCGGTGCCGCCGCCCATGCCGGCGGTGATGAACACCATGTCGGCGCCTTCCAGCACCTCGGCGATGCGATCGCGATCCTCCAGCGCCGCTTCCCGACCGATGTTGGGATTGGCGCCGGCGCCCAGTCCCTTGGTGATGTTGCTGCCCAGCTGCAGCGTGGTGCGCGCCGCCATGTTGCGCAGCGCCTGCGCGTCGGTGTTGGCGCAGATGAAGTCGACCCCGTCGACCGACGCCGCCACCATGTGCTGCACCGCGTTGCCGCCGCCACCGCCGACGCCGATCACTTTGATGACGGCGCTAGGGCTATAAGAGTCCATTAACTCGAACATTGTCATTACCTCCTCGATCGCGCTCGCAAACCGTGCACTGAAATGGAAACCCGTGATTGCCGATACCGTTAGAAATTGCCCTGGAACCAACTCTTCATCCGGGCCAGCAGCCCGCTCATACCTGAATCGCTTCTGAACTCCTGCGCATGCTGCGCCCGGTTGTGCCAGCCGAACTGCAGCAACCCGACACCGGTGGCGTAGATGGGATTGCGCACCACGTCGGCCAGCCCGCTGACGTTCTGCGGCACGCCCAACCGCACCGGCATGTGGAAGACCTCCTCGGCCAGTTCGATGACGCCTTCCATCTTCGCGGTGCCGCCGGTCAGGACGATGCCGGCGGCGATCAAGTCCTCGAAGCCGCTGCGCCGCAGCTCGGCCTGGATCAGCGCGAACAGCTCCTCGTAGCGGGGCTCCACCACCTCCGCCAGCGTCTGGCGCGACAGCCGCCGCGGCGGACGCTCACCGACCGAGGGCACTTCGATGGTCTCGTCGGGGCTGGCCAGCTGCGACAGCGCACAGGCGTACTTGATCTTGATCTCCTCGGCGAACTGGGTCGGCGTGCGCAGCGCCACGGCGATGTCGTTGGTGACCTGATCGCCGGCGATGGGAATGACCGCGGTGTGGCGAATCGCGCCGTCGGTGAACACCGCCAGATCGGTGGTGCCGCCGCCGATGTCCACCAGGCACACGCCCAGCTCCTTCTCGTCCTCGGTCAGGCAGGCGTAGCTGGAGGCCAGCTGCTCGAGGATGATGTCGTCGACCTCCAGGCCGCAGCGGCGCACGCACTTGATGATGTTCTGCGCCGCGCTGACGGCGCCGGTGACCATGTGCACCTTGGCCTCCAGGCGCACGCCGGACATGCCGATCGGCTCCTTGATGCCCTCCTGGTTGTCGATGATGAATTCCTGCGGAAGGATGTGCAGGATCTTCTGGTCGGCCGGGATCGCCACCGCCCGCGCCGCGTCGATGACGCGCTCCACGTCGGCCGCCGTCACCTCCTTGTCCTTGATGGCGACGATGCCGTGCGAGTTGAGCGAGCGGATGTGCGAGCCGGCGATGCCGGTGTACACCGAGTGGATCTGGCAGCCGGCCATGAGCTCGGCCTCTTCCACCGCGCGCTGGATCGACTGCACGGTCGACTCGATATTCACCACCACGCCTTTCTTCATGCCGCGCGAAGGGTGCGAACCGATGCCGATCACGTCGAGCGTGCCCTGCGAGTTGACCTCGCCGACGATGGCGACCACCTTGGACGTTCCCACATCGAGACTGACCAGAAGGTTGCGATCAGACTTCTTGATCATTTGCGTTCCTGTCCGTGCGACGCCGCGGCCGGCGCATGCCAGGCCAGCGCGAAACCATTGGGGTACCGAAGGTCGATCTGCGCGATACGCGCACCCTCCGGCGCAGAAACCTTGGGATAGGCGCGAACGAAGCGCTCCAGCGCCGCCTCGCCCTCGCCCGGCCCGAGCTGGAGCAACGTGCCGTCGGCGAGCACGGCCCGCCAGGAGCGGCGAGCGTCCAGGTGCAATTCGCTCGGCTGCTGGCCGATTCGGGCCAGCAGCGCGCGGACGCGCTGAAAGCGCTCCCAGACCTCGCCCTCGGACCGCTCCGGACCGCTCAGCAGCGGCAAACCGTCCGGGAACGTCTCGGGCGCCGGCGCGAACACTTGGCTGCCGGCGTCGAGCAAGGCCCGCTCGCCCCAGCGCGCCACCGCCTCGCGCTCCCGGATGACCAGCACCAGCGTGCCCGGCCACTGCCGTCGCACCCCGGCCTCGGCCACCCAGGGGATGGCCTCCAGGGCGCGGTGAATAGCCTTCACGTCCAGCCCCAGCATGCCGGTGTTCAGGTACGGCACGATCGCCGCGCTCAGCTCCTCCTGGGTCACCTTGCGCAACGGGCCATCGACCCGCACCGCCCGCAGCGGGAAGCGCTCGGGGTCGGACAGCCAGCGCCAGCCCGCCACACAGCCGCCGACCACGCCCAACACCAGCGCCAGCGCCAGCAAGCCGCGGCCGAGCGCGCGCAGCGGCCGACGCCGCTGCGGCTCGGGCTGACGCGGAAGGGCCTGGGCCGGACCGATCATGCGCTCATTCCCCCCGCCTCAGGCTGGTGCCGAGGATCTCCCACACCAGCGCCTCGAAGCTCAGGCCGGCGGCCTTGGCGGCCATCGGCACCAGCGAGTGGTCTGTCATGCCCGGCACGGTGTTGACCTCCAGCAGCCAGGACCGGCCCTGCTCGTCGCGCATCAGGTCCACCCGGCCCCAACCGCTGCAGCCGAGGGTGTCGAAAGCCTGCAGCGCCAGCCGCTGCACCTCCGCCTCCTCGGCCGGAGACAGGCCGCACGGGCAGTGGTAGCGGGTGTCGTTGCGCGAGTACTTGGCCTCGTAGTCGTAGAACTCGCACGGCGTCTCCAGGCGGATCACCGGCAGCGCGCGACCGTTGAGAATCCCCACGGTGAACTCCTGGCCGCGGATCCAGCGCTCGGCGATCACCACCCGGTCGTACTCCGCCGCGCGCCGATAGGCGGCGGCCAGCCCCGCCACGTCGCTGACCTTGCTCATGCCGATCGACGAGCCTTCGCGCACCGGCTTGACCATCACCGGCATACCCAGTTGCGCGGCCACCGCGTCCCAGTCGGTGTCGTCGCCGAGCAGCACGAACTCCGGCGTCGGCAACCCGGCGCCGCGCCAGACCCGCTTGCTGCTCAGCTTGTCCATGCCCAGCGCCGAGCCGAGCACGCCGCTGCCGGTGTAGGGCAGCTTGAGCGCCTCCAGCGCGCCCTGGATCACGCCATCCTCGCCGCCGCGACCGTGCAGGATGATGAACGCCCGGTCGAACTCCTTGAGGCGGTCGAGGCCGTCGTCGCGCGGATCGACCACGCCGACGTCCACCCCCAACGCCCGCAGGGCATCGAGCACCCGCGCGCCACTGCGCAGCGATATCTCACGCTCGGCGGCCCACCCGCCCATCAGCAGGGCCACCCGCCCCATCGCCTTGACCTGTTCCGCCGTCGCTATCGTCATGAGAGTTCGCCCGCTTCGCCGACCACCCGTACTTCCGGCACCAGCACCACACCGAAGCGTTCCAGCACGGTCTCCCGGATTAGCTGGATCAAGCGTTCGATATCGGCCGCGCTGGCCCGACCGGTGTTGATGATGAAATTCGCATGCTTCTCCGACACTTCGGCGCCGCCGATGCGCCGCCCCTTGAGACCGGCCGCCTCGATCAGGCGCGCGGCATGGTCGCCGGGCGGATTGCGGAACACGGAGCCGCACGACGGCTTGCCGACCGGCTGGGTGGCGGCGCGCTTGGCCAGCATCGCCTTGACCCGAGCGCTGGCCTCGGCGCCGTCGCCCGGCTGCAAGCGCAGATGAGCGGCGACGAACCACTCGTCGGCCGGCCCCACCACCTCGCGGTAACCCACCCGGTAATCGCCCGGCGCGCGCAGCCGGCGCTCGCCGCGGCGGTCGATGGTCTCCACCCGCACCACCCGTTCCCAGGTCTCGCCGCCGAAGGCGCCGGCGTTCATCGCCAGCGCGCCGCCCATGGTGCCGGGGATCCCGGCCAGGAACTCGGCGCCAGTCAGTCCGTGCTGGGTGCAGAACTTCGCCACCCGCGCGCAGGCCACGCCGGCCTCGGCGCGCACCTCGTCCGGCCCGATCCGGCTCAAGCCGTCCATGCCTTGGGCGGTGAGGATCACCGTGCCGCGGATGCCGCCGTCGCGCACCAGCAGATTGCTGCCCAGCCCGAGGAAGAACAGCGGCTCGTCGACCGGCAGACCGCGCAGGAACGCCGCCAGATCGTCGATGTCGGCCGGACGGTACATGCGCTCGGCCGGGCCACCGACCCGCCAGGTGGTGTGGCGGCTCATCGGTTCGGCGAGCAGCAGCTGGCCGCGCGGCGCTACCGGATCGACGACCGCCGTCATGACTCGTCCTCCCCACCGTAACGCGCCCGCAGCATCGGGCCGACGTTGCCGATGTTGCCGGCGCCCATGGACAGCAGCAGATCGCCGTCCTGCGCCACGTTCGGCAGCACCTCGATCAGCTCGTCCACGGTTTCCACGAACACCGGATTGACGTGACCGCGGGTACGGATCGCCCGCGCCAGGGCGCGGCCGTCGGCGCCGCCGATGGGCGCCTCACCGGCCGGATAGACGTCGAGCAGCACCAGCGCATCGACTTCCGACAGCACCCGCACGAAGTCCTCGAACAGATCGCGGGTACGGCTGTAGCGATGCGGCTGGAACGCCAGCAGCAACCGCTTGTGCGGATACGCGGCCCGCGCCGCCTGCAGGGTCGCCGCCAGCTCCTTGGGGTGATGGCCGTAGTCGTCCACTACCAGCACGCGCTTGCCGGCCAGATCGATCTCGCCATAGGACTGGAAACGCCGGCCGACGCCGCGGAAATTGGCGAAGGCGCGCCGCATCGCCTCCACCGGCACGCCAAGCTCGTGGGCGATGACGATGGCGGCCAGGCTGTTGAGCACGTTGTGCCGGCCCGGCAGATTGAGGTCGACCTGGAAATCGAGCCCGTCCAGCCCCTGCACGCGGAACTCGGTGCGCGTGCCGCGGTGCACGACGTCCAGCGCGCGCAGATCGGCGTCCGCGTCGAAGCCGTAGGTGCGCACCGGGCGGGTGATCTCCGGCACCATGCCGCGCACCACCGGATCATCGGTGCACAGCACCGCCAGGCCGTAAAACGGCAGGTGGTGCAGGAACTCCAGGAAGGTGGCGCGCAGCCGGCCGAAGTCGCCGCCGTAGGTGCTCATGTGGTCGGCGTCGACGTTGGTGACGATCGCCAGCATGGGCTGCAGATACAGGAACGAGGCGTCGCTCTCGTCGGCCTCGGCCACCAGGAAGCGGCCGCTGCCCAGCCGGGCGTTGGTGTTGGCGCTGTTGAGCCGTCCGCCGATCACGAAGGTCGGGTCCAGGCCGCCCTCGGCCAGCAGGCTGGCCACCAGGCTGGTGGTGGTCGTCTTGCCGTGGGTGCCGGCCACGGCGATGCCGTAACGGAAACGCATCAGCTCCGCCAGCATTTCGGCGCGCGGCACCACCGGAATACGCCTGGCGCGAGCTTCGATCAGCTCCGGATTGTCGGGCGCCACCGCCGAGGACACCACCACGGCGTCGGCGCCGACGACGTGTTCGGCCCGATGGCCGATCTGCACCCGCGCCCCCAGCCCGGCCAGGCGCTGGGTCATCGGGTTCTCGCGCAGATCGGAGCCGGACACCACATAACCGAGATTGAGCAGCACCTCGGCGATGCCGCCCATACCGGCGCCGCCGATGCCGACGAAATGCAGCCGGCGAACCCGGCCCATGGCGCCGAGCCGGCTGTGATCGAAGCAAGGACGTTCGGTAGCGCTCATCTGGCGGCCTCCAAACAAAGCTGGGCGACCCGATCGGCAGCGTCCGGACGTCCCAGGGAACGGGCATTGGCAGCCATCGTCTGCAGCTGCGTGCGGTCGGCGAGCAGTTCGGACAGCAGGCGAGCGAGACGCTCGGGGGTGAGCTGGTCCTGCGGGAAGAGCACGGCGGCGTCGCGCGCCACCAGGTGGCGGGCGTTGACGGTCTGATGGTCGTCCACCGCGAACGGGAACGGCACCAGCACCGACGGCACCCCCGCCACGGCCAGCTCGGCCAGGGTCAGAGCGCCGGCGCGGCAAACCGCCAGATCAGCCCAGCGGTAAGCCTCGGCCATGTCGTCGATGAACGGCACCACGCGCGCCTCGATGCCCGCCGCGGCGTAGGCGGTCTCCGCCGCCGCCAGGTGCTTGGGCCCGGCTTGATGCAGCACCTCCGGCCGCAAGGCCGGGTCCAATAGCGCCAGCGCCGCCGGCACCGTCTCGTTCAGCGCCTGTGCGCCCTGGCTGCCGCCCAGCACCAACAGATGCAGCGCGCCATCGCGCGACGTGCGCCGCTCCGGCAGCGCGGCGATGTCGCGGCGCACCGGATTGCCGGTATGAACCACCTTGGCATCGTCGCCGAACACGCCCTCGAAGCCGGTCATCACCTTGGCCGCCAGCGGCTTGAGCTTGCGGTTGGTGAAACCCGCCACGGCGTTCTGCTCGTGGATCAGCAGCGGCACGCCCAGCAGCTTGGCCGCCAGCGCGCCGGGACCGGACACGTAGCCGCCCATGCCGAGCACCGCCCGCGGTCGGTGGCGGCGCAGGATGCGCAGCGCCTGCAGCGTCGCCCGCAGCACCATGAACGGCGCGCCCAGCCAGCCGCGCAGCCCTTTGCTGCGCAGCCCGCGCACCGTGATCGGTTCGAGGGTAATGCCAGCCGCCGGCACCACCCGCGCCTCCAGACCCGCCTCGGTGCCCAACCAGACCACCGGCACGCCCCTGGCGCGCAGCCGCTCGGCCACGGCGATGGCCGGGAACACGTGGCCGCCGGTACCGCCCGCGACGATCATCACCGGTCGCTCCTCGTTCATGCGGCGGCCCTCCACGGCGCGGGCAGCGCCCCCATGCTCGACACCCGCAACTCGAAATCGGCTCGCAGCAGCAGCGCCAGCGCCATCAGCGTGGTGATCAGGCTGCTGCCGCCGTAACTCATCAACGGCAGCGTCAACCCCTTGGTGGGCAGCAGCCCCATGTTCACGCCCATGTTGACGAAGGCCTGCATGCCGAACCACAGGCCGACGCCGTAGGCGATGTAGCCGCCGAACAGCTGCCCGCCCTTGAGGCTGCGGGTGCCGATGACGAAGGCCTTCCACACCACCACCGCGTACAGCCCGATCAGCACCAGCACGCCGACCAGCCCCAGCTCCTCGGCGGTCACCGCGAACAGGAAGTCGGTGTGCGCCTCCGGCAGGTAGAACATCTTCTGCACGCTGCCGCCGAGGCCGACGCCGAACCACTGGCCGCGGCCTATGGCGATCAGCGACTGGGTGAGCTGGAAGCCGCTGTCGAACGGATCGGCCCAGGGATCGAGGAAGCCGGTGAGACGCTTGAAGCGATACGGCGAAGTCAGGATCAGCAGCGCCGCGCCGCCGACGAAAACGCCCACCAGCACGGCGAAGCGCCACAACGGCACACCGGCCAGGAACAGCATGCTCAAGCCGGTGCCGAACATCACCACGAACGCGCCGAAGTCGGGCTCGGCCAGCAGTAGCATGCCGGCCAGCAGCATCACCCCGATCGGTACCAGGAACGCGCTCCAGCGCTGCTTGACGGCGTCGGCCCGGCGCACCAGGTAGGAGCCCAGGTAGACGAACACCAGCAGCTTGGCCAGCTCCGACGCCTGCAGGTTGAACACCCCCAGCGGAATCCAGCGCCGGGCGCCGTTGACCTCGCGGCCGATGCCCGGAATGAGCACCAGCACCAGCAGCAGGTAGGCGAACAGCAGCAGCGGCACGCTCACTCGCTCCAAGACTTGCAGCGGCACGTGCAGCAGCAGCCAGGCCATGACGAGGCCGGCACCGAGGAACAGCAGCTGGCGCTTGAAGAAGAACAGCGGATCGCCGTAGCTCTTGTCGGCCAACGACACCGAGGCCGAGAACACCATCACCAGTCCGAGCAAGGCGATCGCCGCCAGCGCCGCCACCAGCCCCGGATCGAGGTTGGGCAGCACCGGCAGCTTGCGCGCCACGTGCGGACGGTCGCCGGTGTAGAGCGCATCGACGCTCATAGCGCCCACCTCCGCACCGCGTCGCGGAACACCTGCCCGCGGTGCGCGTAGCCCTCGAACATGTCGAAACTGGCGCAGGCCGGCGACAGCAGCACCACGTCACCGGCCTGCGCCAGCGTCCGCGCCTGGCGCACGGCGTCGTCCATGTCAACGGCGCGCACGGTCGGCACCGCGCCGGCGATGGCCTGCTCGATCAGCGGCGCGTCGCGGCCGATCAACACCACCGCCCGCGCTTTCTGCTGCAGGGCCGCGCGCAGCGGGGCGAAATCCTGACCCTTGCCGTCGCCGCCGGCGATCAGCACCACCGGCTGGCTCATGCCCTGCACCGCCGCCAGGGTCGCGCCGACGTTGGTGCCCTTGGAGTCGTCGTACCAAGCCACGCCCCGCGCCTCGCCCACCCACTGGGTGCGGTGGGGCAAGCCGGGAAACTCGCGCAACACCTCGGCCATGGCCGGCAGCGGCAGCCCTACCGCCTCGCCCAACGCCAGCGCCGCCAGGGCGTTGGCCAGGTTGTGGCGGCCTGGAATGCGCACATCGCCGGCCGGCAGCAGCAGCTGGCCGTCGCGAACCAGCCAGAGGTCGCCGTCGCGTTCGGTCACGCCGAAGCCGTCAGGCTGCGGACCGGCCACGCTGAAGGCCACCGTGCGTCCGGCCGCGGCCATGGCCATCACCATGGGATCGTCGGCGTTCAGCACCGCCGCTTCGGCGCGGCGGAAGATCCGCGCCTTGGCCGCGGCATATTCCTCGAGCGAGTCGTAGCGGTCCATGTGGTCGGCGCTGATGTTGAGCACGGTCGCCGCCGCCGGACGCAAGCTCTCGGTGGTTTCGAGCTGGAAGCTGGACAGCTCCAGCACGTACAGCGCCGGCTCGGGCTGGCGCAGCAACTCCAGCGCCGGCGTCCCCAGGTTACCGCCCACGGCCACGTCCACGCCGGCGCGCTCGGCCATCAGCCCCACCAGCGTGGTCACGGTGCTCTTGCCGTTGGAGCCGGTGATGGCCACCACCGGCGCGCGGGCGACGCGGGCGAACAGCTCGATCTCGCTCACCACGGGCACGCCGCGCGCCAGCGCCGCGGCCAGCGCCGGCTCCTTGAGGGAGACGCCGGGGCTGATCACGATCTCGGCGGCCTCGGCCAGCAGCGCGGCATCGAAGCCGCCCAGCCGCAGCTCGACGTCCGGCAGCTCGCGCCGGCACCGCTCCAGACCCGGCGGCGCGGTGCGACTGTCGGTCACCGCCACCGCCGCGCCGGCGGCGGCCAGATGACGCGCGCAGGCGAGGCCGGTCTTGCCCAGGCCCACCACCACCGTCAGTCCGCGCCGATCGTGCCCGTTTGGCTGCATGGGGATCACCGCACCTTGAGGCTGGCCAGGCCGATCAGCACCAGGATCACGGTGATGATCCAGAAGCGCACGATCACCTTCGGCTCGGGCCAACCGTTGAGCTCGAAGTGATGATGGATCGGCGCCATGCGGAAGATGCGCTTGCCGCGCAGCTTGAAGCTGCCGACCTGCAGCATCACCGACACGGTCTCCAGCACGAACACGCCGCCCATGATGAACAGCACGATCTCCTGGCGCACCAGCACCGCCACCAGGCCGAGCGCCGCCCCCAGCGCCAGCGCGCCGACGTCGCCCATGAACACCTGCGCCGGGTAGGCGTTGAACCAGAGGAAGCCGAGGCCCGCGCCGACCATGGCCGAGCAGAACACCGCCAGCTCGCCGACGCCGGCGACGTAGGGGATGCCCAGGTAGTTGGCGAAGATGCTGTGGCCGGCGGCGTAGGCGAACACCGCCAGCGCGCCGGCGACCAGTACGGTCGGCATGATCGCCAGCCCGTCCAGGCCGTCGGTGAGGTTGACGGCGTTGGAGGAGCCGACGATCACGAAATAGGCGAACGGGATGAACAGCACGCCGAGCGGAATGGCCAGATTCTTGGCGTAGGGGATCAGCAGCGCCGTTTCGCCCGGCGTGCTGGCGCCGGCGTAGATGATCACCGCCGCGCCCAGGCCGAACACCGACTGCCAGAAATACTTGGCGCGCGCCGACAAACCCTTGCTGTTCTTGAGGATCAGCTTCTTGTAGTCGTCAGCGAAGCCCACCGCCCCGAACAGCAGCGTCACCACCAGCACCAACCACACATATTTATTGCGCAGGTCGCCCCACGCCAGCGTGGCCACGGCGATCGCCACCAGGATCAGGGTACCGCCCATGGTGGGCGTGCCGGCCTTGGCCAGATGACTCTGCGGACCGTCCGTGCGCACGTGCTGGCCGATCTGATACAGCCGCAGCTTGTTGATCATCGCCGGTCCCACCAGCAACGAAATGCCCAGCGCCGTGAGCGCGCCGAGAATGGCGCGCAGGGTCAAGTACTGAAAGACGTTGAACGCCTTCACCCAATCGGAAAGCAATTCGGCCAGGAGCAGCAGCACCTAGGTTTCCTCGCCTCGGATCGCCGTGGGCGCGGTGAGCGCTTGCGTCACCTGCTCCATGCCCATGACACGCGATCCCTTGATCAACACGGCCACCCCTGGCCGCAATCCTTCACGCACGGCGGTCACCAGCGCGCCCTTGTCCGGGAAATGCTCGCCATCTGGGCCGAAAACCCGCGCCGCCTCCGCCGCCAGCGGCCCCACCGCGAACAGCCGCGACACGCCCAACTCGCGTGCCCATTCGCCGACCCGCGCATGTAGCTCGCGAGCCTGAGGGCCCAGTTCGCTCATGTCGCCGAGCGCCAGCCAGCGTTCGCCCGGCTCGGCCGCCAGCACCTCCAGCGCCGCCCGCAGCGAATTCGGGTTGGCGTTGTAGGTGTCGTCCAGCAGCCGCGCGCCGCCGATCCCGTCCAGCCAGTTGAGCCGCCCCTTGACCCGCGGCGTCGCCGCCAGCCCTTCGGCGACGGCCTCCAGCGGCGCGCCGAGCGCGGTCGCCGCCGCCGCCGCGGCCAGCGCGTTCATCACGTTGTGACGCCCCGGCAGCGGCAACTCGACCTCGACCCGCCCGGTATCGACGCGCAGCAGGAAACGGCTGCCCACGATTCGCTCGGCCGTCACGGCCGCCGCGGAGGCCAGTCCGAAGTCGATCACGCGACGCGCCCCCGCCAGACCGCGCCAGAGCGCGGCATACGGATCGTCGGCGTTGATCACGGCCACGCCGTGCTCGGGCAGCGCCGCGAACAACTCGCCCTTGGCCCGCGCCACACCGTCCACGCTGCCGAAACCCGCCAAGTGCGCCGGGCCGGCGTTGGTCACCACGCCCACATCGGGCACGGCCAAACGCGCCAGGTAGTCGATCTCGCCCGCGTGGCTCGCGCCCATCTCGATCACGCCGAAGACGTGGCTGCGGTCCAGACGCAGCAAGGTCAGCGGCACGCCGAGGTCGTTATTGAGATTGCCCTCGGTGTGCAACGCCGGACCGAGCCGGCGCAGGATCGACGCCGTCATTTCCTTCACCGTGGTCTTGCCGTTGCTGCCGGTGACACCGACCAAACGGACCGGCAGCCGCAAGCGCAAGGCCCTCGCCAGGCGGCCCAGCGCCAAGCGGGTGTCGTCGACCACGATATGCGGCAGCCCCCAGTCGCCGGCCCGCTGGACAAGCGCGCCGGCAGCGCCGGCGGCCGCCGCCGCGGCGATGAAATCATGACCGTCGAAGCGCTGACCGCTGATGGCGACGAAGAGTTCACCCGGCTTAAGTCGGCGGCTGTCGATAGCCACGGCCGCGATCGACGCGTCGGCGCCGCGCAGCGGCGCGCCCAGCACGGCGGCGATCTCGGACAGCCTCATCGGTTCCACTGTTGCAGCTCCTGCAGCACGCGCTGCACTTGTTCGCGATCGTCGAACGGCAGTTTCTGAGTCCCGACGATCTGATGGACTTCGTGGCCCTTGCCGGCGATCAGCACTACGTCGGCCGGGCCGGCCGACTCCAGCGCCAGCCGGATGGCGACGGCGCGATCGCGCACGATGAACGGTTCATGACGCTCGATGCCGACGAGAATCTCGCGAATGATCCGCTCCGGATCCTCGGTGCGGGGGTTGTCGTCGGTGAGGACGATTTCGTCGGCCTTGGCGTCCGCCACCGCGCCCATCTGCGGGCGCTTGCCGCGGTCGCGGTCGCCGCCGCAACCGAACACGCACCAGACATTGCCAATGGCGTGGGCGCGCACCGCATCCAGCGCCGCCGCCAACCCCGCCGGGGTATGCGCGTAATCGACGATCGCCAGCGGCAGCTGCGGACCGCCGAAGCATTCCATGCGCCCGGTCACCGGCCGCAGCGCCTCGACCCGTCGCGCCGCCTCCGCCAGCGGCAGCCCTAGCGCCAGCAGCGTGGCGAGCACCGCCAAGGCGTTGGCGGCATTGAAGCGGCCGAGCAGCCGCAACCGCAGCGTGACCGTGCCGAAGCGGGTCTGCACCTCCAAGCGCAGACCGTCCGGCAGGTACTCGAGCTTGCGGCAGATCACCGCGGCCGTCTGGCACTGGGGATCGAGGCTGTAATCCCAGCAGCGGACCCCGGCCGGCAGCTCGGCCATGATCCGGCGGCCGAAGGCGTCGTCGCGGTTCAGCACCGCGTGGCGCAGACCGGGCATGGCGAACAGCCGGGCCTTGGCGTCGGCATAGGCCCGCTCGGTCTTGTGATAGTCGAGGTGATCGCGGGTAAGGTTGGTCAGCACCGCCACCGTGAAGCGCACCGCCTCGACGCGGCCTTGGTCCAGCGCATGCGAGGACACCTCCATGGCGCAGTAGCGCGCCCCGCTCGCGCGCATCTCGGCCAGCAGGCGCTGCACGGTAATGGCGTCGGGCGTGGTATGAGCGCCGGGAGCGAGCGCGCCGAGCAGGCCGTAGCCGAGGGTGCCGATCACCCCGCAGGGGGTTTGCTCCGTGCTTAGCGCCTGAGCCAGGAACTGGCTGACCGAGGTCTTGCCGTCGGTGCCGGTAACGCCGATCACGCTCATGCTGCGGCTCGGCTCGCCGTAGAAGCGCGCCGCCAACGCGCTCAGGTCGCGGCGCAGCGCGGGCATCTCGATCAGCGGCACCCCGGCGCTGGCGGCTAGCTCGTCCATTCCGGCGGCGTCGAGACCGCAACCGAGTTGGTAAACCACGGCGACAGCGCCGCGGCGCACCGCGTCGCTGAGGAAATCCAGACCATGCTGGCGGCTACCGGGCATGGCGACGAACAGGCTGCCAGGCCGCACATCGCGGCTGTCCAACGCCAGCCCGGTGATGACGCGTTCATCGGCGGGCGCGACCCGCGCCCACGGCGACAGCAGCTCCACCAAGGATCGACCGGCGCTGGCCATGATCGTGGCGTCCATCAGCGCAGCCCCCCGTTGGCCGCCACCAGCGCGCCCGAGGCCGGTAGGTCATCGGGCGCGACGTTCAGCAACCGCAACGCGCCGGCCATCACCCGGGCGAACACCGGCGCCGACACCCGCCCGGCGTAATAGGAGTCGGCGTGCGGTTCGTCGATCATCACCACCATCACCAGCCGCGGTTTGCTGGCCGGGGCCATGCCCGCGAAGAACGACACGTAAGCGCTATCCACATAGCCGCCGCGACCGGCCTTGCGCACGGTGCCGGTCTTGCCAGCAACCCGATAGCCGTGCACTCGCGCGGTCGGCGCGGTGCCGCCGTCGGACACCACCGTTTCCATCATGGCGCGCACCCGCCGCACGATCTGCGGATCGAGCACCTGTTCGCCCGGCGGTGGCTCGGACACCGCCAGGAACGAAATCGGCCGACGCACTCCGTCGGCCGCCAGCACGGTGTAGGCGTGGGCCAACTGCAACGGGGTGGCGGACACCCCGTAGCCGTAGGACAAGGCGGCGCGCTCCGATTCGTAGCGAGGCGGCTTCGGCGGCAGCGCGCCGACGGCCTCGCCGGGAAAACCGGCGCCGGTCGCCTGACCGAACCCCACGCGCGCCAGCAGCCCCCAAACGGCCTCCGGCGGCAAGTCCAAGCCGATCCGCGCGGACGCGACGTTGCTCGATTTCTGCAGCAGCGTGGTGAGATCGATGCGCCCCAGCGGCCGCGTGTCCTTGATGGTGAAACGGCCTACCGTCATGAAGCCCGGACCGGTGTCGATCATGGAGTCCGGCCGATAACGCCCGGACTCCAGGGCTGCCACCACGGTGAACGGCTTGACGGTCGAACCGGGCTCGTAGACGTCGGTGACGGCGCGGTTGCGCAGCGACTGCGGATTGATCTCAGTGCGGTTGTTCGGGTTGTAGGCCGGCTGGTTGACCATCGCCAGCACTTCGCCGGTGGCGGCGTCGAGCAGCACCAGCGAGCCGCCGCGCGCGCCTTGCTCCTGCACCGCCGCCTTGAGCTCGCGGTAGGCCAGGTATTGCAGGCGGCGATCGATGCTCAGGGTCAGCGGCCTGCCCGGCTGCGGCGCGCGAATGCTCTCGACGTCCTCGATCACCCGCCCGAGCCGGTCCTTGATGACCCGCTTGGCGCCGGGCTCGCCCCGCAGCCAATCGTCATAGGCCAGCTCGACGCCTTCCTGCCCGTGGTCGTCGATATTGGTGAAACCAACCACGTGCGCGGCCACCTCGCCGGCGGGGTAGAAACGACGGTACTCGCGCTGCAGGCTCACGCCCGGCAGCTGCAGATCCATGACCCGCGCCGCCAGCTCGGGCGTGACATGACGCTTGAGATACAGGAACTCCTTGTCGCTGCGCTCCTGGATGCGGCGCGCGAGCACGCGCGCGTCGAGCTCCAGCAGCTTGGCCAGCTCCGGAACACGATCCAGAGCCGTCACCAGCCGGCTCGGATCGGCCCATACCGAGTCCACCGGCGAGCTGATGGCCAGCGGCTCGCCGTTGCGATCGGAGATGACACCGCGATGGGCGGGGATTTCCACCACGCGCAAGTGCCGCTGCTGCCCCTGATCGAGCAGGAACTGCTTATCCAGCACCTGCAGATCGAACGCACGCACCACCAGCCCCGCCGCCAGCCCCCCCAGGGCAAGCAGCAGCACCGCCGGCCGCCACAGCGGCAGGATGCTCGGCTTGTCTTTTTGCGCGTCTCGCAGCACGTGTCGTTCTTGCCTATTGTCTGAGGATCACCACGTCATCCCGCGACGGAATCCGCATGTCGAGGCGCTCGCGGGCTAGCCGCTCGATGCGGCCATGGCTGGCCCACGCCGCCTGTTCGAGTTGCAGCATGTTCCATTCGACGCCGAGCCGATCGGCCTCCCGCTGCAGCTCCTGCGACTCCACGAACAGCCGGCGGCTCTGATGCTGGACATAAACCACCCCAAGAGCCGAACCGAGCACCGCCAATAGCAACGCACCGTTCACCATGGTCAGCGGCCTCACGGCAGCCGCTCCGCCACCCGCAACACCGCGCTGCGCGCACGCGGGTTGGCCGCCACTTCCGTCTCGCTCGGGCGGATGGCCTTGCCCACCAGCGCCAACTTCGGCTTGAGCTCATCCGGAACGATCGGCACACCGGGCGGCAGGTACCCGACGCTGGACTTATCGCGCATGAAACGCTTGACCATTCGGTCCTCCAGCGAATGAAAGCTGATCACCGCCAACCGGCCGTGAGGGGCCAAGAGATCACAGGCGTCCGCCAGAATCCGAGACAAGGCTTCCAATTCCCTGTTGATGAAAATCCGTATCGCCTGAAAGCTGCGGGTGGCCGGATGCTTGCCCTTCTCCCTGGTCGGCACCGCTTCGGCGATCAGCTCGGCGAGCTCGCGGGTGGTAGCGAGCGGCTGGCCGGTCTCCCGCCGCGCGACGATCGCCCGTGCGATCCTCGGCGCGAAACGCTCCTCGCCGTAATCGCGCAGCACGGCGATGATCTCGCCGAGCTCGGCGCTCGCCAGCCACTCCGCCGCCGTCATGCCGCGCGTGGTGTCCATGCGCATGTCCAGCGGTCCGTCGCGCATAAAACTGAACCCCCGCTCAGGTTCGTCGAGCTGCGGCGAGGACACGCCCAAATCCAGCAGCAGCCCGTCTATTCGCCCCAGGCACCCCTGCTCCTCGGCCAGCGTACGAATGCCGGCGAAGGAGCCGTGCCACACCAAGCAACGCGGATCGTCCCCGAACCGGCGGCGCGCCTCATCGACGGCGGCCGGGTCCTGGTCGATCAACCACAACCGTCCTTGCGGCCCCAGCCGTGCGCGGATCGCCTCGGCGTGGCCGCCGCGCCCGAAGGTGCCATCCACGTACAGCCCGTCGGGCCGGACGGCCAATGCTGCCACCGCTTCGTCCAACAGGACCGAGCGGTGTGTCGGTTGTTCGTTCATGACCTACAGAGACAGCGATTCGAGTTCGGTGGCATCGGCCAAGCTTTCCGCAGCCTCCGCCAACCACTGCTCACGCCGCTCGTTCCATGCGTCCTCGTCCCACAACTCGAACTTGTTGCCTTGACCGGCAAGCACGACCTTGCGCTTGAGGTTGGCGAACTCGCGGAGCGGGGGGGGCACGAGGATCCGTCCGTTGTTGTCCATGGGCACATCAGTGGCGTGACCGATCAGAAGACGCTGCAGCCCTCGGGTCTTGGGGTTGAAGCTGGGTAGGCGCTGCAGCTTCTGCTGAATCTCTTCCCACTCCGGCAGCGGATAGATGAGCAGGCAATGGTCCGGGTCGACGGTTATGACGAGATCACCGTTGCAGCATTCCTGCAGCCTGTCCCTGTAACGACTCGGCAGCGTCAAGCGCCCCTTGTCGTCCAGGTTGAGTTGGCTGACCCCTCGGAACACCCCGCCCCCTACGCGCCGCGAAAATCCATTTTTTTCCACTTCGTCCCACTCGACGACACTATAGGTACCGCCCCAAAGCCTTGTCAAGCGAGGGAACAGCTAATTCTGTCTTTGCTAACAAACACTTAGCGCAGTGGGGCAGAATGGACCGCAACAAGCGTCGGATATCCGTCGCTTTCGATTTGCAAATCACAGGGTTAGGAAAAATTAATGATGTCGGGGCTGAAAAACGAAAGCGGGCGCCCTGAGCGCCCGCGTGTTTCGGGGATGTCACCCGAGATGGGAAAAGGTGGGAGTCAGTCTATAAGCCGGGTTCTGTCGAGGACAGCCATTCATCTGCGACGCACGTCGCCGTGCGCCTGTAGCGACCTACCCGGGAGCAGTGCGGGCCACACCAATGCTCCCCTATTTGGTCTTGCTCCGAGTGGGGTTTACCGTGCCGCGGCGTGTTACCACCCGCGCGGTGCGCTCTTACCGCACCTTTTCACCCTTGCCTGTGCCCGAAGGCCATCGGCGGTCTGTTTTCTGTGGCACTTTCCGTGGGCTCACGCCCCCCAGGCGTTACCTGGCACTCCGCCCTGTGGAGCCCGGACTTTCCTCCATGCCCCGAAGGACACAGCGACTGTCCGACCGACTCCCGTCGCGTATCTTATCATGCCTCCGCGTCGTCGCCGCGACTCATCTCGAGCGCGCGCTTATACAGATCGTTGCGGGCCACACCGGTGAGTTCCGCGGCCAGTTTCGCCGCCTGCTTGAGCGGCAACTCGCGCAGCAGCACCACCAGCACCCGCTCGGCCTGCGCCAGCGCCCGCTCGTTCGGCTCGACCTCGCGCCGACCGGCCACCATCACCACGAACTCGCCGCGCTGCTGGTCTTCATCCCCCGCCACCCAGTCCGCCAGCTCCCCCAGCGGCGCTAGCCGGATGGTCTCGAAAGTCTTGGTCAGCTCGCGGGCGACGGCCGCCTCCCGTTCCGCGCCGAACACCTCCGCCAGATCCTGCAGCGCCTCGCGAATACGATGCGGAGCCTCGAAGAACACCAGGGTGCGCGGCTCGTCCCGCAGCGATTCCAACAGCCGCCGCCGCGCCCCCGCTTTGGCCGGCAGAAACCCCTCGAAGGCAAAGCGATCGGTCGGCAAGCCGGCCGCCGACAGCGCGGCGGTAACGCTGCTCGGCCCCGGCACCGGCACCACTCGAATGCGCCGCCGGTGAGCCTCGCGCACCAGCTTGTAGCCCGGATCGCTCACCAAGGGCGTGCCAGCATCGCTGATCAGCGCCACCGTACCGCCGGCGAGCACGGCGTCCAACACCGCGCCGAGCTGCTGGCTCTCGTTGTGCTCGTGCAAGCTGATCATGCGGGTGCCGATGCCGAAGTGCTGCAGCAGCTTGGCGGAATGGCGGGTATCCTCGGCGGCGATCAGGTCGGCTTCGCCCAGCACGCGCAGCGCGCGGGGGCTGATATCCTCCAGATTGCCAATGGGCGTGGCAACGACGTACAAAACTCCAGCCTGATGCGACACGTAGCGCCCCTCGCGGCAAACGGACTTGCCCGGCTCGCCTAACAGGTGACCGGGACGGGCTGCGTTATATTAGTGCGTCTTCCCGGAGTAACCACCCATGGATGTGAGCCGCCGTACCAAAACCCTCCTGCTGACCTTCGCGCTGGCTCTGACGCTGACCGCCTGCGGCACCCGCCCCGGCAAGCCGATCACGGTCCAGCAACCGCCCAGCGCAGCCGCGGAGGCGGAAGCGGCGGCCGATGCCGCTCTGGCCGCCGGCGATCCGGCCGGCGCCGCCGCGCGGCTGGAGCGCGCCGCCGACACCGCCGGCGAGCGTCGCGCCAGCCTGCTGCTGCGCGCCGCCGAACTGCGCCTGCAGGCGCGACAGCCCGACCGCGCGGCGGCCCTGCTGGCGCGACTGCCGGTGGAAGCGCTGTCGGCGGAAGAGCGTTACCGCTGGGAGCTGGCGCAAATACGCATCCTGCACGACAGCGGGCAAAACGAGGTCGCGCTGACCCGCCTGGGCCGGCTGCCGGCGCCGCCGGCGGCGCTGCTGGGGGATTGGCTGCGGCTGCGGGCGCTGGTGCTGGCCACCGACCGACCGTTGCTGGCGGCGCAGGCGCGCGCCGACCTCGAACCGCTCCTCACCGACCCTGCCGAGCTGACCGACAATCGCCACCAGCTGTGGGCGCTGCTGGAACAGGTGCCGCTCGAGGACTTGCGCGAGCTCATGCCGCCGCCACCCGACCTCTTCGGTGGCTGGCTGGAGCTGGCGTTTCTGAGCCGCACCCAACGCCTCAACGGCGCCCTCGCCGACGCCATCCACGCCTGGCAACAGCGCTATCCGGCGCACCCGGCGTCCGCCGAGATCGTGCCCGAGCTGCTGAACCGCAGCGCGCAAGCCGAGCCGCGCCAGTACCAGAAGATCGCTGTGCTGCTGCCGCTCACCGGCCCGCTGGCGGCGCCGGCACAGGCCATCCTGGAAGGCATCCGCGCCGCCCACGACCTCACGGAAGGCGAGAAGCCCGAAGTCTCGATCCTCGATATCGGTCCGGATGACGGCCAGCGCGTGTCGTCCGCTTACCAGCAGGCGGTGCACGAGGGCGCCGAGCTGGTGATCGGACCGCTCACCAAGGAAGCGCTAATCGCCCTGACCGCGGCCACCCCTAGCCTGACGGTGCCGGTGCTGGCGCTGAACACCTTGCCGGAAGGACAGTTCGTGCCACCCGGCCTCTATCAGTTCGGTTTGACGCCGGAGGACGAGGCGGTGGCCGCCGCGGACTACGCGCTGGCGCGCGGCTACCAGCGAATCCTGATTCTCACCCCGGAAGGCGACTGGGGCGCGCGCGTCCGCGCCGCGTTCGCCGCGCGGCTGGAAAGCGGCGGGGGCACCGTGCTGGAAACCGCAAGCTACGACCCGCGCGCCACCGACTTCAGCGAGCCGATCCGCGCCCTGCTCAATCTCGACGCCAGCGATCGGCGCTATCGCCAGCTGCGCGCGGCCCTGCGCAACGACATCCGGTTCGAGCCGTATCGCCGGGGCGACATCGACGCCATCTTCATCGGCGCCTTCCCGCGGGAGGCGCGGCTGATCCAGCCGCAGCTGCGGTTCTTCCGCGCCCTGAACGTCCCGGTGGTGGCGACCTCGCACGTCTACAGCGGCACCCCCAACCCGACCAGTGACCACGATCTCGACGGCATCGAGTTCGTCGACATGCCGTGGTCGCTGACCCAGGCTGTCGAGCCCTCCCCCGAGCCCGGCCCCGACGACACCACTGCCGATACGACCGAGGAGCCGGCGCCGCCGCAGGCGCAGTTCCCGCGCCTGTACGCGTTCGGCATGGACGCCTACCGCTTGGTTGGCTACCTGGAAGCAATGCGCCAACATGTGGGCGAGTCGATAGACGGCGTCAGCGGAGTGCTTAGTCTGGACGCGCAAGGACGGATTCGCCGGCAGCTGCAGGCGGCGCGCTTCGTCGGCGGGCGTCCGCAGCCGGTGGTCAATGTCGGCGGTCCCTTCGGGCCGGGCCCGGCGGATGCGATTGCGCCGCGGTGAACGGGCCGAGCGGCTGGCCGCCGCTCATCTGACGCGGGCCGGGTTGCAGCTGCTGGAGCGCAACTACCGCTGCCGTCTGGGCGAAATCGACCTGATCATGCGCGACGGCGCCACCCTGGTGTTCGTCGAGGTGCGGGAGCGCCGGCACGGCGGTTTCGGCAGCGGCGCCGACAGCGTCGACCGGCGCAAGATTCGACGGCTGGTGGCGGCCGCGCAGCACTACCTGCAGAACCAGCCGCGCCTGCCGCCCTGCCGCTTCGATGTGGTGAGCGTCGACGGCGACGATAACTTGACCTGGATTCCCGGCGCCTTCGACGCCGGCTGAACGAGCGATAGCCGAAAGGAACCCCATGGATCCGCACGAGCGAGTGATACAGCACTTCCACGAAAGCATCCGCACCAAGCAGATGGCGATGGACCAGCTGGTTGGCGTGGTGGTCCGCGCCGCCGAAATCATGGCCCACTGCCTGCATGAGGAAGGCAAGATCCTCAGCTGCGGCAATGGCGGCTCGGCGGCGGACGCGCAGCACTTCTCATCGGAACTGCTCAACCGCTTCGAGATGGAACGGCCGGGTCTACCGGCGGTGGCGCTAACCACCGATAGCTCGACCCTGACCTCGATCGCCAACGACTACAGTTACCGCGACGTATTCGCCAAGCAGGTGCGGGCACTGGGCCGGCCCGGCGACGTGCTGTTGGCGATCAGCACCAGCGGCAACTCCCCGAACGTGGTCTCCGCCATCGACGCCGCGCACGCACGGGACATGCGCGTGGTGGCGCTGACCGGGCGCGAGGGCGGCGCGATGGCGACGCTGCTCACCCCCGACGATGTGGAGATCCGGGTTCCGGCCACCGTCACGGCCCGCATCCAGGAAGTCCATCTCCTGGTCATCCACTGCCTATGCGATTTGATCGATCAATATCTGTTCAACCCGGAGTAATGCGTATGCGTATCGCTACCGCCGCTCTCGCCATGACCGTACTGGCTGGAGCGCTGGCTGGCTGCGTGCCGCTGGTGGTGGGAGGCGCGGCCGCCGGCGTGGCGGTCGCTCACGATCGGCGCACTGCCTCGGCCGTGCTCCAGGATCAGCTCATCGAGGCGACGCTCTACGATCGGCTCGCCCGGGACAAGGATTTCGGCGACGACACCCACATCAGCGTCACCAGCTACAACCAGATCGTGCTGCTGACTGGCGAGGTGCCGACTCGGGAACTGGGGCTGCGCGCCGCGCAGTATGCGCGCGAGCACGAGAAGGTGCGGCAGGTGCACAACGAGTTGGTGATCTCGGCGCCGAGCTCGCTGGCGTCGCGCAGCAACGACGCGCTGATCACCACCGCCGCCAAATCCAGCCTGCTCGGCGTCGACATCGAAGGCTTCGATCCGACCCGGGTGAAGATCGTCACCGAAGCCGGCACGGTCTATCTGATGGGCCTGGTGACCCGCGAAGAGGCCGAGAAGGTGAGCGATCAGGTGCGACGCACGCAGGGCGTGCGCAAGGTGGTGCGGCTGTTCGAGCTGATCGACTGACGCGCCAGGGCGTGCCGGCTAGCGGCCGGCCGCCAGCAGCTCGTCTTCACCGCGCCCGCCGCCGTTCCAAATCGGACCGACCGTATGGATCACGTAGCGGGCGGGAAGCCTGAACCCGGGCGTCAGCTTCGCGTCGCCGGTACGGCAGCCGCCCAGCGTGGCGCAGGCGGCGCGCAGTTCCGGTCCGGCCCGACGATGAATGGCGCCGTCGACGCCACCGCCGCCAAGCAGGGTCGAATTGGCGGCGTTGACGATGGCATCGACCACGAGGGTGGTGATATCGGCCTCTACCACCTCGATCGCCATGGCTTCTCCCGCTACTTGACCACCCGCAGCGTCGGCCGACCGCCGCTCTTGCCCTGCCCCTGGCCCTGCGGCCCCGGTGGCGGGCTGCCGCCGCCGTCCTCGCGCTCGCTGAACAGCATGCCCTGACCGTTCTCGCGGGCGTAGATGGCCATCACCGCCTGAACCGGCACATACACATCGCGGGCGACGCCGCCGAAACGGGCGCTGAAGGTGATCGCGTCGTTACCGACATTGAGTTCGCGCACGGCCCGAGGGGCGATATTGAGCACCAGCTTGCCGTTATCGGCGTACTCCGTGGGCGCGTTGAGCCCTTCCCTCTCCGCGTCGACCAGGATGTAGGGCGTAAGCCCGTTGTCGACGATCCATTCGTAGAGCGCGCGTATCAGATAGGGTCGGCTGGATGTCATGACCTCGCTCTCTTACCTCGGCAGTTCCCGCCCGGTTCCCCGAGCCCATGCGGCCACTCCGATGCGACCGTATCGTTCATCATGGTCAATTCACCGCCGGGAGGAAAGTGCGTGCGGCCGACACTCCCCAAATGCAAAGGCCTTCCGGTGTCTGCTTCGTCCACCGAAAGGCCTTCGCGATTTCCCGTTCCGCCGCTCGGCGGTGCGGTCACATCGACTGGGGGCGAGGCCGCGATGCGCGGCCTCGTTCGTCGATCAATGCACGTCTCTCCAGAACTCCTTCTTGAGCAGATAGGAGACGAAGAAGAACACCAGCAGGAACAGCATGACCTTGACGCCCAGCTGCTGGCGATAGGCCTTGATCGGCTCGCCCACGTAGGCCAGGAAGTTGACCAGGTCACGGGTCGCCCGACGGTACTCCTCGGCGCTCAGCGCGCCGCTGCCCTCGGCGACCTGCGTGCCGCTGACCACCACCACCGGCGTATCGCCCTGCATCACCTCGCTGTAGACCGGCAGCGGCACGCCCTGCAGCTCCCACAGCACGTGCGGCATGCTGACGTCGGGGAACACCAGGTTGTTCCAGCCGACCGTCTTGGCGTCGTCGCGATAGAAGCTGTTCAGGTAGGTGTACAGCCAGTCGGTGCCGCGGCGGCGGGCGATCAGCGACAGATCGGGCGGCGCCACGCCGAACCAGCGGGCGGCATCCTGCTTGTCCATCGCCGTCCACATGGTGTCGCCGATCTTGGCGCCGGTGAAGATCAGGTACTTCTCGACCAGATCCTCCGGCAGGCTCAGGTCGGCGGCCAGCCGCTTGAAGCGCATGTACTCGGCGGAATGGCAGCCCGCGCAGTAGTTGATGTAGAGCTTGGCGCCGTTCTGCAGCGACGCCTTGTCGTACGGGTCGACATCGACCCGCATCAGCTCACCTTGGCCACCGGCGGCCCAGCTCAAAGCGGGCACCGTCGCAAAGAGGATCGCGATTAGGAACTTTCTCATTTGAAGGTCACCCTCTCCGGCACCGGCTTGGTCTTCTCCAGCCCGAAGGCGGTGTAGACCCAGAGGAAAACGAAGAACCCGAAGTAGTAAGCGGTACCTATCTGCGCCAGAGCGGTCTTGACGACGGTCGGCTGCTGCAGGCCCAGGTAGCCGAGCATCACGAAGTCGACGGCGAACAGCATCAGCGCAACCTTGTAGCCGAAACCGCGGTAGCGGATCGAGCGGACCTTGCCGCGGTCGATCCAGGGCAGCAGGAACAGCAGGATGATCGCCAGGCCCATGGCCGCCACGCCCGGGAAAGCCGAGCCAGCCATACTCGGCACGGCGCGCAGGATCGCGTAGAACGGCGTGAAGTACCACACCGGCGCGATGTGATCCGGCGTCTTCAGCGGGTTGGCCGGCTCGAAGTTGGGCGCCTCGAGGAACAGACCGAAGAACTCCGGCGCGAAGAAGATCACCGCGCAGAACACCAGCAGGAAGCCGGCCACGCCGAGGATGTCCTTCACCGTGTAGTACGGATGGAACGGAATGCCGTCGAGCGGAATGCCGTTCTCGTTCTTCTGCTTCTTGATCTCGATGCCGTCCGGGTTGTTGGAGCCGACCTGGTGCAGCGCCATGATGTGGGCGATGACCAGGAACACCAGGATCAGCGGCACGGCGATCACGTGAAGCGCGAAGAAGCGGTTCAGCGTGACCTCGGAGACGTTGTAGTCACCGCGGATCCACAGCGAGAGATCCTCGCCGACGAACGGCACCGCACCGAACAGGTTGATGATCACCTGCGCGCCCCAGTAGGACATCTGGCCCCACGGCAGCAGATAGCCCATGAAGGCTTCGGCCATCAGGCACAGGTAGATCAGCATGCCGAAGATCCAGATCAGCTCGCGCGGCGTCTTGTAGGAGCCGTACAGCAAGCCGCGGAACATGTGCAGGTAGACGACCACGAAGAAGGCCGAGGCACCGGTCGAGTGAATGTAGCGAATCAGCCACCCCCACTCCACGTCGCGCATGATGTACTCGACCGAGCCGAAGGCGAGATCGCCGGCCGGCTTGTAGTTCATGGTCAGGAAGATGCCGGAGACGATCTGGATGACCAGCACCAGCAGCGCCAGCGAGCCGAAGAAGTACCAGAAGTTGAAGTTCTTCGGCGCGTAGTACTTGGAGACGTGCTCCTCCCACAGCTCGGTGAGCGGGAAGCGCTCGTCGATCCACGCCACCAGGCGGTTCTTCTGCGCTGCCTCCGCCACCCGGTTCGGGTAGAGGGTCTTATCGGACTTCTTGCCAGTCATTATGCCGCCCCCTGATCTTCGCCGACGACGATGCGGGTGTCGCTCTCATAGCGATGCGGCGGCACCACCAGGTTCTTCGGCGCAGGCACGCCGGCGTACACACGGCCGGCCAGGTCGAACTTGGAACCGTGACACGGACAGAAATAGCCGCCCTGCCAATCGGCGCCCAGGTCGGCGGGGCCGACTTCAGGCCGATACAGCGGCGAGCAGCCCAGGTGGGTGCAGATGCCGATCACCACCAGGTACTCCGGCTTGATCGAGCGGTACTCGTTGCGCGCGTACTCCGGCTGCTGCGCGGCGTCCTTGGATGCGGGATCGAGCAGCTTCGGCTCGACCGTCTTCAGGCGCTTGAGCATGTCCTCGGTGCGGCGCAGAATCCACACTGGCTTACCCCGCCACTCCACGTTGATCTGCTGACCGGGCTCCAGCATGCCGATGTCCACCGTCACCGGCGCGCCCGCCGCCTGCGCCTTGGCGCTCGGCTTCCAGGACGCCAGGAACGGCACCGCTGTATAGATCGCGCCAATACCGCCAATAACGGCGGTGGTGGCGGTCAGGAATCGGCGCCTGCCCTTATCCACGCCATCTTGATTCATTCAGGAGCCCCCATGGGATGAGGTTTAGACTGGTGTCTACAAACGAAAATCGGCCGAGGGGGCCGATCGTACGTGGCTGAAAAGGTGTGCTCTGCCAAGCGCCCCCCGTACACGGCGCATAAGCATCCAACATCGAACCCTACAGGTCAAGTTGAAAGCCCGGCTCATAAGCCGGGCCAAAAAACGTTTTTCGAATCGTTACGCGGGGTTATCGAGGTCGATGAAACGATGCTCCAAACCGAACTGCGCCGCCAGCCGTTCGCCCAGCGCCTGCACCCCGTAGCGCTCGGTGGCGTGATGGCCGGCCGCGTAATAATGAATGCCGCGCTCGCGCGCCACGTGCGCGGTCGGCTCGGAGATCTCGCCGCTGATGAAGGCGTCGACGCCAGCGTCTGCGGCGGCGTCGATGAAGCGCTGGCCCGCACCAGTGCACCAAGCCACGGTGCGTATCCGCGCCGGACCGCCGGCCACGTGCAGCGGCGCCCGCCCGAGCACGCGACCGATGCGCTCGGCCAGGGCGTCGGGCGCGTAAGGCTGCTCGAAATGACCGCGCGGGATCAGGGGATGACGCTCCCGGTCGTCGACGGCGCCATCCACGGTTATGCCGAGCCGCAGCGCCAGCTGCGCGTTGTTACCGAGTTCCGGGTGCGCATCCAGCGGCAGGTGGTAAGCCAGCAGGCTCACGCCGGCGCGCAGCAGCGCGGCGACGCGCCGCCCCTTCATGCCGACCAGGCGCGGATCCTCGCCTTTCCAGAAATAACCGTGATGCACCAACAGCGCGTCGGCGCCGGCGGCGACGGCGGCATCGATCAACGCCTGGCTGGCGGTGACACCCGATACCAACAGCCGCACCTGCGGCCGGCCTTCGATCTGCAAGCCGTTGGGGCAATAGTCGGCGAACTCGCCCGCCGCCAGTAGCTGATCGGCATACCGCACCAGTTCCGTCAAAGCCGCCATGATCCGCTCACCTCCCGTGCCGTTGCGCCCGCCGGTTGAGTTGGTCGATCCTATCGCAATCGGCATCTATCCCTGAAGGAATACCGAGAATGAGCGCGAAGCGCCTAACCCGCTTTCTGGCGAGTTACGTCATCGTCGGCCTGCTGGTCGCGGTGGCCGTGGTGGCGCTCAGACCCGATCTGCTGGGCGATGCGCCGCCCTCCCCGGCGCAGCCACCGGTGACGCTGGAGCGCCCGGCGCCGACCGCCGCGCTCGGCGTCGGGCCGGTGTCCTACGCCGCGGCGGTGGAGAAAGCGGCGCCGGCGGTGGTGAACATTTTCAGCAAGCGCGTCACCGAACGGCGCAGCCCGTTGCTGGACGATCCCGTGCTGCGCCATTTCTTCGGCGAGCAGGGCCAGCGCCGCGAGCGGGTGGAAACCAGCCTGGGTTCCGGCGTCATCGTCAGCGCCGACGGCTACATCCTCACCAACAACCACGTCATCCAAGGCGCTTCCGAGATTCAGGTGGCGCTGAACGACGGCCGCTCGGCGGCGGCCCGGCTGGTGGGGCGCGACCCGGAAACCGATCTAGCGGTGCTGCGCATAGAGCTCGAGCAGCTGCCGGTGATCACCGTCGGCGACTCCACCCGGCTGCGGGTCGGCGACGTGGTGCTGGCGATCGGCAACCCCTTCGGCGTCGGCCAGACCGTGACCCAGGGCATCGTCAGCGCTACCGGCCGCAATCAGCTCGGGCTGAGCACCTTCGAGGATTTCATCCAGACCGACGCCGCCATCAACCCCGGCAACTCCGGCGGCGCACTGATCAACGCCCACGGCGAGCTGATCGGCATCAACACCGCGATCTTCAGCCGCAGTGGCGGCTCGCAGGGCATCGGCTTCGCCATCCCATCGGATCTGGCGGAAAAGGTGCTGCAGAGCATCGTTAGCCACGGCCGGGTGATACGCGGCTGGCTGGGTGTGGAGATCCAGATGCTCACGCCGCAGCTGGCGGAGTCGTTCGGGCTGGACTCGCCGGTCGGTGCCGTGGTCGCCGGCGTGCTGCGTAACGGTCCGGCCGACCAAGCCGGGCTGCAGCCGGGCGACATCATCCTGCGCATCGACGACCAGCCGGTCCGCGATAGTCAGTCGTTCCTGAAACTGGTGACCGAGCGCAAGCCCGGCGAGAAGCTGCGCATCAGCGGCGTGCAGCGCGGCAATCGCTTCGAGACCACCGCGATCGTCGCCGAACGCCCGGAGCTGCCAACTCGCTGAAGCCCCAAAACATGCGCGGCGCCGTCGCTCCGGGAGCGACGGCGCCGCGCAACGTTCGCTGACCCGCGCTCAGCGCTTGTGCGCTCGCGCCCCTAGCGCCGGCCGGCGCGCTCGAAATCCTCGACCCGGTACTCTGCCGAGCGGGCGTGCGCCACCAGGCCCTCGCCGCGCGCCAGCACGCTGGCGACCCGGCCGAGCTCGGCGGCGGCCGCCGCCGAGCAGTTGATCAGGCTGGTGCGCTTCTGGAAGTCGTACACCCCCAACGGCGAGGCGAAGCGGGCGGTCGACGAGGTCGGCAGCACGTGGTTGGGCCCAGCGCAGTAATCGCCCAGCGCCTCGGCGGTGTAGCGCCCCAGGAAGATCGCGCCGGCATGCCGCAGCCGCGGCAGCAGCCGCTCCGGCTCGGCCACCGACAGCTCCAGGTGCTCGGGGGCGATGACGTTGGCGACCTCCGCCGCCTCGTCGAGATCGCGCACCTGGATCAGTGCGCTGTTACCGCTCAGCGAGGCGGCGATGATGTCCCGGCGCGGCATGGTCGGCAGCAGCCGCGCCATCGCCTCCTCGACGCGGTCGAGGAAGGCGGCGTCCGGCGTCACCAGCCAGGCCTTGGCCTGCTCGTCGTGCTCGGCCTGGGAGAACAGATCGGCGGCGATCCACTCCGGATCGGTGCCGCCGTCGCACAGCACCAGGATCTCGGACGGGCCGGCGATCATGTCGATGCCGACCACGCCGAACACCATGCGCTTGGCCGCCGCCACGTAGGCATTGCCGGGACCGACGATCTTGTCCACCGCCGGAATGGTCTCGGTGCCGTAGGCCAGGGCCGCCACCGCTTGCGCGCCGCCGATAGTGAACACCCGGTCCACCCCGGCCACGCGCGCCGCGGCCAGCACTAGCCGGTTGACTTCGCCGCCGGGGCTGGGCGACACCATGATCACCTCGGGCACCCCGGCGACCTTGGCGGGAATGGCGTTCATCAGCACCGACGAGGGATAGGCGGCCTTGCCGCCCGGCACGTACAGCCCGACCCGATCCAGCGGCGTCACCAGCTGGCCCAGCACGGTGCCGTCCGGCTCGGTATAGCTCCAGGATTCCTGCCGTTGCCGCTGGGCATAGGCCTCGATCCGTGCCGCTGCCCGCTCCAGGGCCTGGCGTTGCTCGGCCGGCAACGCCGCCAGGGCGGCGTCCAGGCGCTCACGCGGGATTTCCAAGGCAGCGACGCTGTCGGCCTCCAGCCGGTCGAAGCGACGGGTGTACTCCAGCAGCGCCTGGTCACCGCGCCGCTTCACGTCGGCCAGAATCCCGGCCACCGCCGGCTCCACCTGCGCCTCGGAACCGTGATCCCAGGCCGTCAGCTCCTTGAGCCGGGACCAGAAATCGGGCTGGGCGGTGGAAAGCCGCTTGATGGCGGGCATGGCATGGATCCTCATTTGCGAAACGATATACGAACAAGCGTGCCCAGAGCCGAAGGGGCGCGCAAGAGGCGGCCTGAGGCCGCCGTTAGGCCGAGGCTCTGGCCTCGACCGCAGCGCCGATCCGCTCGATGAATTCTTTCACCCGCCGGTGCTTGATCTTCATCGACGCCTTGTTGACGATCAGCCGCGAGGAAATGTCGGCGATGTGCTCGAGCGGCACCAGGCCATTGGCCTTGAGCGTATTGCCGGTGTCGACCAGGTCGACGATGACGTCGGCCATGCCCACCAGCGGCGCCAGCTCCATCGAGCCATACAGCTTGATCAGCTCGACTTGCCGCCCCTGCTCGGCGAAGTAGCGGCGGGTGATGTTGACGAACTTGGTCGCCACCCGCAGCCGCCCGGGCCGCAGATTGGCGCCGGCCGGCCCTGCCACCATCAGCCGGCAGCGGGCGATCTTGAGATCGAGCGGCTCGTACAGATCCTGGCCGCCGTACTCCATCAGCACGTCCTTGCCAGACACGCCCAGATCGGCGCCGCCGTACTGCACATAGGTCGGCACGTCGGTGGCGCGCACGATCACCAGCTGCACGCCCGGCTGATTGGTCGGCAGCACCAGCTTGCGGCTCTTGCCCGGATCCTCGGCCGGTTCGATGCCGGCCGCGGCCAGCAGCGGCAGGGTGTCTTCGAGAATGCGGCCCTTGCTGAGAGCGATGGTCAAGGTCTCGGCCATGGATTACCTCAAGCCGGCACGCGCCGGATGTTGGCGCCGAGCTGCGACAGCTTCTCTTCGATGCACTCGTAACCGCGATCGATGTGGTAGATCCGGTGCACGTGCGTCTCGCCCTTGGCGACCAGACCGGCCAGCACCAGGCTGGCCGAGGCGCGCAGATCGGTGGCCATCACCGGCGCGCCGCTCAGCTGCGGCACGCCACGGCTGATCGCCGTGTTGCCCTCGAGCTGGATGTCCGCGCCCATGCGCTGCATCTCCAGCGCGTGCATGAAGCGGTTCTCGAAGATGGTTTCGGTGATCGTGCCCACGCCCTCGGCGATGGAGTTGAGGGCGCAGAACTGAGCCTGCATGTCGGTCGGGAACGCCGGGTACGGCGCGGTCCGGATGTTCACCGCCTTGGGCCGCTCGCGGCGCATGCTCAGCTCGATCCAGTCCGGACCGGTGTCGATGTGAGCGCCCGCCTCTTCCAGCTTGATCAGCACCGCTTCGAGCAGGGTCGGATCGGTGCCCTTGACCTTGACCCGGCCGCCGGTGATCGCGCCCGCCACCAGGTAGGTGCCGGTCTCGATGCGGTCCGGCAGCACATCGTAGTGGGTGCCGGACAGGCTCTCGACGCCCTCGATCACCAGGGTGTCGGTGCCGGCGCCGCTGATGCGCGCGCCCATCTTGTTCAGACACTGAGCCAGATCGACCACCTCGGGCTCGCGCGCGGCGTTCTCGATCGTCGTGACGCCCTCCGCCAGGGTGGCGGCCATCATTAGATTCTCGGTGCCGGTGACGGTGACGGTATCCAGCACCAGCCGCGTACCCTTCAGGCGCTTGCAGCGGGCCTTGATGTAGCCGCCCTCGATGACGATGTCGGCGCCCATGGCGCGCAACCCGTCGACGTGCAGGTTCACCGGTCGCGCGCCGATGGCGCAGCCGCCCGGCAGCGATACCTCGGCCTGGCCGTACCGCGTCAGCAGCGGCCCGAGCACCAGGATGGAGGCGCGCATGGTCTTCACCAGCTCGTACGGGGCGCGGAAGCTGTGGATGGTGGTCGGATCGACCTCGATGTTGAGCTTCTCGTCGACGGTCAGGCGCACGCCCATCTGCCCGAGCAGCTCCATCGTGGTGGTGACGTCCTGCAGGTGCGGGATGTTGCCGACCGTGATCGGACTGTCCGCCAGCAAGGTCGCGGCCAGGATCGGCAGAGCGGCGTTCTTGGCGCCGGAGATGCGGATCTCGCCGTTGAGCGGGATACCGCCGGTCATTATCAGCTTTTCCATCAGGCCTGCGCCGCTTGCTCGGGGGTTAGGGTGGTCAGGGAAATGGCATGCACCGCGCCGCTGTCGAGGTACTCCTGCAACAGCGCGTTCACCATGCGATGGCGCTGGATCAGGGGCTTGCCTTCGAACGCGGCGCAGACGATGCGCGCCTGGAAATGAACGCCGTCGTTGCTGACCACGTGCGCGCTGGCGCCGGGCAGCCCGGCTTCGATCAACGCCTTGATCTGCTGGGGATCCATAATTCGATCAGCTCAAAAACATCTATTCGGCAGGAAATTAAGATACGCCGGTTTCGAACGGCAACACGTGCTCGAGCCCGCACACCCGAACGATGGCGCGCATCTGCTCCGGCAGCCCGATCAGGCGGATGCGGCGGCCGCGCTGACGCGCCAGCCGCACCCACTCGGTGAGCAGCGCCACGCCGGCGCTGTCGGAGCGGCTGACGCGACCCAGGTTGATGCGCAGCTCCGACGTCTCGGCCAGCAGCCGCGCCCCCTGTTCGACCAGCGCCGGCACGGTCTGGAAGCTGAGCTCCCCCACCAGCCAGTATTCGCCGCTCTGGGCGTCGCGCTCGAGCCTGGCGTCCGCCATCAGCTCCGCCCCTGGCGATTGCGCTCCGACAGCTTGCTGATCAAGCCGTCGATGCCGCCCTGCTGGATCTCGGAGTTGAAGGTGCTGCGATAGTTCTGCACCAGGCTCACGCCTTCGATCACCACGTCGAACACCTTCCAACCGTCCTTGCCCTGGCGCAGCTGGTAGACCACCGGAATGGGCGGTCCGCTCGGCTGCACGATCTCGGTGCGCACGGTGGCGCGGTCGGGCTGCGGCGAGGGCGGATTGGGCAGGTAGTTGACCTTCTGCCCGGAGTACTGCGACAGCGAGGTGCCGTAGGTACGGATCAACAGCTCGCGGAACTCCTCGACGAAGCGCTGCTGCTGCTCGGGGCTGGCCTCGCGCCAGTTGCGCGCCAACACCAGCTTGCTCATCTGCACGAAATCGAACTGCGGCAACACGATGTCGCGCACCAGCGGCATCACCGCCTGCGGGTTGGCCTTGATCTCGTCCTGATGATTCTCGAGCGCCGCCAGCACTTTCTCGGTGGTGTCCTTGACCAGGGCTTCGGGCGATTGCGCGGCTTCCTGCGCCGCCGCCAACCCGGCCAGACCGAACGCCATCACCCAGACGGCCAGCCATCGTTTGATCGTTCGCATGCGCGTCATCCTCTAACTACTTGTCGCCCGCCGCGGTGCTGTACAGGAACTGACCGATGATCTGCTCCAGCACCAACGCCGACTGGGTATGAGCGATCAGATCGCCGTCGGTTAGATAGTCGTCCTCGGCGCCGGGTTCCAGGCCGATGTACTGCTCGCCCAGCAGACCGGAGGTCATGATCCGGGCGTTGGTGTCCTTCGGCAGGCGATCGACGTCGGAACGGATGATCAGCTCCACCCTCGCCTTGTAGTACTGCTGATCGAAGCGAATGCTCTCCACCTGACCGACCTTGACCCCGGCCATGGTCACCGGCGAGCCCTTCTTCAGACCGCCGATATTGTCGAAGTAAGCGGTCAGCCGGTAGCCGTCGCCGTTGCGGAATTCGTTGAGGTGGCTCACCCGCAAGGCCAGCCCGAACAAAGCGGCCAGCCCCAGGGCGACGAACAGCCCGACCCAGATCTCCACGGTGCGCGAGTTCTGCATGGTGGTCCCTGTGTTTAATCGAACATCAAGGCGGTGAGGATGAAATCCAGCCCCAGAACCGCCAGCGAAGTATTGACGACGGTGCGTGTGGTGGCGCGGCTCACGCCCTCGCTGGTGGGCGGCGCGTCATAGCCTTCGAACAGCGCGATCCAGGTCGCCACCAAGCCGAACACCACACTCTTGATCGTGCCGTTGATCACGTCGTCGACGAAGCTGACGTTGGCCTGCATCTGCGCCCAGAAGGCGCCGGCGTCGATGCCGACCATTTCCACCGCCACCAGGTAGGCGCCGATCACGCCCAGGAAATTGAAGATCAGCGCCAGCAGCGGCATGGCGATGAAACCGGCCAGCAGGCGCGGCGCGATGATGCGCCGGTACGGGTCCACCGCCATCATTTCCATGCTGGAGAGCTGCTCGGTGGCTTTCATCAGACCGATCTCGGCGGTCAGCGCCGAACCGGCCCGGCCGGCGAACAGCAGCGCGGTGACCACCGGCCCCAGCTCGCGGGTCAGCGACAGCGCGGCCAGCTGCCCGACCCGCTCGGCGGTGCCGAAGTCGACCAGGGTGTAGTAGCCCTGCAACCCCAGCACCATGCCGACGAACAGGCCGGACACCACGATGATCAGCAGCGACAGCACACCGATGGAATACAGCTGGGCCACCACCAGCCCCGGCCGCCGCAGCAGGCTCGGCAAGCCGGCGACGCCGTTGAGCAGGAACAGCGTGCCACGACCGAGCCGTCCCAGACTGCCCAGGGTCGTCGCGCCCAAGCGACGCAGCCACTCGATCATCGCGCACTCCCCAGCAGATCGGTTTCGTAATCCGGACCGGGATAGTGGAACGGCACCGGACCGTCCGGCATGGCGTGCATGAACTGCCGCGCCCAGGCCGACTCGGAGCGGAACAGCGCATCGGGCGGGCCGGACTCGACCACCTTGCCGCCGGAGATGATGTAGATCCAATCGGAGATCGCCGCGGTTTCCTGCACGTCGTGCGACACCACGATGCTGGTCAGCCCCAGCGCGTCGTTCAGCAGGCGGATCAGCTGCACCAGCACGCCCATGGAGATCGGGTCCTGGCCGGAGAACGGCTCGTCGTACATCACCATCATCGGATCGAGGGCGATCGCCCGCGCCAGCGCCACGCGCCGGGCCATACCGCCGGACAGCTCGGCCGGATACAGATGACGGGCGCTGCGCAGGCCCACCGCGTGCAGTTTCATCAGCACCAGATGACGGATCAGCGACTCCGGCAGGCGGGTGTGCTCGCGCAGCGGATAGGCGACGTTGTCGAATACATTGAGATCGGTGAACAGCGCACCGCTCTGGAACAGCATGCCCATGCGCCGGCGCAGCGCGTACAGCTCGCCGCGCGAGAGCTGGTGGACGTCGACGCCGTCGACCTTGATGGTGCCGCGATCCGGCCGCAGCTGCCCGCCGATCAGCCGCAGCAGCGTGGTCTTGCCGGTGCCGCTGGGCCCCATGATGGCAGTGACCTTGCCGCGGCGGATATCCAGATCGACGCCGTCGAAGATCTTGCGAGGACCGCGCGAGAAGTGCAGGTCGCGGATCTCTACCAGCACGTCGGAGACCCGCCGTTCGGGAGCGTTCGTCATAGTTATCCGGTTCTCAGCGGGCAGGGACCGGCCAGGTCTTTTCGGAAGACGCATTCTGACTCGGCGAGAGGCGCAAAACGCCCGGTGGAGTATCCGGTAAGGCAGGCTCGCGAGTCAAATAGCCCTGCCGCGGCGACGCTGGCAAGGTCTTGATCTGGTTAACGGCACCGAAAATCCAGTCGATTTAAGGTGGCCGCGGCTCCGGACCGCTGCGGCTGCGCGCGGCCGGCGCCACCGCAGCCGTTGCGATTGGCACCGGCATTGGCTTCCAATATGCGATACCGGCGGAGCCGGCGCCGAGTGCGCGCCTTCCGCCCGCTCAACGAGGACGTGCATACCGTGGTTAAAACCGAACAAGTGCGCGGCGGCGACCGCGAACGGGTAACCGACCAGCGGCTGGCCGAGCTGGCCGTCGCGGTGCTCGAAACCGAGGCCGAAGCCGTGCGCGTGCTGACCAGCCGGATCGGCGACGAGTTCGTGCGCGCTTGCCGGCTCATGCTGAACTGCCATGGCCGCGTGGTGGTCATCGGCATGGGCAAATCCGGACACATCGGCAGCAAGATCGCCGCGACCCTGGCCAGCACCGGCACGCCGGCGTTCTTCGTGCATCCCGGCGAGGCCAGCCATGGCGATCTGGGCATGATCACCGCCGACGACGTGGTGCTGGCGATCTCCAACTCCGGCGAGACCTCGGAGATCATCACCATCCTGCCGCTGATCAAGCGGCTGCAGGTGCCGCTCATCACGCTCACCGGCAATCCGCGCTCCACGCTGGCCAAGGCCGCCACCGCCAATATCGATGTGAGCGTGGCGCGCGAGGCCTGCCCGCTGGGGCTGGCGCCGACCTCCAGTACCACCGCCGCCCTCGCCATGGGCGATGCGCTGGCGGTGGCGCTGCTGGAAGCGCGCGGCTTCACCGCCGACGACTTCGCCCGCTCCCACCCGGGCGGCCGGCTGGGCCGGCGGCTGCTGCTGCTGATCGACGACATCATGCACACCGGCGAGCGCATCCCGCGGGTCGGGCCGGAGACGCCACTGCGCGAGGCGCTGCTGGAGATGAGCCGCAAGGGCCTGGGAATGACCGCCGTGGTCGACGCCGACGATCATCTACTGGGCGTGTTCACCGACGGCGACTTGCGCCGCAGCCTGGATCGCGGCGTCGACCTGAACACCGCCCGCATCGCCGACGTGATGACAGTCAATCCCCAGACCGTGCGGCCGGGCATGCTGGCCGTGGAGGCAGTAACCCTGATGGAGGAGCGCAAGATCAGCGCCGTGCTGGTGGTGGACGAGCAGCAGCGCGTGATCGGCGCCCTCAACATGCACGACCTGCTGCGGGCCGGCGTGGTCTAGACGGCGCGGGGCATGATGCGCAAACTCCGCCGCTACCTGTTTCCGCTGCTGGTGATCGCCTTGCTGATCGGGCTAGGCTGGTGGCTGTCGGAGGACAACGGGCAACCGCAGCCGGCCCTGGCGCAGGGCGAGGAAGCCGAAACCGATTACTATCTGCGCGGCTTCGTCCTGCACAGCGCCGATGACAGCGGCCGGTGGCGCTACCGGGTCGAGGGCGAGCGCCTGCTGCATTACGTCAAGGACGGCGTTTCGACCATCGCCGCGCCGCGCATGGTGTTCTACACCGCCGAGGGCGCCCCCTGGTACGGCACGGCCGAGCGCGGCCGGCTCTGGGCCGGCGGCGACCAGGGCGAGCTGCTGGGCGCGGTGGAGCTGCGTCGGCCGGCGTCGGCACACAACCGCGCGGTGACGCTGACCACCCGGGACGTGCGGCTGCGCCCCAACGATCAGTACGCCGAAACCGACGCGCCGGTGCGCATCGACCACGAAGCCGGCTGGCTGACCGGGGTCGGCGGGCGGGTCTATCTCGATCAGGATCGCTACCAACTGCTATCCGAGGTAAAGGGACGCTATGAGCCGACTCGCCATTAGCCTGCTGCTGCTCGCGCTCGGCTGCGCGCCGGCCTGGGCCCTGAAAAGCGATCGCACGAAGCAGGCCGAGCTGGAATCGGACCAGGCCGAGCGCGACATGGCCAAAGGCATCAGCGTCTATACCGGCAACGTGGTGCTGACCCAAGGCACCACCCGCCTGACCGCCGACAAGATGACGGTGCACACCAACGCCAAAGGCGAGCTGGTCAAGGCCGTCGCCGAAGGGCGCGAGGTTACCTTCCGCGAGCTGCTCGACGGCCAGCAGGAATACATCGACGCCCGCGCCCCCTATATGGAATACGTGGCCACCGACGGCGGCCACATCACGCTCAAGGGCGGCGCCACCCTCACCCAGGGCCGCAACTCGTTCAGCGGCGAGACCATCCGCTACGACATGAGCCGCGAGCTGATCACCGCCAGCGGCGATCCCCAAGGGCGGGAGCGCATCCGCATGATCTACGTGCCCGAGCAGAAGCCGGACCAGCCCGCAACGACGGAGCGGCCGCGGCAATGAGCCAGCTGGTAGCGCAGGGACTGGCGAAAAGCTATCGCCGTCGGCAGGTGGTGCGCGACGCCTCGCTGGAGGTCGGCGCCGGAGAGATCGTCGGCCTGCTCGGCCCCAACGGCGCGGGCAAGACCACCTGCTTCTACATGATCGTCGGCCTGATCCGTCCCGACGGCGGCCGCATCGAGCTGCGCGGCGAGGACATCACCGACCAGCCGATGCACGTGCGCGCCCGCCGGGGCATCGGCTACCTGCCGCAGGAAGCCTCGGTGTTCCGCAAGCTCACCGTCGCCGAGAACCTGATGGCGGTGCTGGAGCTGCGCAAGGATCTGGACGCCGCCGGCCGGCGGCGGGTTCTCGACGAGCTGCTGCAGGAGTTCCACGTCACCCACCTACGCGACTCGCTCGGCATCAGCCTCTCCGGCGGCGAGCGGCGTCGGGTGGAGATCGCCCGCGCGCTCGCCGCCAACCCGCAGTTCGTGCTGCTCGACGAGCCGTTCGCCGGCGTCGACCCCATATCGGTGGTAGATATCCAGCAAATCATCCATCATCTGGCCAAGCGCGGCATCGGCGTGCTGATCACCGATCACAACGTGCGCGAAACCCTTGGCATCTGCGATCGCGCCTACATCCTGGGCGAAGGCCGTATCATCGCGGTCGGCACCCCCCAGGAGATTCTCGAAAATCAACGGGTCCGGGAGATTTATCTCGGCGAGCAGTTCCGTCTTTGACCGCGCAAGCACCGACGCCTCGGCGGCGTTCTCTAACGCTGACCTTTGGGCTAGGATCTCTATGAGCGCCATGTTGTATTCCGTGAAACCACAACTCGTCGCCAGTTCTCGGCCCTGAGCAGGACTGCCCACCATGTCGAGCCTCAAGCAGTCCCTGCAACTCAAACTCGGCCAGCAGCTGACGATGACCCCGCAGCTGCAGCAGGCCATTCGTTTGCTGCAGCTGTCCACGCTGGACCTGCAGTTGGAGATCCAGCAGATCCTCGATTCCAACCTCATGCTCGAGGTGGCCGAGGACGGCGATGCGAACGACGGCTTCGAGCTGCTCGATGACGACGAGCCGGGCGCGGTCGAGGCCGCGCCGGTCGGCGACAGCCTCGAGGCGGCGGCACCGGCCGAGGCCGAGGTCGCCTTCGACGATTACGCCGACAGCCAGCCGTCGACCGACAGCATCCCCGACGAGCTACCGATCGACACCGACTGGGACGCCATCTACGACGGCTCCACCGCTTACAGCGCCGGCGATCCCGAGGACGACTTCGACCCGCTGGAGAACCAGAGCGACGCCAGCGACGGCCTGCGCGCGCACCTGCTCTGGCAAGCCAACCTGAGCCACTTCACCGAGCGCGACATGGCCATCGCCGAGGCGATCATCGACGCGGTGCAGGACGACGGCTACCTGGGATCGTCGCTGGAAGACATCCAGGCGGCCCTGCCCAGTGAGTGGGAGGTGGAGCTGGACGAGATCGCGGCGGTGCTCGCCCGCATCCAGCGCTTCGATCCGCTGGGCGTGGCCGCGCGCAACCCGCGCGAGGCGCTGCTGATCCAGCTCAGGCACGGCGACATCGATTCCCCCTGGCGGGAAGCGGCCATCCGCCTAGTCGATCAGTACCTGGAGCTGCTGGTCAATCGCCAGTACAGCCAGCTCATGCGCAAGATGAAGCTGTCGCAGGACGAGCTGCAGGCGGTGATCGCGCTGATCCAGACCTTGGACCCGCGTCCGGGCAGCCGGCTGGCGCCGCAGCGCACCGAGTACGTGATCCCCGACGTGCTGGTGCGCAAGGTGCAGGGCGTGTGGCGGGTGGAACTCAACCAGGAGGCCACGCCGCGCATCCGCATCAACAGCTATTACGCCAGCCTGATCCGGCGCGCCGACAACAGCGCCGACAACGCCACCCTGCGCAGCCATCTGCAGGAGGCGCGCTGGTTCATCAAGAGCCTGCGCTCGCGCAACGAGACGCTGCTCAAGGTGGCGCGCTGCATCGTCGCTCACCAGCAGGCGTTCCTCGAGCACGGCGACGAGTACATGAAGCCGCTGGTGCTGCGCGAGGTGGCGGAAGAGGTGGGGATGCATGAATCCACCATTTCCCGCATCACCACCCAGAAATATATGCACACCCCGCGCGGGACTTTCGAGTTCAAATATTTCTTCTCAAGTCACGTCATGACGGTGGACGGCGAGGAGTGCTCCGCCACCGCCATTCGAGCCCGAATCCGCCGCCTGATCGCGGCGGAAGATCCGGCGAATCCCCTCTCCGACAGCAAGCTCACCGAGCTGCTGCAGAGCGAGGGTATCAACGTCGCGCGGCGAACTGTGGCAAAGTACCGAGAAGCCATGGGTATCGCCTCGTCGAACGAACGCAAACGTCTCGGCTAACCCCAAAGGAGGCCGCATGCAGCTCAACATCACCGGACACCATGTGGACATCACGGATGCGCTGCGTGGTTATGTCAGCGATAAGTTCAAGCGTCTGGAGCGGCATTTCGACAACGTGGTCAGCATTCACGTGATCCTCAGCGTCGCCAAGCTTGAACAGAAGGCGGAAGCCACCATCCAAGTGAGCGGCGCTACGGTGCATGCGGACATGATCCACGAGGACATGTATGCGGCCATCGACGGGTTGGTGGACAAGCTCGACCGCCAGCTCGTCAAGCACAAGGAAAAGCTGACCGATCACCGTCGTAGCGAAGCCGCTACGCTCAGGGCCCCCGTAGAGTAGGCAATGGCCGAATGGGCCGCCGCCGGAAGCGCGGCGGCCTTCTCGCTCTTGGCAACAGGCATGAAGATTGTCGACCTGCTGAGTCCGGAACGGATCAAAACGGATGCCGATGTCGCCAGCAAGAAGCGGGCGCTCGAGCAGCTAAGCGAGATGCTATCGGAGGCCGCCGATGGTCTGCCCGCGCCGTTGATCTTCAACAAACTAATCGGTCGGGAACGCCTGGGGAGCACCGGTCTGGGGCACGGCGTCGGCCTACCGCACGCCCGCATCGAGGGCAGCGATCAAGCGCTGGGGGCGCTGCTGCGGCTGTCGCGCGGCATCGATTTCGACGCTTTCGACAAACAACCGGTGGACCTGCTGTTCGCGCTGGTGGTGCCGGAGCATTTCACCGACGAACATCTGCAGATCCTGGCCGACCTGGCCGAGCTGTTCAGCGACAAGGCTCTGTGCGAGCGCTTGCGCCGCGCCGCGGATCCCGCCGAGGTCTACCGCATCTTGCTCGACTGGCAAGGTCAGGCCCGCACGGCCTGACAGGCTGCGGCCAGCCATGCCCGCCGAGGCTCCCTCGCCCGACGAACCCGTGATCCCCGGCACCCTGCTCGAGGTTGCCGGACTGGGCGTGCTGCTGCGCGGCGAAAGCGGCGTGGGCAAGACCGATCTGGCGCTGAGCCTGCTCGACCGCGGCCACTGCCTGATCGTCGACGACGCGGTGGCATTGACCCCACGCGAGGGCCGGCTGCGGGGCCATGCGCCGGCCGCGCTGCGCGGGTTGGTGGCGGTGCGCGGGCTTGGGGTGCTGCCGGTCCAACGCTTGTTCGACGGCAGCCGTCTCAAGGACGGCTGCGACATCGATCTGGTGATCGATCTCGATCCGGCGCCGCCCGGCCCCGACCCACTCGCGGTCGAGCACGATTCTGTCACAATAGAGGGCGTTGCCATTCCCAGGCTGCGTCTTCCCCTCGGCCGAGACCGCGACCGCGCGCTGTTGATCGAGCTGGCGGTCAAGGCCGAGCGGCTGCGGCGCGATGGCTGGAATGCGGCGCAGGCTTTGGCGGTCATGGGTGGGGAATAGGAATCCAATGAAGCTGGTCATCGTCAGCGGACTGTCCGGTTCGGGCAAGAGCGTCGCTTTGCACACGCTGGAAGATGTCGGCTATTACTGCATCGACAACCTTCCCATCGGCCTGCTCGGCGATCTCGGCCGCCACATCACCGAAACCCGAGGCAAGTCCACGGACCGCTTCGCGGTCGGCGTGGACGTGCGCAGCGGCGTCGACGACCTGGGCAACTTCCCGACCGTCCTCAACGAACTGGAAGCGCGCGGCATCCGCAGCGAGATCATCTTCCTGCAGGCCGATCACGACACTCTGATCAAGCGCTTCAGCGAAACCCGCCGCCGCCACCCGCTGAGTGGCCCTGGCGTGTCGCTGGCCGAGGCGATCGCCCGCGAGGGTGAGCTGCTGGCACCGATCCTGGCCCGCGCCGACCTGACCATCGACACCACCAGCACCACCGTGCACCAACTGCGCGAGCTGATCCGCGTGCGCCTGGACCGCCGCAGCGGCCACCGCCTGTCGCTGCTGTTCCAGTCGTTCGGGTTCAAGCACGGCGTGCCCAAGGACGCCGACTTCGTGTTCGACGTTCGCTGCCTGCCCAACCCGCACTGGGAGCCGCATCTGCGCCCGTTCACCGGCAAGGATCCTCAGGTTCAGCAATACCTGGCGGCGCAGCCGAGCGTCGAGCGGATGTACGAGCAGATTCGCGCCTTCATTGCCGAGTGGCTGCCCGCCTTCGAGCGCGAGAACCGCAGCTACCTCACCGTGGCGATCGGCTGCACCGGCGGCCAGCACCGTTCGGTGTACCTGGCCGAACGGCTGGCGGAGCACTTCCGCCAGAGCTCCGATAGCATCGTGGTGCGGCACCGGGAACTGTCATGACGGTCGGGCTGTTACTGATCACCCACAACCGGGTGGGCGAGGAGCTGCTCGCCACCGCCCACAGCACCCTCGGCGTGCAGCCTCTGCCGGCACGCTGCCTGGCCATCCCGCAGGACGTCGATCTCGACCGGCTGACCGCCGAGGCCAAACGTCTGTTCATCGAGCTCGATCAGGGCGACGGGGTGCTGGTGCTGACCGACGCTTACGGCTCCACGCCCAGCAACATCGCGACGCAGCTCGCGCAGCGGCATAACGCCGCGGTCGTCGCCGGCGTCAACCTGCCGATGCTGCTGCGGGTGCTCAACTATCCCCACTTGAGCCTGCGCGAACTGGAGGACAAGGCCCTCTCGGGCGGTCAGGACGGGGTGCTGCTGGTGCGGGACCAGGACCACCCGGTGGATGAGGAATGAACCGGATGCAACCCTGTCGTAATACCTCAATCACCGCCTCGGGGGAGGTCGCCCCCCATGCCTAGCCGCGAATTGGTCATCATCAACCGCTTGGGCCTGCATGCCCGCGCCGCCAGCAAGTTCGTATCGCTGGCTTCGCAGTTCTCGTCGCAGATCCGGGTGCGGCGCGGCGAACGGGAGGTCAACGGCAAGAGCATCATGGGCATCATGATGCTGGCCGCCGCCCGCGGCAGCCGGGTTACGGTCACCGCCACCGGCGACGACGCCGAGGCCGCGCTGGACGCGATCGAGCGGCTGGTGACCAGCCGCTTCGGCGAGAACGAGTAACCGCAGGGCATTCTCCCCGGCATTGAACCCACCCGCATCGGCCCTTACCGAAAAGGTAAAGCCACTGCCGGCGGTGCTCGCCATGAAAGTAAGAGATCTGCTCGATCACTGGGAACGCAACGCCAGGACTGGACGCACCGATCGACACTATAGCGTGCGGCTGTCGCTGAGCGACGCGGCCAGGCTGGCGGCGTTGCGGGAGCTCTATCCCGGCCGCAGCGAGGAGGAGCTGATCACCGATCTGCTGTCGGCGGCGCTGGACGAGATCCAGGCCGCCTTCCCCTACGTGCAGGGCGATCGGGTGGTGGCCGCCGACGATCATGACGATCCGATCTACGAAGACGTCGGCCTGACCCCGCGCTTCCATCGCTTGTACGAGCGGCACCTGACGCAGCTGCAGCGCCAGCACCGCTCCTGAGCGGGCTACTCGCCCGCCACCGTCATGCCATCGAGCAACAGCGAACCGGTGCGGATGTTGCCGCGCTCGTCGACGTCGCTGCCGACCGCGCGCAGACCGGCGAACATCTGCTTGAGGTTGGACGCCACGGTGATCTCCTGCACCGGATAGGCAAGCTCGCCATTCTCCACCCAGAAGCCGCTGGCGCCGCGCGAATAATCGCCGGTCACGCCGTTCACGCCCTGCCCCATCAGCTCGGTGACCACCAGCCCGGTGCCCATCTCTTTCAGGAGCCCGGCGAAATCCAGCGCGCCCGGGCGGATGATGAGGTTGTGCACACCGCCGGCGTTGCCGGTGGTCTGCATGCCGAGCTTGCGGGCGGAGTAGGATGACAGCACGTAGCCCTGCAACACCCCGTCTTCGACCAGGGTGCGCGGTCGGGTGGCCACGCCCTCGCCGTCGAACGGCGCGCTGCCCAGGCCGCGCTTGATATGCGGCTGCTCCTCGATGTGGACGAAGTCGGGGAAGATTCGCTGGCCCAGGCTATCGACCAGGAAGCTAGCCTTGCGGTAGAGCGCGCCGCCGCTGATGGCGGCGATGAAGTGCCCCAGCAAGCCGCGCGCCACCTCGGGCGCGTACAGCACCGGCACCTTCCGGGTCGACAGACGGCGGGGATTGAGCCGGCGCAGGGTGCGCTCCGCGGCCTTCCTGCCCACGCTCGCCGCCGACTCCAGCAGCTCCGGAGCGCGGCCGACGGTGTACCAGTAATCGCGCTGCATCTCCCCGCCGTCGCGGCCGACCACCATGCAGCTCAAGCTATGGCGGCTGGCGCGGTAGCCGCCGAGGAAACCGTGGCTGTTGCCGTACACGCGCAGGCCGATGTGGGTGGAGACGTCGGCGCCATCGGAATTGACGATGCGGGGATCGGCGCCCAGCGCGGCGGCCTCGCATTCGCGGGCGATGGCGATCGCCTCCTCGGCCGACAGCGCCCAGGGGTGGAACAGATCCAGATCCGGCACGTCTTTGGCCATCAGCTCGGCGTCGGCCAGCCCCTGGGCGGGATCCTCCGAGGTGTGGCGGGCGATGCTGCAGGCGGCGCGCACCGTCTCCAGCACCGACTCGCGGCGGAAATCCGAAGAGCTGGCGCTGCCCTTGCGCTGACCGAAGTACACGGTGACACCGAGACTCCGGTCGCGCTGGTGCTGCAAAGTGTCGACCTCGCCCTTGCGCACATTGACCGACAGGCCCACGTCCACGCTGGCGCCGGCCTCGGCGCTGCTGGCGCCCAGGCGCTTGGCCTCCTCCAGGGCCAGCGCCACCAGCGCCTCCAACTCGGCCTGGGGCGGCAGTCCGGCGCGCTCGTTACCGTTGTGTGCTTGCGCCATGGTTCGCTCCTTATGCCTGGGTACCACCGACGGTCATGGCGTCGATCTTTAGGGTCGGCTGACCGACGCCCACCGGCACGCTCTGGCCGTCCTTGCCGCACGTGCCGACACCGGCGTCGAGCTGCAAATCGTTGCCGACCATGCTCACTCGGGTGAGCACCTCCGGACCGCTGCCGATGAGGGTCGCGCCCTTCACCGGCCGGGTGACCTTGCCGTCCTCGATCAGATAGGCCTCGCTGGCGGAGAACACGAACTTGCCAGAAGTGATATCAACCTGACCTCCGCCGAAGTTGACCGCGTACAGCCCCCTCTTCACCGAGCGGATGATTTCCTGCGGATCGTGCGGCCCGGCCAGCATGTAGGTGTTGGTCATGCGCGGCATCGGCAGGTGGGCGTAGGATTCGCGCCGGCCGTTGCCGGTAGGCGCCATCCCCATCAGCCGGGCGTTGAGCGTGTCCTGCATGTAGCCCTTGAGCACGCCCTTCTCGATCAGCACGGTGCACTGCGTAGGCGTGCCTTCGTCGTCGACGTTGAGCGAGCCGCGGCGCCGGTCCAACGTGCCGTCGTCGACGATCGTGCACAGCGGCGACGCCACCCGCTCGCCGATCCGGCCGGTGAAGGCCGAGGTGCCCTTGCGGTTGAAGTCGCCCTCCAGGCCGTGCCCGACCGCCTCGTGCAGCAGCACGCCCGGCCAGCCGGGGCCGAGCACCACCGGCATGGTGCCGGCCGGCGCCTCCACCGCCTCCAGGTTGAGCAGCGCCTGCCGAACCGCCTCATGGGCGTAGGTACGCCAGCGATCGCCCTCCAAGAAGTACTCGTAGCCGAACCGGCCGCCACCACCGGAGCTGCCGTTCTCGCGCCGGCCGTTGGCGCTGGCGATGACCGATACGTTGAGTCGCACTAGCGGGCGCACGTCGCCGGCGATGCGGCCGTCGCTGTTGGCCACCACCATCACGTCATGGACCGCGGCCAGGCTGACGATCACCTGCTCCACCCGCGGGTCGAGGCGGCGCGCCTCGGCGTCCACCCGCTTGAGCAGGGCGATCTTGTCCTCGTCGCTCAGCGACTCCAAGGGATTGAGCGGCCGGTAGAGCTGCAGCCCCGAACCTTGGCACCAAGCCTGGACCCGCCGGCTCTGGCCGCTGCGGGCGATGGCCTTGGCCGCGCCGGACGCCTCCAGCAGCGCCGGCAGGATGATCTCGTCGGAATAGGCGAAGCCGGTCTGCTCGCCGCTGATGGCGCGCACGCCCACCCCTTGATCCAGACTACGAGAGCCTTCCTTGACGATGCCGTCCTCCAACACCCAGCCCTCGTGACGGGTGAGCTGGAAGTACAGGTCGGCGGCGTCCACGCCGGGCGCCAGCAATTGGCTGAATACCCGTTCCAGGTCGCTCTCGGTGAGGCCAGCCGGCGCAAGGATATGAGCTCGCGCCAGCGCCAAGCCGTTCTCGACAGTGTTGGTGTCCATTTTCACCTCGGATTCCGCTGGCCAGGCAGCGGAAGACATTGAAGCCGCAAGGAACGCTCATCCCAGGCGGCGATGGTCCAGGGCCGGGAAGCGGCGGCGCAGCTCGGTCAGCCGCTCCAGGTCGACCGCCGCGGTAACCACGCCCGGCTGTTGCGGGCGCCGCGCCAGCACCGCACCCCACGGATCGACGATCATGCTGTCGCCGAACGTCTCGCGGCCGCCGGCATGACGCCCGCCTTGGGCGGCGGCGACCACGTAGCAAAGATTCTCGATCGCCCGCGCCCGCAGCAGCACTTCCCAATGCGCCGCGCCGGTGACCGCGGTGAAAGCGGCCGGCAAGGCCAGGATCTCCATACCTTGACCGGCCAGCCGGCGAAACAGTTCCGGAAACCGCAGGTCGTAGCACACCGCCAAGCCCAGCCGGCCGAATGGCGTTTCCACCAGCACTGGCGCATCGCCTGGTTCCAGGGTCGCCGATTCGCGGTAGGACTCTTCGCCGACCTGCACGTCGAACAGGTGGATCTTGTCGTAGCGCGCCACTCGCCGGCCAGTGTCGTCGAACACCAGGCAGGCGGCCCGTGCCCGCTCCCCGCCGCCGCGCAGCGGAATGGTGCCGCCCACGAGCCACAGTCGGTGGCGACGCGCCTGCTCGCTCAGGAAGGCCTGGATCGGCCCATCGCCGTCGGCCTCGGCCAGCGCCAGCTTGTCGGTGTCGCGCAGCCCCATGAAGGCGAAGTTCTCCGGCAGCACCGCCAGCCGCGCGCCCGTCGACGCCGCCTGGTCCAGCAGCTCGCCGGCCTGCGCCAGATTCGCTTTCAGGTCGGGACCGGACACCATTTGGATCGCCGCCAGCTGCGGCGCGGCGTTGGGCATCATCATGACGGCGCGTCCTCCTCCGCTTGCTCCTTCGGCTGCACATCCACCGGCGCGATATCCGGCTGCTCCCAGCTGCCCTGCACCCGGTAACGCACCCTGATGAGTTTGTTCAACTGTTTCTCCAGCAGCTTCTGGGTCACCAGCAGCGCGGCGGCGCCCACCGGTCCGCCGGCCACCGCGCCCACCGCTGGCAACGCACTGGAGATATGGGGCATGACGGTGACCAACTGATCGTAATCGCGCGCGCTCAGTCCGATCCGTCCCTCCAGCTCGACCCGCGCCGCCGGCCCCTGCATGAAGAACTTGCGGGTGTGAGCGTTGCCGTCGCGCAGGTCGAAGTGAGCCTCGATGCGGTCGAAGGCGAACCCTTCGTCGAACAGGTCGGAAAAATCCAGCGCCAGGCGACGCGGCAGAGCGGTCACGCTCAGCAGCCCGAACAGCCGGCCGGCGCCGGGCTCGACCGACAGCATCTGGCCGTTGGTGATGGTCATGTCCAGCGCCCCGGCGATGCGATTGAGATCGAAGTCGGCGGGCTTGCCCGGCCAGCTCAGCTCCAGGGTCGCATCGGCCACGCCGCCGCGAATGGTTTCCGCGTAGCCGAAGGCGGTCAAGGCTTCGCCGGCGTTGACGCTGGCAACCTGCAACCGCAATCGCGAGGTCGGCGCGCCGCCGCCGCTCCAGCCGCCGCTGGCGTTGGCCTCCATGACCGGCCCCTTGAGCTCGGCGCGTTCGATGCGCATACCCTCGGCGTCCGGCACGATCGACACCCGTAGACTACCGAGCCGGCTCGGGCCGTACAGCAGCTCGGCCACGCGCAGATCCAGCAGCGGAATCTCCATGCCGATGCCGTCCTGCGCGGCCGGCGCCGCCGACTCGCCCGGCAGCAAGCGCAGACGGTCCAGCTCGACTCGCAGCGTGGCGTGCTCGGCATCGGGCAACGTCAGGCGGCCGGCGAGATCGGGCCCGGCCAGGTTGACCAGCCACTCCGCCGTGCCGCGCCGCAGCTGTAGCCGCGTATCGCGAAACCGCAGACCGAGCGCGCGCAGGCTACCCACCTCCAGGTCGATCCACTCTAACGGCAAGGGCGGCGCCGCGTCGGCGTCCGCAGCGGCCGCCGCGCTCCCGAAATCGACCTTGCGCCAGGCGTCCAGATCGAGACGCTCGAGCTGTCCGGTGATGGAAATACCGAGGAAATCCTTCAGCTCCGCCGGGCCGCCGCCGACCTGGACGCTGGCCCGCGTCAGCTGCCGACCGGTATCGTCGAACTCCAGCAAGGCGCGCATGCTGCCGCCCAGGCTCACTGCCACCGGCCCCATGCCCTCGCCGTCGAAGCCGATCCGCAGGCGCAGCGGCCGGCGCTGTCCGGCCGGCTTGGCCAGCGGCTCGGGCAGGTTCACCGCGATGCCCTCCAAATCGCTGCTGACCTGCGCCGTCACCCCGGCATCGCCGGCATCGACGTTGTCGAAGGCCGGAAACAGCAGCTCGATCAGCCAATCGGCGCTGCCGGACACACCCGGCGGCTCGGCGGTCTCCAGCAGCTCCCCCAGGCTGGCGTGCAGCGGCGCACTGACCTTGATCCTGCCCTTGCCGGGCGGGCCTTCGGTGACGGCGCCGACAGTCAGCGGCCGGCCGCGGAAGCGGCCACGCACGCCGTCGGCGCTCACACCGCGCTCGGTGAACTGCACCACGCCTTGCAGAGCGTCGACACCCACGCCGAAGCGCGGCACGGCCAGCGACCCGCCGCGCAAGCTCACCGCGCCTTTGACCTTGGGCGCACGGTCGTCGTACAGCGGCACGGTGACACGCAGGCTCAGATCGTGGACGCCGCTGAGGCTGACCATGGCCAGCTCGCGGCGAATCGAACTGCCCAACGGCGATTCCTTGAGGAAGCGCAGCATGTCGCCGCCGCTGCCGCGGACCTTGCCTTCGATCTGCAGATCGCCGTTCACCAGGTCGTCCATCCATACCCGGGCCTCCTGGACCTGGGCGCCGAAGATCCGACCGGCGCGGGCGCTGATGTCCATGCTGGCGCGGTCGAAGCGCAGCACGCCGGCCACCTGCTCCAGCGCCGGCCAGCCGGGCATATAGTCGAGACGGGCGTCGACCACGTCGGCCCGCACTTCGAACACGCCCTTGCCGCCGGTGTCGTAGGGAAAATCCTGGGCGCGGCCGTACAGCACGAAATCGGCCGACGGCACTCGACCGCCACGGATCGCGCCGTCCAGCCACGCCACCAGCTCCGGCACCATGATGCCGACCGGCAGATAGCGGCTGGTGGACTGACCATTGCCGTTGCTCAGGTGCGCTCGCAGGTCGAGGAACGGCGCGTCGTCACCGTCGAGGAAAACCCGCCCCTGGGCCAGCAACAGGCCGTCCTCGGCATCGATCTCCACCCGCGGCGCCTCCACCCGCAAACCGTCGTCGTCCCTGCGCCAGACGACCTCGCCCCGCAGCGCGCGAAACGGCAGCGCCTCGCGAAACAGGCCGGCGAACTCCAACCGGCCCTGGCCGCCGTTCAGCTCGACGCGGCCGCCGTCCTGATCGGCCAGCAGCCAGCCGCTCAGCCCCTGCCCCCCAGGGACATCGCCGAGCGGCTGCAGGCCCAGCTCGACGAAACGGGTACGCAGCTGATAGCCGCGCACGCCCGCATCGCTCCAGCGGGCGATCAGCTCGGTACCCTGCAGCTCGCCGCGCGGCTGCGCCCGCGCGAGCTGCTCGGTCAGCTCGGCCGGCAGCTGCGGCAGGACGGCGAGCGTAGGCGCCACGTCCTCCAGGCGCAGGAACGGCAGCCGCAGCTGCAGCTCGGCCTGGCCGTCGAGCTCAGCGTAGCGCACCAGCAGATCGGAACGCGGCCATACCCGGTAATCGGAGACGAACACCACCTCGTTGGCCGCCAGGGTCCATCCCGACGGCGACTCACGCTGCCAGCGGAACCGCCCGCTCAGGTGGGCCGCCACCGAGCGCCAGTCGCTCTCGGGCGCGGGCCGCACGCGCAGCCGCTCGGCCTTGACCTGGGCGCTCACCGCCTGCAGCCGCCCCTCAGCCACCTCCAGCCACACTCGGCCGTCGACCGCGCCGGCCAGCGCCGGGGCACCGGCGATCGGCCCGAGCAGATTGCCGGCGTTCGCCAGGTTCAGGCCCTCGACTTCGAGGTAAACCAGGCCGCCGGGGCTGGCGCCGCCGCCAGGCAAACCATCGAGTTCGATCCGGAAACGGGCGTGCCGACCCAGCTCATGCGGCATTCCCACATAACCGGCCAACGCGTAGCGCCCATGCGCGTGGGCCAAGCGCAGATCGAGCGTGGAGAAACGATGCCGGCGGTTATGGAGCGCGTCCTCTATCAGCAGCACGCCGCCGCTTAGATGCAGCTCGGCCGGTAGTTCGGGTAGGGGCGAGTCGCCGGCGTCGATCTCGCCCAGCTCCAGATCGCCGATCTTGCGTACTCGCCAGCCGCCGTCCGGCTCGCGTCGCACGGTGACGGTGAGCCCGGTGACACCGATCTCGGCCGGCTTCAGACGCATCTCGCGCAGCGACCCGAGCAGATCCAGCTCGACGCGCAGTTCGTCGACCACCTGGCTGCGGCCGACGGCCGCGTCCTGCAGACGCACGCCTTCCAGAATCAGGCTGGGGTTGCGCCCTTTCCATTGCGCCCGCAGCCCGCCCAGGGTCAGCGGTTGCCCCAGCATCTCGCCGAGCACCGCTTCCACCGTGCTGCGAAACGCCGGCGCGTACGCCACCAGCACCCGCACCGAGGTGAACGCCACGGCCAACAGCACCAACACCGTCACCACGGTGGCGGTGAGCGTGTACCTCAGCCTGAGGGCGAAGCTCGTGTGCAATCAGCGCTCCCTGCGGCAGCGTTCGTGGGCGGTCGACGCCATGGCTACATCAGCACTACGTCGTACTGGTCCTGGGTGTACAGCGGCTCGGCCTGGAACTTGATCGGCCGGCCAATGAACTCCTCGAGCTGCGCGACGCTGGCGCTCTCCTCGTCCAGCAGCAGGTCGACCACCTCCTGGGAGGCCAGCACCAGCAGCTTCTTGGCTTCGAACTGCCGCGCTTCGCGCATGATCTCGCGGAAGATCTCGTAGCAGACGGTCTCGGCGGTCTTCAGCGAGCCCCGCCCCCGACAGGTCGGACAAGGCTCGCACAGGATATGTTCCAGGCTCTCGCGGGTGCGCTTGCGGGTCATCTCCACCAGCCCCAGCGCCGACACACCGCTGATGTGGATCTTGGCGTGGTCGCGCTCCACCGCCTTCTCCAGCGCCCGCAGCACCTGGCGCTTGTGCTCCTCCTCCACCATGTCGATGAAGTCGATGATGATGATGCCACCGAGGTTGCGCAGCCGGATCTGGCGGGCGATGGCCTGCGCCGCCTCCAGGTTGGTCTTGAAGATCGTCTCTTCCAAGGTACGGTGCCCGACATAGGCGCCGGTGTTGACGTCGATGGTGGTGAGCGCCTCGGTCTGATCGATGATCAGATAGCCGCCCGACTTGAGCATGACCTTGCGGTCCAGCGCCTTCTGCAGCTCGTCCTCGACACCGTACAGATCGAAGATCGGCCGCTCGCCCGGGTAGTACTCGATCAAACCGGCGATGTCCGGCAGGAACTGCTCGGCGAACGCCACCAGCTTGTGGTAGTTCTCGCGCGAGTCGATGCGGATCTTCTCCAGATCCGGCGCCACCAGGTCGCGCAGCGAGCGCAGCGCCAGCGGCAAGTCCTCGTGCACCAGCGTGCCGGGCTGGGCCAGCTCAGCGCGCTTGCGCACCGACTGCCAGAGCTTGCGCAGGAAGTCGCGGTCGGCGCGCAGCGCTTCCTCGCTCACCCCTTCCGCGGCGGTACGGATGATGTAGCCGTTCTCGTCGCCTTCTTCCAGAAACGACTGGCCGATGGCCCGCAACCGGGCGCGCTCGGCTTCGTCCTCGATGCGCGCCGACACGCCCACCGACGGCGAGTGCGGCAGCAGCACGATGTAGCGCGAGGGAATGGTGATATTGGTGGTCAGGCGCGCACCCTTGCTGCCGATCGGATCCTTGATCACCTGCACCAGGATGCGCTGCTGCTCGGTCAGCAGATCGGTGATGCTCTCGCCCCGCCGCGGTGCCACGCCCTCGGCGCCGGGCGGCGGCTGAATGATGTCGTTGACGTGCAGAAACGCGGTGCGCGACAGGCCGACGTCGACAAACGCCGCCTGCATGCCCGGCAGCACCCGCACCACCTTGCCCATGTAGACGTTGCCCACCAAGCCGCGACGGCGCTCGCGCTCGATGCTCACTTCCTGCAGGACGCCGTTCTCCACCACCGCCACTCTCGTCTCGCGCGGCGTTACGTTGATCAGGATCTCATGTGCCACGGGTGTTCTGTCCTGCTCATGACGCCGTCAACCGCTCGACGGCTGACGGCGAATTCTTGAATTTGCCAACGCACGGCCCGCCCGTGCGCTCGAGCGCGCGACGAGCGAACCGATACCAAAGATATTCGCGGTCGGGCCGTCGTTGCAGAGCGGAAGCGGCGCGAAACGTTCCAGGGCCTACCAGTTGCGCTGGTAGTCGACCTCGAACTCGTCCAGCAGTTGCGCGGTCTCGAACAGCGGCAATCCCATGACGCCGGAGTAGCTGCCTTCCAGACGCTCGATGAACGCGGCCGCCCGTCCCTGGATGGCGTAGCCGCCAGCCTTGTCGGCCGGCTCGCCGGTGGCCCAGTAGCGGCGCGCTTCGGCCTCGTCGATCGGCCGGAACGTGACGTGGCTGACGCTGAGCCGGCTGGCTTCGCGTTCGCCGTCAACCAGCGCCACGGCGGTGAGCACGTTGTGGGTACGGCCGCCGAGCCGGGTAAGCATCGCCACGGCGTGTTCGGGATCGCGCGGCTTGCCGAGCACGGCGTCGCCGTCCACCACCACGGTGTCGGCGCCCAGCACCGGCCGCGGCGGGCGATCGCCCAGCGCCAGGAAGCCGGCCTGCGCCTTCTCCCGCGCCAGGCGCAGTACGTACATCTCGGGGCTTTCGCCCTCTCTGCGGCTTTCGTCCACGCCGGCGGCGACCAGCGCGTAGCGCACCCCCAGCTGGGCGAGCAGCTCGCGGCGGCGCGGCGAGGCGGAAGCGAGGTAGATGTCGGGGCGGGCGTCCTCTTGCATGCGTCATCCTTGGCTGCGGCGACCGCTACCGATGATACGGATGGTTCTGGAGGATCGTCCAGGCGCGGTAGAGCTGCTCGGCGAGGATGACCCGCACCAGCATATGCGGGAAGGTCAGCCGCGACAGCGACCAGCGCTGGTCGGCGCGGGCCAGGCACTCCGGCGCCAGGCCGTCGGGACCGCCGATCAGCAGCGCCACGTCGTCGCCGCCCTGCATCCAGCCGCCCAGCTCCTGGGCCAGATCCTCGGTGGACAGCGCCCGCCCGCGCGGGTCCAGCGCGATCACCCGCGCCCGCGGCGGGATGGCCTTGAGCATGCGCGCGCCCTCCTCAGCCATGGCCTTGTGCGCGTCACCGCCCTTGGAGCGCGTGCCCAGCGGCAGCTCGACCAGCTGCAGCAGGTTATTGGGCAGACGCTGGGCGTACTCCTGAAAGGCGTCGGCCACCCAGCCGGGCATCTTCTGCCCGATGCTGATCAGCAGCAGGCGCATGTCCGCTCAGCCGCGCTGCAGGCGGCCCGCCAGCGGCGTGGCCATGTCGCCTTCACGCTCGGCCTCGTCGCCGTCCACGCCCCAGATGCTCTCCAGCCGATACAGCTCGCGCACCTTGGGCAGCATCACGTGCACCACCGCCTCGCCCAGGTCCACCAGGATCCACTCGGCCGCCAGCTCGCCCTCCACGCCCAGCGGCCGCACACCGGCCTCCTTGACCTTCTCGATCACATTGTCGGCGATCGATTTGACGTGCCGGGTGGAAGTGCCCGACGCCACGAACATCAGGTCCGTGATCGAAGTCTTACCGCGCACGTCGATCTCCACCGGATCGACCGCCTTCAGCTCCTCCAGCGCGTCGCGTATGACCGTTGCCAGCTTGTCCAGCGTCATCTCCCGTCTTGCCGTTGCCGTCGAAGTCGTCATCAATGCCTCGTCCGTTGCCGTCGCCCTAGCCCTTGTTCCAGCCGTACCAGCCCTGTTGCGCGATGCGCTGCCAAACCGTCTCCGGCAGCAGGAAGCGCGGCGCCCGTCCGGCGGCGATCAGGGCGCGGATGCGGGTGGCCGAGATATCGAGCGGGGTCACGGCGTGAAAGTACACGGCGCCAGCCGGCGTCCGCCGCAGCGGTTCCGGCTCCGCCACACGCCGCCGTTCCACTTGCTCGGCCAGCGCCGGCGGCGGCGTCGGCGCGTAACCGGGCCGGGACATCACCACCACGTGCGCCAGTTCGAACAGCGCCAACCAGCGGTGCCAGCCCGGCAAGCCCAGGAAGCTGTCCATGCCGACGATCAGCCACAACGGCGCCTCCGGCCGCTCCTCGCGCAGTGAGGCCAACGTGTCGACCATGTAGGAAGGCCCCGGCCGGCGCAGCTCGCGGTCGTCCACGCACAGACCGGGCACGCCTTCGACCGCCAACCGCAGCAACGCCAGGCGGTGATCGCCCGACACGCTCGGGCTCGCCCGGTGGGCGGGCACGCGACAGGGGATCAGACGCACCTCGGCCGGCTGGAGTTCCTCGTAGATCTCCAGCGCGGCCCGCAGATGACCGAAGTGCACGGGGTCGAAGGTGCCGCCGAAGACACCGATGGGCTCGGGAATGGCAGTTGCCTCGATGCTCAATGGGCAGCGCGCCTATTTACGGATGTGGCCGTCTCCCAGCACGATGAATTTCTCGGTGGTCAGACCTTCCAGCCCCACCGGACCGCGAGCATGCAGCTTGTCGGTGCTGATGCCGATCTCCGCGCCCAGCCCGTACTCGAAGCCGTCGGCGAAGCGGGTGGAGGCGTTCACCATCACCGAGCTGGAATCCACCTCCCGCAGGAAACGGCGCGCCCGCGTGTAGTCCTCAGTAATGATGGCGTCGGTGTGATGCGAACCGTAGGTCTCGATGTGCGAGATGGCCTGCTCGATGTCGTCCACCACCCGCACCGCCAGGATCGGCGCCAGGTACTCGGCGTACCAATCCTCCTCGGTGGCCGCGACGATGTCCGGCAGCACCGCGCGGGTGCGCTCGCAGCCCCGCAGCTCCACGCCGGCGGCGCGGAAGCGCTCGGCCAGCCGCGGCAGGATCTGCCCTGCGATGGCGGCGTGCACCAGCAGCGTTTCCATGGTGTTGCAGGTGCCGTAGCGGTGGGTCTTGGCGTTGACCGCTACCCGCTCGGCCTTGTCGAAATCGGCCTTGTCGTCGATGTAGACGTGGCAGACGCCGTCCAGGTGCTTGATCACCGGCACGGTCGCCTCGCGCGCGATGCGCTCGATCAGCGACTTGCCGCCACGCGGCACCAGCACGTCGACATACTGGTTCATGCGGATCAGCTCGCCCACGGCGGCGCGGTCGGCGATCTCCACCACCTGCACCGCCTCGGCCGGCAGACCTGCCTCGCGCAGACCGTACTGGATGCAGCGGGCGATGGCCTGGTTGGAATGGAGCGCCTCGGAGCCGCCGCGCAGGATGGTGGCGTTGCCGGCCTTCAGGCACAGGCCGGCGGCGTCGGCGGTCACGTTGGGCCGGGATTCGTAGATGATGCCGACCACGCCGAGCGGCACGCGCATGCGGCCGACCTGGATGCCGGTGGGACGGTAGGCGAGATCGCGGACGGCGCCGACCGGATCGGGCAGCTGCGCGATCTGCCGCAGGCCCTCGGCCATGGCGGCGATGCGCTCCGGCGTCAGCGCTAGGCGGTCGAGCATGGCGGCGTCCAGGCCGTTGGCCTCGCCGGCGGCGAGATCCTTGGCGTTGGCCGCCTGCAGCTCGGCGCTCTGCTGCTCCAAGCGCTCGGCGATGGCCAGCAGCGCGCGGTTCTTGACGCCGGTCTCGGCCGCGGCCATCTGCCGGGCAGCCGCCCGCGCCTTGCGTCCCAGCGCCTGCATGTAGGCCTGGAGGTCGAGGGATTGGGAATCCAGGGTCGCGCTCATCGAATTCACCTTCATCTCGGCCCGGGCGGCGCGGACCGCGCCGTCGCCCGGGCAATGGCGGTAGCCAAGTGTAACAACTCGTCCCACGGCCTGCCCGGCTCCAGGCCCTTGAGCACCCGGTCGGTGCGGGCGGCGCGGGACAGCAGCCCCTGCCAGAACTCGGCCGGCGCGCGCCGCGCTGCCTGGCTGAGCAGGCTCTGCCGGGGCCGGTTCCAGATCTTGTGGCGGCGGAAGGTTTCCTCCGGCGGGCGCCGCGCCGCCAGCTCCGACAGCACCCGCACGTCCCGCGCCAGCGCCCACAGGGTCAGGATCGGATCCTCGCCCTCCTGCTTGAGACCGCGGGCGATGCGCATGCAGCGGGCGACGTTGCCCTCGACCGCGGCGTCGGCCAGATCGAAGGGACCGAAACGGGCGCTGTCGACCACCGCCTCGCGCACCTGCTCCAGGGTCAGCTCGCCGCCGCCGTACAGCAGGTACAGCTTCTCGATCTCCTGCACCGCCGCCAGCAGGTTGCCCTCGCTGCGCTCGGCCAGCAGCGCCACGGCATCGGCCGGCGCGCTCAGGCCGCGCCGCGCCAGACGCTGGCCGACCCAGGCCGGCAGCTGCGCCAGCGGCAGCGGCCAGGCGTACACGAACACCCCGGCGGCGTCGATGGCGTTGACCCAGGCGCTCTTGCGCTGGGCGGTTTCCAGCGGTCCGCAGGAGATCAGCAACACCACGTCCGACGGGGGCGCCTCGCAATAGGCGGCGATGGCTTTGGCGCCGGCCGCGCCCGGCTTGCCGGACGGCAGCCGCAGCTCGATCAGGCGCCGCTCGCCGAACAGCGACAGATTGCCGGCCGACTCGCCCAGCCGGCCCCAGTCGAAACCGGCCTCGGCGTCCAGCACCTCGCGGTCGCTGCAGCCGCCGGCGCGGGCGGCGGCGCGGATGGCGTCGAGCGATTCCCGCAGGAACAGCGGCTCCTCGCCGGCGACCAAGTACACCGGCGCCAGCCGGCTCTTCAGATGCCGCTCCAGCTCGTCGGGATGCAGCTGCATCGGCGCTACGGCCTCTTCAGCGCCGCCTGCACCCGCGGCAGCAGCAGCCGCACCGCGTCCTGGCGCAGCCGCTCGGTGACCCGCTCCTCCTGCGCTTGACCGCTGAGCACGTTGTCGCGGTCGGCGCGGTACACCTGCGAGGTGGTCACGGCGTCGTCGGCCAGCACTTCGCCGTCCGGCCGCTCCAGCGCGTAGCGCAGCCGGTAGCCGATCTCCACCTCCTGGATGCGCGAGCTGGGATCGTTGGCCAGCACCCGCCGCTGCACCGTCTCCTCGGCCAGCACCAGCACCGCGTCGACCTCGCCACGGCTTTCGCTGACGGTGGCGCCAGCGGTGCGCAAGCCGCGGATCAGCGCCGCCCGCGGCTCCAGCGCGTGCAGCCGCGACTCCACCGCCAAGGTGAGGCCGCTCAGCGAAGCCGAACCGGCGCCGCGCAGATGCCAGCCGCAGCCCGCCGCCAGGACGGCGAGCAGCAGCGGAAGAACGGCGCGGCGCAGATGGCTCATGCCGGCTTCACCACCAGGTTGACCAGCCGGTTGGGCACGACGATCACCCGCACCAGCTGCATGCCTTCAAGGAAGCGGGCGACGTTGGGCTCGGCCTTGGCCAGCGCCTCGATGGTGGCCTGATCGGCGTCGGCCGCCACCTGGATGGTGCCGCGCAGCTTGCCGTTGACCTGCACCGCCAGCTCGACGGTGTCGCGCACCATCGCCGCGGGATCGGCCTTGGGCCAGGGCGCGTCCACCACCGCCTCGGCATGGCCCAAGGCATGCCACAGCTCGTGGGTGATGTGCGGCACGATCGGCGCCAGGATCAGCACCGCCGCCTCCAGCCCCTCCTGCATCACCGCCCGGGTCTGGGGCGCCTGGTCGTCGGCGGCCTTGGCCAGCGCGTTGCATAGCTCCATCACCGCGGCGATGGCGGTGTTGAAGGTGTAGCGCTTGCCGATGTCCTCCGAGGCCTTGTGGATGGTCTCGTGCACCTTGCGGCGCAGCGCGCGCTGGGCGTCATCGAGCGACGCCACATCCAGCGCCGGCGCCGGACCGGCCTGCACGTGGTTGTACACCAGGCTCCACAGACGCTTGAGGAAGCGGGAGGCGCCCTCCACGCCCGAGTCCGACCACTCCAGCGACTGCTCGGGCGGCGCGGCGAACATGGTGAACAGCCGCACCGTATCGGCGCCATAGCGGTCGATCAGGGCCTGCGGGTCCTGGCCATTGTTCTTGGATTTGGACATCTTCTCGACGCCGCCGATCTGCACCGGCTGGCCGTCGGCCGCCAGCTTGGCGGAGACGATGCGGCCCTTGGCGTCACGCTCGGTGATCACTTCCGTGGGATTGAACCAACGCTTCTTGCCGTTGGCATCCTCGCGGTAGTAGGTCTCGGCGACCACCATGCCCTGGGTGAGCAGGTTGACGAACGGCTCGTCGCAGTCCACCAACCCCTCGTCGCGCATCACCTTGTGGTAGAAGCGCGCATACAGCAGATGCAGGATGGCGTGCTCGATGCCACCGATGTACTGATCGACCGGGCACCAGTAGCGGGCGCGCTCGTCGAGCATCTTGCCGTCCTGGTCCGGACAGGCGAAGCGGGCCTGATACCAGCTCGACTCCATGAAGGTGTCGAAGGTATCGGTCTCGCGCCGCGCCGCGCCGCCGCACTGCGGGCAAGTGGTCTCGTAAAACGACGGCATCTTCTTGAGCGGCGAACCGGCGCCGTCGAACTCCACGTCCTCGGGCAGCACCACCGGCAGCTGGTCCTCCGGCACCGGCACGTCGCCGCACTGGGGGCAGATGATCATCGGGATCGGCGCGCCCCAGTAGCGCTGACGGGAAATGCCCCAGTCGCGCAGGCGGTAGTTGACCTTCTTCTGGCCCTTGCCGAGCGCGGCCAGCTTGGCGGCGATGGCCTCGAAGGCCAGCTGCGAGGTCATGCCCGTGAACTCGGCGGAGTTCACCAGCACGCCCTTCTCGACGAAAGCGGACTCGGACACATCAGCGCTGCCGCCATCGGCGGGGTTGATCACCACCTTGACCGGCAGGCCGTAAACCTTGGCGAACTCCCAGTCGCGCTGGTCGTGGGCGGGCACCGCCATCACCGCGCCGGCGCCGTACTCCAGCAGTACGAAGTTGGCGGTCCACACCGGCACGGTCTCGCCGGTGAGCGGATGCACGGCCTTGAAGCCGGTATCCATGCCCTTCTTCTCCATGGTGGCGATGTCGGCCTCGGCCACCTTGGTGTGCCGGCACTCCTCAATGAAGGCCGCCAGCTGCGGATTGCTCTGCGCCGCCTCGCGCGCCAGCGGATGCTCCGGCGCCACCGCCACATAGGTGACGCCGAACAGGGTATCGGGCCGGGTGGTGTAGACGGTCAGGGCATCGTCGCGGCCCTCGATGCCGAACTGCAGCTCCACGCCCTCGGAGCGGCCGATCCAGTTGCGCTGCATGGCGCGCACCTGCTCGGGCCAGCCCGGCAGCTCGTCCAGCCCCTTGAGCAGCTCCTCGGCATAGGCGGTGATCTTGAGGAACCACTGCGGGATCTCGCGCCGCTCCACCAGCGCGCCGGAGCGCCAGCCGCGGCCGTCGATCACCTGCTCGTTGGCGAGCACGGTCTGGTCGATCGGATCCCAGTTGACCGTAGCGGTCTTCTTATAAACCAGCCCCTTCTTAAACAACCGGACGAACAGCCACTGCTCCCAGCGGTAGTAGCTCGGGTCGCAGGTGGCCAGCTCGCGCGACCAGTCGTAGCCGAAGCCCAGCGACTGCAACTGCCGGCGCATGTAGGCGATGTTCTCGCGCGTCCACTTCGCCGGCGCCACGTTGTTGGTGAGCGCGGCGTTCTCGGCCGGCAGGCCGAAGGCGTCCCAGCCCATGGGCTGGAGCACGTTCTTGCCGAGCATGCGCTGGTAGCGCGCGATCACGTCGCCGATGGTGTAGTTGCGCACGTGCCCCATGTGCAACCGGCCGGACGGATACGGGAACATCGACAAGCAGTAGAACTTCTCCTTGCCCGGCACTTCCTTGGCTTTGAACGTGCCGTTCTCGTTCCAGTAGGCCTGGGCCTTGGCTTCGACTTGCTGAGGGCTATAGGTGGCGTCCATCAGAGGGATTCCGCGCGTTGAACGTGAGCGCCGCCGAAGCGGCGGATGAAACGAGACGGCAAAGGATACCGTAGCGTCCAGCGGTTGCACCACCGGCGACACGGCCCCCACCTTGCTAGGACAGGGACATACGCAGGTAGGGACATCGTCCGGATCGGGCAACCGCTCCCAGCCAGAGGGCGACGGACATGCGCGAGCAAGATCAGAACCGGCTACTGCGCGGCTACGAGCAGATGCTGCGCCGCTTGCGGGAAATGATGGACAACCCCGATGCACTCACCCGCCCCCGCCTGAGCGACGCCTTGGACACGGCCAAAGCCGAGGCGGTGGAGCAAGGCCACCTCACCGCGGAGGAAGCGGACCGCATCGGCGAGTACCTCCGCCGCGATCTGGAAGGCGCCGCAAGCTATTCCGCCACCCATGGCGACCAGGATCTGGCCGGCTGGCTGCGCATGGACCTGCAGCTCATCGAGGACTGGCTGTGGGACAGGTTCGTATCGGTGGCCGACAAGACCAAGCTGGAACTGATGGAACTGCAGAACGAGCTGGCCGGACCGCGCCTCTACCGCAGCGGCGAGATCGCCGGCCCGGGCACGCTCGTCTGCACCCACTGCGGCAACGAGCTGCAGTTCACGCGCGTGACCCACATTCCCCACTGCCCGAAATGCGACCGGACCGAATTCGTACGCCCCCAGGACGATATTCCGCAACCCAACTTCGGGCCATGAGGGCCGTGGCGAAACGATCGATCCCGACCGCGCCGCACGCTATGGGTCAGCCGCGGCGGCGCGCTTCCCTCGCCCGCCGCCACGCTAGCGCGGCGAGCGTCAGCGCCAACAGGCCGAGCACCGGCCCGTCGAGCCAGCGCACGTAGGGGGTGGCGCCGCGGCGCGGCTGGGCCTGGGTCGCCAGGGTAGCCTCTTCGAACTGCGGCGCGCGGGCGACGATGCGGCCGCGGTGGTCGATCATGGCGGTGATGCCGGTGTTGGTGGCACGCATGACATCGCGACCGGTCTCGAGCGCGCGCATGCGCACCATCTGCAGGTGCTGATGTGGCGCCAGCGAATCGCCGAACCAGGCGTCGTTGCTGATATTGACCAGCAACTCCGCGGCCGGCAGCGCCTCGGCGATTTCCGGGCCGAACACCGCTTCGTAGCAGATCGAGGCGCCGATCAGGTGCCCGGCCGCGCGCAGCGGCCGGACCTCGACGCCGGCGGCGAAATCCGACATCGGCGCGCCAAGGATGTCCAGTGCGCGGCCGAGCAGATCGCGCAGCGGCACGTACTCGCCGAACGGCACCAGGTGCCGCTTGTGATAGACGCCCGGCTCACGGCCTACGCTGATGATGCTGTTATAGGCGCGGTAGCTGGCGGGATCGAAGTACGGGATGCCGATGATCAGCTCGCTGCCCCGCTCGGCGCCGATCGCCGCCAGATCGGCCAGGTAGTTGGCGGCCACCTCGTGGTACCAAGTCGGCACCGCCGCTTCCGGCCAAACGATGATGTCCGCGCCCCAATGGCGGGCGTTCAGCGCCCAGTAACGCTCCAGGGTACGATCGCGCCACTCGGGGCTCCACTTGAGATCCTGAGCGATATTGCCCTGCAGCAGCGCTACCGACAGCGGCCGGCCTGAGGGCTCGGTCCACTCCACCCGCCCGGCCAGCGCGCCGCCACCCAGCGCCAGCGTGGCCGCGGCGGCGAACAGCGCCAGCCGGCGCAGGCTCGGCCGCAGCAGGGTCCACGCCAGCAGGCCGGCCAGTGACACCAGCACCGCGCTGATACCGAGCACGCCCACCAGGGGCGCCAGGCCGGCCAACGGGGTGTCGGTCTGGGAGTAGCCGAGCAGCAGCCAGGGGAAACCGGTGAGGAACCAGGTCCGCACCCATTCCAGCAGCAGCCACAGCGCCGGGAACGCCAGCGCCAGAGTGAGGAAGTCGTCGCCGGAGCGCAGCCGGCGCGCGCCGTACACCGCCAGCCAGAAGAACAGCGCCAGCGCGGCGGCGAGAGCGACGGTGAACAGCACCGCCAGCAGCGGCCCGCTGGCGCCGTAGCGGCCGATGCTGATGTAGACCCAGGACACGCCCACGCCGTAGAAGCCCAGGCCATACAGCCAGCCGGCCCAGAGCGCGGTGCGGTGCGGCGCGACGGCGGCGATGGCGAACAGCAGCGCCGGACACAGCACCGCCAGCCAGGCCCAGCCGACCGGCGCGAAGGCCAGCGGCGTGGCGGCGCCGGCCAGCAGCGCCAGCACGGGCGCGGCGCGCCCGCCCAGCAGCCGCTGGGCGGACGGCAGCGACCGATCAGTGCGAGCTTCCGGCGGCAACGACGCCGTCATCCCCGGACTCGACCGCCTCGGCCACCATCAGCAGGTGGATGCGCCGGTTGTCGGCGCGAATCACCTGAAAGCGCAGATTACCGATCACCACGGACTCGCCGCGACGCGGCACATGCCCGAACTCGTGCGCCACCAGGCCGCCAATGGTGTCGAACTCCTCGTCGCTCAGCTTGGTACCGAAGTACTCGTTGAAGTCCTCGATCGGGGTCAGCGCCTTGACGATGCAATGACCGTTCTCGTGGCGGAGGATGTAAGTGTCCTCGTCGAAGTCGTGCTCGTCGTCGATCTCGCCGACGATCTGCTCGATGACATCCTCCATGGTCACCAGGCCGGCCAGTCCGCCGTACTCGTCGACCACCACCGCCATGTGGGTGCGGGTGTCCTGGAACTGCTTGAGCAAGGCGTTGAGGCGCTTGCTCTCGGGAATGAACAGCGCCGGCCGCAGCAGCTGCTGCATGTCGAACTGGGCCGGCTCGGCGCTGAAATAGCGCAGCAGATCCTTGGCGATGAGGATGCCGACGATGTCGTCGCGGCTCTCGCCGACCACCGGATAGCGGGAGAAGCCGTGTTCGAGGATGGCCGGAAGCCAATTACGGGGATCGTCGGTCTTGGGCAGGACCACGACCTGCGAGCGGGGGATCATGATGTCGCGCGCCTGCAGCTCGGAAACGTGCAGCACGCCTTCGATCATCGCCAGCGCGTCGGCTTCGAGCAGGCCGCGCTGCTGGGTGTCGCGCAATAGTTCGAGCAGGTCTTCCTTGTCCTTGGGCTCGCCGCCCGAGAGGACGTGGGCGATGCGCTCCAACCACCCGCGGTGGTTGCTACTGTGACTAGGGTGATCGTCACTCATTCGGGAAAAAATCGCTCCTGGCTTGCCGGGCAAAACGCCCACGGCGAGTGTAGTACAGATGGTCGCCGACTTGCGACCACCCCGGCCGGCGGCCAGCGCGAATGGAACGACCGCTGACCGCGGCGTCGCGCCGCCCCCGCTACGCGGACTATGACCGGACGGCGTGCCGAGAGTTCGCCGTCAGACCGGCTCCTCGTACGGATTCGGCACTCCCAGGCCAGCAAGGATCTCGACCTCCAATCCTTCCATGATTTCCGCATCCGCGTCGTCAATGTGATCATAGCCCAGCAGGTGGAGCACGCCATGCACCACCATGTGCGCCCAGTGAGCGGTCAGCGGCTTGCCCTGCTCGGCCGCCTCCGCCGCCACCACCGGCGCGCAGATCACCAGATCCCCCAACAGTGTGGTAGGCACGCCGGGCGGCGCCTCGAACGGGAACGACAGCACGTTGGTGGGCTTGTCCTTGCCGCGGTAGTCGCGGTTGAGCGTACGGCTCTCGTCCTCGTCGACGATGCGGACGGTCAGCTCGGCCTCGGCGCGCTCGTCGCGCAGCGCCGCCAACGCCCAGCGCTCGACAGCGTCGGCGCTCGGCAGATTCGGGGCGTCGCTGGCGATCTGCAGATCCAGTTCCAGCTGCGCGCTCATGGCTCGGCCTGCCCCCGGTTGCGCCGGTCGTAGGCCTGGACGATGCGCTGTACCAGGGCATGCCGGACCACGTCGCCGGAATTGAAGAAGGTGAAGCTCACTCCCTCCACGTCCTTGAGCACCTCGATGGCGTCACGCAGGCCCGACGCCTTGCCGTGCGGCAGGTCGACCTGGGTGACGTCGCCGGTGATCACCGCCGTGGAGCCGAACCCGATGCGGGTCAGGAACATCTTCATCTGCTCGACGGTGGTGTTCTGCGCCTCGTCGAGAATGATGAAGGAGCCGTTCAGGGTGCGCCCGCGCATGAACGCCAGCGGCGCGACCTCGATGACGTTGCGCTCGATCAGCTTGCCGACCCGCTCGAAGCCGAGCATCTCGAACAGCGCGTCGTACAGCGGCCGCAGGTAGGGATCGACCTTCTGCGCCAGATCGCCGGGCAGGAAGCCGAGCCGCTCGCCCGCCTCCACCGCTGGCCGCACCAGCACGATGCGCTTGACGCGGTCGCTCTCCAGCGCCTCCACCGCCGCCGCCACCGCGAGGTAGGTCTTGCCGGTGCCGGCCGGGCCGATGCCGAAGCTCAGATCGTGATCGCGGATGGCGCGCAGGTAGGCCTTCTGGTTGGGCCCGCGGCCGCGGATCTCGCCGCGCCGGGTCTGGATGACCACTTCGTCGGAGGCCTCGTCGGCCTGCTGCTGGCGCCGCGCCTGCACATATGACTCCTGCAGGAACAGATGCACCCGCTCCGGCGTCAGCTCCTCACGCTCGGCCGATTTGTACAGGTCGCGGAGCACGTGGATGGCGGCGTCGACCTTGTCGGGCTCGCCGATCACCCGGAAGCGGTGGCCGCGATTGTTGATCTCCACGCCCAGCCGGCGCTCGACTTGACGCAGATTCTCGTCGAACTGCCCGCTCAGGCGCGCCAGGCGCTGATTGTCGGCGGGCTCCAGACTAAAGTCCTTGGACTCAGGGTGCTGCTGCTTCAACTGGCTCCTCAAGCCTCATGCAAGGATGGCGTTGGGCGACTCGGAGAGATCGGCCGTCACCACTTCGCCGCGCAGCGAATTGGGCAGGGCCTCGGTGATCCGCACCTGAACGAACTGGCCGATCAAGCGCGGGTGGCCGTCGAAATTCACCACGCGGTTGTTCTCGGTACGGCCGGACAGCTGGCGCGGATCCTTGCGCGAGGGCTTGTCGACCAGCACGGTCTGCACCGTACCCACCATGGCCTGGCTGATGCGCTGGGCGTTGGCGTTGATGGCGGCCTGCAACTGCTGCAGCCGCTGCGATTTCACCTCGTGGCCGACGTTGTCCACCAGCTGCGCCGCCGGCGTGCCCGGACGCGGGCTGTAGATGAAAGAGAACGATTGATCGAAGCCCACCCGCTCGATCAGCGCCATGGTCGCCTGGAAATCCTCGTCGGTTTCGGTGGGGAAGCCGACGATGAAGTCGGAGGAGATGCTGATGTTGGGCCGGATCTCGCGCAGACGGCGGATCTTGTCCTCGTACTCGGCGGCGGTGTAGCCGCGCTTCATCATCCGCAGGATGCGGTCGGAACCGCTCTGCACCGGCAGGTGCAGGTGATCGACCAGCTTCGGGACTTCGGCGTAGGCCTGGATCAGCGCATCGGAGAACTCGGCCGGATGCGACGTGGTATAGCGGATGCGCTCGATGCCGTCGATGGCGGCGATGTAGTTGATCAGCAGCGCCAGATCGGCATGGCCGCCGTCATGCATCGGCCCGCGGTAGGCGTTGACGTTCTGTCCCAGCAGGTTCACCTCGCGCACGCCCTGCTCGGCCAGCTGCACGATCTCCGCCAGCACGTCGTCCAGCGGCCGGCTGACCTCCTCGCCGCGGGTATAAGGCACCACGCAGAAGGTGCAGTACTTGCTGCAACCTTCCATGATCGACACGAACGCCGTCGGCCCCTCGGCGCGCGGCTCCGGCAGGCGATCGAACTTCTCGATCTCGGGAAAGGCCACGTCTACCTGCGGCCGGCGGCTCGCCAACGCGGCATCGTACATCTCCGGCAGGCGGTGCAGGGTCTGCGGCCCGAACACCAGATCCACGAACGGCGCGCGCTTGACCAGCGCCTCGCCCTCCTGGCTGGCGACGCAGCCGCCAACGCCGATGATCAGATCCGGCTTCCGCTCCTTGAGCAGGCGCCACTGGCCGAGCTGGGAGAACACCTTCTCCTGCGCTTTCTCACGGATGGAGCAAGTGTTGAGGAGGATGACGTCCGCCTGCTCGGGGTCGTCCACCCGCTCGAACCCACGCTCCGCGGCGAGCAGATCCGCCATCTTGGCGGAATCGTACTCGTTCATCTGGCAACCGTGAGTCTTGACGTAAACCTTCTTGGCCATTGACAAAGTTACGATCGGACCGGAAAGGGGGCCAAGCATAGCGCCGCCGGCTCACCGGGTAAATGGCTCGTATCACGGGAAGATAGGTATGGCGCCGAGGCGACGGCAAGGGCATCCTCCCGACCGAATATCGAGCATAGCGCAGTCGCCGTCCCTTGAGGCGCGAGTCGGTCACCTCTATTCCATGGGAAGCTGCGCGCCGACCGGTCGAGGCACGACACCGGGCGGCGCCGGACGCGACATCCGCAACAAGCAACGATTGGGCTCGGAGGTTGCATGACGGCGCTCGTTCGCAACTACCTCGAAATCAAGGCCTACCGCCAGGCGTTCGCGCTCCAGCAACGGATCTACCAATGCAGCCGCCGCTGGCCGGCCGAGGAGGTCACGGCGCTCACCAGTCGCATCCTGCGCGCCGCCCGCGACATCGGCGCGCGGCTCAGCCACGCCTGGGCGATACGCGCCGACGATGTCGAGTTCGTCAGCCGACTGACCGAGGTCGACGCCGAGCTGGCGGAAACCCTGCATTGGCTGGAAACCGCCCGCGCCTGCGGCTACCTCGACGAGCACGAATACCGCGAGCTGCGCGACGCCTGCGCCTCGCTGGGGAAGATGCTGGCGGCGATGGCGCGATCGGCCCAGCGGCTGTCCGGGAGCGAGCCGCCGTCGCTCGCGCCCGCCGGCACACCGCTCGATCCGGGGCCAGCCCAATAGCGGGCGGCCCCGGCCCCCGCCCACTAGATGAGCGGGATGTTCTCCGCCAGCCGCGCCGCCGCGGCGGCCTCCGGCTCCACCACCGGCCGGCCGATGGCGAAATACCGCAGCCCGTGCGCCGCCACCAGCACCGGATCGTAGAGGTTGCGGCCATCGAAGATCACCGGCTGCTTGAGGCTCGCGCGAATCAGGTCGAAATCCGGGCTGCGGAACAGCTGCCACTCGGTGCAGATCACCAGCGCATCGGCCTGCTCCAGCGCCGCCGCGGGGCTCGAGCACAAGGTCAGGTCGGGACGGTCACCATAGATCCGACGGCATTCGTTCATCGCCTCGGGGTCGTAGGCCCGCACCCGGGCTCCGGCCTTCCACAGCGCTTCCATCAGGGTACGGCTGGGCGCCTCGCGCATGTCGTCGGTATTGGGCTTGAAGGCCAGCCCCCAGAGGGCGAAGGTGCGGCCTTGCAGATCGCCGAAGTACTCGCTGATCTTGCGGAACAGCACCTGCTTCTGACGCTGGTTGACCCGCTCCACCGCCTGCAGCAGCTGCGGCTCGTAGTCGACGCCCAGCGCGGTCCGGGTGAGGGCCTGCACGTCCTTGGGGAAGCAAGAACCGCCGTAGCCGCACCCCGGGTAGATGAAGTGGTAGCCGATGCGCGGATCGGAGCCGATACCGCGCCGCACCTGCTCGATATCCGCCCCCAGCCGTTCGGCCAGATTGGCCAGCTCGTTCATGAAGCTGATCTTGGTCGCCAGCATGGCGTTGGCGGCGTACTTGGTCAGCTCCGCCGAACGCACATCCATGGTGATCAGCCGGTCGTGGTTGCGGTTGAACGGTGCGTACAAGGCCCGCAGCAGCTCGGCCGGGCGCGGATTGTTGGTGCCGATGATGATGCGGTCGGGCTTCATGAAATCGTCGACCGCCGCCCCCTCCTTCAGGAATTCGGGGTTGGACACCACGTCGAACTTCAGCGCCACACCGCGCTCCCGCAGCACCGTCTCGATCTGCTCCCGCACTTTGTCGGCGGTGCCGACCGGTACGGTGGACTTGTCGACCACCACTTTGTAGTCGTTCATACGCTCGGCGATGGTTCGCGCCACGGCCAACACATAGCGTAGGTCGGCCGAACCGTCCTCGTCCGGCGGCGTACCCACGGCGATGAACTGGAAGACGCCATGCGCCACCGCCTCGTCCGGATCGGTGGTGAAGCGCAGACGGCCGTCGGCGTGGTTCCGCTTCACCAGGTCTTCGAGCCCAGGCTCGAAAATCGGTATCTCACCCTGGTTCAGGCGGGCGATCTTGCCCGCATCCACGTCCATGCAGACGACATCGTTGCCCATTTCGGCGAAACAGGCGCCGGTAACGAGCCCGACGTAGCCGGTACCAAAGATAGTGATTTTCATTCCCAGATCTCGTTCGGAAAGCGAAAAGATTTAATGCTAACGCGCAAGAGGGGAACGGTAATACTAGCGCCGCCCCAAATCCGAGAAGCAGCGCGGGATTTGGCAGGCAGCCGGCGCTCAATGATTTGCAGTGAAAGGGGTTTGCGGCGGTGCGGCCCCGGTTGCCCTTGTGGCAGCAGCACCGCCGCGACCGCTCACTGCCTTACAGCGCGTCCAGCCGCGCCAGCAGCTCCTCGGTTTTGGCGCGCATCAGCGCCTCGTCGCCGCGCGACTCCACGTTCAGCCGCACCACCGGCTCGGTGTTGGACGCGCGCAGATTGAAGCGCCAACCGTCGAATTCCATGCTCAGCCCGTCGGTGTGGTCGACGCTGAGCGCCTGCGGCCGGTAATGCGCCTCCACGGCCGCCAGCACCGCTGGCGGGTTGGCAAGCTTACGATTGATCTCGCCCGAGGCGGGATAGAGGCTCATGCGCTCATCCAGCAGCTCCGCCAGCGACTTACCCGACTGACTCACCAGCTCGGTCACCAGCAGCCACGGGATCATGCCCGAATCGCAATAGGCGAAGTCACGGAAGTAGTGGTGGGCGCTCATTTCGCCGCCGTAGATGGCGTCTTCCTTGCGCATGCGCTCCTTGATGAAGGCATGCCCGGTCTTGGACTGCACCGGTACGCCACCACCGCGCTTGACGATGTCGATGGTGTTCCAGGTCAGCCGCGGGTCGTGGACGATCTTGGCGCCCGGATGCTTGCGCAAGAATGCTTCGGCCAGCAGGCCGACGATGTAGTAGCCCTCGATGAAGCGTCCCTGGGCATCGAACAGGAAGCAACGGTCGAAATCGCCGTCCCAGGCCACGCCGAGATCGGCGCCGCTGGCGCGGATGGCCTCGATGGTGGCGGCGCGGTTCTCCTCCAGCAGCGGATTGGGAACGCCGTTGGGGAAGTTGCCATCCGGCTGGTGATGGACCTTGACGAAGGTGAACGGCAGCCGCGGCTCCAGCGCGTCGATCACATGGCCGGCGCCGCCGTTGCCGGCGTTGACCACGATCTTGAGCGGCTTGAGCGCCTTGACGTCGACGTAGCCAAGCAGGTGCTCGACGTAGCGTTCGATATGGCTCAACGTGTGATAGCTGCCGCGCCGGCTCGCCGCGCCGAACTCGCCGCGCTCGGCCAGTTGCTGGATGTCCTTCAGCCCCGTGTCGCCGCTGATCGGCTTGGACTGCTCGCGCACCAGCTTCATACCGTTGTAATCCTTCGGGTTATGGCTGGCGGTGATCATGATGCCGCCGTCCATGCCCTGATCGAAGGTGGCGAAGTAGACCTCTTCGGTACCGCACTCGCCGATGTCGTAGACGTCCGCGCCGCCGTCCATCAAGCCGCGCGCCACCGCCTCGCTGATGGCCGGGCTACTCAAGCGGATGTCATGGCCGACGATCACCCGGCTCGGCTTCAGGTAAGCCGCATAGGCACGACCGACGCGATAGGCCACGTCCTCGTTCAGTTCGTCCGGAAGACGGCCGCGAATGTCATAGGCCTTGAAGCAAGTAAGCGTTTGAGTCATTTCGAATCTCTCTGCCAACTCATGAAGCAAACACCGGCCTTGGCTTCAGGACTCGCGACCAGGCCGACAACCAGCTCGTGGCTCCCTATACGGCGACGCCGGACCGGCGAAAATCCGATAATGGTATCGGAACTGTCCGACAACCTACTACGTCGGGGGCGATGACGATATGTCCGGTCGAGGCGACAGGTCGAGGGCGTATTCACGCCCCGGCGGCGACCGAGGCTGAAAGCATGAGGCTGTTGCGCCGTAAGCGTCCTTGCCGCTTGCGGCGGCCGTCGATGCTAGAACCGATAAAACACCTCCAGACCACTGTATTTCAGCCGCAGGGTGTAGAACTGGCCATCCGGCGAGTAGCCGTCGTAGTGCGCCAGCATCACGCCCGCCTCGCGCACGCCGCGTTCCACCGCCAAACCGAGGCGGTACGACTGGTTGAGATGCCAGTCCTGATGCTCCAGATGCTGAAAGTAGGTGGCGACGACAAGGGCGGCCGCGCCGAACGTGTGCGGCCGCCGGTATTCGAGGCCATACTGCAGCTGGCCGCGGTCATGATCGTGCAGCGAATGCAGGATATAGCCGCCGCCGGCGAACAACCGCACGCTGTCCCACTCATAGGCCAGCACCCCGTCCAGCGTTTCGTAGCTGATGTTCAGACGGCGGGTTCCCAACCGATCGCGCAGGATGTACTCATCGCCTAGGTGCCCGCTCTGGTGGTAGAGCCGCAGCCGCAGCGACCAGTTTCCGGATCGGAACCCGACCGGTATGCCGATCCAATAATCGGTGTTCACCAGATCGGTGGAGGCGGCGTCCAGATCGAACAGCGCGAACACCGCGCCTTGCAGGCCTAGCTGCCAGGCGGTGTTGCCCACATTGCCGGAGGCCAGCCCGAGCGTGGCCCCGAGGGCGATGTCGGCGGCGAGGAAGCTGCCGCCCTCGAGCCGGTGCTGCTGGATCCGCATCCCGAACCGGGCCTCGCGCGGATCGGCGTAGAGCGGCTTGAACAGCAGCGCCTCCGGCAGGAACGCCAGTTCCTGGTTGTCCACCGAGACTACCCGGTAGGCGGCGGGCACGATCGCGGCCGCACACGTCAGCTGCCAGTCGATCCGCGCTAGGCGGCCGCTGCGCCGCAAGCGTTCCTCGATCATTCGCCTTTGCGGCTCGTCGAGGCAGGCGCGGCCGGTGACGCGCACCACGCCCGGCTCGGCGGTCGACTCGACGGTCACCGCATGCCCCACCAAACCGAGCTCGTCCAAATAGGCGCTGACATAACCATGCAGAAAACCATCGGCCGCGCGTGCGGCGGTCGGAATCAACCAGATCAGCAGCAGGATGATTCGCATAGCAGGCGTCCATGCCGGTTATTGTTGCTTGTCGGCTCCCGCGCGGCTTCCGACCTGGATGCCGCGCGGGCAACGTCAATGAGGGCTTCGTCGTGCCGGACTATCCATGTCGGCACGACTATCTAGATGGGGATGGGCGCGCGCTTTGGTAGAGGAAAAAGCGCGGGAAAGCGAAGACGCACGTAAGGGCGTTACGGAGAATGCCTAGAGCTTCCCGCCGAAGGATCGGCACCACCGGCATAGGTGGTCATGCCCACGCAAAGCTCGCCCCCACGAAAGTGGGGGCCTGCCCCGGCGCGAGCGGAGGTGGCTTGCGCGATGGCGCAGCGCCATCGAACCGCCCCTTCGCCGCGACGGCGAAGGGGCGCGCCAAGCGACGCTCAGCCGCCGATGGACTGGTAGTAATCCATCAGGATCTTGGCCACCTCGGGGCGCGAGAACTCGGGCGGCGGGGCGATCCCCTGGCCGAGCATCTGCCGAACCTTGGTGCCGGACAGCGTGATGAAGTCATCCGGCGTGTGGTCCGGGGCCTCGCGCATCATCACCACCCGACCGAGCTTCTTCGAGTAGGCGGTGTTGTCGGCGCGGAAGATCTCGATCTGCAACGCGCCGGGCGGCACCTTCTCGTCGAAGATGGTCTGGGCGTCGAACGGGCCGTAGTAGTCGCCGACGCCGGCATGGTCACGACCGACGATGAAATGGGTGGCGCCCATGTTCTGGCGGAACACGGCATGCAGCACCGCCTCGCGCGGACCGGCATAGAGCATGTCGAAGCCGTAGCCGGTGACCATCACCGTATTCGGCGGGAAGTAGTTGGCCACCATGACGCGGATGCAGGCATCGCGCACCGGAGCCGGGATGTCGCCCGGCTTCAGGCGGCCGAGCAGCATGTGGATGATGATGCCGTCCGCCCCCAGACGCTCCTGCGCCATGCGGCAGAGTTCCTCGTGCGCCCGATGCATGGGGTTGCGGGTCTGGAACGCCACTACCTTGTTCCAGCCGCGCTCGGCGATCTCCTGACGGATCTGCACCGCGGTACGGAAGGTATCCGGGAACTCGGTCTCGAAGTAGCTGAAGTTCAGCACCTCGATCCGGCCGGAGACGAGCTTGTCGCCCAGCCCGAGGAAGGTCGTCACGCCCGGGTGATTGGGATCCAGCGTGCCGAAGATCTGCTGGGCCATGTGCTCGATCTGCGCCCGCGACACTTCCTCGATGGCGTCGACCTCCATCACCGCCAGCACCGGATGCCCGGCCACGTTGGGATCGCGCAGAGCGATGCGCCGAGCGCCCTGAATGGCGCTCACGTCGTGCGTGAGGTTGACGATCGGCACCGGCCAGAACAGGCCGTCGGTGGTGTGCAGCGTGTCGGCCACGCTCAGCGCGTCGGCCAGGTTCATATAGCCCCGTAGCGGATTGAAATAGCCGGCCCCGAGCATGACCGCGTTGGCGGCCGCAGCCGAGTTCAACAGCAGCGAGGGCAGCGTCTCGGCCTCCTTCAGGAGAGCGGCGCGCCGCTGGTCGTCGTAGACGAACAGCGGATTCAGTTCGTTCGATCCATGAGGCTTGATCATCACTTGGTCTCCAGTGCTAAGGCAGGCTGGCGGGGCACGCGGTATGGCGAGGCGGACTCAATCAGCCTTTGCCCCTCTTCCGGAACCGGACGCGGACGAAAGGCACCCACCGCGAAGCTATCCGGCAGTGGCCGGCGCCTCGGGATAGCTGAGGATGCCGCGCTTTTCCAAGAGTTCGAGCAGCACCGCCACTTCCTCCTCCAGGCTCATCTCGTGGCTCTTGAGCACCAGCTCGGGATTGAGCGGCGGCTCGTAGGGGTCGTCGATGCCGGTGAAGTTCTTGATCTCGCCGGCGCGCGCCTTCTTGTACAGGCCCTTGGGATCACGCCGTTCGGCCTCGGCCAGCGGCACGTCGACGAACACTTCGATGAAGTCCATCCCCGCCTCTTCGTGCAGCTTGCGGACCTTGTCGCGGTCCACCCGATAAGGGCTGACGAAGCTGGAGAGCACGATCACGCCGGCGTCCACGAACAGCTTGCACACCTCGCCGATACGGCGAATGTTCTCCGCCCGGTCCTCGGCGGAAAAGCCCAGGTTCTTGTTGATGCCCATACGGACATTGTCGCCGTCGAGCCGGTAGGACAGATGGCCGCGGTTGTACAGCGCCTTCTCCAAGGCCACCGCCACCGTACTCTTGCCGCTGCCCGACAGACCGGTAAACCAGACGGTCGCACCCTTCTGACGCAACAGCCGATTACGGTCGGCCCGGGTGATCTCGCCCTCGTGCCAATACACGTTGGTGGCTTTCTGCTCGGTCATCGGATGCTACCTCGGTTTATCGATATCCTTGGAAAACCGGTCCCGGCCGCTCGCCGCCAACGCGAGCGCCGATGGCACGTCCCTGCCCGCCGCGGCAAGCCCGGGCCATGCCCCTAACCGCAAGCGCTCACCTCTCTCAAGTGGGCGCACTGGCGCTACGGAACCCCTTGGTCGGGGCGCCCCTGGGCCGCGTCACACATTGCCGTCCGCACCGATCGCGATAGCGGCGGCCGGCATTCCCGCCGCCACAGCCGATACCGGCGGCGCCGAGCCGGAGATGACGATTGGCGCCCCGACAGTGGCGCGGTAACGGGCCGGGTCGCTGGCGGCGCTGATGCTGCCGAACGGCCACGCCACGCCGGTCGGGCCCTTATTCTTGCACACACGCCGATAGAAATTGCCGTTGCCGAGCACATGGCGCACCAGGTAATGGCGAAACGCCATATAGAGCTCGCGGTTGACCTTGCCCGGCCGCCGCCAGAAGGTATCGAGCGACCGCGTACTGGCCAGCCCGGGAATGTCGTACACCGCATCGCCGAGGATCTTCACCGGCGTGTTGTGGTGAATGGACGACAGCCCCACCGTGCTGTTCACCGTGACCGTGCCGCGCGCATGACGCAGCAGGGCCGGCAGGTAGGCTTCATGTACATAGTGCACCCGCCCTTCCAGCTTGTGCTCGCGAACGAGCTCCTTGATCAGGGGGCCGAAATCGGTGTACGGCCGGTCCAGCGGGTGGTGCTTGAGCACCAGCCAGGTATCGGCCGGCGCATGCTTGGCGAAGGAAGCGATCACCTCCCGAATGAACGGCTCCATCGACTCATACGGCGAATGGTGGGTGATCTGCGCGTCGCAATGCACCTGCAGCGGCACCAGGAAGAACGGCCTGGCCTGCGGGCCGACGAGCTGGCGGGTGATGCGCTTGTCCAGCACGCGATGAACCAGCTTGAGCCAGCCGGAGCGAATCCAGCGCCCTGCTTCGACGAACGGATTGAGCGGGCGGTGATGCTCGTAATGGGGGAAGCGCCAACGACCGAGCCAGGAAATGATGGCGTACCACGTCGCGTACCACGCCACGTAGCGAAATACCCGCCCGACCGGCGTCGGATTGTCGGGCTTGGCCGACTGGTACTCGCGGTAGAACATCGGATCGCGCGGCAAAGTGGAGTACGCGTTGACGCCGCCCGGCTCCAAGGTGATGTAATGCGGCCGCAAATAGCCTTCCTCGAACACGAACACCGCCACGCCCAGCCGCTTGGCCACCTCAACCGCGGCCAGATGGAGCGGACGGCAATCGCCGAACAGGAATATCCGATCGATGCGGTGCTGCTTGAGGAAATCCTCAAGATAAGCCGGCCAGGACGCCAGATCTCCCCGATAGGCGTAAGCCCCCGGCAGGCGATAGAAGGCCTCGTCGCCGGCGTTGAAATTGATCTTGAAAACCTCATGGCCTTCCGCCTTCAGCTCTTGCGCCAGCCAGCGGAAGAATGGCCCCATCGGTCCCTGCAGCAACAACACCCTACCCTGCATGGACCACCCCTTCATACAGAGACTTCAATCGTTTGAGCTGACGCAGCAGCCACGGTTGGCGGATCGCCGGACCGTTGCCGTGCGCGCTCAACTGTTCTTCCAGGTACGCAATGACCGCCTCCGGCGAGCAGAACGCCCCGGAGCGCGGATGAACGTAGCGCGGGTACAAGATCAAGGTACCGGCCACCAGCTCGTCCAACTCGAGCTTGCGGCCTCGCCCCGGCCGGTTCAGTGGCTGCATATCGCGGGTCAGCCCCCAGCCGGCATAGAACGGCATCCCGTAGGTCGTGACCGGTAGACCACGCAGCAACGCCTCGAAGCCGACGAACGAAGTCAGCGTATGCACCTCGTCCGCCACCGCCAGGCAAGCGGGCAACGAGGCGTCCAATTCTTGCCGGTCCCACAGCCGCTCGCCAGCCCGTACGCGCACCCGGCCACGACGATTACCAGCGACCACATCCGGGTGCGGCTTAAACAGAATGAACGCGTCGGGATTGGCGGCACGCACGGCTTCCAGCAGCTCCCGGTTGCCGCGCACCGCTCCGCCGCCCAAGCGCACCGAAGCGTCGTCCTCGACCTGCCCCGGCACCAGGATCACCTTCTGGCCCGGCGCGCGCTCGAGGCGCAGCGAGGTCGGCCGCCCCACGTTGTACTTGCTGATCCCCACCTGCACGATACGCTCGCGCAGGCGCGCCGCCCGAGCCTTGAGCGGCTCGTCGAAGCGATGCTCGGCGAGAATCCGCTCCAGCCGGCTCGGCCGCGACGGGTCATAGTAGATACCGTCGGCATCCAGCACCAGCGAGGCCGGCGCGGTGAAATCCGACCCCAGCCCGATCGAGCGCAGGAAACCGTCCTCCATACGCTCCACCGGCACTCGGAACTCCCGAGACAGCGCAGCGGCTTGCGCCGCGCGCCGCTCGCCCCAAGCCAGGATGCGGCAGCTTCCGTCGAAACCTCGGCGCTTGGCCGCGGCGGCGCTGCGCACGAAGTGGATCTCGTTGCCGGGCGCGCGCAGATAAGCGCGCACATAGCCCTGCTTCCAGCGGCTGAAGCCGAAACAGAACAGCCGCCCCTGGTTCTCGGCGTAGACCCGACGCTGCAGCGACAGATGCTCTATGACCGTATCGATCTCGGTCAGCGCTCCGGTTTCCGGATGGAGATAGCGCGGATACAGCAGATAAGCGGCCGCGAACAGCTGCTCGCGGCTGCGGGCACGGCGCGCGTGCGTCACCGGCCGCCGATCGTCGGTCAGCCCCCAGCCGGCGTAGAACGGCACGCCGAAACAGGTCACCGGCTTGCCGGCCAGTACCGCTTCCATCCCCAGCTGCGAGGTGACCACGTAGACGTGATCGACCAGCTCGATCAGCGCCCGCGGATTGACGTCGCCGGCCAGCACCGTCAGGCGGCGCCCGTTGGCAATCTGGCCGAGATAGCCGCGCTTGCGGCCGGCGATGACGTCCGGATGGATCTTGACCAGGATCTCGGCGTCGGGGTTTTCCTCCAGCGCCGCGCGCAGCATGCGCTGGAAATCCTCGGCCGTGGCCTGACCGCAGGATACCGACAGGTCACCATAGGTCTGATCCACCACCAGCACGCGCCGGGGCAGATCGGTGCGCCCGGGCCGTCCCTGCGGATCGGGCGCGTGGTTGTATTTGGAGAGCTTGGCCTCGGCGATGCGGCGCAGACAACTGCGAGCCCGAGCCAGTAGCTGCGGGTCATCCAACGGATCGGGCCGCCCGGCGGCCGGGCCGTTCAGTAGCGCGCTGAGACGGGAAGGCGCCGTGGTGTCGTAGTAAATGCCGACATCGTCGATCACCACCGACAACGGCGGCGCACCGGCAACCGCCAACCCGGCCGAACGCAGGAAGCCGTCTTCCAACCGCAGCAAGGGCAGGCCATGGCGCTCGGCGTAGACGGCGGCACGACGCGCGCTGGGCTTGCGGCCCCAGCCGGCCACGGCGCGCAACGACGCCGCATCCCTAGAGGAGGGATTGAGCACCACCTCGTCGGCCCCCAGCAGCGCCTGCAGCCCGGGCACGCGCAGCAGGCCTCGCGAGAACACGCCCACGCGCCCGCCGCCGCTGCCGATCAGAGAATTCCGCCCCAAAGATGACTACCTACAAGTTCTTAGTGGTGGTAGTGAAAGCGCCGCCGCCAACCAAACCCAACCGTGACCGTGCGCCCATGGTGCCCATGACCGGTCTGCCCATCCGCGACAAATGCACAGTCACGATCCCCGAATGTCAGAACTGTGAGCCGCTTGACGCTTCGGCGCACTGAGCGCTCGGCGTGGGAGCGCCGGCAAGGCGCTCCAACCGAATCTTCAGGAACGAGCCTGCCAACGGCACTGGCAAGACCAGGGATTTGCAGGGCAGCGGCAACCGCGGCGCGTTGCGAGCCCCCGTCGCACGGCTTGAAAGGAGACGAATAATAGCTTACTCATCGGTTTCGCGGCGACGGGCCGCGATAGCCTGACCATGCCGGCGTGCGCCTACTGCCGTTCGACGTTCGGCGCAACCTCGTATCGAGAGCCCTTCTCTGCTCCAACCGTCCAGCAGCTCGCGCTCAGCCTGCCAGTGATGGCGCGTCACCGGCGGCTGCCGGGGCACTGCGTGGTGGTAAGGGCGCCCAGCGGGGCTACCGAAACCCACGGCGGTGATACCGTCCCAACCGCCACGCAAGTACCGCAACCACGCCAGGATCAGGATTCCGGCGCTGGGCGGCGCCTGCAAACGCAGCACCAACCCTCGCCAAACTTCGAGCGGCACCGTCAGGATCGGCCCACCGCGCCGCCGATGAGGCAACAACCAGTCCCAGTCCTGCAAGCGGTAGCGCACATCCGGCCCCGTGACCACCACCCAGCGCGCCTCCGCCGGCGGCGGCAAGGACAGGTTGGGAGACGCCACCCACACGTCGATCCTGCCGCCGATATCGGCCATGTCGGTCTCGAGGCCGCGGAAAACGTTGAACCGCACCACCAGGTCATGACTGTCGATGAATGCGCCCAACCCGGCGCCAAGCAGCGCACCGCCGTTGCCGACCACGCATATGGAGCGGCAGGCCCGCAGCGAGGCCGCGAAATCCGCGCGCCAACGCTCCTGGCACCGGCCGATGTCGGCCAGCGATAGAGGCTCCCCGTGCACCGCCGCCCCACCGGGCATTCGGGCGGCGACCGACGCCAGCAGCGGCACCGGCAGCTGCGCCAGACGGCCTGGCGCCGATTCCGCCAACATCGCCACGGCGAGACGACGACGGCCGGAATCCAGACGCGGCAGCGCCTTCACCAAGTCAGGCACCCGCGGCATCGGCACCCGGCCGCCAAGGTCGCGGCGAAAAGCCAGGTAGTCGAACAGCCGGCGCGGCGCGGGCCGCAGACGCCAGGCCCGCCGAAACATCAAGAGTGTCAGCATGTCGTAATACCCCGCCGCGCGCCGCTGCCGAGCGATCAGTCCGAGCAGTGCCGGCGGCAGCGCGCGCCAGCCGCGCGGCAGTCGCCGCGAGCCGCGGTGGCCGATGAAACGCCTTATCCAATGGTTGATCATGGGACTTCGACCGCACCGCCCCGGGCAGCCTGCACCAGAGCCACCAACCGAGCGGCCACGGCATCGACATCGGCCCGTGCCAGCACTTTTTCGCGCAGGCCTGTGACTGCCTGCCGACGGCGCTCCGGATCGAGCATGGCCTCCAATTGCTCATACCAAGCTTCCGGCGTAGCCGCGGGCACGGCCCCCGCGCCGATAAAGCGGGCCGTATCGGGAATGGGGCTGCATACGGTCGGGATTCCCCAGTATCCAGCCTCGATGACCTTGAGCGCCGATTTGCAGCGCGTGAACGGCGTCATCTCCAGCGGCGCGATGTTCACCCATCCGGTGCGCACCCGCTGGTGGTACTGCTCGAACGGCACTTTGGCGCTGTGCACGACTTGCTCCGGCCGAACCGCCAGATCGAACGCCAAAGGACCGGTGATTTGCAACCGCGCCTCCGGATGTTTCGCCAACACCGCCGACAGCGCCTCCGCCGCCTGGGCGAAGTCGCGATCGTGACTGCGCGTGCCGGGCAAGTAGGTGATGATCTTGTAGCCAGGATCGGCGGCCGGCTGATCTAGCTCCTCGCGCCAGCGCCGATACACGGCGTTATGCAGGACCGTCACCTGCGCCGCCGGCGCCCGCTCGCGCGCATGGGCCCGCAAGGGCTCGGTCGAGACCGTGATATGCTCGAACAGCTCCAGAGCGCGCCGGTGGCTCACGAACTGCGCCTTCACGGTCGCCAACGGCAGCACGCCGTTGCTCAACGCCGGACTGAACTCGGCATAGGCTTCGTCGAACACCAGGTCGTCGAAATCGGCGAACACCGCCGCGCCGGCCGCCCGCCGCGCGGCTCTCAAAGCCAGCCGCAGCCGCAGGGAGTAGCGCGGCCGGTGGAAAATCACCGCATCGAAGCGGGCGCGCAGCGGAAAGGACTTCAAGTGCAGAAGCGACACCTGATGTCCGGCGGCCGTCAACGCCGCGGCCAGGTTCTCGCAACGGTACACGAACGACGCGTCCTGCCGAAACAAGGCCGGGTTGCGGTTGTTCGCCACGAAAGCAATCCGCAGCGGCTGGCTGTCAACTGGAAATACGCTATTCAAGGAACTATGAACACCTAAACTGCGCTGCGGGGCCGCCTGCGCCCGCCATGATGGCTAGTCAAACAAAACGTGAAATGGTTCACTGTCTGGGCACCGACGTTTGCTGGCGGCGGCATGGATTGTACAATCTGGGCCGCCAATCAGCCCGGCCTCTCCTGCCACAGAGACCTGCCGTCGGCGCAGCGCGTAACTGCCGATACGCGTTAAACGAAACACCTAGCACATCCTGGTAGCGTCTCTACCAAGCATGTCCGAGGCGTGATCAGCACACGGCAAAGCAGCCACGCAGCCGGACTTCTGAACACGTGAACATTCCGAAACCGTCAATTTCCGAGCTCGTCCGAGTCGTCTCGCCCGGCTGGACGCTGTCCCTACGCTCGGCCAACGTCGTCACGCTCATACATAGTGCCCCGGTCAGCGGCTGGCACCGCATCGAAGTGCAGTTCATCGACCGGCGAAGCGGACTCGCGCAAGCTGTCGACATGAGCCGGGCCGCCCACATGCCGGCGGTTTCGCTCCTGGCGTCCGCTGACGCTTCTCGATACGAACTCATCTTTTACTCACGCCAGCCGCTCTCGACGCTCCAGCTGGCATTTCACACCCCAGCGACCACGGCGTCCTCGGTGCAGGTCACCATCACGCCGATCAGCCGGGCGGCGGCGATCATCGGCATGATGCGGTATGTCAGCGCAGCCGACCGCCGCAAGAACGTCCAGGCGACCCGCATTTACCGGAAATCGTGGGCTCGCTGGCGGCGGCACGGCTGGGACGGCTTCCTGTCACGGCTGATTCGCGAATACCAGCCGCAACTCGTGCCGTGGATGCAATTGGAGGATCCCTACCAAGCGTGGATCGAACACGTTGAAACGCCCAAGCTGGAAGCTACGGCACATGAGTCGGTATTGGCGGCCCTGACATGGCGACCGCGCATCGACCTGATCCTCCACTACACTGACGCACCGGAGCAGGACCTACGTGCGACGATCGAGTCCGTCCTAAGGCAACGCTACAAAGAGTGGGCGTTATGGGTAACCACGGCCAACCTTAACAACAAACTCCAGCAAACCGTGGCGCGCTACGCAGAGAACGACGACCGGATCCGGCTGATCCATACCGCAGCGCCGGTGGAAGAAGATGACTCCCCCGATCGTTTCCTCGGCGTGGTAACCGGCGGCGATATCCTCCCCGAGCATGCGCTGCTCGAAATCGCTCGATACCTGCAAACTGACACTAACGCGTGCGTGATCTACAGCGATCACGACGAGATCGGGGAGAACGGCGCGCGGATCAACCCGCATTTCAAGCCCGACTGGAACCCGGATCTGTTCTTCTCCCAGGACTACATCGGGCGAATGTGTCTGTACCGCGCCGATCTGCTACGGAAGGCGGACGTGACCTTGGTGGGCGGCGACGACCCCAGCGGCCGGCACGTCTTGTTCAAATGCCTGCCGCTACTGGACGGGAATCAGATCGCTCACATTCCGCAGGTCCTCTATCATCAAAGGCTAACCGTAGCGCGGGAGCGAACGAGTGAGCCGCAGCACGACCCCGGCCTGTTGGCGCGCCAGCGATACTTCGCGGCCGTCGGCGCACAGCGCACGACCGTCGAGCAAGGACTGCTACGCGGCACCTACCGCGTGCGCTATCCCATACCCGCCCCGGCCCCCATGGTCAGCTTGTTGATCCCCACGCGCGACAAGCGAGAGCTGGTCGAAACCTGCGTCCGCAGCATTCTGGACAAAACTACTTATCCCAACTACGAGATCATCATTCTCGACAACCAGAGCAGTTCGTTTGATACCCTAACGTTCTTCGCCACAATCGAGCTCGAGGACAAACGCGTTCGCACGATCCGTTACGATCACCCCTTCAACTTCTCGGCGATCAACAATTTCGGTGTTGCGCACGCGAAAGGCGAAATTATCGGCCTCATCAACAACGACATCGAGGTCATCAGTCCGGACTGGCTTACGGAGATGGTAAGCCACGTCTGCCGTCCCGAGATCGGCTGCGTCGGCGCCAAGCTCTACTATTCAAACGATACAATTCAGCATGGCGGCGTAATCATCGGTCTTTGGGGCGTCGCAGGCCATGCGCACAAACATCTCGATCGCTATGCCCCTGGCTATCTGGGACGAGCGATGTGCACACAGAACTTCTCCGCAGTTACCGCCGCCTGCATGCTAGTGCGCAAGGAGGTGTTCGACCTAGTCGGCGGACTCGACGAGGAAAACCTTAAGGTGTCGTTCAATGATGTCGATTTCTGTTTAAAGGTGCGCGAAGCGGGCTACCGCAACCTCTGGACTCCATACGCTGAGCTTTACCATCACGAGTCACTCTCGCGCGGCCCGGAAGACACACCTGAGAAAAAAGCACGCGAAAGAAGGGAAATCGAATACATGAAGATTCGCTGGGGCCACCGATTAAGCTCCGATCCGTGCTATAGCCCAAATTTAACTCGACACATGGAGAACTTCTCCACTAACATCGACAAGCTCTTGTTCCCTAACCTCGCCACCCCTCAGCCTGGCGAATAATACTTCGGGTAGCTAATCGTTATTCGCTACCCCCAAAGGACAAGAAAGTGAACATCTTGAAACCACTGCGAAAAGTACTGCGCGCCCTACCAGAAGACCACGACCCTTCTAAAATCTGGCTTGCCATTGGCCGTGCTCTGCATGAGATAGGGTACGACAGTGCCGCTCTACCTGCTGTCGAGTACGCCCTCGAGTTAGCCCCATCATCACCAGTTACCCGCCGGCTGCTTCGGCGCATCTCGGGGCGTGATGTTTCTTTACCGGAAAATATCGAAGCGATCGTTGGCAAAGCACTCGCAGAAGCAATGGGGCAACCTGAGACAGAGCTCTATTGCTCCGCATCCGAGCAGGTAATGAGTGGCAACGGTGCCAACACCAAATACGTTGCGAAGCATTTATTTTCTGGCCCTTTCGAAAAAGTCATTTTTGAAAAATGCTTTTACACCACCAAGTTCTTACCGCGCGAAGCCTTGGTTTATCAATCAATCGATAAGATCCCCAACGGTCGCTTCTATCGGTTTCCACAAATATATGGCCAACAGTCGTATGGCGACACGTACTCTGTTTTCATGGAAGCCGTCGAGACCCCTCCCACCACTGCAAACCCACAGACCAGATTTCTCATTCGCGCCAAAGCGCTTGGTGAATTCGCTGGTCGATGCCGCGATATCACAGATTTAGATTTTCTAAATGTCCCGGCGCCTGACCATAAAATAAAAATCGATCGCTGCGACGTATTCGAGTCCGTCAGCTCGAAGCAGGAATTAAACCTATTCAAAAGCAATCTTGAAAAGCTTGTCGCGTATCGCGAAGAGCTGTTGCACACCATCCCGACATCCCTTGTAAAAGGGGACGCGCAGCCAGCCAACTTAATAATGGATGAAAACAAATACATTGTTTTCATCGACAACGGCAGAGTTGGCCGTGGCCCCATTGGGGAAGATCTTGCCAGCCTTTTGTGGGGGATACTAATCAAGGACGAAAAACTTGCAAGGACGCGAGAAAGCGAATGCCTTTCTGTTTTTCACAAGTACGCAAGCGAGCTTACCAGTTGCTCGATCAAGGAAATACGACAAGGGTATGGCTGCCAGCTCGTGCGCCTACTGTATCTAAGACTGATCCACAAATATTCAAGCGAAACAAAAGCCACGCCCGATCAGTTGCGCACCATCTTCAAAAAGGCCGAGTTCATCCAAAAAGTAGCGCTATCTGCTTTTGAAGCCAACTAGCCGCCAAACATCAACAACTCGCACGTGCAAACATTATGAAACAGAAAAAGTAAACCACCAACCAACGGAATTGCTGCTTAACCTCCTGCGCGGCGATTAGCGCAAAGCAAAAGCTCGTGATAGTAGCGCCCCCACTCCCCTTGAGCTATCACCCAGCCTTCGCTCTGCTTAGCGATTTCGGCCCGCTTCTCTGGAGGAAGAGCAGCAATTTTTTCCGCCATCACCTGAGACAGGTCGTAACCGACAACCGGGGCACGCACGACAAAGCGTCCATTTGTTTGACAAACCAAAAAATCCGGGCGCTCGCGACGGACAACCTCCAAATCGACATTCCCAGCCGAGTGCACAAAGACTACTCGCTCAAAAATCCTCCCGACATAATCCAACATCGAGTAACTAGAAGACGAGCCAAAAACTACACAGCAAGCTTTTACCGGGGCCTCCGAATAGGCCAACAACTGAACCCTTCCAAAATTTGGAAGAGCATTGTCATACCTTTTAATTCTCCGATGTGTAAAACTGCGAAGCACACGCTCCTTTGCAGAACGCGGCGGAAAAAGCTTACTCCCTAGGTCACCATACTGCTCCTTTTCAACATAAATATCTTTATCGAATATATCTTTGACTTCTCCCTCCGCAATTCCCAGCTGCTTAACCACTTCGAGCGTGGCCAACATCGCGCCATGCAAGGACCAATGCGTATCACAGACGCGAAAGGTCCTAACTTCACTGTCCCTCAAAACATCAACAGGATAGACTAAGTTATGATGCGGTGCGGCTATCGATAGAAGTTGCTCTATGGGCGTCACCGTACCTTTTTCATGAGGATAGGCATGGGAAATCACCATTTCTTTTGCGGGCGCGACCAGCACTGCATGACGCACACCAAACCGAGTCGCCGCGCTAGCCAGCTCGTCTAGATAGGATCGCCAGGCATTGAGCTCCTTCAGATCGAGCAAGTACAATCCCCTAAATTGGTCGACACTTCGGTTGGTATCGTTATCTAAAAACAACCAGCCCTCACGCCCTTCAATAACTTTTAGTTCGCCACTAAATGAGACTTCCGCTAAAACGTAATCCACTCCGTCGACGCGAACACCAAACTCTAACTTCCCGGATTGCGGCCTCACATCCACCTTAAACCCGCATTTGAGCTGTTTGTTATTCTTGGGTGTTTCTTGCAAAACTTTAGACACAACATCGGGCCTAGGAACAGCGAACTCCAAAACCAGCCGCTGAGACTCACTCCTTAAAAAAACCTCCTCAGGCCTCACGCCTTTCTTATGAACAACCCAGCCTTGGAACCTTACGCCTTCGTCTCTCAGCGAAGCCAGCGTCAAAACATCTTCATTTTTTGGAAAATCAAGACACCACCTTATCTCACGCAGTATCGGGGAATCTTTATGCCGGATGCTGACCGTATACACTTATCAATTCCCCTTGCTATTATTGGAGACTTAGTGCTTTCTGGTAGACCGAGCCCAAGGACTTTACATATGGGGCAAGCCCAAAACGCTCTTGCGCAAGCGCCCTACCAGCCGCCCCCATAGCATGAAACAACTTCGGGTCGACAAACGCTTGCTTTATGCAGGCTACAGCAGCTACAACATTAGAGGGAGGCACCAGGTACCCCGTCTTGCCGTTCACAATCAACTCGCTTACTCCGCCCCAATCATAGGCAAGGACGGGACGCCCTGCGGCCATCGCTTCGGCAATTGATCGCCCGAACGACTCTGGAACCTTTGATAAGTTAACAACGAAGTCCGCCTGGCCGATGGCTTCCTGAGGATTGCTAGCGTACCCTGCGACAATCAAATTTCTAGGCTTATTACCACTTAATTGCCGCACTGCATCTGTCTCTGGCCCAATGACAAAAAACTTCAATTCGGGCATTATTTCTTCCAGCGCGCTAGCAATCAAAAAGAAATCCGCGACACCCTTCTTTTCAACATTGCTGCTTATCAGAGCAATACGATTAGGAGTTGCGCGAACCCCCTCGACGTTACGAAAATCTTCTACACGCACCAAATTATAAACAACCTCAACCGGCACCCGCCTTGCATAGCAAGCTGCTGTGGCATGTGAATTCGCGATAACCAAATCGGCGTTTTCAGCTACAGCCGATACCACCTCGTCAGCGTCGCCCCCTAATGACTGACACAGAGTCGGATCGCCCTCCGGAATCTCTCTTGCGTGAACTATAGCTGGAATACCTATCCGTTTCGCGGCGATTAATGGTTCTCGCAAAGCGATAGTATTCACATGTACGGCTCTTACCGAATGCTCCTTTATTATCCTCTGAAACTCATCAACCGCCCACTCAAAATTTGGACCAATCAAGGACCAACCAGGGCAGGGCACATGCCTCACCTCATGAACTCGGGCAGCAACAGCATCAATGTAATCTCTATTCCTTACGTCAGGAACTGTAGCTATTACATTGATGTTGAGCAGAACGAGCGCATCCAGCACGTCTAAAAAACTTCGCTCCCCTCCAAACAAATGCTTTCCCGCTGAATGCGCAGCTACCAGCACCGTCGGACGATTGCGTAAAAGTGGCCGTCTACCGGACTTTCTGAGCGTGCCACAAATCCGCCCCATCTTTCGTCCGAGTCTCAAGTAATGCAGGACACTTGGAATGCCCGTCTGCTCGACATCCGGATAGCGATACAGATATGCGGAGGAGCTAAAGTGGGGACCGGGGTCGCGCTCTTCCCCTATTCCATGTAAGAGATAATGATGCAAAGGGTCGTCATTGTACTCCGCGACATCCGAATACATTCGGCAGTACCATTCCGCGGAGAACAAACCCGAGCTAACAACCAAGTCTACGTCGCTGTCAGATAGCCTTACGGAAGTCAACTCAACCTCTCCACGAATAAACACGCCATCAAATAGCTTCTGTAAAAGGCGGTTCAATTTGCCTCAGCAATTCACATAGCAAACGTCGAAACATGTATGGTCTTACGGCTCCCACACTGGGTTCCTGATGTAAACAATGCGCTCTATCGCGCCATAACGCTCTACCGACCTCGTACTGACGTGTTCCAAGCATTAGAGCCCTCAGCGTCGATGCCGACGGCATATCCACATGCATGTGGCTCCTTGCTCCGCACCTAACAATGGGGACGTACCTGAGACCTTGACGGTGACACACTCCGGCGCAGCGGGGTTCCTTGCCAGGTAGGACGGGCCAGCCGCATTGCAGGGCGCCTATAGCCTTAGCGCGCCGAGAGACTGAAAGCTCCAGGATGCCATTGGCTGCGCACGCGCCTAGTACCGCTCCCCTGCCCCGACACGCTTCATCTCTTTACGCCTCTGCCGGAAGTCGGCTGCTAGGCTTGAGCGATGCATATATCCGCTAACGGTGTCCCCATGTATCACCATCGAAGAGGGCGCACTTCCTCTCGCGCAGAACGATCCATGCGTTTAGGATATAGATGTCATCAGTCGTGAGCTTGAATTAAGGCGCGGCTACCCGCTTGCTGGGGGTATATAAACTCAGTCCTTTGAGCGTCCCGTAGTCTCGACACCTCGCGGTCGAGCGAGCCCCACCGGGACCGGACCGGCTTCTCGGTTCGCACGCGGCGTAGCTAGCTGTAGCAGACACCTGCCATACCCCGCGGAGAAGCCCACGTTCCGGTATAGCCAGCGACTATGCTCTCGCCCCAATCTAAGATGGCGACGGCATATCGTAGAAGACGCTCGCCGCAACCGCTGTAGGCTAACAGCCGCCCTCTTCCCCCACAAGGGATCCCACCTGAGCGTCGGGGCACGAACGCAGTCTCCGCCCCTTCTATATCTTCAGGGGCTCAAACGCCGATTACCCGAAAATCATGTTGCGGAGAGCTTTGACTGATATACAGAGAATTGCCCGGCACAGCTTGACGAGCGATTTATTGTTTATCCGATGAAGATTGTCACCCCTCCGAGAGGTATTTCCCGTCGAAATATTATTACACTTACAGCGATCAATCCTCATCTAGGCCTAAGCAAGTCCGCTCACATCGTTTCCGCGGACCATTTCCGGCACCCAGTCTTTTGGCGAAACGACCAAACCAGAAGGGCTTTCGCAACTTCGGACAAGATTAACAATGCAACGCGCCACCATGAGGCACAGAAAGCGTCTTCTCAAAAATCCGACTACTTCAATCCTATGACACCGTCGCTATTACGCAAAACGCGAAACGTACGCATAATAGACGATGAAGAGCAAATCAACTTGACCCGGAGCCTTCTGGCTCCGCGAATATAATTCCTGAGGACGTCCAGTTGGCTAACAGAAATCTCTTCCTGAGCATTGTTAGCACGCTTCACCTCTAGAACGTCTTGATTATCATCTAGCCACTCTAAAACTATTTTTTTAGGAATAACCTCGTCCTTATTAAAAAATATTTCATAGCCAAACGGTTCTCGTTCCCTCAACACGATACGCCGCACCTCACTGGCCGCCTTGCTCTGCTCTTCCTCGGGTTCCGAGGCGATACGGTCCTTCAGTTTACTCTGCGCAGCTCGCAACCTACCCAACTGCCGCCGCAACAAATCTCGGACCGCCTTATTCCGCCGCCAATGAACTGCACCGAATACTATTGCCTTTGCAGATTCAAAATCACGTTGAGCGAGGCAAGCGTTAAAATTGTAGAGCAGCCTCTTATAAGACAAATACTCGTCAACATCTACGCCGCAAGCGTCAAACTGGCCCTTGAACCTTTCGCAAACTAATTTTTGCGAAAAATAAATTTCCCTCGTGTTGACTTTGCTCAGATCTTGGAAGTAAAAGACACTCTCCGCCCCCATCTCTTCGCACTTGCGCAAAACTCCACCAGCGCTTAGGTGCGATACAACAAACGCAAAATCCTCGCCATAATTCAAATCTTCCTGAAAGCCTCCCCCAATAAGAAAGGCCTCTCTTGCCCCGAACGTTGTCTGCAGTTGTATCGTCCTGAATCCCCCACTGACAGCCAACATCTGATGAACGTCGATTTGCGGGGGCAAGCTTACGCTCCGCCCGATGACATCTCCATTTCCGTGAAACACCCGATAATCACAATAAAGTATCGTGCGTGCTTGAAGCTCCTTGCTAAGGCTGCTCCAAGCTGCAGCCTGTTCCTCAAGCTTGGCGGGCCCCCACAAGTCATCGATGTCATACCAGGAAACAACTTCTGCAGAAGAACTCTTCAGCAGTATATTGCGAGACTGGCCTCTTCCTCGATTAATCTCATTTCTCAGAAGTTTGACCTGAACGCCTGCTGATTTTAGAGTCTCAGCCTCCGCCATAAGGCAAGACCAAGTTCCATCTGTCGACCCATCGTCAAGGAACTCGACGATAGTTGGCCTCAACGTTTGCAACAAAATATTCCTTACAGCCTGCCCCACCAATGCTTCCGCGTTATAAACCGGAACAAGCACACTTATGTTAGGCATAAACGATCACGCCCAGCCGCTTATTGATCAGCGCCGAAAAATCCACGTCTCGGTCTGTCGCAATCTTAGACCAAGCCGCTCGCGTCTCTTCCGAGTAATTTACATCGTCCAAAACGATCATTGCCCCCGGCGATAACCACCCTTTTATTAGCTTTGTGTCGCGGCGCAGCGCCCCATAGGCATGCACAGCATCGAAGAACGCAAAACCAATCTCTGCGTCCGCATCCAAGTACTGATAGAAACGCTCAAACCGGTCGCGAATTACGAAAGCGTTATCAATGACCTGAGAGACCGAATCCTCCGCTATAGCAGCATATTCTCCGGGCTCAAAGGTAATGAATGACGCATCAGGGTCATCGCTCAGCGCACATCCAATGTACATCCCAGATATTCCATAGCCCGCGCCCGCCTCTACGACTAAGCGAGGCTTGATCTCCTCGACCAACGCGTAAAGAATGCGGCCGTACGCTGGCGGAATAGAAAAGCGAGCCATGGTCGCCAGGGCCGCTTCCCCTCCCTTTGCGGCCCCGTCATATACACCTGGTAACCTCTTGGGCGCGAGCCTTGATAGCGCTGTGCGGCGCGAATCAATCTTTGAGAAAAAGGAGGCTTCGATTTTTCGGTCAACCACTGTGCGCAGCCGCTTGCGCGACCAGTTAGTGGACCGCTCGCGCACGTATACGATCTTCAAGTCTGAATAAGCCGAGTCCCTTCGCACCGAACGCCTCCTCCAAACGACGCTTATCCCAGCTTTCGCGCCGCCTTTCTGACGCTATCTAAGACCTTGAAAGGCGCGGCGTCCAAAAGCGCAGCAACATTTATAGGTTTAATCGGATTGTCGACGCACAGCTTGGCCATGTTACTGGTGATTCTCGGTAACGCGCTCAAGTCCAGCGGCTGAACATCTGATTTTCCGATAGACAGGAAATAGTCATCGAACTTTCTTCCGTCGCCATGGATTTGGCGCACAGAGTCGGTTACCGTGCAAAGCTTTGCCGGCACCCCGTACGCATTTGCGATAATAACGCCATGAAGCGATGTCGATAGCACCGCTTCGCATGACAACAGCTCATCAATAAACTGTTCGATCTGCTTATACCCACAGCGTATGATGGAGATATCGCGGACATCATCATCAAGCTTTAGATCCACTTTGCTATGAACCCAATGCCTGATTACACCAAGCCTGTGTGTTTTGCGCAAAACTGGCGGCTGATATATCAACGGCAGTAGCCACGCCGGATCCCCATAAACTTCCGGACAATCAACGCCAGCGTCCAAAACCAGCTTCCTTGTCAAGGGACCGCGCACGGCGCAATATTTTGCATTCTTGTTGATAGGCGTCACGTCCGACGGAGCCCCTGCCCCCCATATACTGTCTCTGTCTTTTGCGAACTTTATAATCGAACCAATTGCTAGAACCCGCGGCGATTTCGTCGAAAACTTCGGCGGAACACCAGTAATCTTCTCAATAATATACGGATTGACAATATCTCCCAGGTTGCCAGGGTACGGCTGCTCCCACCACCATAAGGGTACTCGCGCCTCATCTGGGATGCCCGCCTCTTCCGCACGGCGGTCCAAGCCATATCTGAACATTCGGCTTTCTATAAAGCCGATGTCCTCCTTTTTGCCGTCCTTCTTCAGAAGCGCCGCCGTTCTCTCCGCGCCTACGTAGTCCTTAGCAAGCAGCCGCCTTTCGATGTCTGCACGGAGAGCGGCGCTACGGACTTCCGGTATCTTTTTGGCTTTTTCCAGGTGATAGCGATACTTTTTCTCATTACCCAGACGCGCATAAATCGAAAGTATCTTCAGCAGCGAATCTCTGTCCTCAGGATCCACGCGACGAATACGGCGCAGGAAAACCGCCGCGTCACCTAAAGCTCCTTCCTTTATGGCATCATGCGCTGCGGCTCTCAGAACGCGTGTCTGGCGCGCGACCGCAAGCACGCCTACCTCATGCTGAACGGCCGTTCCCAAGTGCTCTTGAACATTACCACTATCAGCATGCTGAAATATTGCCTTGCCGCGGAGCTCGGACTCGTTACTGGTGACCATGAAGTGGGGCGGCAGGAGCTCGAAGCGCAGATGACCTTCATACTCCCGCAGAACTTCGTGAAACACGTAGTCGTCTGTCGCCCCCTCTGGCGACTTAGCCACCGCTTCTTCCAGCTTCGCCATAAAGTCGAGCGTTCGCTCGTTGTAAGCGAAAAATAGATATCCAGGGTGAAAGAGTCTAGCGTATTGCATCGGATCGAAGCCGATGAAATACTTAAAATTTCTTAGAAACGCAGCGATATCCGCGGAAGAATTCATGACAGACCGCGGGTCGCCGATAATTTGTGCATCAACGTCAACCCATAGCACCGCACGCTGATGCTCACGCAGCTTCGCAGCGTAGAACTCAACTTTCTTTTTGCAAACTTCCTTCCACCCCTCTTTGGGGCCAGGCACATACTCACAGATATCGTGGGAGACCCCCCATTTCCGGCACTGAGATGCAAGCCTATCGGCGGCTCTATAATAATACTCGTCGCCACCAAAGAAGCTAATTAGGACCGCCCCCTCACTCCTATCAACATTTTTGTAAACTGAATTAAACATTAGCAGCCCCAAACTAAAATTATATAACTGATTTCGCTGAATAGCCAGAAACTCTAAACTATTCTGCGCAAACAAAAGATCTCATGACTAAGAATCGCAAACTGCCGCTCAGAATTGGTCCCCCAGCTAGAGCGGTTCTTCCACCGACTGCCGTTAAGTTCACTGTGGAGTTAACAGCTCGGCATAGAACCATAGCTGTCAGCACGCTCACGCAGCCAAAAAACTCAACAATAAAGCGCGTAAAAGTTACACCAGCTCCTGAGCTTCCGATGGCGCCATCAATATGAACGTGCCGCACGTGGCCGTACTCCTATGGGTCCAATCTTTAAACCACATAACCTTCTCACGGTTATTGCACTCAGTCTTTTCAAACAAGGGCACCTAGGAGCTGACGTTCATTAAGGCTTTAAGTAGACCCAGGAGATACATTCAACGGCCGATGGGCCCCCTTAGTTACACTTCGCTGGAGATGGAAACAATTCTCAGATCTCGACTTCCTCCTCTTTCCATGTCGAGATTCGGGCCCATACATCTGCACAGAACCGCGGGCCGAGCACCTCATCTTCATTCTTGTGCCAATAGACAGGAGCCCCGCCCACTACGACCGGCATATTGTCCGGGACGTGTTTAAACGCTCGATCCCCTATCAAATGTATACTACTGGCCTTCACGGACTCGCCCGGGTTCACAATTGAAATTCCGTATTTAATACAGATTACATAGATCCGATCATCTAGCCCAGAATGCCTGCCTTCTGCGCTAGGCCAGTGAATCAGCGCTTTCCTGTCGCCGCCCGATCTTTCATATTGATCAATCAAGTGCAACGCCTGATCCACTTCATTGCTCTGCAGCGAAAAATCGGCCACATACAGCCGGTCAAACGCCTTCGTAGCGTTATTTGTGTTTCCAATAGGAACTGGAAACGGCAGTTGCTCGCTTATGCGATGCATTCTCTTATCTATTGAATGTCGGTGCCACCATTGCGCTGCATCCCGATAATGCCATCTAAGTCCATAATGGATTGTTTTGACATGCGTCGCACTGGTTCGTGTCAGCGAGCTTTCGGAAACAAGCGCAAACGACAGTGGGACATCGGGCAAAACATCGACAATCGCATCCTTGCCGTACACCGCCTCAAGGCGCCATAAAAATTCGGTATCCGCCCCCACGTTAACAGAATCCCATCCACCTAGCTTCTGCACGATGTCCCTATGCATCAATGCGGAGGAGTGATTCTTTTCTATAAAACCATCACTCAACTGCCATGGCCCCAAAAATATTAGACGGGGAAGCACACGAACCCAAAAAGAAACCGAGCATTTCGCTTCCGGGTTCGAGGCGAGCGCGGCCATCTGCAGCTCTAACTTTTGAGGGTGGGACCAATCATCACCGTCGTGCACGGTAACGAATTGGCCTGTGCTCAATTCAAATCCTCTGTTTCTTGCAACGTACGCACCTTGATTCTTTGTGTTTCTATAAAACTTTATACAGCGGTGTTTCTTGGCATACTCCAAAACGACATCCGCGGTGCGATCCGTACTCGCATCATCTACAACTATAACTTCGATATTTCGCCACGTCTGATTCAGCAAACCGTCTAGCGCGATCGCTATACTGTCTTCCGCATTATAGACAGGAACTATGATTGATATCTTGGGTTGTATTGAGCTGCCACACACCGCATTTGCCGCGATGTTGCCGATGCTCAACTCGTCTTCTGCTCTGCGCTTTTGGAGCGGAGCGAGCCCCTTTTCGATAAACAACCGGTTAATAGCGTTGAGACGCGCGCGATCGAAGATGGAGTGCCCAGCTAGACTATTGGCCTCCACGTACGGCAAGAGAGGCCCCATTAAAGCCCGAATGTCCTTGTCGCGAAGCAGATCCCGTATCGCATCAAAATCGGCAAGCCGCGCGTAACATTTGCTCAGCATCACGGCTTCACGGCGACGCCACCGTTCGACTCCTTCCATTCCCTTGACAAGCAGCTCGAGGGCAGCTGGTACGTCCCCATGAACATACTTCCATGAGGCGACCGCGGCGCACGCCCTAAGGCGGTCAAATCCCGGCGGGGAATGTACATATCTTTCTAAGATCGACAGCGCTAGCTCAGAAAAGCCACCCCAGAGTTTCGCAATGGCCTCATCTATAGCATCAAGCATTTTACGGCGTGCGCTCCTCCCTTGGTGCACCGTTGGATGCGGTACTCTTCCCTCATCTCGGCCATACAAAACGTAATGCACCAAAGGGTTCATGCCGCTTTTTGCAACATCCGGATATGCTTCAAGGTAGAACCTTGTACAAAAAAGCGGACTCGGATCTCTTTCGAGAAGCGCGCCGTAACGCAGATAATGATCGAAAGGATGCAAACCGCTCTGCAATACATCAGGATACTTTTGCGAATACCAGTGCGCATCAAAATACGCACTGCTCTGCACGATATCCAACTCACCCTGTGTATGCATTACCCGCACCCGCTCCGAACGTTACCTATTTATTGCCGTTATCCTAATGCCTCGCCCCTCGGCCCGACCATGCAACACATAATGCAGGAGGGGATTTATTTTCGCTTCTTTTACGTCAGGATTTAAAGTTAGATAATCTACGGTACTAAAAATTGGACTAGGATCCCTGCCTTCTTTCGCGCCGTACTTGAGATAGTGGGCAATCGGATCTATATTCTTTTCCGCCACATCAGGGAACCTAGACAGGTACCAGGCTTCATCGAAGTAACCGGACTGTCTTATCAAGTCTACCTGCTTTTCCAAGATGAGCTTTTTACGTCTAAGCGGCGGCAGGAAATTGAACACTCGCGTTAAACCTCGCGAAAATTTTGCTTTAATCCGTAAAAAAGGGCATTGAGGCAGGCTGCGTCCGGCCGTGGGAGCAAGACTCTCATTTCCTTTTCTTTCTTCCAGCATCTTTGTGAGCATCGCCAACTCTCGGAAGCGATCTGCAAGCTGCAACTCCTTCTCTTCCAGCTCTCGTTTTAGCAGCATGTTCTCTGCTTCCAACAGACCAATCTTCGCGTATATGTCTGCGGAGTTGGAGGCGTCGCCGCTGGCTTTCTTAACAGAAGCGGTGGCATTCCTATCATCCATAGAAGAAAATCCTACGCCGTCAAACGACAATGAACGGTAAAGTTTCGGCAAGAAGCAAACTGAACTCTCTTTCTTGGATCGCTCCAGTCACCTCTTACCAAGCCTCGCGCTGTATTCATGCCACTTATTGCCACCGGCTCTTTGGATCGGGGTTACACTTCGGACATCTTTATCGCACACTTGGACTTAACTAGTCATAATGATCGCGGATTATTGCAGCGATGAGATGCGCTATTATTCCGCCGAGGCAGAGAAGCAAGGTAAAAACGGCAATGTTATATAGCCGCCTTGGTTCCGTGGGGTACTCCGGATACGTTGGATTCTGCAGTATCGAAACCTGCTTCAGAGTTCGCGCCGCTTCTACCCGTGTACTTTCTAAAGCTGCCCGCGCTGTGGAGTACATTTCCAGAGCGAACTCCAACTGCATACGCAGCGCTTCGAATTCCGCCGTTACTCGGTTTAAAGCTTGCCCAGAACCGTCAGCCAAACGCGCTTGTTCGCGTCTAATCTGGTTCTTGAGCGCTTGGATCTCTGCATCTAGCCGAATCATCTCCGGGGATTGCGAACTATGAGACGCTGCCAGTGCTTGCCGGCGAGCGCTTAGCTTTGCGAGTTCGCCTTCTAGACTTGCCACTATCGCGCTCAATCCCTGTACGGTACCCGTAGGCGACACCAAACCGTGCTCGTTTTGATACGCCAGGACAGCCTCTTGGGCTTGGCGGACACGTTCGTTCAGCTCTTGTACTTGCCTTTCAATGAATCTCACTTGCTCTGCGGCTAAACGTTGCCCTAATGCGTTGATATGCGCCTCTCCTTCGCGCAGAAGCAATAGGGCGATACGTTGTGCGGTTTGCGGATCAAAAGCCTCACTTCGGATGCGCAGCACTTGCGCATACTCATCTAATTTCACGGAAACACGAGTGAGGTAGTAACGATGAAAATCCTCTATCGGAACATCTGGCGCTCGCAGCCGAGAAAAAACGTCAATTTGACGATCAGAAAAGTGCGCTCTGAGATCTAGCTCAGCGTCCAGCTTCTTCAGCATATCGACCGACAGCATGTGCTCTCGCAGCATGAGCAAGTCGTGCGAGCCGCCACCTGTCAAGATCGATGTAAAATTCAACGTTGGCGGCCCTATATTAACCCCTTGAAGAACAACTGTAGCTTCAGAGACATAGCGATCTGTCGCCCAAAAAGACCAGTAATAGCAGCCCGCAAAGAATGCAAGGAGCACCAAAAACCAATAAGGATGTCTTTTAAACTTATCTTTCACGACCGCCGAATACTCTCATGATAGGCGGCAATGGCGTCTTGGATATCGTCGAACCAATAAGCCTGTCCTTGATCGAGCCATATTCCGGCTTGGCACAGCTCTTTAAGGATCCCCTCGCTATGGGAAACAATTATGAGACCTGCCTTGCCGACTTTTTCTTTGAACGCCTGGGTAGCTTTTTCCTTGAACGATTTGTCCCCGACAGCCGTTGCCTCATCAGAAATATATAGATCGAAGTCGAAGGCCAGGGACAAGCCAAATGCCAAGCGGCTTCTCATCCCGCTTGAGTATGTCTTGACGGGTTCATCAAAGGCTGGCCCAAGCTCCGCGAATTCTTCAACCTTGCGAATGACATCGTCAATAAAACTGTCATTCCCATGGATGCGAGCCACAAACTTGACGTTTTGCCGCCCCGTCATAGAACCTTGAAAGCCACCCGCCAGTCCAATCGGCCAGGACACCCGGCACTTTCGTATGATTTCTCCTCGATCTGGATGGTCCATACCTCCAATCAGGCGCAACAGCGTGGATTTTCCTGCCCCGTTGCGCCCCACCAAACCCACGCTTATCCCGCGCGGCACCGTAAAGTTAATATCACGCAGCACCCAGCCGCTTCCGTGCCGGTTACGATAACGTTTGTATACGTTCTTGACCTGAATCATTGCATCTTAAGCTGCCTAGCGAATCGGACATGCAGAGCGAGCCCAAGTGCTAACGCCGCCAGAGCCGAAAGCCAGACATAGAGAAGATCGACGCCTTGCACGGTTTTATAAAGCGGAAAAAAACAAAGCCGCAGACTCTCAAGTCCGTGCAAAACGGGGTTATAAAGCATTTTTTGCTGCACAGCATGGGGCAACATTTGTACTGGTATAATTGCGCCGGACAGCATAAACATCGGAAGCATCGCCATCCGCACAAACCGACCGAGCTCGGAAATAAGCGCCCCTCCAGCCGACACGACCAATCCGCAACCCACGCCCAGCAACCAGACGGACAGCCATACATGAGCCGCTTCAAGCGGGGCCGCCGGCAGCATTGGATGTCCTAGCAGGGTCGCTCCTCCGATCAAGATAAGGAAAACGAGACTTTTTAAGATACCTTCCAGAACACAACGCACCAAAACGGGATCAACGGGCTTTACTTGACGGTAGGCGAACAACCCTTTATTGGCCTCGACCGCCCCAAGCGATCTAGTTACCCCGTCCCGAAATAGGTTAAAAGCCATAAGACCGGTTATGAGCCACGGTATAAAATCTGCCCCTATGACGAAGCGGGTACGGCCCAGCATTTCGCGCACGCCAATCATGATCACCACATAGGCGACAGGCTCGGCGAACATCCAGAACCAACCAAAACGGTCAGCCATAATGCGTGCGCCCGCTTCACGCATGAACATGGCGTGCCACACGCTGCAAGTAACTTGCCAAGAGGATCGCATTAGGTCCTCTCCCTCTGGCTGACGGCATCTCCGATCGGTCTGACGGATAGCGCTTGCATCTTTTAGATATTCAGGATGGTCCGGGTGGTGACTGCGATGCGGAACAGGATCTCCGCGATGGTCGACGCCAGCTGCAGGTTCTTGGTCGGCACCGCCGGCAGGACTAGTACCTCGTCGCCCGGGCGCAGCTCGGCATCGCGACTGGTGACCACCTCACCGTTCTGCCGGACGATCAGGATGTTGTCCTGATCGGCCCGGTCGGTGAAACCGCCGGCGCGACGAATGTAGTCCTCGAGCGTATGGCCCTGGACATAGACGATCGCCTGCGGAACCTGCACCTCGCCGCTGATCAGCAAGCTGTCGGAACGTTCCGGGATGGTGATGACATCGCCGTCCTGCAGACGCACATCGGCGATGCGCCCGTCATAGGCCACCACCATGCGGCCGTTCGGCTTCACTTCCCGGGCGCGCTTGACGAAGTCCTGGATCAGCTGCGCTTCCTGCACGCGGATCCGGGCTTCCTCATCGGTGCGTGAGGGAGCGCTCAGATAGGTGGTCTCAAGCCGGCGTAGGGCATCCTCCAACGCTTGGCGCTGGCGCTGGGCCACACTTTCGCGACGGATGGAAATGCTGCGTACGTCGGCCAACGCTGGGTCGACCTCAATGCTGTCGAGCAGCGCCTGCAGGGTGGCATCCTTCGGCACGGCGAAACGTGACGGCCCCTTGTAGCTGCCCTCGATCTGCACCACGATGACATCGGAGCGCTGATCGATGGAGAACAGCACCTCGTCGCCGCCTTTAAGCATGTCGTCGCGAAAGGCGTGCAGCGAGAGGTACTTGGAGAACGGTCCGTCCTCGCGCACGCCGCGGAGCAGGACATGGGACACACCGGGCTTGAGCTGCACCATTTCGATCAGCTCATGCCCCAATTTGGCGTCCTGATCGAGCTCGAAGCGATAAGCCTGGGCAACATCGCCGCTGACGGTGACCACCGGCCCTCGGCGCTCGACGACGATAGTGTCCCCATCCTGGAACTGAGGCCGAGGCAGCTTGCCACTGACCAGGAAGTCATAGAGGTCCACCTCGGCGATGGTGCCGCCGTCTCGCAGGATCCGGATACGGCGGTAGCTGCCACTGGCTTGGTCGATGCCGGAAGCCTGGTCGAGGAAATACAACAAGGAGTCGCTGGGATTGCCAGCGTAGCGGCCAGGTTTCTTGACGTACCCCGTGACGAACACCGCCACCGGCTGAACGCCCTGCAGGTTGGTGTAGACCGATACGTTGTCGGGGAACACCTGCTTGATCGCGGCCTTAACCTTGGCGTCCAGTTCGCCGTGGGACACGCCCTCCACATGCACGGGGCCGACGTACGGCACGAAGACGTTGCCCTGTGCGTCGACCACCAGCACGCGTTCGAACTCCACCGCCCCCCATACGCGCAAGGTGATCTGGTCGCCCGGCAGGATGCGGTACGACGGGTTCAGCCCCAGGGCACGCGGACCACGGAAGCCGCCGGTGAAAAGTTCCGCGCCGAAGGGCGGGATCTCGCTTTGCTGCTCTTGCGGCTCCGGCGTGCTCACCACCGGACCATAGGTACCTACACGACGATCCACCGGGGACGCCGGCTCCTGCGCGGGGGGCAGGCGCCCCACCTGCTGCTCGGCGGGAACATCTCCTAGGCCAGTGGCGATCTGCGCCATCGATGACGCCGACGATACCAACGCTGCGAGGGCGATGCACAGGAACTTGCCCAGCTGGCGGGCGCGCCAGAAAACGCTCATTGGGCCACCCCGGATTCGGCTCGTTCAGGGGCGGAGCTCAGCAGCGGCCGCCCTTGGTAATGCAATACGCGCACCGCTTGCCAACCGCCGTCGGGCAGCCGGCACACCAGACCGGGCCAGCTGCCGGCACCAGACTCGACGGTCAATGCACGGCAGATACGGCCGCTGGCGGCGTAGTACGGTTCTTGTACGGAGATGATGACGTTCGCGCCCCAAGGGCTGTCCGCTAAAGCCAACACGCTCGCCGCCGGCGCGTCGCTCAGGAACTGCTGCAGAGCCGGATCAAGCCCCGTAGCCGCCGCCTCGCGCCCGCTGCTCGCCATATGAGCCTCGGGCAGCGTAGCGCAAGCGCTGAGCGTCACAGCGGCTGCCGCCAACAGCGCGCAAGCGAGCGGCCGCAAGCGGCCGAGGAACCCGGCAAGCACTCGGTATTGCGAATTATTCTTGATCGTAATCAATGCCTATCCTTGCCGATTTCTGCGAGGTTATTCGCGGAAGACGGGATTGTAGTGACTCTATGCCCGTTCTTTCGGATTGCCGTCACGGCCCGCCAAGAACCTACGCACGGTTTCGACATTACTGCCCCTCTTCGAAGCTCCCAGGCCGGCCGGAAGTGTTGTCTCGAACCACTACCATCCGTACCTCGTACATTGCCCTTGCGCGCCAGCATTTCGGCAGAGAACAGCTTCTCGACTCACGAAACCGTCGCCGGTTGGCGACTCGCGAACTTCGCCACCAGCAGCGAGCGATGCTCCACCTGGGAAGACCTCGGCAAACGGGTCTCCACCACCGACGGTCTGTCGGCTCGCAGCGGCTAACGACGCACGCGAGGACCGCCTTGGACGGCCGATGCGGTGTAATCGAGTGGAGTGCCCCAGCTTGATGCCACACGCCTCCGATAACCTCCCCGCCAGCTCGTTGCCAACGGCCAGCGAGGTGGACGAAGCGAGCGCGTAGTCGTTCGGACAGGCTTGATGGGCGAGCGGTATCAACCGCGTGATTCCGGTACGGCCGACCGGCTTGGTTTCGGCAACGCCCACCAACCGCGTGAAGCGGCTACCGAAGCGCTTGAGCGCAGGCGATAGCTTAATAAGTTTCTCGGTCCGGTCGCTATAGAAAGTCGACAGCGCGATGTCGTCCGAGGCGAACCTCCCCAACCCGACATCGGAGGCTGCGCCAAGGGAAAAAAGGAAGCCGCGCTTGCTGATGGAAGTGGTGACAGCGTTCTTCTTACCGGCGACACCGAATCTGCCCACATGGAAGAGGACCGCGCGCCTGCCGCAACCGAGAACCGGCGACTTAGCCTCGCCGGATTCCGCGCGGCCGGTCCCGGCAACACGCTCCTGCGCGCTCGCTTGTTCATGAAAAGCGCGCCAAGGGGCTACTACGCACCCTGGCGGCTCCACGCCGTTGGCGGCGGTGTCGGTAGCAGGACTCATAACAGCCCCTCCCCTGAGAAAAGTAATCTCACCACCACGTACCAAGGCTACGGCTACGGGTAATGGGCAAACCTTTCAGTTAGCGGACAAAGGGGCACGTCCATATGCGCATCGCATACCGCTAGAGCTGAACAACGGCGGAAGAATTTGCCGTAGGACGGCGCGAGGATAGCCTTCGCGCCATGGCTATCCATATGAAGATTTCACGTTTTGACGTTATGCCGTGACCTAGCTCACAGTGTCAAGCGGGTCAGGAGCAAAAAAGAAGGAAACACAACAACTTATATACCCCTGGCGGTATACTGCCCCGAGCAAGCAGCTCCCTCACCGGCCAAGCGCGCGGGACCTTCAGCGCCGTGGCACACGCCTGTCGTGACGCAGTGGGCAATGGCGGCCAGCCTTGTCGATCGGTACAGCGGTGTACCACCACTCGATGGATGGCGCTGCTCTAGTCCCAGAGTGCCGCCCATACGCTCTTGCCTCTCCCAGCAGTGAAACCGGAGGAAAGCAAGAGGGCTGGGTAGAAAGCTTGCCGTCGACTCTACCCTGGGCCGTGGCTGTATCAGCGCCCAGCCGATGATCGGTGCAACCCAAGCCTCTGAGGTGTAGAGCTAGCCCTTCTCAAGAAAGGACCGGCTGTGGCGCAACCGCGCCGCTGTACTGCAGCTCGACCCAATCTCGGTAGCTGCCATCCATCACCGCCCGCCACCACGACTCGTTGGCCAGGTACCAGCGCAGGGTCTTGCGGATGCCGGTTTCGAAGCTCTCACACGGGTAGAAGCCGAGGTCCCGCTGGATCTTGCTCGGGTCGATGGCGTAGCGGCGGTCGTGGCCGGGGCGGTCGCTGACGAAGCGGATCAGGCTCTCGCTGCGCTCGCCGCCAGCGGCCGGCGAGCGCGGAAAACGCTCGCGCAGCGCCGGCTCGGCGGCGAAGGCTTCGTCCAGCAGTCGGCAGAGATGACGGACGATGGCGATGTTGGTCCACTCGTTGTTGCCGCCGACGTTGTAGGTCTCGCCGACCCGGCCGCGGGAGAGAATCAGGTCGATCGCCCGGCAGTGATCCTCGACGTACAGCCAGTCGCGAATGTTGAGGCCGTCGCCGTACACCGGCACCGGCTTGCCGTCGAGCAGGTTGACGATGGTCAGCGGGATGAGCTTCTCCGGGAAGTGGTAGGGCCCGTAGTTGTTGGAGCAATTGCTGACCGTGGTGTTGAGGCCATAGGTGTGGTGGTAGGCCCGCACCAGGTGATCGCTAGCGGCCTTGCTGGCGGAGTACGGTGAGTTGGGCGCGTAGGGCGTGGTTTCGGTGAATGCCGGATCGTTCGGGCCGAGCGAGCCGTAGACTTCGTCGGTGGACACATGATGAAAACGGTGCGGCCGCCAGCTTCCGTCCCGCTGCCAGACCGCCTTGGCGGCCTTGAGCAGGGTGTGCGTGCCGTTGACGTTGGTGTCGATGAAGGCGTCGGGACCGTGGATGGAGCGATCGACGTGCGACTCGGCGGCGAAGTGAACGATAGTATCCAGCGCTTCGTCGGCCAGCAGCGCCGCGACTAGCTCGTAGTCACGGATGTCACCGTGCACGAAGCGAAAGTTGGGGTTGTCCGCCAGCGCCTGAAGGCTGGCCCGGTTGCCGGCGTAGGTAAGCGCGTCGAGCACCACCACCCGATCGCCCGGATACCGGCCGAGCCAGTAGTGGACGAAATTGGCGCCGATGAAGCCGGCACCGCCGGTGATCAGAAGTCTACGCATCGTGGCGCTCCGTTAGTTTTACCGGCCTGGCCCAGGCGTTCGAGAACGCCGCCCGCCATTGTCCTTTTCCCTGTTGACTTATCCCCGCTCCAACGCCGCCAGCTCCCGCAGCATCCCCCGCAACCCTTCGCGCCAGTGCAGCACCGGCAGCTCCAGCGCTGCCCAGGTCGCGGTCTTGTCGAGCACGCTGTATGCGGGTCGGACGGCGGGAGTGGGATAATCCTCCGTGCGGATAGGCCGGATCGGCACATCGCGATCGACCAAACCGAGCGCGCGCGCCTCTTCGGCGATCGCCACGGCGAAGTCGTACCAGCTGGCGGCGCCGGCATCGGTCCAGTGGTGGGTGCCACCGACCTCGCGCTCGAGCGCGCGCCAGACGGCGGTGGCCAGCCCTTTGGCCCAAGTGGGGCTGCCAATCTGGTCGGCCACCACGCGCAGCTCGTCACGCTCACGCAGCAAGCGCAGTATGGTCTTGACGAAGTTGGCGCCGTGCGCGGAGTACACCCAGGCGGTGCGCAGGATCAGCGCCCGCTCGCCCAGCTGCTCGCGCACCCGCCGCTCGCCTTCGAGCTTGCTGGCGCCGTAGACGCCGAGCGGCGCCGGCGCTGCATCCGGCGCATACGGGCGGCCGGCGTTGCCGTCGAAGATGAAATCGGTGGAGATATGCACCAGGTGCGCCGTCACGTCGCGAGCCGCCCGCGCCAGATAGCCGGGGCCCTCGGCGTTGACGGCATACGCCAGCCCCGGCTCACTTTCGGCGCGGTCGACGGCGGTATAGGCGGCGGCGTTGACGATGGCGCTCGGCCGCAGCTCGCCGATCAGCCGCTCCACGGCGACGGCGTCGCCGATATCCAGCTCGCCGCGCCCGAGCGCGATCACTTCCACGCCGGCCGGAGCGCTGCGCCGCAGCTCCCAACCCAGCTGCCCCTGGCAGCCGGTGATGAGCACCCTCACGGATAGACCTCGATTTCGCGCAGCGACCGTCCCTGCGCGTCCTTGGCCGACAGCCGGGGCGGCTGGTTGTCTATCAGCGGCCAGTCGATGCCGACATCGGCGTCGTTCCAGAGCAGGCAGCGCTCGTACTCGGGCGCGTAGTAATCGGTGCACTTGTAGACGAAATCGGCGCTGTCGCTGAGCACGTAGAAACCGTGCGCGAAACCGGGCGGCACCCACAGCATGCGATGGTTGTCGGCCGACAGCACTTCGCCGACCCAGCGGCCGAAGGTGGGCGAGCTGCGGCGCAGGTCGACCGCGACGTCGAACACCGCACCGGAGGTGACTCTCACCAGCTTGCCCTGCGGCTGCTTGATCTGAAAGTGCAGGCCGCGCAGGATGCCGCGGCTGGAGCGGCTGTGGTTGTCCTGCACGAACGTGCCGTCGATGCCCAGCTCCTCGGCCCAGGACTGACGCCAGGTTTCCATGAAGAAGCCGCGCTCGTCGCCGAACACCTTCGGCGTGATCAGCACCACGTCGGGAATGGCCAGGCGAGTGAACTGCATCAGGGTGCGACCTGCTTGAGAATGCCCAACAGGTACTGGCCGTAGCCGCTCTTCTGCAGCGGCAGCGCCAGCCGCTCCAGCTGCTCGGCGTCGATGAACCCCATGCGGAAGGCGATCTCCTCCGGACAGCAGACCTTCAAGCCCTGGCGCTGTTCGATCACCCGCACATAGGTGGCGGCATCCAGCAGCGAGTCGTGGGTGCCGGTATCGAGCCAGGCGGTGCCGCGGCTGAACAGCTCGACGCTGAGCTCGCCGTACCGCAGATAGGCCCGGTTGACGTCGGTGATTTCCAGCTCGCCCCGCGCGGAGGGACGGATGCTCTTGGCGATGTCGATCACCCGGTTGTCGTAGAAATACAGCCCGGTGACCGCGTAGTTCGACTTCGGCTGAGCCGGTTTTTCCTCGATGTCGATGACCTTGCCGTCCCGATCGAACACCACCACGCCGTAGCGCTGCGGATCGTTGACGTAGTAGCCGAACACCGTGGCGCCGCGCTCGCGCCCGGCGGCGGCCTGCAGCTTCTTCGACAAACCCTCGGAGTAGAAGATGTTGTCGCCGAGAATGAGGCAGACGTTATCGTTGCCGATGAAGCGTTCGCCGATCAGGAAGGCCTGGGCCAGACCGTCAGGGCTGGGTTGAACGGCGTACTGCAGCGAGATCCCCCACTGGCTGCCGTCCTGCAGCAAGGCTTGGAACAGCGGCTGATCCTGCGGGGTGGTGATCACCAGTATCTCACGGATGCCAGCCAGCATCAGCGCGGATAGCGGGTAGTAGATCATCGGCTTGTCGTACACCGGCATCAGTTGCTTGCTGACGCAGTAAGTCAACGGATGCAGGCGCGTGCCGGAACCGCCGGCGAGAATGATACCCTTCCTGGAACTCACGATTATTCCTTTTTCCGATACGCCCCGCGCCGCCGGTGGCTGCCGGCGCGAAGGGTTGATGCGGTTGCGGAAAGTCTATTGGCACAAGCTACGGACGGTCAACGACCGGCAAATATCATCGCTACCGCGGCCATCACCACGGAAGGTAGGCAGATAAGGAAAACCTAGCATGAGCATGGCGACAGTTAAGGCCGCCCACGTCACGATCCCTGATTCGACGCTGCCGCACATTCGGCATCACGGCGCCGTGCGCGGCGTCACCGGCTCCTGTCACGAGCTGAACGTCGGCGACGCCGGCATCCTGATCGACTGCGGGCTGTTCCAGGGCGAGGAAACCTCCGCCGATCGTTCGGCCCACGCCGAGCGGCCGGAGATCGAGTTTCCGATCGACCATATCCGGGCGCTGGTGCTGACCCACGTCCACCTCGACCACGTCGGGCGCATTCCCTACCTGCTGGCGGCCGGCTACCGGGGCCCGATCCTGTGCAGCGAACCGTCGGCGCAGCTGTTGCCGCTGGTACTGGAGGACGCCGTCAAGATCGGTTTCACCCGCCAGCCCTGGATGATCGAACGGTTTCTGGAAATCCTGCAGCAACGCATCGTCGCCCTGCCCTATGGCCGCTGGCACGACATCGACCTGGGCCGCGACAACGCCACGCTGGCCATCAAGCTCAAGCCGAGCGGCCACGTCCTGGGCTCGGCGTACGTCGAGTGCCGGATCAGGCGGGACGGACCAGAACAGCGGGTGGTATTCTCGGGCGACCTGGGCGCGCCGCACGCGCCGTTGCTGGCAGCCCCCAAGCCGCCGTACACCGCCGACGTGGTGGTGCTGGAGAGCACTTACGGCGACCGCGACCATGGCGATCGCGCCGGCCGCCGCCGACAGCTTCAGCACACCATCGAGCGCGCCCTGGCCAACCGCGGCACGGTGCTGGTGCCGGCTTTCAGCATCGGTCGCACCCAGGAACTGCTCTACGAGCTGGAAGGGATCATCTTCAGCGAGTCGCGACGGCGCAAACGCCCCGGCGAGCTGCGCTGGGAAGATCTGGAGATCATCGTCGACTCGCCACTGGCCAGCCGCTTCACCGCCGCCTATCGCGCCATGAAGCCGTGGTGGGACGCCGAGGCGCGCCGGCGGGTCGCGCAAGGCCGCCATCCGCTCGACTTCGAGCAGCTCACCACCATCGACGACCATGACGACCACTTGCGCGCGGTGGACTATCTGGCACGCACCGGACGCCCCACGGTAGTGATCGCCGCCAGCGGCATGTGCACCGGCGGACGCATCGTCGATTACCTCAAAGCCATGCTGGGCGATCCGCGCCACGACGTGCTGTTCGTCGGCTACCAGGCCCGCGGCACGCCGGGGCACGCCATCCTCGAGCACGGACCGCGCGGCGGCTGGGTCGAGCTGGACGGCCAGCGCTTCGAGATCCGCGCCGGCATTCACCGCCTCGACGGTTACTCGGCGCACGCCGGACAGAAGGATTTGGTGAACTTCATCCGCCGCATGCGCCACCCGCCGCGGCAAGTACGGCTGGTGCACGGCGAGGATGCGGCGAAGCGGGCATTGAAAGCCAAGCTGGAAGAACTGGGGCTGGGCATCGAGGTCGTGGTGCCTTAGCGGCCCTGCCCGCGCAATACCGATCGGCGGTCGGAGAACGGCCGCTGCCTCACGCCGGCGGCGCGCGCAGATAGGCGATTTTGTCGTCCGCCTTGAGCGTCGCCGTCTGCAGACGGATCTCCCGCCATAGCAGATCCTGGCTCGGACCGCTGCTGACGAAGCCGCTGACCGCCTCGGTGAGCACGTTGTGCACCTCGGCGCAATCGAACCGCTCGAAGGCATCGCTCAGACGGGCGAGCAGCCGCTCCACCTCGCGCCATGGCAGCGAGAACTCGATGGCGCGCATGATCATCGGGTGCTGGGTGCCGGTGACGTTGTCGCCGATCAACAGCTCCTCGTAGAGCTTCTCGCCTGGCCGCAGGCCGGTGTAGCGGATCTCGATGTCGCCGCCGGGATTGCGCTCGTCGCGCACGGTGTGGCCGGCCAGGTGGATCATCTTGCGCGCCAGGTCGACGATCTTCACCGGCGCGCCCATGTCGAGCACGAACACATCGCCGCCCTCCGCCATCGCGCCCGCCTGGATCACCAGCGCCGCCGCCTCGGGGATAGTCATGAAATAGCGGGTGATCTCGGGATGCGTGACCGTCACCGGCCCGCCCATGCGGATCTGCTCCCGAAACAGGGGCACCACCGATCCCGAGGAACCCAACACATTGCCGAAGCGCACCATGCAAAAGCGGGTGCGCACACCGTTGAGCTGCGCCAAGCCTTGCAACGCCAGCTCGGCCAGGCGCTTGCTGGCGCCCATGACATTGGTGGGGCGCACCGCCTTGTCGGTGGAGATCAACACGAAGGTCTCCACCCCCGACTCCTGCGCCGCTTGCGCGGCGTAAACGGTGCCGAACACGTTGTTGTACGCGCCTTCCAGAATGTTCTGCTCGACGATGGGCACGTGCTTGTACGCGGCGGCGTGATACACCGTCTGCACCTGGAAGCGGCGCATGATCTCGCGCAGATGCCGGCGGTTGAGGGTGTTGCCCAGCAGCGGCACCAGCTCGACCGTGCCGTCCAGCATCGGCCGCAGCTCCCGCTCGATGCGGTACAGGCCGTATTCGGACAGATCCAGCAACACCAGGCGTCGCGGCCGCAGGCGCACGATCTGCCGACACAGCTCCGAGCCGATCGAGCCACCGGCGCCGGTCACCAGCACCGACTTGTCGCGCACGCAGCGCTCCAGCAGAGCCGGGTCGGGCACCACCGGTTCGCGCTCCAGCAAGTCTTCCAGGTCCAGCTCGCGCAAATGATCGAGCTGGGCGCGGCCGCTCAGCAGCTCGTTCAGCCCGGGGATGGTCTTCACGTGCACCGGATAGGCCTCCAGGCGCTGGAGGATGCGCCGGCGCCGACTCTGGTCGATCGACGGCAGCGCCAGCAACACGTGCGAGACGCCGAACTCGGCGATCAGCCGGTCCAGCTCGTCGGGACTGTAGACACGGACGCCGCTGACCACATTGCCGTGCAGCGCGGGGTTGTCGTCGACCAGGGCCACCGGGCGGTAATCGTGCCCCGCCGCCAGCGCGGCCACCAACCGCGCCCCGGCATCGCCAGCGCCGTAGACGATCACCGCGCGCTTGTCGCTAGCCTTGCGCGACAGCCACTGCAGACCAAGCCACCCCAGATAGCGGCTACCGCCGACCGAGGCCAGCGCCAGCAGCCAGTACAACGGCAGCACCGAGCGGGGGAAGCCGTCGCGACTAATCAACAGCGTGGCCGCCGCCATGATCAGGGTGGAGAGGGTCACGCCCTTGACCAGCATCAGCAGCGCATGAGGCGCCATGTAGCGGATCACGATCCGATAGCAGCCGAGCAGCGCGAACACCGGCACGGTGAACGCCGGCAACAGCACGAACAGCCACCAGAACTGGCGCAGATCGGGTGTGAACTGCCCTAATCGCAGCGCGAAAGCCGCCCATAGAGCGAGTGGGACGAGAGCCAGGTCACTGGCCATGATCAGCAGCCTTTTCAGGCCGCGGGGGAGACGTTCTAATTGCTTGTACATCGCCACTTCCTGTGGAAACCGGAATCCGGTCCTCCTCGATCCGTGAGGAGTCGGAGCAGCCTTAGTCTACGCCGCGCACGTTGGATTCGGCCGACGCGATTGTCCTTAAATAGCTGGGGTGTGCACGGAAAAAAATCATCTGCCGGCGAGCGTTTACCCTGTCGCAAGCAAGCGACGGACCGTTCGGATTTTCCCTGAGCCGGCGCCGCTGAACGCCCGCCCCAGAGCCACGTTCCGCCTTGTTCGCTGCCGCGCGGAGTGCGACCCCGCGCGCCCGCGAGCAACGACGCCCGCTAACGGTCATGGCGGCCAAGGGGCAAGCATGCTCCCAGCCCTCCTTATGGACTCTTGTCCCCGTTCCGGGAGAGCGGCCAACGGTCGCGTCAGGCGGATGCGCCGACGACCTCGTCGCGCTCGCCAGCGCCCAAGGCGATCGCCAAGCCCACCAGCGGCGCCCAGGCCGTCAGCGTCAGCAACGGACCTAGCTCCGGGTGACGGAGCGCGATCCAAGCCAGCGGCCATAGCCAGCACAGGTTGATCGCCGCCACCGCCACCGTGACCGGCCGATGCGCCCCCAGGCGCCGGCTGGCGCGCTGATAGGCGTGGCTGCGATGGGCTTGGTGGATGGCCTCGCCCCGCAACAGACGCCGCAGCAGCGTGTAGCTGGCATCGACCAGGAACACCCCGAGCAGGATCGGCCATACCCACGGGTTCAACGGTCCCTCGCCGCCGAGCGCGAACGCCGCCAGTACGAAACCGATGAAGGCGCTGCCGACATCGCCCATGAAGATCTTCGCCGGCGGCCAATTCCAAAGCAGGAAACCGGCCGCGGCCGCGGCCAGCAGCAATAACGGTAGAGCGGCCGCCCCATCCCCCGCCAGCATCGCTAAGACGGCAGCGCCACCCGCCACCGTCACGGTTTCGACACCAGCGATACCGTCGATACCGTCCATGAAGTTGTACAAGTTCAGCAACCAAACGATCAGCAACAGAGCGAGCGGATAGCCGAGCAGCTCTAGCCGCCACTCGCCGCCGGGCAACGGCAGCGCCGGCGGCGGGCCCAGCCACCACAAGGCCCAAGCGGCGGCAGCGACATGCACCGCCAGCCGCCAGCGCACCGGCACGCCGCGGCGATCGTCGATGTAACCGACCGCCGCGATCGCCAGCCCACCACCGAGCAGGGCGGCCAGCAAGTCGTCCGACACCGCACCCAGCCAGCGGCAGGCGAGCAGTCCCAGCACGAAACCGGCCACGATCGCCATGCCGCCGCCGCGCGGCGTCGGCCGGCTGTGCGAGCTGCGGGCATTGGGCATATCCAACAGGCGGGTTCGCAGGGCATAGCCGCGCAGCCAGCCGGTCAGCACGATCGACAGCACCCACACACCAAGAACCAGCAGAGGTATGCGCATGGGTCACCTCGGCAGCGATTCCGCGGTTTCGGCGGCCGCCCGCCCCTCCTCACTGCGCAGGAAATGGTGGGCGGTCCTGGCCAGCGCCTCATCGACGCCAACTGGAGGCGACCAAGCCAGCGCCGCCTGGGTGGCGGCGATATCCACCTGCAGCGAACCGCACAGGCGCTGACCGATGCCCGGACGTCCGACCGCCGCAGCCGCAGCCTTCAGCAGCCAGCTCGGCACCGGTAGCAAGCGGGCGGGCTTGCCCAACGCCTGCCCCAGCCGCCGCAGCAGCTCGGTGGTGGACAGATCCTCGCCATCCGCTACCAGGAAGGTCCGGCTGGCGGCCGCTGGATGGCGGCAGCAAACGGCGATCAGATCCACCAGGTTATCCAGTGCGACCAAACTGCGGCGGTTGTGGATCGCGCCCAGCGGCAACGGCAGCCCGCGGCTCAGCCAGCGCATCAGACTCAGGAAATTGCCTGTCACGCCGGGCCCGTACACCAGCGGCGGCCGGATGATCGTCACCTCCAACCCGGTTTCCACCGCCAGGCGGCGCAACCCATTCTCCGCTTCCGCCTTGGATAGGCCGTACGGATCGCGCGGCGCCGGCGCATCCTGCGCGGTGAACGGCCGGCCGGGCGCGGTGACTTCGCCGTTGACCTTGATCGAACTAATGAACACGAACCGGCGCACGCCCGCTTCGGCCGCCTGCCGCGCCAGCGCCAGCGTCCCCTGAACGTTGACCCGGCGATACTCCGCCAGCGGATCGGCGGCGGCGTCGCGCATGACGTGCACGCGGGCGGCGGCATGGACCACCACGTCGACGTCCGTCAACGCGGCGCGCCAATCGGTATCGGCGCCCAGCTCGCCGACCCGGCAGGTTTCCACGCCCGGCGGCGGCTCCCATGGCCGCCGCAGCGCCGCCCGTACCGGCAGATCCTGCCGGCGCAGCCGGGCTAGCAACGCCTGCCCGACGAAACCGCTCGCCCCCGTCACCAGAACTCGGTCGCTCATGTTCCAACGTCTCCTTGTCGGCTCGCGCGCCGGCGGGCGCGCTCAGGCGGCCAAACCCAGGGCCTCGATGATGGTCCGGTTGATCTTGCGTGCGTCGAACATCTCCTCGGCCATACGGTGGCTGATCCAGCCCATCGACTCGATCAGCGCCGGCTCGAGCACGAACCGCTCCATCGCGGCAGCCAGCGCGTCAACATCCCGAACCGGCACGAGAAAGCCATTGCGGCCGTTCACCACCGTCTCGCGACAGCCCGGCGCATCGGTGGTGATCACCGGCAGGCCGCTCGCCATGGCCTCCTGGGTGCTGCGCGGCAAACCCTCGCGATAGGACGGCAGCACGAACACGCTCGCCTGCCGCAGCCAGGGCCGGACGTCGGGCACGTGCCCCGGCCACTCGATCACTCCCTCCGCCACCCAACGCCGCACCTCGGCGAGGGGAATGGCGCCGGGATTGGGGTCGGTGCCGCCCACCAGCAGAAAGCGGGTATGCGGGTGCTTGGCCTTGATCCGCCGCGCCGCCGCCACGTACTCGCGGATGCCCTTCTCGGCCAGCAACCGCGCCACCAGGATGAACGTGACCGGCTCGGTCGTCGCGGCCACCATTGGGAACTCGTTCAGCTCCACGCCGATGCCGGTCAGACGCACCACTTTGTCGGCCGCCACCATCCCGTGCCCAGTGAACAGTGCCACATCGTCGTCGTTGAGGAAGAAGGCGCGGTCGACCCGCGACAGCCCCAACCGGTAGAGGCGGACGATCGCCGCCCGCAGCAGCCGTCGCTTGATGCCGAGCGAGCCGTCGTCGGTGAACGCGTAGCCGGCCCCCTCGATCAGCGCATAGCGAGTCGGCACGCCCGCGGCGGCCGCCGCCAGCGTTCCGTAGATGACCGGCTTGATGAAATAGCCCAGCGTCAGATCCGGCTTGAGCCGGCGCAGCAACCGCGTCAGCCGCACCATGTCGACGGCATCGCGCAGCGGGTTCATGCCGACGCGTGACAGCGAGCAGTCGATCGGCTCGGCCCCCAAGGCCATGACCGCCGCGCGGATCTCGGCGTCGTAGTCGGGCGCCAGCGCGTACACCCGCACCCCGCGGCCGACCAGATCGCGCACCAGGGATGCGCGAAAGTTGCAGATCGATTGGGCGTAACTGGTAATCAGCGCTAGTCGCACGGTCATCCTTTACCTGTGATCGTCCCCACGGATCGCTCGGTCGCGCGCATCTCGACCAGCTGCCGATACAGCGCCTGGTAGGCGGCGGTGACGGTTTCCAGGCTGTAGCGGCTCAGCACCCGCCGGCGCGCGGCCTCTCCCAACCGCCGCCGTTCCGCCTCGTCGAGCCCGGCGATGCGAGCCGCGGCCGTCGCCAAGGCCGCCGCATCGGACGGCGGCACCACCGCGCCGGTGTCGCCGACCATGTCCGCCGAGTCGCCGACGTCGGTGGCCACGCACGGCACGGCGCAAGCCATGGCCTCGCCCAGCGCCAGAGGGAAGGCCTCGCTGCGGGACGACGACACGTACACATCCAGCGCGTTCAGCAATTGCGGCACGTCCTGGCGCTCGCCCAGCAAACGCAGCGACGAGGTCAGGCCCAGCCGCTCCGCTTCGGTCCGCAGCGCCGAATTGGTCCAATCGATCCCGGCGCCGGCCATGACGAAGCGCGCTCGCGGCACGGTCCGCCGCAGCAACGCCGCGGCCCGCAGGAAATTCGCCTGGTCCTTCAGCGGGTGATAGCGGCCGACGTTGCCAACCAGGAAGTGCTCCGGCCCGAACCCGAGCGCCTTGCGCAACCGCGCACGGGCTTCGGCATCGGGACGAAAGCGCGCGCAGTCGAAACCGTTCGGAATCACCAGCGCGTTGGCCGAGCGGTAACCGTAGCGCTCGTGCTGCTGCCGACTCACCGCCGAGCAGTAGACCAGCCGCGCGGCCCCCGCCGACACACGGCGCAGAGCGCCGATCACCAGGCGCGTGCCGGCTTTCTCGTCCTCGAGCCAGTGCAGCGCGTGATGAATACCGACCACCACCGGCCGGTCGCGCGCCGCCAGCAGCGCCGCCAGCGCACCGTGATACATCCAGCCGTGCACCAAGTCGGGCGCGCACTGGCGCACCAGACGGCGCAGCCGCGGCAGCGCCCAGGGTGACGGCAGTCCACGCCGCATGCCCAGCGTATGCAGCGGCACGCCCAGCGTCCGCACCGTCGCGCCCAAGGCGTCGGCGCCCATGAGCGAGACCACTTCCGGCTGGAATCGGCTCCGATCGGTCGCCTCCAACAGCGCCACCAGCATGCGCTCGGCGCCGCCGGTGCCTAGCCCGGTGATGATGTGCAGCACCTTGATCCTGCGCGGCGCGCCGGCGTCGGACACGGCATTCATGACGCGGCGCCTCCGGCGGGGTCCATTCTTGGCGGCGGCAGCGCATCGTGACGGCGGCGGCACCATCCAGCAGCGTCCCTCGCACCCCCTCGCCCGAGATCGAGAGAGAGGCTGGGACGACGATCCGCGAAAACGGCGCGGCCGCGAATGCTTCCGCCACCGGGCGCCCCCTCCCCCGAGTCGCCCTCGCGCCGCTCGGCGTCCCGGGCGAACACGAAGGCGATCAGCAGCCACAAGCCCGGAATGTAGTAATGGTTCATCGACACCATCTGCCCGGCGGTGGCCAGGACCGCGAAGGAAGTCCAAGGCACCTGCGCCCGCAGCCCCACCACCAGCGTTACGGCCAGCATCGCCAGCAGGCTAGCCACCGCCGGTATGCCAGCCTCCACGGCCACCTGCAGGTACCAGCTGAACACGCCGGTGGGCGCGATCGGGTAGTAGCCGGCCGGGCCATGCCCCAGCAGCGGGGCCAACGCGATCGCCCGCAGCGACTCCTGCCAAGCGCTCCAGCGGGTGGGATCGACCGACGCGACATCGGTGGTCTTGTCGATGAACGCCTCCAGCAGCGGCGCCCCCGCCGTAGCTAGCCCCACCAGCGCCAACGGCGCCAGCAGCAGCGCGGCGGCCGCCAGCCGCGTCGGCAGACGCGGCCGGCGCAGCAGCCGGACGGCTTGCACCGGAGCTAGCACCGCGGCGGCCACCAGCGCCCCGGCGAACGCGGATACCGACAACGTGCCGATCCAGCCGATGACCGCCAGCGCCAGCGCCAACGGCCGACGCGCCCAGATCAGCATCGGCAGCACCGGCAGCAGGAACAGGGCGAAATGGCTCGGCTCGTCGAAGGTGGAGCGTATCCGCGGCAAGCCCGCGAAAGTGCCGACGGCGGCGCCGTGGGACAGGAAATCCCGATAGGCCTCGAAGCCGTGGCGGTAGAACAGCGAGACCTCGTAGCACCCGATCAGCACGCAAACGGCCGCGCTCAACGCCAGCGGCCGCGCGAACCGGCGAGTGCCGAAGGCGCGCATCAGCCAGTACGGCACCAGTGCGTAGGCGACGAAGGTATAGAGATAAAAACCGATATGGTTCAGCGCTTTGGGATGAAGCTCGGGCGCGTTGGCGAGCGCCGCGGCCAGATAGAGGGCAAAGAACATCGCGAACGGCAGCAGCATGGCCGCGGGCGGCACCAGGCTCGCGCCGCCGATCAGACCGCGCGCGACGAACAGCGGCGCCAGCAGCAGCGTGGCGATGAGGCCGGAAACCGCCAGACCTTCGCGCAGCGGCTGGGGAACGTCGTAGAACGGCAGCAGAACGACGTAGGCCATCCCGAGCCAGCCGATGATCGCGGTCAGCGGCAAACCGTAGGCAGCGGCGCTGCGGTGGAACTCGGCGGATCTCACGTCACCACCCCCTGAGTCCGAACCTCGGCGGCGGCCGTTGGCGCCAGCAGCTTGAGGTAGGCCGTCACCGCCGCGTCCACGCTGAAATCCAGCGCCCGGCGGCGGGCCTCGCCACGGCGCGGCGCGTCGAGCGCCCGCGCCAGCGCCTCGGCCAGCGCCGCCTCGTCGTCGACCGGTACCAGCCGCCCCCAGCGGCCGCCCTGCAACACCTCCGCCGGCCCCCCGCCCGGGCAATCCGTGCTGACCACCGGTACGCCGCAAGCCATGGCCTCGACCAGCACCAGCGAAAACCCCTCGCTGCGCGAAGTCACCGCGAACACCGCCGCGCGCCGCATGTACGGATAGGGATTGTCGACGAAGCCGGGCAACTGCACGTCCCGCTCCAGGCCATATTTCCGGACCAACGCCTCCAGTTCGCGGCGCTGCTCGCCCTCGCCGAGGATCAGCAGCCGCGCCGGACGCCGCGCGCGCAGGCGGGCGAACGCGCGGATCAGCAAACCGAAGTTCTTATGCGGGTTGAGACGGCCGACGGCCAGCACCACCGGCGGCTGATCCGGCTGGAACCAAGGATGCGACAACGGCGCAGCGCTGCGCTCGAACAGCGCCGGCGTCACCACGGGGTTATGGATGACCTCCAACCGCGCGCGCGGCAGGCCGAGCACGGCCGCCAGATCGGCTGCCACCCCCGCGGACACCGCCACCACCCCATCGGCGCGGCGATAAGTACGGCGCATCAACCCGATCAGCAGCCGCTGGCGACGGTCGATCGCGCATGCGGAGGACAGATCGTTGTGCTCGCTGAGCACCAGTCGGATCGGCACGCCGGCCAAGCCGCGGGCCAGCACGGCCACCACATTGGCGTGGCTGAGCGCCGATAGCATCGCCCGCGGCCGCTCTCGGCGCAGATAACGCACCAGCGCGGGCAGCGCGGCGATGACCCGGGAAGCGCGCAGATCGACCACCCGAACGTCGGCGTCCAGCCTGGCCAGATTGGGCCCTCGCGCCTGCGCCAGCACCAGATCAACCGCCGCGCCCCGCGCCACCAGACCGTTGGCCAGCAGGACCATCACCCGCTCGGCGCCACCGCCTTCCAGCGACGGCACGAACAACGCCAGTCGTCCGTTCAAGGCGCGTCGACTCCCGCCGGCACGGCGAGTACGTTCTGGAATTCCTCACGCCGTTCGGGCACGAACCGATGCAATCGCCCCTTTCGGCCGATGGTGAACAGGGTGTAGCCGCGCGCCAGCAGCCAGAAGATCAGCTCCTGCACCGTGTAGCCGGCGTTGTCGGCGGTCTGCTCCTGCACCTCGACGATGATGAACGGCCGATAACGCTCGATGGTCTTCGCGCCGCCCCTCAGCACCGCCAGCTCGGCGCCTTCGACATCGATCTTCAGCAGGTCCAGGCGCTCGATTCCGGCTTGCGCGCAGTAGTCGTCGAGCGTGGTCAGCTCGATCTCCCCGGCGGCGCTGGAACGCTGCCCGTCGGCAAACAGCGAGCCCAACCCCTCGTTGACGGTGCCATCGGCGTAAGGCGTGTCGCGCCGATAGATCACCGCCCTCCCGCCGCGGTCCGCCAGCCCCATTGGGACGGCCGTCACCTGCTGGATACCGTTCAGGCTCAGGTGCTCGCACAGACGCGCGTACAGCGCGGGCATGGGCTCGAAGGCGTATACTCGACCGCCGGCGCCGACCCGGCGCGCGGCGGCGAGCGTGATCTCGCCGATGTTGGCGCCGACGTCGCATACCACCATACCGGGCCGCAGCAGGCGATCCAGCAGCAGGACGATGTCGCGGGAGTAGTAGCCGTACCAGAAGATCTGGCTTTGCATGTGCTCGTCGAGCCGCAACCGCAGCCGCAGGTGGCCGTCGAAATCGGACACCCACACCGGGCGGCCCGCGCGCGCGAACATTTTCCTGACGAGCTCGAGGATCAGGATCGCCCCGGTTACGCGCCGCAACGGCAAGGTAATCCGGCGCAATTGCATCAGCGCTGCATCCTGCATAGGCCCTATCCCTTATATCGTTGTACTGAGGACAGCCACGCCTGCCACCGCGAGCCGAGCTCCACCCGCGCGTTGGCGATGTTGACCCACAGAGAGGCGATTCCCCCCGACAGCACGGCCAACGTGACACCGGCGACCAAGCCGGCGGCTCCCGCGTCGAGCGAGCGGGCCAGCGCGGCCCCTCCCGCCGCCGCGAGCGCGACACAGCCGGCTCGCGCCAATATGGGGGCGACCGGTGGCATGTCAAACACCCTGCGCCCCAAGCGGGCGCTCAGGACCAAGCCGAGCGCGTACGCGAGAATGCTGGCCACCGCCGCGCCCTGCAGGCCGAAGCCCGGCACCAGCAGGCAGGTCAGGGCTACGTTGGCGACGGCCGCGGCGGCGACGCCGAGCAGCAAGCCGCGACTGTTGCACCCCATGTGGAACGCGACGTCGAAATGAAAGGCCTTGATGCCCCAAAGCGCGGCCGCCAGCGCGATGAAGGGCAACAGGCTTGCGGTGGTGCCCCGGAACTCCGAGCCGACCACCACCGCAGCGATCTGCGGCGCCAGCACGGCAAGACTCGCCGCGCCGGCGAGCGCCAACGTGAAGATGAGCTCGCCGTTATGGCGCAACTGCTCGCGCGCCGCGGCCGGCCCCTGGTCCTCCAGCGCCCGTACCGCCAAGGGATAGGAGGCGATCTGCACGATGGTGAGCGCCACCCCCAGACTGTGCTGCGCCAGGTCATAGCCGACCGCGTATTGTCCGGCGGATTGCACGTCGCGCAGCCAGCCGATGATGAGCCGATCGGAGCCGGCGATCACCCAGCCGAGCATGAACGTGGCGACCAGGGGCAAGCCGTAATGCAGCTGTTCCCGCAACGTGCGCCGCTCCGGCAGCCTTAGCCTGAGCCGCGACCAGGTGCCACCTCCGGCGAGCGGCACGGCCAGCAGGCAACCCGCCAGCAGCCCCAACAGCGGGCTGTAGGCACCCAGCCCCGACCATGCCAACCCGGCCCCCAGTCCGAGCGCCAGCAGCGACTTGGCGGCCAGGAGACGACCGTAGCGCATGGGCGCGAGCTGGGCCGAGGCCAGCGCCAGATTGAGTTCGAGCCAACCTTGGGCGACGAATAACGCGACCGCCAGCAGTAGCAGACGCCGCCAGACCGGATCCGGCCAAGCCAGGGCCAGCAACAGGCCGACCGCCACAGCCACCGCCGCGATCGCCGCGAACAACCCCAACATCTCGCCGAGAAAACGCTGAGGATCGGCCCGACGCATTGGCCACCAGCGCGCCAGAACCAGCCGCTGCCACTGAAAGACCGCCACCTCGACCATGGACACGCCGGCGATGACCAGCGCGTAGCGGCCGTAATCCTGAGGGCTCAGCAGCCGGGTGTAGAGCAGCAGCGCGGCGAAATTCACCAGGCCCGGCAAGCCGCGAGCGAGGATGTAAGCGAAGCTGTGACGAATGAGCATGGCATCCCTTCCGCTCCTGGCGTTTCGCGAGTATCACCGGAGCATCCACCGCACCCAGCGGGAGCGGTGTTGCCGCGAAATGCCTTAATTATTCAGACCGTTGCGCCCCCCGAATCCGGAAGGAGCCGGGAGTGGGCGCGATTACTTCGCGGCAAGGCCGCCCTCACCGAGAAAGGCTCGACGCTGTAAGCTTCGCCCACAAGCTTCTTCGCCTTCCCGCTCAAACCCCGTAATAGCTCCGATACCACTCGACGAAACGGGCCACGCCCACCTCCACCGGCGTGTTCGGCCGGTAGCCGACCTCCGCCACTAGGGCGCTGCAATCGGCGTAGGTATCGGGCACATCGCCAGCCTGCATCGGCAGCAGCTTGCGCTTGGCCTTGCGCCCAAGGCATTCCTCCAGCACCTCGATATAGCGCAGCAGCGGTACCGGCCGATTGTTGCCGATGTTGTAGATACGGTATGGCGCGCTGCTGGTGGCCGGATTGGGCGCATTGGAATCCCAGTTCGGATCGGGTCGCGCCGGCTTGTCGCAGGCGTGAATCACCCCCTGGGCGATATCGTCGATGTAGGTGAAGTCGCGCGTATGCTGGCCGTAGTTGAACACCTCGATCGGCTCACCGGCGAGAATCTTCCGGGTGAACAGGAACAGCGCCATGTCCGGCCGTCCCCACGGCCCGTAGACGGTGAAGAACCGCAGCCCGGTGGTCGGCAGGCCGAACAAATGCGAATAGCTGTGCGCCATCAGCTCGTTCGCCTTCTTGGTGGCGGCGTAGATCGCGAGCGGGTGGTCGACGTTCTGACTTTCCGTGAATGGCAGGCGGGTATTGGCGCCGTAGACGGAACTGGTCGAGGCGTAGACGAGATGCTCCACCTGGCTGTGCCGGCATCCCTCCAGCACGTTCATGAAACCGACCACGTTGGAATCGATATAGGAATGGGGATCCTTCAGCGAATACCGCACGCCGGCCTGGGCAGCGAGGTGGATCACCCGCTCGAAGCCCTCGCGCGCGAACAGCTCGGCCATGCCCTGCCTATCCGCCACGTCCAGCCGCACGAAGCGAAACCCCGGACGTGTGGTCAAGCGGGCCAGGCGGGCTTCCTTGAGGCTGACGTCGTAGTAATCGTTGAGATTATCGAGGCCGACCACCTCGTCGCCACGGTCGAGAAGCCGATGGGCGACGTGTGAACCAATAAAACCGGCCGCGCCGGTAACTAGGATTTTCATGGCTATCAGAGGTGCCGTAGCATGTTGGGCGTGCCGCCGACGCTATCACAACCAATCGCCGACAGGCCTTGCGCCAAGCCTCACCCCAGGGCTCAGCCGGTCTCCACATACACACAGACCGGCACGTGAGCGGGGACCACACCTGTCAGTCACAGCCGACCATCGACGGCCGGCGCCGGGAACAAATACTTGCAATCGAACAGCACGCCACCGGGCTTGAGCAGGTTGCGGATGCGCTCGACGCCCATTTCCTGGAATTGCCGGTGGGCAACCGCCACCACCACCGCGTCGTACTGCCGGCCATCGAGCTCGGCGAGCACTTCGAGGCCGTATTCGTGCATGGCGTCCTTGGGGTTGATCCACGGATCGTAGACATCGACCTCGGCGTGATAGCTCCGCAGCTCGTTGACGATGTCGATCACCCGAGTGTTGCGCAGATCCGGGCAGTTCTCCTTGAAGGTCAGCCCCATCACCAGGATCTTGGCGCCGACCACGTGCAGCATGCGCTGGGTCATCAGCTTCGCTACCCGTCCGGCGACGTACCCGCCCATGCGGTCATTGATGCGCCGGCCAGCCAGGATGATCTCCGGGTGATAGCCGACCTGCTGGGCCTTATGGGTCAGGTAGTAGGGATCGACGCCGATGCAGTGGCCGCCCACCAGGCCGGGCCGGAAGTTGAGGAAGTTCCACTTGGTGCCGGCCGCCGCCAGCACTTCGTCGGTGGGTATGCCCATGCGGTTGAACAGCAGTGCTAGCTCGTTCACCAAGGCGATGTTGACGTCACGCTGGGTGTTCTCGATCACCTTGGCCGCCTCGGCCACGCGGATGCTGCTGGTCTTGTGGGTGCCGGCCTTGATGATCCGGCTGTAGAGCGCGTCGATGAAATCGGCCGCGGCGGGCGTGGAGCCAGACGTGACCTTGACGATGTTGACGACCCGGTGCTCCTTGTCGCCCGGGTTGATGCGCTCGGGGCTGTAGCCGACGAAGAAATCGCGATTGAACACCAACCCCGACACCCGTTCCAGGATGGGCACGCACACTTCCTCGGTGGCGCCGGGGTATACCGTCGATTCGTAGATGACGACGTCGTCGGGCTTGAGCACCGTGCCGACGGTTTCGCTCGCCCTCTCCAGCGGCCGCAGATCCGGCCGCTTCGCCTCGTCGATCGGCGTCGGCACCGTCACCACGTAGACGTTGCACTCTCGCAGCGCGTCTACGTCGGAGGAATAGCTCAAACGCTCGGCTCGCCGCAGCTCCTCGGGTTCCACCTCCAAGGTGCTATCCCGACCGGCCTTCAATTCGGCAATCCGCTCAGCTTTTATGTCGAACCCGATAGTCGGAAAGTGCTTGCCGAACTCCACGGCCAGCGGCAATCCCACATAGCCCAGACCGATGACAGCGATCTTCGCCTTGTCCACGTCGAACATAGCCTTAGCGAGCCTCCTGGTTTCTAGTGTTAGCGTCCTTCCCTGACGCCGCTGCGCGTTCGGTGGCTAGAAGCTGGTCGGATAGGCGGCGGCTATGCGCCGCCCTTAGCCATCAGAAAGGAATATCGTCGTCGAAATCGGTCGGCGCGGCACGGCCGACAGGCTCGTAGCCGCCGTAATCCTGACCGCGCTCCGAACTCTGCATCCCGCGGCCGCCACCCCCCTGGCTCGGGCCGCTGCCGCGGCTGTCCAGCATCTGCATATCGGTGGCCACGATCTCCGTGGTGTAGCGGTCCTGGCCGTTCTTGTCCTGCCACTTGCGCGTGCGCAGGCTGCCTTCGACGTAAATTTTCGAGCCCTTCTTCAGGTACTCGCCGGCGATCTCGGCCAAGCGGTTGAAGAACACGACGTTATGCCACTCGGTCCGCTCCTGGGTCTCGCCGGTCTGCTTGTCGCGCCAAGTCTCGCTGGTCGCCAGCGTGACGTTCGCCACGGCACCACCGGAGGGCATGTAACGCACTTCGGGATCTTTACCCAGATTACCGATCAGAATGACCTTATTGACGCCCCTAGCCATGGTTGTTGCCTCCTTGGTGGTCGTTGTCCGGCGGCGACCGCCGCCGCGTTTGCGCGCCACTCTAACGAGTCCGGGTGGGAAAGACCACACCACAGAGGGGCTCGCTCCCATATGGTAGCAGCGCCCCGGCAACGCAAGCACGGACCTCATGGCCCCAGCCGGGCACGCACGCGCACCGCGAACTCGGCGGCGAACACCGACACCAGCGCCAACAGCGCCGCCAGCACGACCGCCAGCGCCAGGATCAACGGCGCGGAGACGCCTTGCCGCGCCGCCGATCGTTGCGGGGCTTCGCTCATGCGGATCGGCTCGACCCGGCTGATGTCGGCCTGCAACCGCGCCAACTCCCGCCGCGCCGTCCGCTGCGCGTCCTGCAGCCGCCCGAGTCGGGTCACCAGCAGTACCCGCGTCTGCTCGCCGGCCGTGGCGAGCTGCGCCTCCAGCCGTTCGATGTCGCCGGCGAGCACGGCGATTTCCGCCTCCAGCGCGCGCGCCTCCGCCTGCAACGGTCCAACTACGCGTTCCACGCGACGCGCCAAAACCGCGTCCAGCTGCTCACGGACGGCGGCGAACAGCTGGCGGATCTGCGGTTCACTGGCGGCGGGTGCCACCACATGCACCAACACGCCACTCCCCTGCAAAGCGTCCACCCGCAGCTTGCGCGCCAGCTCCCGGACGCCTTCGTCGGACGCGCCGGCAGCGACCATCGGCACCAGCACATTGCCGATCAACGCTTGCACGGCCTCGGAGGACTCCAGCGGCGCGTCGTTCAGACCGCGCCCGACATCGACCACCGCGCTGTAGGTATAGCGCGGACCGCTCAACCCGGCGACGACGCCGCCGAGCGCCACCACCAGCAGGAACACGCCGAGCCCCAGCCGCCAACGGCGCACCAGAACGACCGCCAGGTCAACCAGATCGACTTCGGCGGCGACCGGCTCGGGGCGAGCGGGATCGGGCACGACAGTAAGCGCAGCCTTGGGTCTGTCCATGACACCAATTCTTCCTTGATGGCGGGAATGCAGTCCGCCCAATGGGCGTGAGGAATTCAGAGTAAGCGGCCTGCGCTTGCCGCCGCAAGCCGGCCGGCCCCAAGGAATCTCCCAGCGTTACTTGGCGGGCGGAGGCACTTTCAACCCCAACGCCGACGCCAGCCACAACCCGGCCAGCAGCGCGCAGCCGAGGAACACGCCTTGCACGCCGAACCGGCCGAACAGCGCACCGCCCACGGCGCCGCCGAGAAAAGCGCCTAGGAACTGGGTGGTGGCGTAAACGCCGAGCGCTGCGCCCTTGACCCGGGCCGGCGCCACCTTGGACACCAGCGACGGCAGGCTGGCCTCGAGCACGTTGAAGGCCGTGAAATAGAGCCACAGCGCCGCCAGCATCAGCGGCGGCCAACCGCCGGCGACCGCCAGCGCCAGCCCGGCCAGCACCAGCGTCAGCACCGCACCCGCCAGGACTTGCGGCATTCGCTTGCGACGCTCGCCGAGCATGATCACCGGCACCATGCCAAGCACCGACAGCAGCAGGATCGGCACGTAAAACTGCCAATGCGCCTCGCGGCCCAGACCGAGCTCGTCCTGCAGCAGGACCGGCAGAGCCACGAAGCCGGCGGTGAGGATGGCGTGCAGGGCGAAAATGCCGAAATTGAGCCGCAGCATGCGCGGGTCGCGCAGCACCTGCGCGATCTGCGGCATCAGCGGCCCGGCCGTCGGCGCCGCGGCCCGCGTCGGCTTCGGCACCAGCACCAACAACAGCGCGATGGCGGCGACGGCCAGCAACGCCATGCTCCAGAACACGCCGCTCAAGCCGATCCAGCCGGCCAGCAGAGGTCCGAGCACCATGGCCAGCATGAACGAGCCGCCGATGCTGACGCCCAGGCTGGCCATGATCTTGGTGCGCTGGCTTTCGCGGGTGAGATCGGCGGCCAGGGCCATGACCGCCGCGGAGATGGCGCCGGCGCCTTGCAGCAGCCGGCCGGCGATCACGCCGTAAATATGCTCGCTGAGCGCCGCCACTGCGCTGCCGGCCACGAACAGCAACAGCCCCGCCACGATCACCGGCTGCCGCCCCCAGCGGTCGGAAGCCGCACCCATCGGGATCTGCAACAGCGCCTGCGACAGGCCGTACGCGCCGATCGCCAATCCGATCAGGGTTGGGGTGGCACCGGACAATTCCGGCGCGTACAGGGCGAAAATGGGCAGGATCAGGAACAGGCCCAGCATGCGCGAGGCCATGATGGCCGCCAAACCGGCGGCGGCGCGACGCTCGACCGATGTCATAGCGTCGGCGCGGCGGGTCGCCCCCGTGTCGTTCATCCGCTTCGCCAAATCTCGTCCGTCCCGTTCTGCAAAACTACGATCCGCCCCCGTCGCGGGTCCGCTGCGTGGGTTTCGGTACGCGGGAGCGCGGACGATTGCCGGCGATTGCGCGGCACGCGAGGCGAGACCTCGGCCCTTGGGCTACCGTGCGCATGGGAGGGCGTATAGTAGCAGGTTCGCTGAGCACACGGGACACGGCATGGAATTCATTCGCATTCAGGGCGCGCGTACGCACAACCTGAAGAACATCGATCTGGAGCTGCCGCGCAACCGGCTGGTAGTGATCACCGGTCTGTCCGGGTCGGGCAAGTCGTCGCTGGCGTTCGACACCATCTATGCCGAGGGCCAGCGCCGTTACGTCGAATCGCTGTCGGCCTACGCGCGGCAGTTCCTGTCGATGATGGACAAGCCGGACGTCGACCACATCGAGGGCCTGTCGCCGGCGATTTCCATCGAGCAGAAATCGACCTCGCACAACCCGCGCTCCACGGTCGGCACCGTCACCGAGATCTACGACTACTTGCGTCTGCTGTTCGCGCGGGCCGGCACGCCGCGCTGTCCCGACCACGGCATCGACCTGAACGCTCAGACCGTCAGTCAGATGGTGGATCAGATCCTGGCCCTGCCCGAGGGCAGCAGACTCATGCTGCTCGCACCGGTGGTCGAGCAGCGCAAGGGCGAGCACGTGCACGCCATCGAGGCGCTAAAGGCGCAAGGCTTCATCCGCGCCCGCATCGACGGCCACGTGGTGGAGCTGGATACGGCGCCGGCGCTCGACCCCAAGCGGACGCACAGCATCGAAGCGGTGGTGGACCGGATCAAGGTCCGCGCCGATCTGCACACGCGCTTGGCCGATTCGATCGAAACCGCGCTGCGCCTGTCCAACGGGTTGCTGCGGGTGGCGTTCATGGACGAGCCGCAGCGCGACGAGCTGGTGTTCTCCTCGCGCTTCGCCTGCCCGATATGCGGCTACAGCCTCCCGGAGCTGGAGCCGAGGCTGTTTTCCTTCAACAACCCCAGCGGCGCCTGCGGTGGCTGCGACGGCCTGGGCGTGAAGCAATTCTTCGACCCCGCGCGGGTGGTCTCGCAACCGCAGCTGAGCCTGGCGGCCGGCGCGGTGCGCGGCTGGGACCGGCGCAATCAGCACTACTTTCAGCTCATCAGCAGCCTGGCGGAGCATTACGGCTTCGATCTGGACACGCCTTGGGAGCAGCTGCCGGAGACGGTGCGGCAGGTGCTGCTGTACGGCAGTAACGGCGAGGAGATCGAGTTCCGCTACCTGGACAATCGGGGTGAAATTCAGCGCCGCCGCCATCCGTTCGAGGGCCTGCTGCCCAATATGGAGCGCCGCTACCGCGAAACCGAGTCGGAGCTGGTTCGGGACGAGCTGGCGCGCTACCTCAGCGAACAGCCCTGCCCGGACTGCCACGGCACCCGCCTCAACCGCAGCGCCCGGCATGTGTTCGTGGCCGAGCGCAATTTGCCGGACCTGGTCAACCTGCCGGTAACCCAGAGTCTGGCTTTCTTCGAAACCCTGGAACTGCCGGGCAACAAGGGCGAGATCGCGGCCAAGATCGTCAAGGAGATCAGCGCCCGCCTGCGCTTCCTGGTCAACGTCGGGCTCGGCTATCTGACCCTGAGCCGCAGCGCCGAGACGCTGTCCGGCGGCGAGGCGCAGCGCATCCGTCTGGCCAGCCAGATCGGCGCCGGCCTGGTGGGCGTGATGTACGTGCTGGACGAACCGTCGATCGGCCTGCATCAGCGCGACAACGAGCGTTTGCTGCAAACCCTGGCGCACCTGCGCGATCTCGGCAACACGGTGCTGGTGGTGGAGCATGACGAGGACACTATCCGCGCCGCCGACTATGTGGTGGACATGGGGCCCGGCGCCGGCGTGCATGGCGGCCAGGTGGTGGCCTGCGGGCCAGTGGCCGACATCGAGCGCTGCCCCGAGTCGCTCACCGGGCAATACCTGAGCGGTAAGCGCCGCATCCCGGTGCCGCACCAGCGGCGGGCGCCCGATCCGGAGCGGACCGCTTGGATCCGCAACGCCCGCGGCAACAACCTCGCCGGCCTCGACGTGGCCATTCCGGCCGGCCTCATGATTTGCGTCACGGGCGTGTCCGGCTCCGGCAAATCGACCCTGATCAACGATACCCTCTACCGCTACGCCGCCCGCGAGCTCAACGGTGCCAGCGTCGTCCCCGCGCCGTGCGACGGCATCGACAAGCTCGACCTGTTCGACAAGGTGGTGGACATCGACCAGAGCCCGATCGGCCGGACGCCGCGCTCCAATCCGGCCACCTACACCGGGCTGTTCACCCACATCCGCGAGCTGTTCGCCGGAACCCAGGAAGCGCGGGCCCGCGGCTACAATCCCGGGCGCTTCAGCTTCAACGTCAAGGGCGGGCGCTGCGAAGCCTGCCAGGGTGACGGCGTCATCCGAGTGGAGATGCACTTCCTACCGGACGTCTATGTCGCCTGCGACGTCTGCAAGGGCATGCGCTACAACCGCGAGACGCTGGAAGTGCGCTACAAGGGCAAGAACATCTACGAGGTGCTGGAGCTGACCGTAGAGGATGCGCTGGAGTTCTTCAGCGCCGTGCCGGTCATCAAGCACAAGCTGCAGACGCTCATGGATGTCGGCTTGTCCTACGTGAAGCTGGGCCAGAACGCCACCACCCTGTCCGGCGGCGAGGCGCAGCGCGTCAAGCTGGCGCGCGAGCTATCGCGGCGCGGTACCGGCCGCACCCTCTACATCCTCGACGAGCCGACCACCGGGCTGCATTTCTACGACGTCGAGCAGCTGCTGGCCGTACTGCACCGACTGCGCGACGAAGGCAATACCGTGGTGGTGATCGAACACAACCTGGATGTGATCAAGACCGCCGATTGGATCATCGACCTCGGCCCCGAGGGCGGCGACGGCGGCGGACGCGTCATCGCCACCGGCACACCGGAGCAGATCGCGGCGGTGGAGGAATCGTATACCGGGCGCTTTCTCAAACCATTGCTGGCGCGAGGGTAACCCCCTCATTCATCCAGACACAAAAAAAGGGCGCTCGAAAGCGCCCTTTTCTTTATGCGGACGAGGCTGTCGCTTACGGCAGCAGGTGCTTGACCGCGTCGCGCTCTTCCATCAGCTCCTTCTCGGTGATCTGCATGCGCTGACGGCTGAAGTCGTTGATCTCCAGACCCTGGACGATCTCGTACTTGCCATCCTTGCAAACGCAGGGGAAGGAGTAGATCAGGCCCTTCTCAACGCCGTAGCTACCGTCGGAGTAGATGCCCATGCTGACCCAGTCGCCCTCTTCGGTGCCGAGCGCCCAGGAACGCATGTGGTCGATCGCGGCGGAAGCGGCGGAAGCGGCCGACGACAGACCACGCGCCTTGATGATGGCGGCGCCGCGCTGCTGCACGGTCGGGATGAAGTCGTTCTCCAGCCAGGCCTGATCCACCAGATCCTTCGCCGGCTTGCCCTTGACCGTGGCGTGGAACAGGTCCGGGTACTGGGTGGCGCTGTGGTTGCCCCAGATGGTCATGCGCTTGATGTCGGTGGTGTGGCTGCCGGTCTTGTTGGCCAGCTGAGCCAGCGCACGATTGTGGTCAAGGCGGGTCATCGCGGTGAAGCAACGCGGATCGAGATCGGGCGCGTTGCGCTGCGCGATCAGCGCGTTGGTGTTGGCGGGGTTGCCGACCACCAGCACCTTGACATTGCGGCTGGCGGCCGCGTTCAGAGCCTTGCCCTGCACCGAGAAGATCGCCGCGTTGGCCTCGAGCAGATCCTTGCGCTCCATGCCGGGACCGCGCGGACGGGCACCGACCAGCAGCGCGTAATCCGCATCGGCGAAGGCTTCCTCGGCCTTATCGCTGATCTTGATGCCGGCGAGCAGCGGGAAGGCGCAGTCCTCGAGCTCCATCACCACGCCCTTGAGCGCTTCCAGCGCCGGGGTGATCTCCAGGAGCTGCAGGATCACGGGCTGATCCTTGCCGAGCATGTCGCCAGAGGCGATCCGGAACAAAAGGCTGTAGCCGATCTGGCCGGCGGCACCGGTCACCGCAACGCGTACGGGCGCTTTCATGGACGAACTCCTATCGGTAATGCCCACTCACAGACATGAATCCCGGCGCCAGCCTGCCGGCCTACATGGCCAAGAACGGCGTCGGGTGCGAAAGTCGCGCGGCATTGTAACAGAACTGTGCGCCGCGCCTTACTTCCCCGGCGCGCGGCCGGCGGCACCGGCCTTCGCCAGGTCGAAGCCCTGCCGCATCGTCTCCCAGAACACCTTCTGGATCGCCTCCAGCGACTGCGCGCCTTGCGGCAACAGCGCGCTCATCAGTGCCAGCGGGTCGTAACCCTCCGTGCCGGCGCTCATGCGCTCGGTCAGCAAGCGCACCAGCTCCTCGTGGAATGGCTGCAGATCCGGCAAGCCGAAAAAGGTGCGCAGCTCCTGAGGAGTGGCGTCGATATCCACGGTGATCTTCATGCTCGCATCCTCCAGACCAGCTCCATGGCGCGGCGCCTGCGACGCCTCGGCGCGCGGCCGCCCGTGCGCCTAACCTAGGCTCGCCTCGCCCCCGGTGCAACCGCCGAGCGGAGAGCTTGCCGCGGACGAAAAAAAAGCCGGGATGACCCCGGCTTTTCTCTTCGGTGTTGAGCTTAGGCCTGCTCGGCGGCTTCGCTGGCGGGGGCCGGCTCGCTCACCTCGGGACGATCGACCAGCTCGACGAACGCCATCGGCGCGGCGTCGCCCGGACGCAGACCACACTTCAGAATGCGCAGGTAGCCACCCGGGCGATTCTTGTAGCGCGGCCCCAGCTCCTCGAACAGCTTCTTGACCACGACCTTGTCGCGCAGGCGCGCGAACGCCAGCCGACGACGCGCCACGGTGTCTTCCTTCGCCAGCGTAATCAGCGGCTCGGCGACACGACGCAGCTCCTTGGCCTTGGGCAGCGTGGTCTTGATAGCTTCGTGATTGAGCAGGGACGCCGCCATGTTGCGCAACATGGCCTTGCGATGACTGCTGTTGCGGCTCAGCTGCCGCCCAGTATTGCGGTGACGCATTGTTTAAGTCCTTCTCAGCTCGTTCCGGCCAGTGCCCTATCAGCCGGCCGCCTGATCTTTATCGCCCAAGCCGCTCGGCGGCCAGTTCTCCAGCCGCATACCCAGGGACAGCCCGTGGGACGCGAGCACTTCTTTGATCTCGGTGAGAGACTTCTTGCCCAAGTTCGGCGTCTTCAGCAGCTCCACCTCCGTGCGCTGCACCAGGTCGCCGACGTAATGGATGCTCTCCGCCTTGAGGCAATTCGCCGAACGGACGGTGAGCTCCAGGTCATCGATCGGCCGCAGCAGGATCGGATCGACCTCCGGCTCCCGCCGCTCGGGCTCCTGCTCCAGCTCACCGCCCTGCAGATCGACGAACACGCTCAGCTGGTCGCGCAGCAGGCCGGCGGCGAAGCGAACCGCCTCTTCGGGCGTCAGCACGCCGTTGGTCTCGATATCCAGCACCAGACGGTCGAGGTCGGTCCGCTGCTCCACACGGGCACTCTCGACGTTGTAGGCCACGCGCCGCACCGGGCTGAAGGTGGCGTCGAGCTGAAGACGCCCGATCGGCCGATCCTCCTCGGTGGTCCGGGCGGTGGCGGGCTGATAGCCCCGGCCCTTGACCACGCGCAGCTTCATGTTCAGCTCGCCGGCCTTGGTCAGATGCGCGATCACCAGATCCGGATTCTTGATCTCGGCATCGTGCCCAACCTGGATATCAGCGGCGGTAACCACACCCGGCCCCTTCTTCGACAGGGTCAGGGTGGCTTCGTCCTTCGCGTGCAGCCGCACCGCGAGGTTCTTCAGGTTGAGCAAGATGTCGACCACATCCTCCTGAACACCCTCGATCGCGGTGTACTCGTGCAGCACGCCCTCGATCTCGACCTCGACGACGGCGTAGCCCGGCATAGAGGACAGCAGCACGCGCCGCAACGCGTTACCCAGGGTGTGGCCGAACCCACGCTCCAGCGGCTCCAAGTTGACCTTGGCATGCCGATCGTTGAACGCCTGGATATCGACGATGCGCGGCTTTAGGTAATCCTTGAACCCCTGCATGGGTACTCCTCTCTCCGATCCTACGGCCAGGCCCGAGCGTTACTTCGAGTAAAGCTCGACGATGAGGTGCTCGTTGATCTCCGCCGACATCTCAGAACGCTCCGGCCGGGCCTTGAACGTGCCCTCGAGCTTCTTGGTGTCGACCTCGATCCACGGCGCGAAACCACGCTGCTGCGCGAGCTCCACCGCGGCCTGGATGCGGACCTGGTTCTTGGCCTTCTCGGCGATGGAAATCACATCGCCCGGCTGCACCTGGTAGGACGGAATGTTGACGCGGCGGCCGTTGACCAGCACGGCGCCGTGGCTTACCAGCTGCCGAGCCTCGGCGCGGGTGGAGCCGAAGCCCATGCGGAACACGACGTTGTCGAGCCGGCTCTCCAGCAGCTGCAGCAGCACTTCACCGGTCGCGCCCTTCTGACGGGTCGCCTCGGCGTAGTAATTGCGGAACTGCCGCTCGAGCACGCCATAGATACGGCGCACCTTCTGCTTCTCGCGCAGCTGGGTACCGTAGTCGGACAGACGCCCGCGCCGCGCACCGTGCTGCCCCGGCGGGGTATCCAGCTTGCACTTGCTGTCGAGCGCACGAACACCGCTCTTCAGGAAGAGATCCGTGCCCTCGCGACGGGCCAACTTGCACTTCGGGCCGATGTAACGAGCCATGTTTCTCTCCCCGGTTTACACGCGACGCTTCTTGGGCGGACGGCAGCCGTTGTGCGGGATCGGCGTGACATCACTGATGTTGGTGATGCGGTAACCGACCGCATTCAGCGCACGCACAGCGGACTCACGGCCGGGACCGGGGCCCTTGACGCGCACCTCGAGGTTCTTCAAGCCGTAATCAAGCGCAGCGCGCCCGGCACGCTCGGCCGCCACCTGCGCCGCGAACGGCGTGCTCTTGCGGGAGCCGCGGAATCCGCTACCGCCCGCGCTGGCCCAAGCCAAGGTGTTGCCCTGCCGATCCGTGATGCTGATGATGGTGTTGTTAAAAGAAGCGTGGATGTGGGCCACGCCATCAACCACCGTACGCTTAACGCGCTTACGCACGCGGCTTGCGGTCGTGCTGCTGCTCGCTTTAGCCATCGCCTAGTTCCTAATGTTTCAGTTCACCGCCAGCGCTTACTTGGCGCCGACGCCGCGCCGCGGACCCTTGCGGGTGCGGGCATTGGTCCGAGTACGCTGCCCACGCACGGGCAGACCGCGACGATGCCGGATACCACGGTAGCAACCGAGGTCCATCAGGCGCTTGATATCCATCGCCACGCTACGGCGGAGGTCGCCCTCCACCACGAACTTACCGACCTCGGCGCGCAGAGCTTCGAGCTCCTGCTCGGCGAGATCCTTCACCTTGCGCTCCGGCGCAACCCCAGCGGCGGCGCAGATCTGCGCGGCGCGCGTGCGGCCGATACCGTAGATCGCCGTCAGCGCAATCACCGTGTGCTTATTGTCGGGGATGTTGACGCCAGCAATACGGGCCATAAACCCAGTCTCCCAAACCGGTCGCGGAAAAGCGGCAATACTATCGGAGCAGTTGCCTCAGAATCAAGCGGTTAGGCTTAACCCTGGCGCTGCTTGTGGCGGGGGTCCGTGCAGATGACACGAACGGCCCGGTTACGCCGGATGATCTTGCAGTTCCGGCAAACTTTCTTGACAGACGCACGTACCTTCATGGGTCGTCTCCAAACGATCTTCGGCCCTACCCGCGAGAAAGGCGCGTAGGATAACAAAAACCCGGACCGCGCGCGCACTTTGTGCGCGCGGCCGTTTGCTTCCCAGTCAGCGCAGCAGACCCGCTCCGCCCTGGCCCTTCAAATTCGCCTTCTTCAACAGCGGCTCGTACTGGTGCGAGATCAGGTGCGCCTGAATCTGCGCGATGAAGTCCATGATCACCACCACGATGATCAACAGCGACGTCCCACCGAAGTAGAAAGGCACGTTCAGCCACAGAATCAGGAATTCCGGCAGCAGGCACACCAGGGTGATGTAAATCGCGCCCCAGAAGGTCAAACGCGTCATCACGCCATCGATGTACTTCGCGGTCTGCTCACCCGGGCGAATCCCCGGAATGAAAGCGCCCGACCGCTTCAAGTTCTCCGCCGTCTCCTTGGAGTTGAACACCAACGCCGTATAGAAGAAGCAGAAGAAAATGATGCCACCGCCGTAGAGCGCCACGTACAGCGGCTGCCCCGGGTGCAAGGTCTGCGCGATGCTGGCGAGCCAGCCGGTCGAGTCGCTATTGCCGAACCACTGCGCGATGGTCGCCGGGAACAGCACCAGACTCGACGCGAAGAGCGCCGGGATCACGCCCGCCATATTCAGCTTCAGCGGCAGGTGGCTGCTCTGAGCAGCATAGATCCGACGCCCTTGCTGACGCTTGGCGTAGTTGACCGTAATGCGCCGCTGCGCGCGTTCGACGAAGATCACCAGACCGGTAACCACCGCCACGATCAGGAAGATGAACACGATCAGCAGCGCATTGAGCTCACCGGTACGCGCCAACTCGAGCGTGCTACCGATAGCACCGGGCAGCCCGGCGACGATACCGGCGAAGATGATGATCGAGATACCGTTGCCGATACCCCGCTCGGTCACCTGCTCGCCCAGCCACATCAAGAACATCGTGCCGGTGACCAGGGTAACCGTGCCGATGAACATGAACCCGAAGCCCGGGTTGCTCGCCACGCCCTGGTTCTGCAGCGCGAAGCAGATACCGACGCCCTGGAACAGGGCCAGCACCACCGTGCCGTAGCGGGTGTACTGAGTGAGCTTGCGCCGCCCCTGCTCACCTTCCTTCTTGAGCTGCTCGAGCGACGGAATCGTCGCGCTCAACAGCTGGACGATGATCGACGCAGAGATGTAGGGCATGATGCCCAGCGCGAAGATACTGAGCCGCTCGAGGGCGCCACCCGAGAACATGTTGAACATGTCCAGGATGGTGCCCTGCTGCTGCCGGAACATCTCCGCCAGCGCCGCCTGATCGATGCCGGGGATCGTGATGTGGCTGCCAATGCGGAACACCACGATCGCCAGCAACACGAACAGCAGTCGCTGCCGCACCTCAGTCAGCTTGGCCAGCCCCGGCAGCGAGCCGAGACCCGATGCGCCGGTCCTAGCCACTTAGTCCTCGACCTTGCCGCCGGCCGCTTCGATAGCGGCACGCGCGCCCTTGGTTACAGCAACGCCGCGAACGGTGTAAGCGGCGTTCACTTCGCCGGACAGAACGATCTTCGCCGCGCGAGCGGACTGCGGAACGACCTTCGCCTGCTTCAGCGCGATCAGATCGACCACGTCGCCCTGCACGTAACGCAGCTCGGACAGCCGCACCTCAGCGGTGTCGCGCGCGGTGAGCGAGCGGAAACCGATCTTCGGCAGCCGCCGCTGCAGCGGCATCTGGCCGCCCTCGAAGCCGACCTTGTGGAAGCCGCCGGCACGGGCCTTCTGACCCTTGTGGCCCTTACCGGACGTCTTGCCGAGACCGGAGGCGCCGCCTCGACCCAGCCGACGCCGCTCCTTCTTGCTGCCCTCGGCGGGCTTGAGCGTGTTCAGACGCATCTTTAGACCTCTTCGACGGCCAGCAGGTACGAAACCTTGCGGATCATGCCCCGGTTCTCGGGCGTGTCCGCCACCGTCACAGTGTGATTCAACCGGCGCAAACCGAGCCCGGCGACGCAAGCACGCTGGCTCGCGGTACGGCCGGCAACGCTCTTGCGCAGCGTAACCTTAAGCTGCTTGTTGGTAGCCATGCTTTAGCCCAAGATCTCTTCGACGGTCTTGCCGCGCTTGGCAGCGACCTGCTCCGGGGAGGCCTGCTTGGCCAGGCCGTTCAGGGTCGCACGCACCACGTTGACCGGGTTGCGCGAGCCCATGGCCTTCGCCAGCACGTCTTGCACGCCCATCACCTCGAACACGGCGCGCATAGCGCCGCCGGCGATGATACCGGTGCCCTCGGAAGCCGGCTGCATGTACACCTTGGAGGCCCCATGCGTCGCGGTCACCGGGAACTGCAGCGTCGTGCCCTTCATGCTCATCTGCCGCATGTTGCGGCGGGCGCGCTCCATAGCCTTCTGAATCGCGACCGGCACCTCGCGCGCCTTGCCGTAGCCGAAGCCGACGCTGCCGGCGCCGTCGCCGACCACCGTCAGGGCCGTGAAGCCGAACTGGCGGCCACCCTTGACCACCTTAGCGACACGGTTTACGGCGATCAGCTTCTCGCGAAGGCCGTCACCACCCATTTCACTCGTTGCCATCGTCTATCGCCCTTGGTTAGAACTGCAGCCCGGCCTCGCGCGCGGCGTCAGCAAGCGCCTGCACACGACCGTGGTAGCGGAAGCCAGAGCGGTCGAACGCAACCCGTTCAACTCCGGCAGCCTTGGCACGCTCAGCAATCAGCCGGCCGATCAAGGCAGCGGCCTCACGGTTGCCCGTGCTCTTCAATTGCTCACGCACACTCTTCTCGACAGTGGACGCGGCCGCCAGCGTACGGCTGCCGTCCGGCGCGATGATCTGCGCGTAGATGTGACGCGGCGTGCGATGAACGCACAGCCGGATCGCGCCGATCTCGCTAATCTTAGCGCGGGCCCGCCGAGCGCGGCGGAGGCGTGCAAGCTTCTTATCCATCGCCTTAAACCCTTCCCGTTACTTCTTCTTGGCTTCTTTCATCACCACGCGTTCACCTGCGTAGCGAATGCCCTTGCCCTTGTACGGCTCGGGCGGCCGGAAGCCACGAATCTTGGCGGCGACTTGCCCGACCAGCTGCTTGTCGACGCCCTTGATGACGATTTCGGTCTGGCTCGGGGTTTCCACGGTGATACCGGCCGGAACCGGGAAATTCACCGGATGAGAGAAACCGAGCGTCAGGTTCAGCGTCGAACCTTGGGCCTGAGCACGATAACCCACGCCCTGCAGCTCCAGCTTGCGCTCATAGCCCTCGCTCACGCCTTTGACCATGTTGGCCACCAGCGCGCGCGTGGTTCCAGCCAGCGCGTCGGCCTCGCGGCCTCCCTGCTGGGGGCTGACCTTCAGCTCATTGTTCTCGAAGACAACCGCGACCAGCGGATGGGCCTTCCACTCCAGAGCGCCTTTCGGGCCCTTCACCTTGATGAGGTTCCCGTCCAGCGTCACCTCGACGCCTTTCGGCACGGGAACCGGCTTCTTAGCAACTCGAGACATGACGTCAATCCTTCACTTAGAAGACGACGCAAAGAACTTCGCCGCCTTCACCGGCCGCCCGGGCCGCGCGGTCGGTCATTACGCCCTTCGAGGTCGACACAATGGCAATACCCAAACCGCCCTGCACCTTGGGCAACTCGTCCTTGCCACGGAAGATGCGCAGACCCGGCTTGCTCACGCGCTCGATCATCTCGATCACGGGCGCGCCCGCATAGTACTTCAGGGTGATCGTCAGGACCGGCTTGGCCGCCTCGCCCTCGACGACGTAATCGGCGATGTAACCCTCTTCCTTCAGCACGCGAGCGATCGCGGCCTTCAGCTTGGACGAGGGCATGCTTACCTGCGCCTTGCGGGCCGTCTGCGCATTACGGATGCGAGTCAGCATGTCCGCAATCGGGTCGCTCATGCTCATGGTCGTGCTACCTGATCTCTATGAATACGTGCCGATTTACCAGCTGGACTTGACCAGCCCCGGGATCTCACCGCGCATCGCGGCTTCGCGCAGCTTGTTGCGCGCCAGGCCGAACTTGCGATACACGCCCCGCGGACGCCCCGTCACCTTGCAGCGGTTGCGCTGCCGAACCGGGCTCGCATCGCGCGGCAGCTTCTGCAGCTTCTGCTGCGCCTCCCACCGCTCCTCGTCGGAGCTCGCCGGATTGGCGATGATCGCCTTGAGCTCGGCACGCTTGGCGGCGTACTTCTGAACCGTCTTGGCGCGCTTGATCTCGCGCTGGATCATGGACGTCTTAGCCATGGGAGCCCCTTACTTGCGGAACGGGAAGTTGAAGGCCTCGAGCAGCGCCATCGCTTCCCGATCCGTCTTAGCCGTGGTCGTGAAGGTGATGTTCATGCCCCGAACCGCGTCGACCTTGTCGTACTCGATTTCCGGGAAAATGACCTGCTCCCGCACGCCCATGTTGTAGTTGCCGCGCCCATCGAAGCCGCGCGGATTCACGCCGCGGAAGTCGCGGATGCGGGGCATCGCGACATTCACCAGGCGGTCGAGGAACTCGTACATGCGCTCCCGACGCAGCGTGACCTTGCAACCGATCGGCCAGCCCTCGCGGATCTTGAAGCCCGCGATCGCCTTGCGCGCATACGTCACGATCGGCTTCTGGCCGGCAATCTTAGCCATGTCTTCCATGGCGTTGTCGAGAATCTTCTTGTCCCGCACGGCTTCGCCGACGCCCATGTTGAGCGTGATCTTCACCAGCCGGGGCACTTCCATCGGGTTCTTGTAACCAAACTGCTCCTGCAGTGCCGGTACGACCGTGGACGTGTAGTACTCTTGTAGCCTCGCCATGGCGGAAACCTTACGCGTCAATTTGTTCGTTGGTGGACTTGAAGTACCGCACCTTCCGGCCGTCCTCCAAGACACGGATGCCGACGCGGTCGCCCTTGCCAGTAGCCGGGTTGAACAGCGCCACGTTCGAGATGTGCAGCGGAGCTTCCTTCTCGATGATACCGCCCGGCTTGCCCTGAGCGGGGTTGCCCCGGGTGTGGCGCTTCACGATGTTGACGTTCTGCACCACCACCCTGTTCTCATCGGCGAGCACGCGAATCACCTGCCCGCGGCGGCCCTTGTCCTTGCCGGCGATGACGATCACCTCATCGCCTTGTTTGATCTTGCGCATGGCTTCCTCCGCCTTAAATCACTTCGGGCGCCAGCGAAATGATGCGCATGAACTGCTCACTGCGCAGCTCGCGCGTCACCGGCCCGAACACACGCGTGCCGATCGGCTGGCCCTGGTTGTTCAGCAGCACCGCCGCGTTGCTGTCGAAGCGGATGACCGAGCCGTCCGGGCGGCGGACACCCTTGCGCGTACGCACCACCACCGCCGTGTAGACCTCGCCCTTCTTGACGCGGCCGCGCGGAATAGCGTCCTTGACGCTGACCTTGATGATGTCGCCGATACCGGCGTAACGGCGCCGGGACCCGCCCAGCACCTTGATGCACTTCAGCTCGCGCGCGCCACTGTTATCGGCTGCGTCCAGGAGGGTTTGCATCTGAATCATGGCGACTACTCGCTTACCTAATGTTGTTCCGCCGTCACCGGCGATGGCGGTCAGACCTGCGTGGCGCGCTCGACGATTTCAACCAGGCGCCAGGACTTGGTCTTGGACAGCGGGCGACACTGAGCTATCTTCACCAGATCGCCTTCCCGGCACTCGTTCGCTTCGTCGTGCGCGTGCAGCTTGGTGGTGCGCCGCACGTACTTGCCGTACAGCGGGTGCTTCACCAGCCGCTCCACCGCCACGGTGATGCTCTTGTCCATCTTGTTGCTAACCACGCGCCCGGTCAGGGTACGGGTAACCTGCTGCTGCTCGCTCATTACGCCTTACCTGCCTTTTCGTTGAGCACCGTCTTGATGCGCGCGATGTCGCGCCGAACCTTCTTCAGCTGGTCCGGACGGGCGAGCTGGCCGGAAGCCTGCTGCATCCGCAGGTTGAACTGCTCTTTCAGCCGCGCAAGCAACTCCTGCTTGAGCTCAGCCGGCTGCTTGTTGCGAAGCTCTGCTGCCTTCATCACATCACCGTCCGCTGCACAAAGACCGTCTGCACGGGGAGCTTCGCCGCCGCGAGCCGGAACGCCTCGCGAGCGACCTCCTCGGAGACGCCTTCGATTTCGTACAGGACCTTACCGGGCTGCACCCGAACGATCCAGTGGTCGACGTTACCCTTACCGCTACCCTGACGAACTTCCAGCGGCTTGGCAGTCACCGGAGTGTCGGGGAACACGCGAATCCAGATCTTGCCGCCACGCTTGACGTAGCGCGTGATGGCGCGGCGGGCGGCCTCGATCTGACGGGCGGTCAGCGGTCCGCGGGACACGGCCTTCAAGCCGAACTGACCGAACGCCACGCTGGTGCCACTGGTGGCAACGCCGGTGTTGCGGCCCTTCTGCTGCTTACGGTACTTGGTGCGCTTGGGCTGTAGCATGGCTTAATCCTTACTGAGCCGCGGCCTGGCGCTCACCTTTGGCGCCGGGAGCCTGCTCACCGTCGATCTTCTCGCCCTTGAAGACCCAGACCTTGACGCCGATGACGCCGTAGGTGGTCTTCGCCTCGGCGAAGCCGTAGTCGATGTCCGCGCGCAGGGTATGCAGCGGCACCCGACCCTCGCGATACCACTCGCTGCGGGCGATCTCGGCGCCGTTCAGACGACCGGCGACGTTGATCTTGATGCCCTGGGCGCCCAGGCGCATCGCGTTGCTCACCGCGCGCTTCATGGCGCGACGGAACATGATGCGCTTCTCGAGCTGCTGCGCCACGCTCTCGGCGACCAGCAGAGCGTCGAGCTCCGGCTTACGGATCTCCTCGATGTTGACGTGCACCGGCACGCCCATCACCTTGGCGAGATCGGCGCGCAGACGCTCGATGTCCTCACCCTTCTTGCCGATGACGATACCCGGACGAGCGGTATGGATCGTCACCAGGGCGTTGCGAGCCGGACGCTGAATGTCGATACGGCTGACCGACGCGTGCGCCAGCTTCTGCCGAATGTACTCGCGGACCTTGATGTCGGTATTCAGATAGTCGGCAAACTGCTTGCTATCGGCATACCACATCGACCGCCAGTTCTCGGTCACGCCGAGACGGAAACCCGTGGGATGTACTTTGTGACCCATAGCGGCCTCTCTTACTTGTCCGCGACTACCACGGTGATGTGGCTGGTGCGCTTGACGATGCGGTTCGCCCGCCCCTTCGCCCGCGGCATGATCCGCTTGAAGGTAGGACCCTCGTCGACGAAGATGCGCGACACCTTCAGCTCGTCGATATCCGCGCCTTCGTTGTGCTCCGCGTTGGCGATGGCGGAATCCAAGACTTTCTTGACGATCCGCGCCGCCTTCTTGGGACTGAACTCCAACACCTGGAGCGCCCGCCCGACAGGCATCCCACGAACCAGATCCGCCACCAACCGCGCCTTCTGCGGGGAGATGCGCGAATTCCTGAGCCTAGCCGCGACTTCCATCACTGAACCTCTACTTGGACTTCTTGTCCGCCGCGTGCCCGCGGAAGGTGCGGGTCGCGGCAAACTCACCGAGCTTGTGGCCGACCATGTTCTCATTGATGAGAACAGGCACGTGCTGACGCCCGTTGTGGACGGCGATGGTCAGCCCGACCATATCGGGAAGCACCATGGAGCGGCGCGACCAAGTCTTGATCGGACGCTTGCTGTTCTGCTGCACCGCCTGCTCGACCTTCTTGAGAAGGTGCGAGTCGACGAACGGACCTTTTTTAATCGAGCGTGGCACTGGTTACCAACCTCGCTTCCGTTACTACTTGCGACGACGAACGATGAACGCGCCCGTCCGCTTGTTCTTGCGGGTCTTGTGACCCTTGGTCGGCACACCCCAGGGCGTGACCGGGTGACGACCGCCCTTACTGCGACCCTCACCACCACCGTGCGGGTGATCGACCGGGTTCATGGCGGTACCGCGAACCGTCGGACGCACACCGCGCCAACGCATGGCGCCGGCCTTGCCGTAGGTGCGCAGCGAATGCTCCTGGTTGCCGACCTCGCCGATGGTAGCGCGACAGTCGATCAGCACCTTGCGCACCTCGCCGGAGCGCAGACGAAGCGTCGCGTAAGCGCCTTCGCGCGCTACCAGCTGCGCCGACGCACCGGCCGAACGGGCCAGCTGCGCACCCTTGCCCGGCTTCATCTCGACGCAATGAACCTGCGAACCGACGGGGATGTTGCGCAACGGCAGCGCGTTACCCGTCTTGATCGGCGCGTCGACGCCGGAGATGATCTCAGCTCCGACCTCAAGCCCGCGGGGCGCGATAATATAGCGCCTCTCGCCGTCCGCATAAAGTACCAAAGCGATATTCGCGGTCCGGTTCGGATCGTACTCGATCCGCTCGACCTTGGCCGGGATGCCGTCCTTGTCGCGCTTGAAGTCGATGATCCGGTACCGGCGCTTGTGACCACCGCCGATGTGCCGCGTCGTGATGCGACCAGCGTTGTTGCGGCCACCGCTCTTGGTGTACTTCTCGAGCAGCGGAGCGTAGGGCTCGCCCTTCCACAGGTTCGGGTCCTTGACCTGAACGACGAAACGGCGGCCCGGAGAAGTCGGTTTTGCCTTAACGAGTGCCATGGTATTAGCCCGTTCTAGTGCTAGCGCTTAAGCAGCGCTGCCCGAGAGGTCAACCTGTTGGCCTTCCTCGAGCGAGATATACGCCTTCTTCCAGTCGGCGCGGCGACCGCGCACACGACCGAAACCTTTACGTTTGCCGGTCACGTTGACGACGCGAACGTCCGTGACCTTAACCTCGAACAACTGCTCGACCGCCTGCTTGATCTCGTCCTTGGTCGCGTCCACCGCGACCTTGAAGACGATCTGATTGGCGGTTTCGCCGAGGACGGCACTCTTTTCCGAGACGTGCGGGCCCCGCAACACCTTGAACACGCGCTCCTGGTTCATGCCAGCCACTCCTCAATCTTGCGCACGGCATCAACCGTCGCGACGACGTATTCGTGCCGCAGCAGGGTTACCGGATCGAGCCCGGCCACGTCACGCACATCGACCTTCGGCAGGTTGCGCGCGGCCAGGTACAGCTCCTCGGGCACCTCGGTAGCGACCACCAAGGCGTCGCTCACGCCAAGCTCGGCCAGCTTCGCCACCATAGCCTTGGTCTTCGGAGCGTCGACTTGGAACGCCGGGACGACGATCAGGCGCTCCTGCCGAGCCAGCTCGGACAGGATGGCGCGGATCGCGCCCTGATACATCTTCTTGTTGACCTTCTGCTCGTGGTTGCGCGGCTTCGCCGCGAACACCACGCCACCGTGCCGCCACAGCGGGCTGCGGATCGTACCAGCACGGGCACGACCGGTGCCCTTCTGACGGAACGGCTTCTGGCCGCCGCCGCTGACTTCCGAGCGGGTCTTCTGCGCCTTGGTGCCGGCACGGCCGCCGGCCAGATAGGCCACCACGACCTGGTGCACCAGCGCCTCGTTGAATTCGCGCCCGAAGGCCGCGTCCGCGACGGTCAGCTTTTCACCGCCTCTGACCTGAAGCTCCATGACCATCCCCCTTAGCGGGTCTTGACCGAAGGCCGCACGATCACGTCACCGCCGGGTGCACCCGGGACGGCGCCGCGGATCAGCAGCAGATTGCGCTCGACGTCGACGCGCACGACCTGCAGATTCTGCGTGGTGCGGCGGACATCGCCCATGTGGCCGGACATGCGCTTACCCTTGAACACCCGGCCCGGGGTCTGGCGCTGACCGATAGAACCCGGCACGCGATGCGACACGGAGTTACCGTGCGTGGCGTCCTGGGCACTGAAGTTGTGGCGCTTGATCGTGCCGGCGAAGCCTTTACCTTTGGTAATGCCGGTCACATCGACTTTCTGGCCGACCTCGAACATGTCGACCTTGAGTTCGGCGCCCGGCTGCAGATCGTGACCCTGACCGTCGGCCAAGCGGAACTCCCAAAGCCCACGGCCCGCCTCCACCCCGGCCTTGGCGAAGTGGCCGGCCGCCGGTTTGTTGACACGGGAAGGCCGCCGCGTGCCCGTGGTGACCTGGACCGCGTTGTAGCCGTCGCGCTCGACGCTCTTGATCTGCGTCACCCGATTGGGCGTGGCTTCAATCACGGTCACCGGCACAGACGCGCCATCTTCCGTGAAGATGCGGGTCATCCCGCACTTACGACCGACGATTCCGATAGCCATCGTAAACCTCTTCTTAGAGACAAAAAGGAGTCGCCCTCGCCTGGCTCGGGCGACCCCCTCGCGCTACCGCGTTAGTACAGTTTGATCTGGACGTCTACACCGGCGGCCAGATCGAGCTTCATCAGGGCGTCGACCGTCTTGTCGGTCGGATCGACGATGTCCATCAGTCGCTTGTGCGTGCGGATCTCGTACTGGTCACGAGCATCCTTGTTCACGTGCGGCGAGATCAGGATCGTGAAGCGCTCGTGCTTGGTGGGGAGGGGGATCGGCCCCTTGACCGTAGCACCGGTACGCTTCGCGGTCTCGACGATCTCGCGCGCCGACTGATCGATCAGCCGGTGGTCGAACGCTTTCAAACGAATACGAATACGTTGGCTTGCCATGGCGTCTTACTCGATGATCTTGGACACCACGCCGGCGCCGACGGTGCGACCGCCCTCGCGGATCGCAAAGCGCAGGCCTTCTTCCATCGCGATCGGCGCAATCAGCGACACCGTCATCTTCACGTTGTCGCCCGGCATCACCATCTCCACACCCTCCGGCAGGTCCACCGAACCGGTCACGTCCGTGGTGCGGAAGTAGAACTGTGGACGATACCCCTTGAAGAACGGCGTGTGACGGCCACCCTCTTCCTTCGACAGCACGTACACCTCAGCCTCAAACTTGGTGTGCGGCTTGATCGAACCCGGCTTGCACAGCACCTGGCCGCGCTCCACCTCGTCGCGCTTGGTGCCACGCAGCAGCACGCCGATGTTGTCGCCCGCCTGACCCTGGTCGAGCAGCTTGCGGAACATCTCCACGCCCGTCACCGTGGTCTTGGCGCTCGGACGCAGACCGACGATCTCCACTTCGTCGCCAACCTTCACCACGCCGCGCTCCACGCGACCGGTCACCACCGTACCACGACCCGAGATGGAGAACACGTCCTCCACCGGCATCAGGAACGGCTTGTCGATCTCACGCTGCGGCTCGGGGATGTAGCTGTCCAGCGCATCCACCAGCTGAATGATCGCCGGAATGCCAATCTCGCTCTGATCGCCTTCCAGCGCCTTCAGCGCCGAACCCTTGATGATCGGCGTGTCGTCGCCCGGGAAGCCGTAGGTGGAGAGCAGCTCACGCACCTCCATCTCCACCAGCTCCAGCAGCTCCGGATCGTCCACCATGTCGGCCTTGTTCAGGAACACGACAATGTACGGCACACCCACCTGACGGGCCAGCAGAATGTGCTCGCGGGTCTGCGGCATCGGACCGTCAGCGGCCGACACCACCAGAATCGCGCCGTCCATCTGCGCCGCGCCAGTGATCATGTTCTTCACGTAGTCGGCGTGGCCCGGGCAGTCCACGTGCGCATAGTGACGCTTCGGCGACTCGTACTCCACGTGCGAGGTCGCAATCGTAATACCGCGCGCACGCTCCTCCGGCGCCTTGTCAATCGCGTCGTAGGCCCGAAACTCGCCGCCAAAACGCTCCGCACCCACCTTCGTCAAAGCCGCCGTCAGCGTCGTCTTGCCATGGTCCACATGGCCAATCGTGCCCACGTTCACATGCGGCTTCGTACGCTCAAACTTACCCTTCGCCACGCTACACCTCGTCTCTCAATTCGTTTGCTGCACGCAGTAAATGGCTATCTCAGGAGGCCTTCTTGATGACCTCTTGGGCCACGCTGGCGGGCGCCTCCTGGTAATGGTCGAACTCCATGGAGTACGTCGCGCGCCCCTGGCTCATCGAGCGCAGCGTGGTCGCGTAACCGAACATTTCCTTCAGCGGCACCTGGGCGGTGATCACGCGGCCGGACGGACTCTCGTCCATGCCCTGCACGACACCGCGCCGGCGGTTCAGGTCGCCGATGACGTCGCCCATGTACTCTTCCGGCGTCACCACCTCGACCTTCATGATCGGCTCGAGCAGCACCGGATTGGCCTTCATGAAGCCTTCCTTGAAGGCCATGGAGCCGGCGATCTTGAACGCCATTTCGTTCGAGTCGACGTCGTGGTACGAACCATCGAACAGCGTGATCTTGACGTCAACCACCGGGAAGCCGGCGAGCACGCCGTTCTGCATCTGCTCCTGGATACCCTTGTCGACCGCCGGGATGTACTCCTTCGGCACCACGCCGCCAACGATGGCATTGACGAACTCGTAGCCCTTGCCCGGCTCCTGGGGCTCCATGCGAATCCAGACGTGACCGTACTGACCGCGACCACCGGACTGACGCACGAACTTGCCTTCCTGCTCCACCGTGGAGCGGATGGTTTCGCGGTACGCCACCTGCGGCTGGCCGACGTTGCACTCGACCTTGAACTCGCGCTTCATGCGGTCGACGATGATCTCCAGGTGCAGCTCGCCCATACCGGAGATGATGGTCTGACCGGACTCCTCGTCGGTGTGCACGCGGAACGAGGGGTCTTCCTGCGCCAGACGGCCCAGAGCGATACCCATCTTCTCCTGGTCGCCCTTGGTCTTCGGCTCGACCGCCACGGAAATCACCGGCTCCGGGAAGTCCATCCGCTCAAGGATGATCGGATTGTTCGGATCGCACAGCGTATCGCCGGTGACGACGTCCTTCAGACCGATCGCGGCGGCGATGTCGCCAGCCCGCACCTCTTTGATCTCGTCACGATGGTTGGCGTGCATCTGCACGATACGACCAAGGCGCTCGCGCTTGCCGCGCGTCGAGTTCAGCACGGTATCGCCACCGTTGACCACGCCCGAGTAGACGCGGAAGAAGGTCAGCGTACCGACGAACGGGTCGGACATGATCTTGAACGCCAGCGCGGAGAACGGAGCATCGTCGGACGCGACGCGCTCGGCTTCGCTGCCGTCCTCGAGATGCCCCTTCACCGCCGGGATGTCGACCGGCGACGGCAGGAACTCGACGACCGCGTCCAGCATGCGCTGCACGCCCTTGTTCTTGAACGCAGAACCGCACAGCGCGGGCACGATCTCGCCGGCGATGGTGCGGGCACGCAGACCGCGAACGATCTCTTCGTTGCTCAGCTCGCCGGATTCGAGGTACTTCTCCATGAGCTCCTCGGAGCTCTCGGCAGCGGCCTCGACCAGCTGCTCGCGCAGCTCCTGGGCCTTCGCCTGCAACTCGGCCGGGATGTCGGCCTGGTCGTAGGTCATACCCTGGGTCTCGTCATGCCAATAAATGGCCTTCATGCGCAGCAGGTCGACCACGCCCTTGAAGCTGTCCTCGGCGCCGATCGGATACACGACCGGGATGGGACGAGCATTGAGACGGCTCTTGATCTGCTCCAGCACGCGCTCGAAGTTGGCGCCAGCGCGATCCATCTTGTTGACGAACGCGATACGCGGCACGCCGTACTTATTGGCCTGACGCCACACGGTTTCGGACTGGGGCTGAACGCCACCCACCGCGCAGAACACCGCCACGGCGCCGTCGAGCACGCGCAGCGAACGCTCCACCTCGACGGTGAAGTCCACGTGGCCCGGAGTGTCGATCACGTTGATGCGGTGCTCGGCGAACTGCCGGTCCATGCCCGACCAGAAGCAGGTGGTGGCAGCGGAGGTGATGGTGATACCACGCTCTTGCTCCTGCTCCATCCAGTCCATCGTCGCGGCACCGTCGTGCACCTCACCGATCTTGTGGGACACACCGGTGTAATAGAGGATGCGCTCACTGGTCGTCGTCTTACCGGCATCGATGTGAGCCATGATGCCGATGTTGCGATAGCGCTCGATGGGGGTCTTACGTGCCACGACTAACTACTCCCGCTGTCACCAGCGATAATGCGAGAAGGCCTTGTTGGCCTCCGCCATACGATGGGTGTCTTCGCGCTTCTTCACAGCGCCGCCGCGATTCTCGGCAGCTTCCTGCAGCTCCGCGGCAAGACGATGGGCCATGGTGGACTCGCTACGCTTGCGAGCCGCCTCCAAAACCCAGCGCATGGCCAGAGTGGTACGGCGCTCCGGACGCACCTCGACCGGCACCTGATAGGTGGCGCCACCGACGCGCCGAGACTTCACCTCGACCATCGGCTTGACGTTCTCCAGCGCCTGCTCGAGCACCGGCAGCGGATCACCGTTGGTCTTCTCGGCGATCTTATCGAGAGCACCGTAGATGATCTTCTCGGCGACCGACTTCTTGCCGTCCTCCATCACCATGTTCATGAACTTGGTGAGCATTTCGCTCCCGAACTTCGGGTCCGGCAGGACCTTGCGCTTCGGGACTTCTCTTCTTCTCGGCATAGCCTTACCCAGATATCGGTAACTGAGGGAGTGACAGCTTAGCCCTTAGGCCGCTTGGCACCGTACTTGGAACGACCCTGGCGGCGCTTGTCTACGCCAGCAGCGTCCAGCGCGCCGCGGACGGTGTGATAGCGAACACCCGGCAGATCCTTCACACGGCCGCCGCGGATCAGCACGACCGAGTGCTCCTGCAGGTTGTGACCCTCGCCACCAATGTAGGAGGTGACCTCGAACCCGTTCGTCAGGCGCACGCGGCAAACCTTACGCAACGCCGAGTTGGGCTTCTTCGGAGTAGTGGTGTAGACGCGAGTACACACGCCGCGCTTCTGCGGGCAGGCCTCCAGCGCCGGCACTTTGCTCTTCTCGACCTTGCTCTGCCGCCCTTTGCGGACGAGCTGGTTAACTGTAGCCATGAAGCGGTCACTCCTAGCTGAAAACAAACGACAGGCCGGAACACCGGCCTGTCGAAGGTGCGCAATTGTAGATAGGGTGTCTAACTCTGTCAACAAAAGCGGCGCCTAAGTGGCGGCGCCGCTTGCATTAGTCAATTACTCTTCACCGCCACGAGCCTGATCGTTCTGCTCGGACGGTTCGGAGAATATCGCCTCCGCCTCCGCGTCCGCAAAGGCCGCGGAGAAGCTCGGCGCCGCCGGCTTGCCGCCGCGTTCCTTGCGACGCCGGCGACGCGCTTCGTGATACGCGTAGCCGGTACCGGCGGGAATCAAACGACCGACGATAACGTTCTCCTTGAGACCGCGCAGCTCGTCGCGCATGCCCTTGGTCGCCGCCTCGGTGAGGACGCGCGTGGTCTCCTGGAACGACGCCGCCGAGATGAACGACTCGGTCGCCAGCGAGGCCTTGGTGATGCCCAGCAGCACGGACGCGTAGGACGCCGGCTGCTTGCCCTGGGCGACCAGCTGGTCGTTCTCCTCCAGCACCTTCGCACGGTCGATCTGCTCGCCCTTGAGGAAGCGGGAGTCGCCCGGCTCGGTGATCTCGACCTTACGCAGCATCTGGCGATTGATCACCTCGATGTGCTTGTCGTTGATCTTCACGCCCTGCAGCCGGTAGACATCCTGGATTTCCTTCACCAGGTAGCTGGCCAGCGCGGTCACGCCGAGCAGCCGCAGGATGTCGTGCGGGTTGGGCTCGCCGTCGGCGATCATTTCGCCCTTCTCGACGTACTCGCCCTCGAACACCGTCACGTGCCGCCACTTCGGAATGAGCTCCTCGTGGGTCTGGCCATCCGGCCCGGTGATGATCAGGCGCTGCTTACCCTTGGTATCGCGGCCGAAGCTGACGGTACCGGAGATCTCGGCCAGGATGGCCGGCTCCTTGGGCTTGCGGGCCTCGAACAGGTCGGCCACGCGCGGCAGACCGCCGGTGATGTCACGGGTCTTGGACGACTCCTGCGGCAGACGGGCGATGACGTCACCGACGTCCACTTCCTGATTGTCGGCGACGTTGACGATGGCGCCGGCCGGCAGGAAATACTGCGCCGGGATATCGGTGCCCGCCAGGCACAGGTCGTTGCCGTTCTCGTCAACCAGCTTGATCATCGGCCGCAGGTCGCGGTACGGAATGCGCTCCTCGGTGTGCTTGCCGTCCGGGCCGATCGTGGTGCGACGCAGCTCGCCGGAGCCACGGCTCTTCGGATCGGTCACGACCATGCTGGTCAAACCGGTCATCTCATCGACGTGGCTGGTCACCGTCACGCCGTCGACGAAGTCGTAGAACTTCAGCCGACCCTTCACCTCGGTGATGATCGGGTGCGTGTGCGGGTCCCAGGTCGCCAGCACCTGGCCGGCCTCCACCGGCTGGTTGTCGGTCACGGTGATGACCGCGCCGTACGGGATCTTGTAGCGCTCGCGCTCGCGGCCGTGATCGTCCATCACGGTGATCTCGCCGGAACGGGACACCGCCACCAGGTTGCCGCTCTTGTGCCGCACGGTCTTCACGTTGTGCAGGCGAGCGGTACCGCGCGCCTTGATCTGCACGTTGCTGACCGAGGCGGCACGCGACGCGGCGCCACCGATGTGGAAGGTACGCATGGTCAGCTGCGTACCCGGCTCACCGATGGACTGGGCGGCGATGACACCGACCGCCTCACCGATGTTGACCAGGTGGCCGCGGGCCAGGTCGCGCCCGTAGCACTTGGCGCAGATGCCGTAGCGGGTCTCGCAGGTGATGGGCGAACGCACCCACACCTCGTCGACGCCGATGGCTTCGAGCATGTCCACCAGGTTCTCGTCGAGCAGCGTGCCGGCCTCGACGGCGATCTCGTCGGAACCCGGCTTGAGCACGTCGCGCGCCACCACACGGCCCAGAACACGCTCGCGCAGCGGCTCCACCACGTCGCCGCCTTCGATCAGCGGCGTCATCAGCAGGCCCTGGTAGGTGCCGCAGTCGTGCTCGGTAACCACCAGATCCTGGGCGACGTCGACCAGACGGCGAGTCAGGTAACCCGAGTTCGCGGTCTTGAGCGCGGTATCCGCCAGACCCTTACGAGCGCCGTGGGTCGAGATGAAGTACTGGAGAACGTTCAGACCCTCGCGGAAGTTCGCGGTGATCGGCGTCTCGATGATCGAACCGTCCGGCTTGGCCATCAGGCCGCGCATACCGGCGAGCTGACGGATCTGGGCAGCGCTACCACGGGCACCGGAGTCGGCCATCATGAAGATGGAGTTGAAGGACTTCTGCTCCTTCACCTCGCCGTTGGGGAGCGTCACCTGCTCCTTACCGAGCTTGTCCATCATGGCCTTGGCCACCTGGTCGTTGGTATGCGACCAGATATCGATCACCTTGTTGTAGCGCTCGCCGTTGGTGACCAGACCCGAGGCGTACTGCTCCTCGATGTCCTTCACTTCGCGCTCGGCGCGCGCCAGGATGGCCTCCTTCTCGTCCGGGATGACCATGTCGTCGACGCCGATCGACACCGCCGCCCGGGTGGCCATGGCGAAGCCCAGGTACATCAGCTGGTCGGCAAAGATCACCGTGGCCTTCAGGCCGACGCGGCGATAGCAGGCGTTGATCAAGGCCGAAATGGCCTTCTTGGTCATGTCGCGGTCGACCAGCTCGAACGGCAGGCCGTCCGGCACGATGTCGAACAGCAGGGCGCGGCCGGCCACGGTGTTGACCCGGCGGATGCGCTCCACCATCTGGCCGTTCTCGTCCGGCAGCACTTCGCGGATACGCACCTCGACGCGCGCCTGCAGCGACACGTTGCGGGTCTCGTAGGCGCGGTGCAGCTCCTTGGTGTCGGCGAAGCGCAGGCCCTCGCCCTTGGCGCCGATGCGCTCGCGGGTCATGTAGTACAGACCCAGCACCACGTCCTGCGACGGCACGATGATCGGATCACCGTTGGCCGGCGACAGGATGTTGTTGGTCGACATCATCAGGGCGCGCGCTTCCAGCTGCGCCTCCAGCGACAGCGGCACGTGCACGGCCATCTGGTCGCCGTCGAAGTCGGCGTTGAAGGCGGTGCAGACCAGCGGGTGCAGCTGGATGGCCTTGCCTTCGATCAGCACCGGCTCGAACGCCTGGATGCCCAGACGGTGCAGGGTCGGCGCGCGGTTGAGCAGCACCGGGTGCTCGCGGATCACCTCCTCGAGGATGTCCCAGACCTCCGGCGCCTCGCGCTCGACCATCTTCTTGGCGGCCTTGATGGTGGTCGCCAGGCCGCGCCGCTGCAGCTTGCTGAAGATGAACGGCTTGAACAGTTCCAGCGCCATGCGCTTGGGCAGGCCGCACTGATGCAGCTTCAGGGTCGGACCGACCACGATCACCGAACGGCCGGAATAGTCGACACGCTTACCCAGCAGGTTCTGACGGAAGCGGCCCTGCTTACCCTTGATCATGTCCGCCAGGGACTTGAGCGGGCGCTTGTTGGAGCCGGTGATGGCGCGGCCGCGACGGCCGTTGTCCAGCAGCGCGTCCACCGCCTCCTGGAGCATGCGCTTCTCGTTGCGAACGATGATGTCCGGCGCCGCCAGCTCCAGCAGACGCTTGAGGCGGTTGTTGCGGTTGATCACCCGGCGGTAGAGATCGTTCAGGTCCGAGGTGGCGAAGCGACCGCCGTCCAGCGGCACCAGCGGCCGCAGGTCGGGCGGCAGCACCGGCAGCACGGTGAGGATCATCCACTCCGGCCGGTTGCCGGACTCGATGAAGGATTCGATCAGCTTCAGCCGCTTGGACAGGCGCTTGATCTTGGTGTCGGAGGAGGTGGCGGTGACCTCCTCGCGCAGGCGCTTGGCCTCTTCCTCCAGATCCAGGCTCTTGAGCAGCTCGTAGATGGCCTCGGCGCCCATGCGGGCGTCGAACTCGTCGCCGTACTGCTCGACCGCGTCGAGGTACTGCTCGTCGGTCAGCAGCTGATTGCGCTCGAGCGGAGTCATGCCCGGGTCGATGACCACGAACGCCTCGAAGTAGAGGATGCGCTCGATGTCGCGCAGGGTCATGTCCAGCAGCAGGCCGATGCGGCTCGGCAGCGACTTCAGGAACCAGATGTGCGCGGTCGGGCTCGCCAGCTCGATGTGGCCCATGCGCTCACGGCGCACCTTGGCCAGCGTCACCTCCACGCCGCACTTCTCGCACACCACGCCGCGGTGCTTGAGCCGCTTGTACTTGCCGCACAGGCACTCGTAGTCCTTCACCGGCCCGAAGATCTTGGCGCAGAACAGGCCATCGCGCTCCGGCTTGAAGGTGCGGTAGTTGATGGTCTCGGGCTTCTTCACTTCCCCGTAGGACCAGGACCGGATCATCTCCGGCGAAGCCAGACCGATGCGGATGGCATCGAAGTCGTCCAGCTGCGCGCCGGGCTGCTTAAACAGATTGAGTAGGTCACGCATATTCGCTGCCCGTCCTAAATCTCGTTGACCCTAGACCGTCGACCTCAGTCCTGCTCCAGCTCGATATTGATACCGAGCGAGCGGATTTCCTTGATCAACACGTTGAAGGACTCGGGCATGCCGGCCTCCATGCGGTGATCGCCGTCCACGATGTTCTTGTACATCTTGGTGCGGCCGTTCACGTCGTCGGACTTGACGGTCAACATCTCCTGCAGGGTGTAAGCGGCACCGTAGGCCTCCAGCGCCCAGACCTCCATCTCACCGAAGCGCTGACCACCGAACTGCGCCTTACCGCCCAGCGGCTGCTGGGTGACCAGGCTGTAAGGGCCGGTGGAGCGGGCGTGGACCTTGTCGTCCACCAGGTGGTTGAGCTTGAGCATGTACATGTAGCCGATGGTCACCGGACGATCGAACGCCTCGCCGGTGCGACCGTCGTACAAGATGGTCTGACCGGACTCCGGCAGATCGGCGAGCCGCAGCATGTACTTCAGCTCGTCCTCGTTGGCGCCGTCGAACACCGGCGTCGCCATCGGCACGCCGCCCTTGAGGTTGTGGCACAGCTCGATGATCTCCTCGTCGGTGAGCGAATCGAGATCTTCCTTCTTGCCGCTGTGGTTGTAGATCTTGTCGAGGAACTCTCGCAGCTCCGACACCTTGGCCTGCGCCTCGAGCATCTTGCCGATCTTCAGGCCCAGGCCGCGGGCCGCCCAGCCCAGGTGGGTCTCCAGCACCTGACCCACGTTCATGCGCGACGGCACGCCCAGCGGGTTGAGCACGATGTCGACCGGCTGGCCATCGGCGGTGTACGGCATGTCCTCGACCGGCACGATCATGGACACCACACCCTTGTTACCGTGACGGCCGGCCATCTTGTCGCCCGGCTGGATGCGGCGCTTCACCGCGAGGTAGACCTTGACCATCTTCAGCACGCCGGGGGCGAGGTCGTCGCCGGCGGTGATCTTGGCCTTCTTCTCCTCGTACTTGCGGTCGAACGCTTCGCGCTGCGCCTTGAGCTGGGCCTTCACCTTCTCCAGCTGGCGGGTGGCCTCCTCGTCGCGCACGCGCACGTCGAACCACTGCTCGCGCGGCAGCGCCCGCAGGTACTCCTCGGTGATCGCCTGACCGGCCTTCAGGCCCTTGGGGCCGCCATCGGCAGTCTTGCCCACCAGCAGGCGCTCCAGACGGGAGAACGCGTCGTCCTCGAAGATGCGGTAGGTGTCGTTGAGATCCTTGCGGATGCGGGCCAGGGCCTCGGCCTCGATCGCCTTGGCGCGCTCGTCCTTCTCCACACCGTCGCGGGTGAAGACCTGCACGTCGATCACCGTGCCGTCCATGCCCGAAGGCACGCGCAGCGAGGTGTCTTTCACGTCGGACGCCTTCTCGCCGAAGATCGCCCGCAGCAGTTTCTCTTCCGGCGTCAGCTGGGTCTCGCCCTTGGGCGTGACCTTACCCACCAGGATGTCGCCCGCTTTCACTTCCGCGCCGATGTAGACGATGCCGGACTCATCCAACTTGGACAACGCGGCCTCGCCAACGTTCGGAATGTCGGCGGTGATTTCCTCGGGCCCCAGCTTAGTGTCGCGGGCCACGCAGGTCAGCTCTTCGATGTGGATCGTGGTGTAGCGATCCTCCTGCACCACCCGCTCGGAGATGAGGATGGAGTCCTCGAAGTTGTAGCCGTTCCACGGCATGAACGCGACCAGCATGTTCTGGCCAAGCGCGAGCTCGCCCATGTCGGTGGACGGACCGTCGGCCAGCACCGCGCCGCGCTCGATCACGTCGCCCGGCTTCACCAGCGGCTTCTGGTTGATGCAGGTGTTCTGGTTGGAACGGGTGTACTTGGTCAGGTTGTAGATGTCGACGCCGGGCTCGCCCGGGGCGGTCTCGTCGTCGTTGACGCGCACCACGATGCGGGCGGCGTCCACCTGCTCGACCACGCCACCGCGCTCGGCGACCACGGTCACGCCGGAGTCGATCGCCACGGTACGCTCGATGCCGGTACCCACCAGCGGCTTCTCGGCGCGCAGCGTCGGCACCGCCTGGCGCTGCATGTTCGAGCCCATCAGCGCGCGGTTGGCGTCGTCGTGCTCCAGGAACGGGATCAGCGACGCGGCGACGGACACGGTCTGCCGCGGCGACACGTCCATGTACTGGACCTTGTCGGGCGTGGCCACACCGAACTCGTTCTGGTGACGGACCGAGATCAGCTCGTCGACCAGTCGGCCCTCCTCGTCCACCCGGGCGTTGGCCTGAGCGATGACGTAGCGGGCTTCCTCGATGGCGGACAGGTACTCGACCTGGTCGGTGACCTTACCGTCCACCACCTTGCGGTACGGCGTCTCCAGGAAGCCGTACTCGTTGGTGCGGGCGTACACCGCCAGCGAGTTGATCAGACCGATGTTCGGACCTTCCGGCGTCTCGATCGGGCACACGCGGCCGTAGTGGGTCGGGTGCACGTCGCGCACCTCGAAGCCGGCGCGCTCGCGGGTCAGACCGCCCGGGCCAAGCGCCGAGACGCGGCGCTTGTGGGTGATCTCCGACAGCGGGTTGTTCTGATCCATGAACTGCGACAGCTGCGAGGAGCCGAAGAACTCCTTGATCGCGGCCGCCACCGGCTTGGCGTTGATCAGCTCCTGCGGCATCAGGCCCTCGGCCTCGGCCAGGCTCAGGCGCTCGCGCACGGCACGCTCCACGCGCACCAGACCGACGCGGAACACGTTCTCGGCCATCTCGCCGACGCAGCGCACGCGGCGGTTGCCCAGGTGGTCGATGTCGTCGACCTGGCCCTTACCGTTGCGGATGTCGATCAGCACCTTGAGGACATCGACGATGTCTTCCTTGCTCAGGGTGCCCGGCCCCTTGACCTCATTACGGCCGAGGCGGAGGTTGAACTTCATGCGGCCGACCGGCGACAGGTCGTAGCGGTCGTCGCTGAAGAACAGGCCCTGGAACAGGTTCTCGGCGGCCTCCTTGGTGGGCGGCTCGCCCGGGCGCATCATGCGGTAGATCTCGACCAGCGCCTCCATCTGGGTGCGGGTCGGATCGATACGCAGGGTATGCGACATGTACGGACCGCGGTCCAGATCGTTCACGAACAGCGTGTCGATCTTCTCGACGCCGGCTTCGCGGATCTGCTCGACCAGGGCGGCGGTCAGCTCGGCGTTGGCCTCGGCGATCAGCTCGCCGCTGCTGGTGTCGACCACGTCGTGCGCCAGGATCTTGCCGGCCAGGTAATCCGCCGGCACTTCCAGCTCACGCAGACCCGCCTTCTCCATCTCGCGGACGTGACGGGCGGTGACGCGGCGGCCGGTCTCGACCAGCACCTTCTCGCCGAGCTTGATGTCGAAGGTCGCGGTCTCGCCGCGCAGGCGCTCCGGCACCAGATCCAGGACGATCTTGTCCTTCTGGAACCGGAAGGTATTCATCTCGAAGAACGTGTACAGGATCTCCTGGGTGTCGTAGCCCAGAGCGCGCAGCAGCACGGTGGCCGGCAGCTTACGACGGCGGTCGATGCGCGCGAAGATCGCGTCCTTCGGGTCGAACTCGAAATCCAGCCAGGAACCGCGGTACGGGATCACCCGCGCCGAGAACAGCAGCTTGCCGGAGGAATGGGTCTTGCCCTTGTCGTGGTCGAAGAACACGCCCGGCGAGCGGTGCAGCTGCGACACGATGACGCGCTCGGTACCGTTGATCACGAAGGTACCGTTGCGGGTCATGAGCGGCAGCTCGCCCATGTAGACTTCCTGCTCCTTGATGTCCTTGATCGACTGCGCGTCCTTGTCGCGGATCACCAGCCGCACCAGCACCCGCAGGGGGGCTGCGTAGGTCATGCCGCGCAGCTGGCATTCCTTGACGTCGAACGCCGGCTCGCCGATGCGGTAGCTGACATACTCGAGGGAGGCGTTCCCCGAGTAGCTGGTAATCGGGAATACGGACTTGAAAGCGGCATGCAGACCTACGTCGGCCCGGCGCTCAGGAGCGACGTCCTGCTGCAGGAACTGCTGGTAGGAATCGAGCTGCATCGCCAGGAGGTAAGGCACCTCCAAGACGGTCGGCAGCTTGCCGAAATCCTTCCGAATGCGCTTCTTTTCGGTGAACGAATAAGCCATCGAGGTTCCTCACCTGAGCTAGATCCCGAGTCCAGAGGTCCGGATTCAGGCCCCACCGACTGACGTCGACAGGCGCAACCCGCAGCTCTGGACTTCCCACAAAAGGGAAAAGGCCGGTGGCGAAACACGCCACCAGCCATAAGGCAAATAAACTGTATTTCCTTTGCGAAACAACAGTTTACTTGATCTCGACGGTAGCACCCGCCTCGACAAGCTTGGCCTTGATCGCCTCGGCGTCGGCCTTGGACACGCCTTCCTTGATGACGGAGGGCACGCCCTCGACGGCGTCCTTGGCTTCCTTCAGACCCAGGCCGGTCAGCTCGCGCACGACCTTGATGACGCCGACCTTGTTGGCGCCGAAGCTGGTCATGACGACGGTGAACTCGGTCTGCTCTTCGGCCGGAGCGGCGGCGGCGGCAGCGGCGGCGACCGGAGCGGCAGCCACGGCGGCGGCGGCGGTCACACCGAACTTCTCTTCCATGGCGGCGATGAGGTCGACGACCTCCAGCACCGTCATGTTAGCGATAGCATCAAGAATCTCGTCTTTGGAAACGGCCATTGCCGGATCTCCTTGGTTGACGCGTTAGAGCCAGATTGGAACAACAGTTCCGGTATGACGGACAGGGTTAAGCGGCCCGCTCCTTGGCATCCCGAATGGCAGCCAGCGTGCGGGCGAGCTTGCTCGGCACCTCGTTGAGGGTGCTGACCAGCTTCTGCACGGGAGCCTTCATGGTCGCCATGAGCATGGAGAGCGCCTGCTCGCGGGTCGGCATGCTAGCCAGACGATCGAGCTCGGAAGGCGGCAGCATCTTGCCGCCCACGCCCAGGAACTTCACTTCGAAGGTCTTGTTTTCCTTCGCGAAGTCCTTGAACACGCGGGCAGCCGCACCCGGATCTTCGAGCGAGAACGCCAGGATCAGCGGACCGACGAACGCGTCTTTGAGACACTCGAACTCGGTCCCTTCAACCGCGCGACGCGCCAGCGTGTTCTTGACCACTTTCAAGTACACGCCGTTCTTGCGCGCCGCGACCCGCAGGCTCTCCACTTGGGTCGCGGTCAGGCCGCGATATTCCGCCGCGACGGCGGAATACGCCTTGGCCGCCACTTGGGCGACCTCCTGCACCATCGCCTTCTTCTGTTCCAGACTAAGAGCCATTTACTTACCTCCTGGAACGTCGTTGGTTGGGTCAGCTCACCGAGACGATTCACCGACCCGGCGACCCGCCTCGACGGCGGATCACCCGCCCCACCAGGGGCTACAACGGTCGCCAGTGCAGGAAACCCTGTCTTGGCCGCACCGTCTGCGCAGGCGGCTTGAGGCCGAAGCCTTTTGCCTTTCAGCGCTTGCGCGCACCTTGCGGTCTCGGACGGCTGCCGCATCTAACCGACAGCCTCAAGACACTTTTACATGGCGCCGGGCCCACACCCGGCGCCGCAATCATCAAACGCTCAGCGAAGCCAGATCGACCGCGATGCCGGGACCCATGGTCGACGACACGGTCACCCGCTTGAGGTACACACCCTTGGAAGCGGCGGGCTTCAGCTTGTTCAGGTCGGCGATCAGCGCCTCGAGGTTCTGACGCAGCGCCGCCGCGTCGAACTCCACCTTGCCGATCGAGCAGTGCACGATACCGCCCTTGTCGGCGCGATAGCGCACCTGACCGGCCTTGGCGTTGCGGACCGCGGCCGCCACGTCGGGGGTCACGGTACCGACCTTGGGGTTGGGCATCAGGCCGCGAGGACCGAGGATCGGACCCAGACGACCGACCACGCCCATGGCGTCCGGCGAAGCGATGACGACGTCGAAGTTCAGATCACCGCCCTTCATGCGCTCGGCCAGATCCTCGAAGCCGACCGCGTCGGCGCCGGCCGCCTTGGCTTGCTCGGCGCGATCGCCCTGAGCGAACACCGCCACGCGCACGACCTTACCGGTGCCGTTCGGCAGCACGGTCGAGCCACGCACCACCTGATCCGACTTACGCGGGTCGATGCCGAGGTTGACGGCGACGTCGACCGACTCCACGAACTTGGCACCAGCCAACTCCTTCACCAGCTGGAGCGCCTCCTCCACCGGATACAGACGAGTGGAGTCGACCTTCTCACGGAACAGCTTCTGACGCTTGGTGAGCTTCGCCATGACTTACATCCCCTCCACTTCGAGCCCCATGCTGCGGGCGGTACCCGCGATGGACCGCATGGCGGCTTCGAGGCTGGCCGCATTCATGTCCTGCAGCTTGGTCTTGGCGATCTCTTCGATCTGGGCGCGGGTCACCTTGCCGACCTTCTGGGTGTTCGGACGGCCACTGCCGGACTGGATGCCGGCCGCCTTCTTCAGCAGCACCGGCGCAGGCGGCGTCTTGGTGATGAACGTGAAGCTGCGGTCGCTGTAGACCGTGATCACCACCGGAATCGGCAGACCCGGCTCGAGGTTCTGCGTCTGGGCGTTGAACGCCTTGCAGAACTCCATGATGTTGACACCGTGCTGACCGAGCGCAGGACCAACCGGGGGACTCGGGTTGGCCTTACCGGCAGCCACCTGCAGCTTAATGTAGGCGGTAACTTTCTTTGCCATGAGGACTCCGTGGATGGGTACGAACGCCTTTTCGGCTCCCCGCGGCCCCGCTCACCGGGACCAATATGAAACCCCGCACCCTCAAGGGAGCGGGGAAACTTGAAATCTTACCAAACCAGCCTGATGAGTGAAAGCCCGAAAACCCTCACCCCTTCTCGACCTGGCCGAACTCGAGCTCCACCGGCGTGGAGCGGCCGAAAATCAGCACCGCGACCCGCAGTCGGCTCTTCTCGTAGTTGACCTCTTCGACCACGCCGTTGAAATCCGTGAACGGACCGTCGATGACGCGAACGACTTCGCCAACCTCGAACAGCACCTTCGGCTTCGGCTTCTCGGCACCCTCGCGCACACGATTGAGGATCGCCTCGGCCTCGCGATCGGAGATCGGCGCCGGACGGTCGCTGGTGCCACCGATGAAGCCCATAACCTTGGGCACTTCACGCACCAGGTGCCAGGTAGCCTCGTTCATCTCCATCTGCACGAGCACGTAGCCCGGGAAGAACTTGCGCTCGCTACGACGCTTCTGCCCTTCCCGCATCTCGACCACTTCCTCGGTCGGCACGAGAATCTCGCCGAACTGATCCTGCATCCCGGCACGCTTGATTCGCTCCTCGAGCGATTTCTTGACCTGATTCTCGAACCCGGAATAAGCGTGCACGACGTACCAGCGCTTCGCCATCTATCAGCCTCCCAGCCCGGTGATGCCGTTGACCGACCACAATAGGAACATGTCCAGCAGCCAAAGGAAGATGGCCACGATCAGCACCATCACCAAGACCACCAGCGTGGTCTGCAAAGTCTCCTGACGCGTCGGCCAGACCACGCGTCGCAGCTCGGTGCGGGCGTCGCGCATGAAGGCGATCAGACCGCGACCGAACCGGGTGGCGGCAACCAGCGCCACCGACACGACGACCAGCACCAACAGACCGATCGTCCGGTAGATCTGGGAAATGTCGGGAAGCAGATAGAAAGCCACGATGCCGCCAACCAACAACAGGGCGGCGGCGACCAACTTTGCCGTATCGAGCGGAGAGCGCTCTTCAGTGGGCTTAGCTTTAACAGTGGTCACTGTGACGCTCAAAGCGCTATGAGGTGGCGAAGTAGACGCCATCTCGATGAAAGATGGCAGGCCAGGAGGGACTCGAACCCCCAACCTGCGGTTTTGGAGACCGCTGCTCTGCCAATTGAGCTACTGGCCTAAACTCGGGGCGACCATGCAGCGCGGTCGCCGCAACGTATAGGCGGGGCGCTCCGCGGCGCCCCGCTCATCAGATCATCACTCGATGATCTTGGACACCACGCCGGCGCCGACGGTGCGACCGCCCTCGCGGATCGCAAAGCGCAGGCCTTCTTCC
>CALGAN010000015.1 GCA_937951875.1 uncultured Alkalilimnicola sp. | reverse complement strand
CGGGCAGACTTCCACGCAGTCGGTGTACTTGCACTTGATGCAGTTTTCCGTGACGACGAAGGTCATGAGGCTCTCCGGTTTCGATGTGTCGTTGCGCGCCGGCCGGGAAGGGCGGAACGCGATATTAACGCGCTCCGCGGCCGCATTGCTTTGATCTACGCCGCGAACGGTGCTAGAGGACGATCAGCGTCGCGCTCACCAGCAGGCCCAAGCCCATGATGGGCAGCACCCGCTGCGCCAGCGCGCGGCCGCCGATCGCCGCGATCAGGCCCGCCTTGACCAGGCAGTTGGTGTAGACCGCCAGCGCGATGCCGCGCGCCGCCACCTCGTCGCCGAGGCCATCGCCGCGGGCGCTGCTGGCCAGCGACAGGGTGATGGCGTCGACGTCGGTCAGCCCCGACAGCAGCGCCACGAGGTAGATGCCGACATCGCCGAGCCAGCGGCGGGCGCCTTCCACCAGGAATACGATGGCCACCAGCAGAGCCGCGAAACGCAGCGCCGGGCCGAGCTCGAACGGGTTCTTGAGCAGCGGCTCGCCGGGGGGCTCGGGCTCCTGCGCCGCGTGGCGGAAGTAAAAGAACGCGCCGCCGGCGTAGACGACCCCAGCGGCCAGCAACGGCATCAGCAGCAGCGGCAGCAGCGTCGGGTTGATTACGCCGACCTCGAGCAGCACCCGCGGGAACATCAGCGCCGAGGCCGCCAGCAGGCCCGCCGCCAGCGCCGGCCGCAGCTGCGGGGAGTCGAGCCGCGACAGGGTCATGGTCATGGCGGTGGAGGAGACGATACCGCCGAGCAGGGCGGTGACCATCAGGCCGTGGTTGGCGCCCAGGACGCGGATCGCGACATAGGCGGCGAAGCCGATGCCGGCGATCAGCACCACCATCCACCAGGTGGTGTAGGGATTGAACACCTCCCATGGGCCGAAGCCGCGGTTGGGCAGGGTCGGCAGCAGCACCGCCGAGATGAACAGTAGCTTCAGCGCGCCGCTCACCTCGGCCCCGGTCAGGCGCCGCAGGGCGGCGTGCAGGCGGGCCTTGAGGTTGAGCAGCAGCGCCACCACGATGGCGGCCGCGGCGGCCAGCGGGCGGCTCTCGTAGACCGCCAGGCTGCCCAGCAGGAACGTCACCAGCATCGCCACTTCGCTGGTCATGCCGCGGTCGCCGTTGGCGCGGGACTCGGCGATGTAGCCGGCGATCACCAGCAGCGCGAACAGCACGAATATCGCCACCCAGGCGCCGAGCCCGAGGTGGGCGGCGCTGACCGCGGCCAGGCCGCCGAACAGGCCGGTGAGGCCGAAGGTGCGGATGCCCGCCACCGGTTCCGAGTCGGTTTGGTCGCGCGCGCTCCAGCCGCGCTCGGCGCCGATCAGCAGGCCCAGGCCGAGCGCCGTGGCCAGGTCCAGCAGCAATTCCAGGTTCATTCGGTAGGTGTGGTTATGCTGTTTTGCCGGTCGCTCAAGTGTAGCCGCCGCGGCGCTCGAGCGGCAGGGCGCAGGAGATGACAATCGGGGGATGGTGGAGCGTCCTCGGCTGTGCCATTGTCTATGCCGTACCGCTTTCCATCCCTTCGGATTGGCGCTGCCAAAGGATCGCGTCGTGCCTCGTCAGAATCGCGTCACTCCCTTCGGCGACATCATCGCCGTGCCCGAGCGCGGCATGTTCATGGGCAACCGCGGCTGCTTGCACGGCGAACACGGCCAGCTCGGGCAGAAACGCTGGGCGCGCAAGGCCTGGGTGACCTGCACGCTGACCTTCAAGGACCGTCGGCGCGAGGTGATGGCGCCGGGCGAGTACACCGAGCTGTTCTTCCTGGACGAAGCGACCGCGCTGGCTGCCGGACACCGGCCGTGCGCCGAGTGCCGGCGCCAGGATTTCGAGCGCTTCAAGCGCCTGTGGCTGGAGAACAACGCCGGCCTGCTGCCGCGGCCGTTGCCGACCATGGCGGAGATTGACGCGTTTCTGCACGAGGAGCGGGTCGACCGCCAGCGCCGTCAGCGCCACTGGTGGGGGGCGATCGGCGAGGTGCCGGACGGCGCCATGATCAAGCTGCCCAACAGCCAGGCGCCCTGGCTGCTGTGGCGGGGTCGGTTGCGGGAGTGGACGCCGAGCGGCTACCGCCTCAGCCGCCGCCTGCCCGAGGGTGAAGTGGAAGTGATCACCCCGCGCTCGGTCTGCCGGGTGCTGGCGGCCGGCTACGTGCCGCAGGTGCATCCCTCGGCGGACGCGTAGGGCGTCTCGCCTCCCGGGAAGCAGCCGACCCGCCGAGCCCATTGGGCGGAATCTGGAAACGGCGGCTGGTCTCACGCCTCCGCCGGCGCCGGTAGCGCCCGGCATTCCGCCAGGCGGATGATCGGCACGCCAAGGCTCAGGTAATCCCGCTCCCGGCAAGTGAGGATCAGGATCTGGTAGCGCTGGGCGGCTAGCCGCAGGATCAGCTTCATGCGCTCGAAGCGGTCCTCGTCGGCGAACACCAGCGCGTCGTCCAGCACCAGCGCCACCGGCTTTCCCTGCTCGCTGAGCAGATCGGCGAACGCCAGGCGGGTGATCACCGCCAGCTGCTCGCGGGTACCGATGCTCAGCTCCTCGAACGGTTCGTCCACGCCGTGGCGGCGCAGGCCGATCAGCTGCAGATGATCGTCGAGCAGCAGCTCGGTGGCCGGCAGCAGGTGGCGCAGATGTTGGGCGACCCGCCGCAGCACCGGCGCGAAGAAGTTCTCGCGGGCGCGCTGGGCGCATTCGTCTAGCACCGTCTTGAGCAGCCGCAGCGACTCCGCCTCGCGCCGCAGGTGCTGGGCCTGGGCCTCGGCTCGGGCCAGTTCGGCGGCCAGTTCCTGGCGGCGCTCGCCCAGGCCCTGATGGCCCAGGCTCTGTAGCTCCACTTCCAGGTCGCGCGCCCGCCGCTGCAGCTGTTCGACGCGCTGCTTGTGCTGCGCCAGGGCGTTCTCGGCCATCTCCAGCTCGGCGGCGACCCGCTCCGGCTCGGCCGCGGCCAGCCGGGCGCGGGCGATGTCCAGCGCCCGCTCGGCGTCGGCGACGGCGCGGTCGGCCTTGCCCATGGCGGCGTACAAAGCGTCGTCGCTTTCGGCGGCGCGCGCCTGCGCCAGCCGGGCGTCGAGGCGCTGGCGCTCGTCCTCGTTGGCCTGCCAGGCGGTTTCCGCCGCGACCAAGGTTTGACGGGCGCGTTCCAGGGCCGCGCGGGCGTCTTCCATCGCCGCCGCCGCGGCATTGGCCGCGCTCTGCGCTTCGGTCAGGGCGGCGTCGGCGGCTTGGCGGGCGCGGATCGCGTCCTCGGCCGTGGCGGGAACGGCTTCGCCCGGCTCGCTCAGCTCGCCCAGCAAGGCTTGCTGGCGGGCGAGTTCGGCGCGCAGCGCGTCCAGTCCGTCCGGGGCGTGCGCCCGCGCCAGCCGGCGCTGGGCGGCGGCTTCCTGCTCCAGCTGCTGGCGGCGGGCCAGCGACGCTTCCGCCTCGGCCAGATCGGCGGCGCCGAGCCGCTCCAGCAGCGCCTGGCGTTGGTCGTCGAGCTTGCGCAGCGTTTCCGCGGCCGCCGCCAGATCCCGGCCGCCCGGGGTGATGACGATGCGGCCGACGCCGGCCAGCACCAGTTCGGTACGGGCGGTGGCCGAGAACTCGCCGTGGCCGGGCAGGGGCGCGCCGTCGCGCTCGACGTCCACAGCGAGCTCCAGCCGCACTTGGGTGGCGCCGGCGTCGAGCTGGGCCTTGGCACGGACCCGCTCGTTTTCCAGCTCGCGCAGCTTCGCCAGGGTGTCGTGGTCCACCGTCAGCGTCGCAGCGGCGCCATCGGCTCGATGGGCGGCGGCTTCGGCCTGCTCGGCCTGGCGGATGCGCTCGCTCAGCTCGGCGATGCCTTGCGTCAGTTGCAGCCGGCGCTGGTCCCGTTCGGCCCGGCGCTGCCGCTCGCGGGCGGCGCGCAGCGCGGTCTCGGCTTCGGCGCGCCGCCGCTCCGCCGCGGCGAGGCGGGCTTCGGCCTCCTGGCGGGCCGCCAGTGCCCGGTCGCGCTGCTGGCGCAAGGTCTCGGCCTTGGCGAGCAGCTCCTCGCGGGCGCGCAGCATCGCTTCGCGCTGGGTCCAGCGCTCGCGCGGGCCGGCCTGTTCGGCCAGGGCGATGCGGCGGGCGGTTTCGGCCGCCCGCACCTGCTGTTCCAGGCCGCGCAGCTCGGCGTCGGCGGCGCGCGCCCGCTCCAAGGCCGAGAGCCGCTGCTCCAGCTCCTTGCGCTGGTGGATGCGCTGCAGCTCGTCCAGGGTTTTCTGCAGCTGATCGACGCGTTGGTCGTAGGCGCTCAGCTCGGTATCCAGCGCCTGCAGCTGCCGGCCGAGCTCCTCGACTTGCTGTAGCGCCTCGCGGTAGGCACCGGTGGGCTTGCCGGTCGGGGTGAAATAGCGGGCGTAGGCGGCGTGCACCCCGGCCTGGACGGCCTGGCCTTGCTGGCCGCCGAGCACTTCGCCGACCTCGGACTCCAACGCCGCCTGCAGGGTGCGCTGCGCGTGCTCGCCGTGCTGCAGGGGCAGGAAAGCCGTGCCCTGCTCGACCCAAAGCAGGCCCCAGACACCCTGCAGGGAGGGATCGCTGGCGCCGCGTGCCGCCTGCTCGAAGCCGAGCAGCTCGCGCAGCGCTTCCTCGGCGGCCGGGCCGCTGTAGCGCCGGCCGCCGCCGCTCAACTCCGCGTCCTGTTTCTGGCAGAAGGCCTTGTATAGCCGGTAGTCCTGGCCGCCCAGGGAGAACTCCAGCTCCACTTCCGGCCGGGTTTGGGCGCCGTACGGCTGCAGCGCGGCGGCGCCGCGGCCGGTCAGGGTGTGCTTGTCGAACAGCGCGGCGCGGATGGCCCGCAGCACCGTCGACTTGCCTTCCTCGTTGTCGCCGGCGATCACGTTCAGGCCCGGCGACAGCCCCTCGATCACCACCGGCGCCTGCAGACGGCGGAAGTTCCTGATGCTGATGCGCTTGAATTGCATGGGCGAGTCAGCTCCGGGTGTTCAGGTATTCGGTATACAGGCGCTGCAGCGCGGGCGCCGCCAGGGCCTGGTCCGGGTGGGTCGGGTCGTTCTGGATGGCGCGCAGGCGCGCCAACGCATCCTGCAGGAAGCCGGCGGCGCTGATCTGATCGAGATCGGCGTCGCTGGCCTGCGGGATCAGCCGGCTGTCGTCCAGCCGCAGGTAGTGGCAGCGGGCGCTCCAGCGCTGCAGCCGCTGGTCGAGCTCGCGGCGCTCGGCCAGGCCGATGGTGCCGCGTAGGGTCAATTCCACCACCAGCCGGTCATAAGGTTCGCCCAGGGCGCTCAGCGCCGCGTCCAGCGCCGTCAAATCTTCGACGCCGTTCACGGCGAATTCCAGGCTGCGCCAGCGGAAGTGGCCAACGGCGATCCGCTCGACCTTGGGCGGTGCGCCCGGCGCGGCGATTTCCACCAGCAGCACGTTGCCGGCGTCGTTGTTGCGGAAGCGATCCGGCTCGGGAGTGCCGGCGTACCAGGTGCGCTCGGCGATTTCCAGCGTGCCGTGCCAATCGCCGAGCGCCAGATAGTCGAGGCGGGCGCTGACCGCGCGGCGGTCGGAAATGGGGTTGTAGCTCTCGGCCTCGGCCGGCAGGCGGTTCTCCACCGCGCCGTGCGCGAGGCCGACGCGAATGGCGCCGGGCGGCGTCTCCATGGTGTCGAAGGCTTCGGTGAGGTCGTAGCTCTCGTGGCGGCGGGTGAGCGGGGCCGGCAGGACCGCCAGCCGGCCGTCGGTCAGCACCAGCGGCGCGGGTTCCAGGGCCAGGTGCACGTTGGCTGGCAGGCCGTGCCGTTGCAGCCGCTTCCAAACGCTCTCGGCCAGCGCCGCGTCGTGGTTGCCGGGCAGCAGCACCCAGGGGCCGGGGTAGCCGCGCATGGCCTCCAGGGTGCGCGCCAAAGTTTCGTCGCCGACGGTGTTGGTTTCGAACACGTCGCCGGCCACCAGCACCGCGTCGACTTGGCGCTCGCGCGCCAGCTCGGCGATGGCGGCGACGGTACGCAGGCGCTGATGGCGCAGCACGGCGCCGGGATCGCCGGGGATGTTGGCGAAGACCTTGCCGATTTGCCAGTCGGCGGTGTGCAGCAGTCTCATGGCGTTATTCCTTGCACCTGTCGGCCGGACGGACTGGCCGCTATTGCATCACGAATCGCGCTCGTCGTGCTCGCGCTGGACGTTGACCATCGCGCCGGGAGCGACGTCCGGTGTCGCGCGCGGTCGGTGCGGAGACGGCACCCGGAGGCGATCGTTCCCGGCTTGGCAGCGCGGGCAAAGGCGCTCACCATGGGAATGTCGCCATCGTGCCGCGCCGGAGGTGTTTGCATCATGCCCACGCCCGCTTTGTTCATCGGTCACGGCAGTCCCATGAATACCCTGGAGTCGAACCGCTACAGCCGGGCCTGGCGGGAGATCGGCGCCGCCTTGCCGCGGCCACGGGCAGTGCTGGTGGTGTCCGCTCATTGGTATCTGGGCGCTTCGGCGGTCACCGCCATGGCCGCGCCGCGCACCATCCACGATTTCTACGGCTTCCCGCCCGAGCTCTACGCCTTTCGCTATCCGGCGCCCGGCTCGCCGGAACTGGCCGAGGAAGTCGCCGAGACGGTCAAGCCGCTGTGGGTGGGGCTGGACCGGGAGCAGTGGGGGCTGGACCACGGTGCTTGGAGCGTGCTGGCCCATCTCTTCCCGGCGGCCGATGTTCCGGTGGTGCAGCTCTCGCTCAATCTCCACGAGCCGTTGGAGTACCACCTGGAGCTGGGTGCGCGGCTGGCGCCGCTGCGGGAGCGCGGCGTGCTCATCCTCGGCAGCGGCAACGTGGTGCACAATCTGCGGCGGCTGGATCTCGCCATGGCCGAGGAAGGCTTCGATTGGGCCCGGCGCTTCGACGACGCGGTATACGCGTGCATGACGACCGATCCGGCCGGCATCGTCCGGCTGGCCGCCCATCCGGACTACCGCCTGGCGGTGCCCACGGTCGAGCATTTCCTGCCGCTGGTCTACCTGGCGGGTCTGGCGAGCGCCGCGGGCAAGCCGGCTACCGCGCTGCTGCGCGGCTACGCCATGGGGGCACTGTCCATGACCGCCTATGGCTTGGACGCTGCCGTGCCGACCGCGCTCGCCGGGGACGGTGTTTCGACCATGCCCGAGGGGGCGCCGGCGGACGGCGCCAACATTTGAGGCGACGGCCTGGCGCGCGGGGGAGTAGGTAAATCAGGTATTGCTTGCGGGCAGGGGGCTTCGTATAATGCGCGCACTCGCAACGCGGGGCTATAGCTCAGCTGGGAGAGCGCTTGCATGGCATGCAAGAGGTCGTCGGTTCGATCCCGACTAGCTCCACCAAATTCCGAAGAGGCCAAGTGGTGACACTTGGCCTTTTTTCGTTTGGCGCGTTTTCGCCGCTTCGCCGGCCGAGCCTTCGGCGCCGTTACGTCGAGCGGCGCAGCTCTCGCTCCAGTTCCATCACCACCCGTTCCAGGCGGCGCTGAGCCGACAGGCTGATGTCGTAGATCATGGCGCCGAATCGTTGCGCGCGGTGGTCATCGTCGTGCTGCACGAAGCGGATCTCGATCCGGAACATGAGCGCCGGCTGCCCGGGCAGCTGCAGCGTGCAGATATAACGCTCGCCGACTCTGGGCGGTTCGCCGCGGACGACGATGCCGCCCAAGCCGCTCACCGACAGGTCGCTGAGGCGGCCGACCACGGTGCGTTCCTCGCCGGTGGTGAGGTTGACGGCGGTTTCGCGGGTTAGCCGCACCGGCACCCGGTAATAGCGGCGGCGCTGGCGGTAGACGATGTACTCGGGAAAGGCGGCGCGATAGAAGCGGATGTCGTCGCCGTCGCTGCCGATGTCCGCGACCTCGACCTGGAAGTGGGTGTCGATGCCCTGCAAGCGGCCGTCCAGGTGCAGGTGGGTACCGGGCTGGACCAGCACCCGGCTGCGCTCGTCGTTGAACTCGTCCAGGATCAGCTGGCCGCGGGCGGTATCGACCGCCAGCACGACGGTATTGAACAGCATGCCGGGAGTGGCGGCGATCGAGGCGGTGAGCAGGGTGCGCTCTTCCTGCAGCCGGCGTAGCAGTGTCGCGATCTTGGCGCTGCCGCTGATTCGATCGTTGTCTTCGCGGTCGTGCGGCATGCGGGGTGGGGAGGCGTTATGCGCGTGTGATCTCGCGTTTGCCTGCGTCGAGCCGGGTCTGGCCGCGCGGGTCGTAGACGCTGGTCGCGGCGACGGCCTCGCCGCGCAGGATGGCGAGCTGCCGCTGCAGCTGGTCGAGACCGCGCTGGATCACCAGACCGTTACTCTGGTTGAGCACCTGCAATTGCTGCAGCCGCTCGCGCAGCTGCTGCCACTGGGTCTGCAGGGCTTGGTCGCCGAGGCGGGCGATATAGTCGCCGGCGGCCTGGGGCGTGCCGTCGCAGCCGGCCGCGCGCAGCTGGGCCTGCAGCGCCTGCCCGCATTGCTCCAACGCCTGCAGCTGCTGGAGCTTGTCGGCCAGCAGCCGATCGAGGCCCTCTACCTGCCGAGTGACCAGCCGCTCGTTTTCCTGGCGCAGCAGCTCCAGCAGCTGGTCCAGATGCCCGTGCATGGCGGTGACGATGTCGTGCAGCTGAATCCCGGGCTGGCCGTTGGCGGTGCTCATGGCCGGTTACAGCAGACCTTCGAGTTCGGCGAACTTGGCGGCGATGCGCTGCGGGTCGACCGTGTAGCGACCTTCGGCGATCGCTTGCTTGATCGCGTCCACGCGGGCCTGGTCGATTTCCGGCGTGCTGTCGATGGCCGCGCGCACCTGCTGCAGCCGCGCGGAGGCCGCCGCGGAATCGGCCTGCACCGTGCCGTTGGTCTCGCTGCCTGCCGAGGGCGGTTCACCCTTCTTGGCGGAGGCCACCGAGGCGCTGCGCGCGGTGGCGACGCCGATGCCGGTTGGGCGCGGGCCGCTGTCGATCGGATTGGACATTAACCGTCTCCTTACAAGATGCCGCACAGGATAGGGACCGAACCGGCCGTAACCGGCTGATCCGCGCCTCCTTCGCATACCGTATCGGCGGCGGGTGGGAAAACTTTAGCATCGATGCCCAGCCATCAGCAGTATTCGTTGTGCGCCGGCTGGGCTGGACCGGAGGTCCCTACAGGGCGACCCGCACCCGATGCCGATCGATCACTTCGCCCTGGACGATACGCCGCGAGGACAGGTTGCGCACCTGGATGCGCTCGCCGGGAGCGCCGCTCTCCAGCGCCTCGCCCTTCATCGACACCGCTACCGCGCCGTTGTCGGCCACCAGTAGAACCTCCTGACCGCGCTCGATCACCGCCGCCGCCGTGACCGCGGCGTGGGTGATCACGGCGCCGGCCTGCAGCGGCCGCCGCAGCTCCATGCCGACTAGGTCCTCGAGCCGCGTGAAGTAGCCGTGCGGCAGACTGCCCGCATCCTGCTGTATCGGCTTGAGGTCGGACGCCTTGAGCACGGTGCCGCGCGCCAGCGGCACCGCCGCAGCCAGCACGGTGACGGTGCGGGTGATGCGCACCGGCACGTACAGTGTCCAGGGGCGTTCGCCGTTGCAGCGCACGCCGAAGGTGGCGTTGCCCAGCCGCTGTCGGCCGTTGAGCGGGAAGACCTCCAGCGGCCGGGGGCAGGCGGGCAGGTTCAGGCGCGGGTCGAGCTGGCTGATCTCGATGGCGCTGATCGTGCCCTGGTCCCGGTACTCGCGTTGGATGTAGTCGCTCACCGCCGCCCGCACGGCGTCGAGCGACTGAAATTTGACGCTTGCCTCGGCGCCGGCGCACAGCAACAGCGTCGTCAGGCCGGCGAGGCCGCGGCGGATGGTGGTCGCGCTTGCGTTTGGCAGCATCGTGACAGCCCCTGTCGCCCATCGTTCGCTGCGTATCATGCAGGTTGCGTGCCACTATCCGATTGAATCCGCTCGCCCGATACGGCATGGGCGCGGGCGCGCCGGGCGCGCGACGTCTTTAAAGATTCCCGCGTTACCGCCGATTATTAGGGCAGAGGACGAGGAGGGCGCATGTCCAACATTATGCATAGCGTCGACCAGCGCACCCAGCTGGCGGGACGCAATCTCATGGAGCTGCTGCTGTTCCGGCTCAACGGTCGGCAGCGGTATGGCATCAACGTGTTCAAGGTGCGCGAGGTCATCAACACGCCGCGGCTGGTGAAGATGCCGAAGGCGCATCCGGCGGTGCGTGGCATCGCTCATATCCGCGGCAAGACCATCTCCATCGTCGATTTGAGCGTCGCCATCGGCGGCATGCCGCTGCCGGCGGAAGGCGGGTCGGTGATCATCACCGAGTACAACCGCACCGTGCAGGGCTTCCTGGTCGCCGGCGTCGACCGCATCGTCAACATGAACTGGAAGGACGTGCTGCCGCCGCCCTCCGGCGCGTCCGGCTCCAGCTATGTGACCGCGGTCGCCAAGGTGGAGCGCGAGATGGTGCTGATCATCGACGTCGAGAAAGTGCTCGACGAGCTCAATCGCGCCGGCGGCATCACCTACACCAAGGACGAGAGCAGCCTGGAGTTCCGCTCCGACGCCACGACCTATCACGTGCTGGTGGTGGACGACTCGGTGGTCGCCCGCAACCAGATCAAGCGTACGCTGGAGAAAATTGGCGTCGAGCTGACCATGGCCAAGGACGGGGAGGAGGCGCTGGAAATCCTCCAGGGCTGGGCCGAGCAGCCCGATTCGCCGCTGGCGCGGCTGCTGCTGGTGATTTCCGACATCGAGATGCCGCGCATGGACGGCTACACCCTGACCAAGAACATTCGCCAGAACGAGCGCCTACAGCGGTTGTACGTGCTGCTGCACACGTCGCTCAGCGGCGTGTTCAACCAGGATCTGGTGCAGCGCGTCGGCGCCAACGATTTCCTGGCGAAGTTCCACCCGGTGGAGCTGGCCGAACGGGTATTGGCGCTCATGGACAAGGTGCGGGCTAGGGTTTGACGCCACCTTGGTGCATAGTACGCGCCGTGATGGGCGGGCGCCGTCGCGGGTCCGCCTTTTGTCGTCGTGGTTGGTTATAGAGATCGAACGGCGTCTCTAGGGGCTGGAATGGCTGATGGCAAGAGCGTGGCGAGCGCCACGATCGATCCGGAGCACTACCGAGCATTTCGGGACTTTCTGGAACAATCCTGCGGCATAGTCCTGGGTGACAACAAACAGTACCTGGTGGCCAGCCGCCTTGGTCAGCTCATCGAGCGTGAAGGCTTTCGCGATCTCGGTGAGCTGGTGGCGCGCCTGAACCGCCCCGGCGCCGGCACGCTGCGTGGTCACGTCATCGAGGCGATGACCACCAACGAGACTCAGTTCTTTCGCGACGTCTATCCGTTCGAGGCGCTCAAGCAGCGGCTGTTCCCCGAGTTCCAGCAGCGCCGGCTGTGGCCGGCGCGCATCTGGTCCGCGGCCTGCTCCTCCGGGCAGGAGGCGTACTCGATCAGCATGGCCTTGCAGGAATACAACGAGGAGGGCGGCCGGCTGGAGGCGGAGATACTGGGCACCGACATCTCGCCGGCCATGGTGCAGCAGGCCACGGCCGGGCGCTACAACGCCAGCGCCGTCAGCCGCGGCCTGAGCCCGCAGCGGCTGCGCCGCTTCTTCACCCAGATCGACGCCAACACCTGGGAGGTGCGTCCCGAGATCCGTCGCCGCACCACCTTCCGGCAGCACAATCTGCTGGAGAGCTACAGCTTGCTGGGCCGTTTCGATCTGATTTTCTGCCGTAACGTGCTCATCTATTTTTCCCAGGAATCGCGGGTCGACATCCTCAACCGCATGGCCAAGGTGCTCAATCCCGGCGGTTACCTGATCGTCGGCGCCTCGGAGTCGCTGGTGCGGCATGCCGACCATTTCGAGATGATCCGCATCGGCGGCGGTGTCATCTACCGGCTGCGCGACGCCGTTAATCCGGCGAAATAAGCGCCGAATCCCGCGTCGGTTTTCCGACGCCTCCTCACCGCGGCGATCCCCGCCGGGCGCCGCCAAGCGGCATGTCCGCTGGCTTTTCCCGATGCTGGCATAGCCCTTGCAACCTCGCCGTCAGTCTCAACGGCGAGGTGTGACATGAGCTCTGTACTGGACAAGACCCTGGGAGTGCCGGCAGCGGCGCTGCATTTGCGCGCCATGCGGACCAAGGTGTTGGCGGAGAACATGGCCAACGCCGACACGCCGAACTTCAAAGCCCGCGATTTCGACTTCAAGGCGGCGATGCGGCAGGCGCAGAGCCAGCAAGCCGTGCTGGTCACCACCCGTCCCAACCATATGCAGCCGCCGGGCGGCGATCCGCAGGCGCCGCCGCCGCTGCTGTATCGCTACCCTCTGAGCCCGGCCCTGGACGGCAACACCGTGGAGATGCAGGCCGAGCAGGCCAAGTTCGCCGAGAACACGGTCAGCTACCAGGCCACGCTCACCATTCTGGGCAACCGCATCACCGGTCTGCTCGGCGCTTTGCGGGGAGAGTAAGCCATGAGTCTGTTCAAGGTATTCGACGTCGCCGGCTCGGCCATGAGCGCCCAGACCGTGCGCCTCAACCTCACCGCCAGCAACCTGGCCAACGCCGAGACCGTGGCCGGCAGCCCGGAGGAAGCCTACAAGGCTCGCCAGCCGGTGTTCGCCGCCGCCCTCAAGGCGGTGCAGGGCGCCGACGACACGCCGGTGCCGGTGCGTGTGGAGGCGGTGGTGGAAAGCCAGGCGCCGGCGCAGATGCTGCACATGCCCTCGCATCCGCTGGCCGACGCCAACGGCTACGTGTACCGCTCCAACGTCAATACCGTCGAGGAGATGGTCAACATGATCTCGGCCTCGCGGTCCTACCAGAACAACGTGGAGGTGATGAACACCTCCAAGGAATTGCTGCTGCAGACCCTGCGCCTGGGCAGCTAACCGCTCGAGGGGATGAACGATTATGGATCTGAGCGCACTTACTGGCAGCGGGATCGGCCGGGCCGGGGACAGCAGTCAGAAGAGCCAGGGGCAGGTCAGTCAGGAGGATTTCCTCAAGATGATGATCGCCCAGCTCAAGAACCAGGATCCGCTCAATCCGATGGACAACGCCGAGTTCCTGAGCCAGATCGCCCAGTTCACCACGGCGACCGGCATCCAGGACATGCAGAAGTCCTTCAAGGAGTTCCAGGCGGCGATCAACGCCCAGCAGACCCTGCAGGCGGCTTCGCTGGTCGGGCGCGAGGTGCTGATCGAGTCCGACGTCGGCTACCTGCCGCCCAATGGCAACCTCACCGCCACGGTGTTCTCGCCGGTGGCCGTCAACAATCTCAAGGTGGGCGTCTACACCGAGAGTGGGGTGCTGGTGCGGGAAGTGCAGCTGGGCGTCCAGCCGGCCGGCGACATCGCCTTCGAATGGGACGGCACCAACGCCGCCGGCGCGCGGGTCGAGCCCGGCCGTTACGTGCTCAAGGCCTCGACCGTGATCGACGGCACCGAGACCGCCCTGGGTACGCTGGTGTCGGCGCGCGTCGACAGCGTCATCCTGGGCTACCAGGGCGCTCAGCCCACGCTCAACCTCGCCGGCCTCGGCAGCGTCAGCATGGCCAGCGTCCAAGAGATCCGCTAAGGGGGATGGATCATGACCTTCGAAACCGCTCTCACCGGTCTGAATGCCGCCGCGGCCGATCTGGACGTGACCGGCAATAACATCGCCAATAGCCAGACCGTCGGCTTCAAGGGATCGCGCGCCGAGTTCGCCGACATTTTCGCCACCAGCAACATGGGCCTGGCGCGCATCGCCATCGGCCAGGGCGTGCGGCTGGCGGCGGTGCGCCAGGAGTTCACCCAGGGACAGTTCGCCTTCACCGGCAACACCCTGGACCTGGCGATCAACGGCACCGGCTTCTTCCAGGTCAACAACGGCGGCAAGTTGCTCTACACCCGCAACGGCTCCTTCACCCTGGATCGGAACGGCTACATCGTCGACGCCAACAACCGGCGGCTGCAGGGTTACGGCGTGGACGGCTCCGGCAACGTCAACACCGGCACTTTCGTCGACCTGCGGGTCAACACCAGCCCGGTGGCGCCGCGCGCCACCACCCGCATCGACATGACCGCCAACCTGCAGTCCGGCACGCAGGCACCCGCGGTCACGCCGTTCGACCCGGCCAATGCCGACAGCTACAGCTTCTCCACCTCGACCACCGTGTACGACTCGCAGGGCCGGGCGCATCTGCAGTCGTTCTACTTCGTCAAGGTGCCGGACCAGCCCAACCAGTGGCAGGTGTATACGCAGCTGGCCGGCTATCCCGACGCGCCGAGCGGCCCGAACCTGATCACCTTCAACCCGGACGGCACCTTCAACAACATCGACGGCGGCGAGACGGTGACCTACCAGTTCTCGGCGGCCGCGGCCGACAGCCCGCTGGCGGGTGCCACCGATCTGACCATCGTCACCGACTTCGCCGACCTGACCCAGTTCGGCACGGCGTTCGCCGTCACCGAGCTGGATCAGGACGGCTACGCCGCCGGTCAGTTCGCCGGCCTGAGCGTGGAGAACGACGGCACCATCTTCGCCCGCTTCTCCAACGGCCAGTCGACGGTGCTGGGGCAGGTCATGCTGGTGCAGTTCCCCAGCCCCGACAACCTGCAGCAGATCGGCGACACCAGCTGGGTGGAGACCTACGCCTCCGGCGGACCGCTGCGCGGCACGCCCGGTGCCTCGGGTCTGGGCACCATCCAGTCCGGGGCGCTGGAGCAGTCCAACGTCGACGTCACCGAGCAGCTGGTGAAGATGATCACGGCGCAGCGCAACTACCAGGCCAACGCCAAGATGATCGCTACCCAGGATCAGCTCTCGCAGGAGATTCTGAACATCCGCTAACGGACGCCGCCCCGCGGCTCCTCGCGCGAGGGGCGGCGGGGCGGAGTAATCGCCGCGCATCGTCCGGGTCGGTGTCACCCGCGGGCCATTTCAGGAGACCGCCACATGGAACGCTTGCTCTACATCGCCATGACCGGCGCCAAGCACACCTTGCAGGCTCAGCAGGTCAACAACCACAACCTGGCCAACGTCAGCACGCCGGGCTTCCGTGCCGACCTGGACAGCCTGCTGAGCGCGCCGATGCGCGGTCCCGGCTATCCGGACCGGGCGTACGTCCAGGAGACCCTGGTCGGCACCGACTTCCGCCAGGGCGCGCTGCTCACCACCGGCCGCGATCTGGACGTCGCCATCAACGGCGACGGCTGGATCGCGGTGCAGGCGCCCGATGGTACCGAGGCCTACACCCGCCGGGGCGATCTGCGCATCGGCCCGAACGGTCTGCTGCAAACCGGCTCCGGCGAGCTGGTGCTGGGCAACGCCGGACCGATCGCCATTCCGCCGGCGCAGAAGCTGGAGATCGGCGCTGATGGCACCATCAGCATCGTACCCATCGGCCAGCCCGCCAATACTTTGGCGGTGCTCGACCGGATCCGGCTGGTGCGTCCCGATCACGCCGATCTGGTCAAGGGGCCGGACGGCCTGTTCCGGCTGCGCGACGGCGGCCAGGCGCTGCCGGACGGCACCGTGCGGCTCACCGCCGGCGCGTTGGAGAGCAGCAACACCAACGCCGTGGACGCGCTGGTGAAGATGATCGACCAGGCCCGCAGCTTCGAGACCTATGTCAAGCTGATCGGCGCCGCCAAGGAGAACGACGAGACCAGCGCCCGCCTGCTGCGGCAGAACGGTTGAGGTTGCCGCTCCCCGGCGGCGACACGACGCGCGGCGGGGCCGCTCCCATCCACGAGTCGGGGGCGGTCCCGCCGCGCGCCGTTCTCAAGAAAGCAACGCAACCGGCTGTAACGAAAAGAATACTCGCCGGTTGGCCCGCCTCTTGCAATTACCTCTTTACGTCCCGGAGGCGTCAATTCGCCGACGGGGGCACTAAAGAGGTGACAGCCATGAATCCAGCACTGTGGGTAGCGAAGACCGGCCTGGACGCGCAGCAGACGCGCATGCAGGTGGTCTCCAATAACCTGGCCAACGTCAACACCACCGGCTTCAAGAAGGACCGCGCCAGCTTCGAGGATCTGATCTACCAGACCGTGCGTCAGGCGGGCGGCCAGACCTCGCAGGACAGCCGTCTGCCCACCGGCCTGTCGCTCGGCACCGGCGTACGGGTGGCGGCCACCGAGAAGCTGCACACCCAGGGCAACCTGGTGCAGACCGGCAACGCGCTGGACCTGGCCATCCAGGGCCGCGGCTTCTTCCAGGTGCTGCTGCCGGACGGCACCATCGGCTATCAGCGCGACGGCTCCTTCCACCTGGACGACCAGGGCCAGCTGGTGACCTCCAGCGGTTACCTGGTGCAGCCCAACATCACCATCCCCAACAACGCCCAGACCATCACCATCGGTCAGGACGGCACGATCACCGTGACGTTGCCGGGACAGGCCGACGTGCAGAACGTCGGCGAGATCCAGCTGGCCGACTTCGTCAATCCCGCCGGCCTGCAGCCGATCGGCCAGAACCTCTACGTCGAGACCGCCGCCAGCGGCCCGGCCATGGTCAGCGCGCCCGGGCTGAACGGCGTGGGCACCGTCTTCCAGGGCTCGCTGGAGAGTTCCAACGTCAACATCGCCGAAGAGCTGGTGAACATGATCGAAACCCAGCGCGCCTTCGAGACCAACACCAAGGCGATCCAGACGGTCGACGGCATGCTGCAGTACATCAACAACAACACCTAAGGTACTGTGATGACTAGCATTCGGAGCCTGATCGCACTGTTGTCGATGGCGCTGCTGGCCGGCTGTGCCAGCGCGCCGCCGATGACGCTGCCGGAGCCGCTGCCGCCGCCGAGCGTGGAAATGCCGCCGCGGCAGATCAACGGCGCCATCTACCAGGCCGGGCTGGACGTGCGGCTGTACGAGGATCGCATCGCCCGCCGGGTGGGCGATCTGGTGACGGTGGTGTTCGAGGAACAGACCCAGGCCAGCAAGGACGCCCGTACCGAGACCAGCAAGGAGAACTCGGTCGGTCTCGCGGCGCCGATCTTCGGCGGCCGTCCGGTGTCCATCGGCGGCAACCCGTTCAGCGCCGAGCTGCAGGGCACCCGCGAGTTCCAGGGCAACGGCAGCGCCGACCAGCGCAACGCCCTCAAGGGCGTGCTCACCGCCCAGGTCATCTCGGTCCAGCCCAACGGCAACATGGTCATCCAGGGTCGCAAGAAGCTCACCCTGAACCAGGGCGACGAGTATGTGGTGATCACCGGCATCATCCGCCGCGACGACGTGCGGGCCGACAACACCATTTCCTCCACTCGCGTGGCCGACGCCCAGATCGCCTACACCGGCACCGGCGCTCTGGCCGACGCCAACAGCATGGGCTGGCTCACGCGCTTCTTCCACAGCGTGATCTTCCCGTTCTAGGAGAGCACAGGCATGAAACGGCTGCTGTTGACCGCGCTGCTGCTGGCACTGGCCCCCGCCGCCTACGCCGAGCGCATCAAGGACCTGGCGTCCATCGCCGGCGTCCGTACCAACCAGCTGGTGGGCTACGGCTTGGTGGTGGGCCTGGACGGCACCGGCGACCAGACCTCGCAGGCGCCGTTCACCGTGCAGAGCATCCGCGCCATGCTCGCCGCGCAGGGCGTGACCATCTCGGCCAACAACCTCCAGCTCAAGAACGTGGCGGCGGTGATGGTGACCGCCGAGCTGCCGCCGTTCGCCAAGCCGGGTCAGGCCATCGACGTCACCGTCTCCAGCCTGGGCAACGCCAAGAGCCTGCGCGGCGGCACGCTGTTGATGACGCCGCTCAAAGGTGCCGACGGCGAGATCTACGCCATGGCCCAGGGCAGCCTGCTGGTCAGCGGCTTCGGCGTGTCCGGCGCCGACGGCTCGCGGATCACCGTCAACGTGCCGTCGTCCGGCACCATTCCCGGCGGCGCTACGGTCGAGCGCGCCGTGGCGTCGCCGTTCGCGCTGGGCGATTCGCTGGTGTTCAACCTGCACAGCCCGGACTTCACCACCGCCAAGCGCATGGCCGAGGTCATCAACGAGACCATGGGCCCCGGCACCGCCGCGGCGCTGGACGCGGTGTCGGTGCAGGTGCGGGCGCCGGCCGACCCCGACCAGCGGGTCAGCTACGTCGCCTACCTGGAGAATCTCACGGTCGAGCCGGGCGAGGCCGCCGCCAAGGTGATCGTCAACTCCCGCACCGGCACCGTGGTGATCGGCTCGGAAGTGAAAGTCACCGCCGCCGCCGTCACCCACGGCAGCCTGACGGTGACCATCAGCGAGAGCGCCAACGTCAGCCAGCCGGCGCCGTTCAGCCAGGGCCAGACCGTGGTCACGGCCGACAGCGCGATCGAAGTGCAGCAGGAGAAGCGGCCGATGTTCCTGTTCGGGCCGGGCACCTCGCTGCAGGACATCGTCAACGCCGTGAACAAGGTTGGCGCCGCGCCCTCGGACGTGGTCGCCATCCTCGAAGCCCTCAAGCGGGCCGGCGCGCTGCGCGCCGAGCTGATCGTGATCTAGCCATGAACGCCGAGGCGAAGGTGGCAAGGATCTTCGCCCCGATCTCCGCGCCCGGTTCCGGGCGCGGGGCCCAGTGACGACGCTGAGGCAGGACACGCCATGGTCGCTTCCACCGACAACCGCTACGGCAACGTCCTCGACCCGTCCGGTCTGAGCCGGCTGCGGGCCGACCTGAAGACGCCGTCGGCGGCCGCCGCCAAGGAAGTGGCGCGCCAGTTCGAGAGCCTGCTGGTGCAGCAGATGCTCAAGAGCATGCGCGCTGCCACGCCCGGCGACGCGCTGTTCGGCGGCCCGGCCGAGAGCCAGTACCGCGATCTCCTCGATCAGCAGCTGGCCATGAATCTGGCGCAAGGGCAGGGGCTCGGCCTGGCGCCGGTGATCGAGCGCCAGCTGCTGCAGAACATGGGCCTGCAGCAGCAAGCCGAGGCGCCGCAGGGCGCGGCGCTGGACGACTACCGGCGCCATCCGATGACGGCGGTGCGGCCGACGGCGGAAACGCCGCCCGCTCAGACCGCGGTCGGCGGCAAGGGGCCGGGCTGGGCGTCGCCGGAGGAGTTCGTCCGCGCGGTATGGAGCGCGGCCGAGCGGACGGCGAGGAAGATCGGCGTATCCGCCAAGGCGCTGGTGGCGCAGGCGGCGCTGGAAACCGGCTGGGGCCGGCACGTGATCCGCAAGGCCGACGGCGGCAGCAGCTTCAACCTGTTCGGCATCAAGGCGCACGGCTGGTCCGGCGAGAGCGTCAAGGTTCCGACGCTGGAGTTCCGCGACGGCGTCGCCGTCAAGGAATTGGCCAGTTTTCGCGCCTACCGCTCGCTTGATGAGTGCTTCGAGGACTACGCACGGTTCTTGCAGGGCAACCCCCGCTACCGCGACGCGCTGCGGGTCGGTGAGGACCCGGAGGCCTTCGCGCGGGCGCTGCAGGAGGCCGGCTACGCCACCGACCCCGAATACGCCGACAAGATCAGCCGAATCATGAACGGGCCGGCGTTGAGCGCGATGCTGGGCGAGGGCGAAACGCCGTCGGCGTAGGGGCGTGCAAGGGCCGTCGACGGCGTGCGCCGCCGAGCCGCCCTCAGGGGGCGTTAAAGATTCCGCCGCGGCGGACGACAAACACCAAGACGCAGCGGGGGCCTCCGGGCTGCCCGTGGGGACGCAGGATAGCCATGGCAGATCTATTTCAAACTAGCGTTTCCGGAATGCTCGCATTCCAACGCGCGCTGGCGACCACGTCACACAATATCAGCAACGTCAATACCAAGGGTTACAGTCGCCAGCGCGTCGAGCTGACGACGCTGACACCGACCCTGGTCGGCGGTGGCTGGGCCGGCAGCGGCGTCGGGATCGCGCAGATCCGCCGTATGGCGGACGACGACAGAAACGCCAACGTCCGCAGCAACACGGCCGAGTACAACCGGCTGAACACCTTCGCGGAGCTGAGCGGGCGCATCGACGGTCTGCTGGCGGACAAGAATGCCGGGCTGGCGCCCTCGCTGCAGGCGTTCTTCAACTCTGTGCAGCAGGCTGCTGCCGACCCGACTTCCTCGACGGCGCGCGACGTCATGCTCACCGAAGGCCGCAATTTGGTCAGCCGCTTTCATTTTCTGAGCTCGCGCCTCACCGAACTCGAAAAAGAGGTCAATACCCGCCTCGAGGTGACTGTCGACGAAGTGAACGAACTCGCCAGCGCGGTGGCTCGGCTCAATCAGGAAATCGCCGTGGCCCTTGGCCGTTCCCAGGGGGCGCCGCCCAACGACCTGCTCGACAAACGTGACGCGCTGCTGGAGCAGCTCTCGGAGCGCGTGGCCACTCAAGTGGTGGCTCTGGCCGATGGTTCGGTCAACGTCTTCATCGGCAATGGCCAACCGCTGGTGGCCGCCGCCGTAAGCAACCCACTGAAGACGGTCGCCAGTGCCGACGATCCGTCGCGCCGTGAGATCGCTTTCGTCGCCGGCGGCTCGACCGTCAATATCACCAACAACATCACCGGCGGGAGTCTGGGCGGGTTGCTCGATTTCCGTCGCGAGAGCCTGGATGTGGTCAAAGGCGAGCTGGACGAGCTCGCCACGGTGCTGGCCACGGAGTTCAACCGCGTGCATCGGCTGGGTGTGAACTTCGATCAGGGCACGATGCAGCGCGGCGGCGATTTCTTCGTCATCACCGATCCGGCCAACGCCGCCCGCACTATCGACGTCGCGCTCACGCGGCCCAGCGAGATCGCCTGGGCCAGCCCCGCGCTGACCGGGGAGTGGACCGACGACACCGGTCAGAGCGTCAACACCGGAACCGGTAAAATCGGCGCGGCGCGGGTTGGCGCCGATGTCGATCTCGAATCGCCGGCGGCGTTCGACACGATCCGCCTGGTGCGCACCGGGAGCGGTTATCGTGCCGAGATCACCGCCCGGGACGGCAGCCTCGCCGTCATCGAGCCGGTGCCGACCGTCGACGGCAGCCTGCAGATCGCGGTGGCCGGCGGCAGCATCGCGGTGGAAGTGACGGGCAATCCGGACGAGGGCGACGCCTTCTTCATCAAGCGCAACGTCAACGGCCGCGGCGACAACACCAATCTGTTGGCGCTGGCCGACTTGCGCAATCACAAGCTGATGGAAGACGGCGACGCGACCGTCCAGGAGTTCTACAGCCGAGTGGTGGGGCGGGTCGGTACCCAGACCTTGCGTGCGAATGTAAATCGCGACGCGCAGGAGGTCATGCTGGAGCAGGCGGTTGCCTATCGCGAGGAGGTTTCGGGCGTCAATCTGGAGGAGGAAGCCGCGGAAATGCTGCGCTACCAGCAGGCGTTCCAGGCGTCGGCCCAGCTGATCGTCACCGCCAATGCCGTGTTCCAGTCCTTGCTCGATGCTGTCGGGAGGTAACTTTCGATGAGAATTTCCACCAGCCAGTTCCAGGCGGTAAGCATCGGCTCGGTACTGCAGCAGCAAGCCAAGCTGTCGAAGACCCAGCAGCACCTGGCGACCGGCCAGCGCATCCTCACGCCGGCCGACGATCCGGTCGGTGCGGCGCGGGTGCTCGATCTCACCGCGAGCATCGGCGAACTGCAGCGCCTGCAGGACAACGCGGGCATGGCGCAGACCCGGCTCGGCAGCGAGGAAGCGGTGCTGGTCGAGGTCGGCAACCTGCTGCAGCGCGTGCGCGAGCTGGCGGTGCAGGCCAACAACGACAGCAACAGCGCCACCGAGCGGCGCTTCATCGCCGCCGAGCTGCGCGAGCGCTTCGAGCAGTTGGTGCAGCTCGCCAATTCCACCGACGGCAACGGCGAATATCTGTTCGCGGGCGCCGCCAGCCGCGAGCAGCCGTTCTCCAGGACGGCGACCGGTGTGGTCTACAACGGCGACCAGAACGAGCGCATGGTTCAGGTCGGGCCGACCCGACAGCTGGTGGAGAACCACACCGGGTTCGACGTGTTCATGAAGGTTCCTAACGGCAACGGTACCTTTAGCACGCAGCCGGCGGCGGGCAATCGCGGCACCGGCGTGATCGACAGCGGCCGGGTGCTCGATCCCGAGGGGGGCGCCGTCTTCCCCGCCACCATCCTGTTCCGCGAGTCGGCCTCGGGACGGCTCGAGTACGCGGTGAACGGCAGCGGCGACTGGCAGCCGTTCGAGCCGGGAGAAGCCATACGCTTCGATGGCATCGAAGTGACCATCACCGGTGTGCCCGCCGACGGCGACAGCTTCGTGCTCGAGCGCAGCAGGCCGCAATCGGTGTTCGTCACCTTGCAGAACCTGATCGACGCCTTGGAGTCGGGAGGCGACAACGTGATCGACCGCGCTCGCGTGCACAACGCCATCGGCCGTGCGATCGCCGACCTGGACCAGGCGCAGGAGAACGTGCTGCGGGTGCGCGCCGAAGTGGGCGCCCGGCTGTACGCCATCGAAGCCGAGCTGGACACCAATGAGAACGCCTTGCTCGAGCTCAAGAGCGCGGTGTCCAAAATCGAGGATCTCGATTACGCCAAGGCCGTAAGCGAATTCAATCTGCAGTTGGTCGGTCTGCAGGCGGCTCAGCAGAGCTATGTGCGGATCCAGGGGCTGTCGCTGTTCAACCTACTCTGAGGTGTCGCCCTGCTCGCGCCGACGCATCGCGTCGGCGTCCCTTCCCCGATTCCCCCCTAAAGTGGCCGAGCGAGCGGCCGATATATGGGGTGGAGCCGAAACGAGACGGTCCTAACCCGACGACGGCGGCGCCGATTTTCATACCACCCCTAAAGTTCTCGGCATAGCGGCCGTTAACCTGGGGGAAGGTGAGAAAAACAACCCGTTCGAATTTCGGGACAGACGGCCGCCAGCCGTCCCCTTGAACAAGGAGACCGACCATGCCACAGGTTATCAACACCAACGTTGCCTCGCTCAACGCGCAGCGCAATCTGAACAACTCGCAGTCCGCCCTGCAGACCTCCCTGACCCGCCTGTCCTCCGGTCTGCGCATCAACAGCGCTAAGGACGACGCGGCTGGCCTGGCGATCTCCGAGCGGTTCACCGCGCAGATCCGCGGCCAGAATCAGGCCATGCGCAACGCCAACGACGGCATCTCCTTCGCCCAGACGGCGGAGGGCGCGCTGGGCGAAATCGGCAACGCCCTGCAGCGTATCCGCGAGCTGGCGGTGCAGTCGGCGAACGACACTAACGCGGCCTCCGACCGCCGGGCGATCAACAACGAGGTGTCGGCGCTGATCGCCGAGGTCAACCGCATTGCCTCCTCGACCCAGTTCAACGGTCAGAACATCCTGGACGGCACCATGAGCAGCCTGGTGTTCCAGATCGGCGCCAACCAGGGGCAGACCATCACGGTCAATGGCGTGGACGCCCGCGGCTCGCAGCTCGGTTCCGAGATCTACGAAGGCGCTTCGTTCGACCGTAGCGGCATCGCCGGCGTGACTGGCTTCACCATCAACGGCACGGCGATCGACCTGAGCAACGCGGAAACCGTCGACGACGTCATCACTGCCATCAATCTGGTCACCGCCGATTCGGGGGTGAGTGCGCAGAAGGCCGCGAAGACCTCTTTCGATCTGGCTTACACCGCCAATGCGGCCGCCACGACCATCACCGTCAACGGCGTCCAGGTGAATCTCGCCGCGAACGAGACCATCGATAACGCCGTTAAGAAGATCAACGCGGCCGCTGGTCAGACGGGCGTCACAGCTGAGGTGAACGGCACCAACATCACTTTCAGCAATACCACCGGCGCGTCGATCGAGATCAAGGACGATGCTACTAATGCCGTGCTCGGCCTGGGCGCCGGCGGCAGCCGGACGTATGACGCTGGCCTGGTGTTGACCACCGATGTCGGCAAGACCATTTCGGTCGCCGGTACCGACGTAGCCAACCTCAATTTGACGGCCGGCAATCTGACGACCGAGCGTTACGTGCTGAATAACGTCAACGTGCTGACCCGTCAGAACGCGTCCGACGCTCTGCGCACCGTCGACCTGGCGCTGCAGCAGGTGAACGTGCTGCGCTCGCAGCTCGGTGCGGTGCAGAGCCGCTTCGAGTCGACCATCTCCAACCTGAGCGTCAGCGCCGAGAACCTGTCGGCGGCCCGCAGCCGCATCATGGACGCCGACTTCGCTGCCGAGACCGCGAACCTCACCCGGGCGCAGATCCTGCAGCAGGCGGGCGTGGCCATGCTGGCGCAGGCCAACAGCGTGCCGCAGAACGTTCTCTCGCTGCTGCGGTAAGCTAAGCCGGACGGCCGCCGGGGGGCGGCCGTCCTTTCGAGGTCGGGGGGTGAGCGTTCATGGACAGCTCTCTGATAACAAGCCTAGTGAACGAACCGCGCGGGTTCGGGACGGTGGCGCAGCGTCAGCCGTCCCCCGAATCCGCGTCGGACGTTAATAGGTCCGTCGATAAGGGCGCCGAGCCGAAGGCCGGTGCTCCCTCGTCGGAGCAGGAGCTGGCGTCGGCGGTGAAGAAGATCAACGACTTCTTCCAGGTGGTTAGGCGGGATCTGCAGTTCAGCATCGACGGGGATAGCGGGCTTACCGTCGTCAAGGTGGTCGATGTCGAGAGCGGGGAAGTGATACGGCAGATCCCTTCCGAGGAAGTGCTTGCCATCGCCGCCAGCCTGGATCAGGCACGAGGCGTGTTGTTTAGGGCCAAGGCCTGATGGCGCGGAGATTGCATTAAGTCTGACACCAGATTCGCTGGTGGTCGCGGGGAGATCGGGCGTTGGCGGGAATCACATCATCGGGTATCGGCTCGGGTATCGATATCCAGTCGCTGGTGTCACAGCTGGTTGCGGCCGAGCGAGCGCCGGTGCAGAACCGACTCGATCGGCAGGAAGTGAAGGTTCAAACCCAGCTTTCCGCTTATGGCGCGCTCAAGAGCGCTCTGTCGGGCTTTCGCGAGCAAGTGAAGGCGTTGGCCGACGCCAAGTCGTTCAGCCAGATGAAGGCGACGTCCAGCAAGCCCGACGCCATCGGCGTCAGCGCCAGTGCGGGGGCTGCTGTCGGCAGTTACCAGCTGGAGGTCAGCGCGCTGGCGCAGGCGCAGGGCATCGCCACCCAAGCCTTCGCCAACACCGATGAGGTCGTGGGCGGCGGAACTTTGACGTTCCGCTTCGGTACGGTGGCCGTGGACGAAGCCAGCGGCAAGGTCTCGTCGTTCGACGAGAATCCGGAGCGGACGGCCAAGCGCGTGGTCATCGAGCCGGGCAGCACGCTGGCGCAGGTGCGTGACGCGGTGAATGCGGCGAACGTCGGTGTCCAGGCGTCCATCATCAACGACGGCAGCGGCCAGCGGCTGGTGTTCACCGCCAAGGATACGGGCGCGGCCAACGGCTTCGTGGTGGAGGTGGCCGACGAGGACGGTGACGATGGCGACGCCGCCGGCTTGTCCCGCCTCGCGTTCAACACCACCGCCAGCAACGCCGAGCAAACCCGCGCCGCCGAGGATGCCCGTCTGACGATCAACGGCCTGAGCATCCGTCGCGCCAGCAACGAGATCACCGACGCCATCGAGGGCGTCACGCTATCGCTGAGTGATACCACCACCGGCAGCGTGCGCATCGACGTCAGCCGGGACACGGCGGCCGTTCAAGGCAAGATCAAATCTTTTGTCGAGGCTTACAACAAGCTTCAGCAGCAGATCACCGCGCTCACCAAGTACGACGCCGAGAACAAGAAAGCCTCGGCGCTGACCGGCGACGCCCTGGTGCGCAATCTCAATAGCAAGCTGCGCAGCCTGCTCACGGACCCGCTCAGGGTGCTGGAAGGCGGCGCGGTGCGTTCCTTGGCCGATCTGGGCATCGTCAGCAAGCGCGACGGTACCTTGGAGATCGACAACGCCAAGCTCGACAAGGCGTTGAGTGCCCACTTCGAAGAGATCGGTGCGCTGTTCGCTTCGTACGGGCTAACGGAGGAGGCGACCGGCGTCGAGTATGTCGGTAGCAGCAGCGGCACTCAGTCGGGGCGCTACGCGGTCCATATCACGCAGCTCGCGACCCAGGGGCGGTACGTGGGAACGGCCCTCGCCGTCGATCCGGCCGTGTCGCCGATCGACATCGACGCTAACAACGACAGTTTCACCGTCAAGGTCGATGGCATCGAGTCCAAGCAGATCCGCCTTACCCATGGCAGCTACAGCAGCGGTGAAGAGCTGGCCAGAGAGCTGCAGGCGCGCATCAACGAAGACAGCGAGCTGCAGAAGCTGGGCGTGACCGTGCGGGTGAGCTACGACACCGTCAACAACCGCTTCGAGATCGTCTCCGACAGCTACGGCTCTGAGTCCACCGTCGAAATCCTGTCGGCCGACTCGGGGTTGAGCGCGACCCTGGGCCTGGCCGTCGGCGAAGGCGAAGCCGGCGTCGATGTGGCGGGCAGCATAGGCGGGCGGATCGCCGTGGGGGTAGGTCAGGAGCTGATCGGCGACGGCGGGCCGGCCGATGGGCTGCGGCTGCGCATCACCGGCGATGAGCTGGGCGACCGCGGTATAGTGGTGTTCTCGCGCGGCATTCTCGCCGAACTCGACGGCTTCCTCGGCAGCTACCTCGATGCCGAGGGGGTTCTCACCGAGACCACCGACGCGCTCAACGGTCGGCTCAAGGATATCGAAGAGGATAGGGAAGCCTTGGATCGCCGCATGGAGAGCGTGCAGGCGCGCTTGCTGGCGCAGTTCACCGCCATGGACAGTCTGGTGGCGCGGCTCGGTCAGACTAGCAGCTATCTGAGCCAGCAATTGGCCTCTCTGCAAACGATGATCGGCTGACCGGGGTACCGGGGCTTCCGCGTTTGGCTTGAGGAATTGAGACAATGAGTTACGGCTATTCGCGCGGCGCGCAGCAATATCGGCAAATCGGTGCCTACAGCGGTGTGGCGTACGCGGACCCGCATCAGCAGGTGTGCATGCTTATGGACGGCGCCCTCGAGCGCATCGCCCAGGCCAAGGGGGCGCTCCAGCGCAACGAGATAGCGGAAAAGGGCACGCTACTGGGCAAGGCGGTCGCCATCATCGGCGGTTTGCAAGGCTGCCTGGACCATGCCGCCGGCGGTGAGATCGCCGCCGGTCTGGATGCGCTGTACGATTACATGCAGCGCCGTCTGTTGCATGCCAATCTTCATAACGATGAGGCGGCGCTCGACGAGGTGGCGCGGTTGCTGCGCGAGATCCGCGATGCCTGGATGGCCATTCCGCCGGAACTCCGGCAGATGCCCGCCACGGGTACGGCGGGCTAGACCGATGAACCATGCCCCTTGAGAACCAGGCCCAGTTGGCGCAGCAGCTGCTGGCGCTGACGGAGGAAATGCTCCAGCTGGCGCGGGCCAAAGACTGGCCGACGCTGGCCGAGCGCGAGCAGCGGCGCCAGCAGTTGGCGCGGGAGCTGTTTGCGCAGCCGGTTCCAAAGGAGCACGCGCCGACCGTTGTCGACTGCGTGCGCAGAGTGCTGGACATCGACCAGGAACTACTCATGTTGGTGGAGCAGGGCCGGGACGAGGCGGCTCGCCAGATGCGTGACGTACGTGCCGGGCAAAAGGCGACGGATGCTTACCGGCGCTTTTCCCGGTGAAAGTCCGGATTGCCGATATCGAGGATGGGCCCGAGAGGGCGCGCGGTGCGGGTTGCCATGAGCGAGCTGCAATACCACGAACGGGTACCCATGAGTTGGCGGGCGCTGGCCGGGCCGCTCGCCGAGGTCGAGGCCGACCGGCTGGCGCGCGACAACGAGCGTCTGCTGCGGCAGTTCGCCAGCCTTGAGTCGCCGCTGGAAAGCGGCGGCGAAGAGGACGCGCCGCCCGCGCGCCATCTGCAAGTGTTGGAGGCGCGCCTGCAGCTCATGGCTGAATTGCTCGGCGAGCTGCTGGCGCAAGCCCGCCCGTTACCGCCGCGCCATCCCATCTGGCTGTCCGGCAGGACGCTCGCCTGGATCGACCATCAGCCGCCGCAGCCGGGCGCTCGGCTGCTGGTGGAGCTGTTCCTTCACGAGTCGCTGCCGCGCCCGCTGCGCTTGCCGGTGCGGGTCGAGCGCCTGAGCGCCGAGGGCGACGGCACGCGCGTCCATACCGAGCTCGACGGCGTGACCGAAGGGGTGGTCGAGCAGCTGGAGAAGCTCGCTTTCCGCCAGCATCGCCGCTTCATCGCCAGCCGGCGCGGACGCGGCGGCTAGGCCGGCATCCTCGGCGGCGGTTTCCGCCGCGAACACCTGACGGAAACGGCACCCTTCGCTCGCGCAGCGGGGCCGCCGCATTTCGCATTTAAGTCCGAGCGGGAAAGTGTCGATTTCTTGACTTGGATCGGTATTGGACCCGATCGCGGTTGACTTAGGGTTAACCCTTGGGTACCGTCGGTTTCTTGACAGGATAACAACAAACTGTGGGCTTGCCACAACAATAGCTGTGGCCAGGACAGGACGTCCGAAGCAGTGCGAGCCCGCTTGGGAGACTCTGCGTTGGTCAAAGTCCTGGTTGTCGACTCCGATCCCGCACGTGCCGCGGGGATCGAGGCGGTGGTGCGTTTTCTCGATCATGACGCCTGCGTACTGCCGTTCCAGGCCGAGTTCGCCAACGTGCAGGCGGCCCTGGCGCTGGTCGTGGCGGAGCACGTCGAAGGACCGTGGCAAAAGGCGCTGGCCAGGCTGTGGGATCAGGCGCCGGACCTGCCGGTGTTCCTGCTGGCGCCGCCCGGGGTGGGGCGGCTCAACCAGGCGACCGCCAGCGCCAGCGTGCTCGGCACGTTGCAGTTGCCGCTGAAGCAGGCGCAGTTGTCGGCCGCGCTGCGGCAAGCCCTGAGTCACAACTCCCAGAGTCGCGAGCGCGCGCCGCGCCGCGCCGGCCTACCGCGGCTGGTGGGCCAGAGCGTGGCGATGCAGCGCGTGCAGAAGCTCATCGCCCAAGTGGCGCCCAGCGACGCCAATGTGTTGATCCTCGGCGAATCGGGCACCGGCAAGGAGGTGGTGGCGCGCAACATCCATGCGCTGTCGGCGCGCGCCGGCAAGCCGTTCGTGCCGATCAACTGCGGCGCCATTCCCGCCGATCTGCTGGAGAGCGAGCTGTTCGGCCACGAGAAGGGCGCGTTCACCGGCGCCATCAGCGCTCGCCAGGGCCGCTTCGAGCTGGCCCAGGGTGGCACCCTGTTCCTGGACGAGATCGGCGACATGAGCCTGCACATGCAGGTCAAGCTGCTGCGTGTGCTGCAGGAGCGCTGCTTCGAGCGGGTCGGCAGCAACAGGACCATCGAGGCGGACGTGCGCATCATCGCCGCCACCCACCGCAATCTCGAGGCCCGCATCAGCGAGGGGCTGTTCCGCGAGGATCTCTACTACCGGCTGAACGTGTTCCCCATCGAGCTGCCGCCGCTGCGTAACCGCCCCGGTGACATTCCGGTCCTTGTGGAGGAGCTGGTGCGGCGCATCGAGGAATCCGGGCGCGGCGCGGTGCGTTTCTCGGCAGCGGCGCTGTCGGCGCTGAGCCAATACCACTGGCCGGGCAACGTGCGCGAGCTGGCCAACCTGGTCGAGCGGCTGGCAATCCTCTGTCCGTACGGCGAGGTGCAGCTGGAGGATCTGCCGGAGAAATTCCGCCCGCAGGGACTGGTCGAAGCCGATTCTTTGACGCTGCCGGTGCAGTTGGCGACCGCGCTGATCGAGCCCGAGCCTGAACACGAGCCGGAGCCCGAACCGCCGCGGGCCGCGCTCGCGGCGGTTGCCGCCGAGCCGGCGGTGGCGCGCGAGCCCGAGCCGCAAGCGGTATTCACGCCGGCGCCGGTCGCCGTGGCCAAGCCGGGCTTCGCCTTGCCGTCGGTCGATTGGCGCAATGGCGGCATCGATCTCAAGGAATTCCTCGCCGAGCTGGAAGTGGGACTGATCCGCCAGGCGCTGGACGAAGCCGGCGGCGTGGTGGCGCAGGCCGCCAAGCTGCTGGGGCTGCGCCGTACCACCCTGGTCGAGAAGCTGCGCAAATACGGCATCCAGCGTTTCGAGGACGAAGCGACGGAAGCTTGACGCCGGTGCCGTCGGAAAAGCGCGCCACGCCGCCCGCCGCCACGCGTTCGCGCCATTTGCGAGGCTTGGCCCGGAATCTGCATAGGGCATCGCCAGCAACGCTATGCGAGGCAGGCGATGAACACGTATCAGATGAACCAGCTGCTGGCGCAGATGCGGGCGATGGCGGCCCAGGCCAGCGCCGCGCCGACCGTCAAGCCGGAAGCCGAGGCCGTACCCGCGCCCAGTTTCGCCGATGTGCTCAAGGACGCCGTGGTCAGCGTCAACCGCATGCAGAACGAATCCGGTCAGAAAGCCGACGCCTTCCTGCGCGGCGAGGATGTGTCGCTGACCGAGGTGATGGTGGCGATGCAGAAGGCGCGGGTGGGGTTCGAGGCCGTCAAGCAGGTGCGCAATCGCTTGCTCGAGGCCTATCAGGAAATCTCCCGGATGCAGATCTAGCCGGCGCCCAGGCAGAGGTTGAGAGATGGCCGACGCGGCGAATTCACTGACTACCACCAACGACGACGGCAACGCCGGCGGCGAGGGCAAGCTGCCGCTGCTGGCTCAGCTCAAGTCGCGGCTGGATCCGCAGACGCTGCGCAAGCTCGGCTTGGTGGCGGGGCTGGTGGCGTCGGTCGCGGTCGGTGTGCTGCTGTTCCTGTGGGCGCAGGAGCCCGAGTACCGTCCCCTCTACAGCAAGCTGTCGGAGCAGGACGCCGCCGCCGTGGTCGAGGCGCTGCAGGCGGCAGGGGTGGCGTACAAGCTCGACGACACCGGCGGCACGATCCGGGTGCCGGCCAAGGATCTGGCCCGCGTGCGGTTGCAGATGGCCAGCCAGGGCCTGCCCAAGGGCACTGGCGCCGCCGGCTTCGAGGCACTGCAGAAAGAGCAGGGCTTCGGTACCAGCCAGTTCATGGAGAACGCTCGCTTCCAGCGGGCGCTGGAGACCGAGCTGGCGCGCTCGATCGCCACTCTCCACGGGGTGGAGAGCGCGCGCGTGCACCTGGCGGTGCCCAAGCAGTCGGTGTTCATCCGCGAGCGCAATGTGCCGACCGCCTCGGTGGTGGTGACCCTGGCGTCGGGCCGCGGCCTGACCGAGGGGCAGGTGGCGGCTATCGTGCACATGGTCGCCAGCAGCGTGCCGGAGCTCACCCACGAGAACGTCACCGTGGTCGACCAGCGCGGCCGGCTGCTGACGCGCAAGGAAGACAGCACGATGGCGGATGCCACCGCCGCCCAGCTCGAGTACCGGCAGGCCCTGGAAGAGGCTTATGTGCGGCGCATCGAGAATCTGCTGGCGCCGGTGGTCGGCGCCGGCCGGGTACGGGCCCAGGTCAGCGCGCGGGTCAACTTCGCGCACGAGGAAAGCACCCAGGAGCTGTACGATCCCAACGGCACGGCGCTGCGCAGCGAGCAGCTCAACGAGGAGCGCACGCGCGAGGACGACATGGCGCGCGGCGTTCCCGGCGCCCTCACCAACCAGCCGCCGCAGGCCGGCACCCTGGCGCCCGGCCAGACCTCGCCGGATCAGCTGTACCGCGAGCCGGTGGTCACCAAGGAAAGCAGCAGCGCCACGCGCAACTTCGAGGTCACCAAGACGGTTCGCCATACCAAGGCGCCGGTCGGCACCATCGAGCGCTTGTCGGTGGCGGTGCTGGTCGATCAGAAAACCGTGGTCGACGCCGACGGCAATGTCACGCGTGAGCCGCTGTCCCAGGTCGAGCTGGATCAGATCACCGCTCTGGTGCGCGAGGCGGTGGGCTTCGACCCGCGCCGCGGCGACAGCATCAGCGTCATGAACGCCGCCTTCCAGGGCGACGGTCTGGACGGTCCGAGGGTGCCGTGGTACGAGCAGCCGCAGGCGTGGGAAGTCGGCAAATTGGCGCTGGCTACCCTGGTCGCCCTGGTCCTGGTGCTGAAGGTGATCGCGCCCATCGTTCGCACCCTGCTGGGCGGCGACAAGCCGGCGCAGAAGGAGGAGCAGCCGGCGCAGCAGGAGGAGCAGACCGAGCAGCCGCTGCTCGAGGGCGGCGAGGAGACGCCGCAGCTGGCGGCACCGGAGCAGGAGCCGCTCCCGGTCGAGCAGCAACCGCAGCTGCTGGGGCTGACGTCGAGCTCGTATGAGGAAGCGCTGATGATGGCGCGGCAGGTGGTGAACCAGGATCCGACCGTGGCGGCCAACGTGGTGAAGAGCTGGTTGTCCGAAGATGAGTGAGAAGAGCAGGCAAAGCGGCAAACTGACCGGCGCCGACCGCGCCGCGATCTTCCTCATGAGCTTGGGCGAGGATGAGGCGGCGTCCATTCTCCGCCATCTCGGGCCCAAGGAGGTGCACAAGATCGGCACCGCCATGACCGCGCTGAAGAACATCAGCCGCGAGCAGGTCACCAGCGTGGTCCAGCAGTTCGTCGCCACCGTCTCCGAGCAGACGGGCCTGGGCGTGGGCAACACCGAATACATCCGCAAGGTGCTGATCAAGGCGCTGGGCGAGGACAAGGCCAATACCATCATCGACCGCATCGTGATGGGCGGCACCAACCGCGGCCTGGAGCAGCTGAAGTGGATGGACGGCCGCACCATCGCGGAGATGATCCGCCTGGAGCATCCGCAGATCATCGCCATCGTGCTGTCCTATCTCGATCCCGACCAGGCCGCGCAGGTGCTCAACGAGCTGCCCGAGCGGATACGCCATGACATCGTCATGCGCATCGCCACGCTGGAGGGCGTGCAGCCGGCTGCCCTGCAGGAGCTGGACGAGATCATGGAGCGCCAGTTCTCCGGCCAGCAGCGGCTCAAGTCCTCGTCGCTGGGCGGACCGCAGGCCGCGGCCAGCATCCTCAATTACCTCGACTCCAGCGTGGAGTCGCGGATCATGGAGCAGATCGCCGAGGTCGACGCCGATCTGTCGCAGAAGATCCAGGATCTCATGTTCGTGTTCGACGACCTCAAGGACGTCGACGACCGCGGCATCCAGCTGCTGCTGCGCGAAGTCAGCGGCGACATGCTGGTGGTCGCCCTCAAGGGTGCCGACGATCAGCTGCGGCAGAAGATCTTCAAGAACCTCTCCAGGCGCGCCGCCGAAATGCTCGCCGACGACCTGCAGGCCAAGGGGCCGGTGCGGCTCTCGGATGTCGAGGCGGCGCAGAAGGAAATTCTCAATATCGCCAAGCGCTTGGCCGATGCCGGTCAGCTGGCGCTGGGCGGCGCGGGTGAGGCCTACATCTGATGGCCATTCAGAAGATCATTCGCGGCGTAGAAGGCGAGGCGTTCAGCCGCTGGGAGCTGCCGTCGGTGGACGAGCCGCGGCCGGCGCCCGCGCCGGCGGTCGAGGAACCGGTGGCGCAGCCCGTCGAGGAAGCGCCTCCGGTTCCGAGCGTGGCGGAGATCGAAGCGCTGCAGCAGCGCGCCTACGACGAGGGCTTCGCCCTCGGCAAGCAGGAGGGCTTCGCCGCTGGTCACCAGGAAGGTTTCGCCGCCGGCCATGCCGAAGGCGTGGAGGCCGGCCGCCGCGACGGCCAGGCCGAGGCGCAGCGGGAAGGACGGGAGCTGGCGGCGCGCTTCAAGCGCATGCTCGATACCCTGGCGGCGCCGCTGCGCGAACTTGATGACGCGGTCGAGGACGAGCTGGTGCGCATGACCATGCTGCTGGCCAGCCAGATCATCCGCCGCGAGCTGCAGACCCAGCCGGGCGAGATCCTGGCCTGCGTGCGGGAGGCCGTGGCGCTGCTGCCGGTCGGCGCGCGCGAGGTGAAGGTCCATGTGCATCCGGACGACGCCCGTTTCCTGCGCGAGACACTGGGGGAGGGTGAGGCGCCGGCCTGGCAGCTGGTGGAGGATCCCACGCTCAGCCGCGGCGGCTGCCGGGTGCTGACCTCCAGCAGCCATATCGACGCCACGCTGGAGCGGCGGCTGGCGGCGCTCGCCCGCGATCTGCTGGGCGGCGAGCGCGCCGAGGACGCGGCGGGGTAGCCATGAGCGAGAACGCGCCCGACAGCTCGCGCGCCAGCGAATGGCTGGCCCGCCTCAAGCGCCGCCAGGAGAAGGTGCGGCGGCCGGCGCTGGAGGTCGAGGGGGTGCTGCGCCGCATGGTCGGCCTGACGTTGGAGGCCGAGGGCTGCACCGCGCCGGTCGGCGCCCGCTGCCGGATCGAGACCGTCGACGGCCAGGGCCTGGAAGCCGAGGTGGTGGGCTTCTCCGGCGAGCGGCTGTACCTGATGCCGAGCGGCGAGATGCACGGCCTCACCCCCAATGCCCGGGTCAGGCCGCTGACCGGCGCCTCGGCCGTGCGGATCGGTCCGAACGTGCTGGGGCGCGTGCTGGACGGCGCCGGCCGGCCGCTGGACGGACTCGGGCCGCTGGAGACGGAAGTGGCGCTTCCGCTGGTCGGGCGGCCGATCAATCCACTGGCGCGGGCGCCGATCCGCACGCCGCTGGACGTCGGCGTGCGGGCCATCAATGGCCTGCTCACGGTCGGCCGCGGCCAGCGCATGGGCCTGTTCGCCGGCACCGGCGTCGGTAAATCGGTGCTGCTGGGCATGATGACCCGCTACACCAACGCCGATGTGGTGGTGGTGGGCCTGATCGGCGAGCGCGGCCGCGAGGTCAAGGAGTTCATCGAGGACATTCTCGGCGAGGAGGGGCGGCAGCGCGCGGTGGTGGTGGCCGCCCCGGCCGATGAATCGCCGCTGATGCGGCTGCATGGCGCCATGCTCGCCACCGCCATCGCCGAGTACTTCCGCGACCAGGGCAAGCAGGTGCTGCTGCTGATGGATTCGCTCAGCCGCTTCGCCCAGGCCCAGCGCGAAATCGGACTGGCCATCGGCGAGCCGCCCACCACCAAGGGCTATCCGCCGTCGGTGTTCGCCAAGCTGCCGAAGCTGGTTGAGCGCGCCGGCAACGGCCCGCAGGGCGGCGGCTCGATCACCGCCTTCTACACGGTGCTGGCCGAGGGCGACGATCAGAACGACCCGATCGCCGACGCCGCCCGCGGTATTCTCGACGGCCACATCGTGCTGTCGCGGGCGCTGGCCGACCAGGGCCATTATCCGGCGATCGACATCGAGCAGTCGGTGTCGCGCGCCATGATCAATATCACCGAACCCTCGCACCGCAAGCTGGTCCAGCGTTTCAAGCAGTTGTACTCGCTGTTTCGCCAGAATCAGGATCTGATCAGCGTCGGCGCCTATCAGAAGGGCTCGGATCCGGCCATCGACGAGGCCATCGCCATGCAGCCGCTGCTGAGGAATTTCCTGCGCCAGGACGTTGCGGAAAAGAAGAGCTTCGAGGAGAGCCTGAACGATCTGGTCGAGCTGCTCGGCCGTTGACCGGCGACCGTGGCGCCCCGGGGCCGCGCGCGATGGATTGGCGTTTCCGTACAATTCGATATTCGCACTAAATCGGAGGTGGACGGGTGACCCGCTCGCAACGCATGTTGCCCGTGCAGAAACTGGCCGAGGAGCGCGCCAACGCCGCCGCCAAGGCCTACGCCGAAGCGCGCGACCGCAGCGCGGCGCAGCGCCAGCGCCTGGAGCAGCTCGCGGCGTTTCGCGAGGACTACCTGAATCAGCGCACCGCCAGCGGCAGCGCCGGTATGGATGGGTTTCGGCTGCGCGACTACAACGCGTTCCTCGCCCGGATCGACGCCGCCATTCGCCATCAGCAGGAAGTGATCCGGCAGGTCGAGGCCGACACCGAGCGCCTGCGGTTGGTGTGGATGGAGCAGCTGGGGCGCGCCCGCGCCATGGATAAGGTGGTGGAGCGCTATCGGCAGGAGGAGCAGCGCGCCGACGAGCGCCGCGGCCAGCGTCAGACCGACGAGCTGGCGCTGCGGCGGCGCGGCCCGGATCTGGAGTGAACGCGCGCCTGGCCCGTTCCTTGCAAAGATGGCGCTAAACGAAGAGCGCCACGGGAGCGAGAGATGATTGCCAGTACCGGCTTGCAAGCCAATCTGCAGGGGGCCCTCGATACCCTCGCCGGCGACGGCGTCAAGAGCGGCGGGTCCGGCGATTTCCTGCAGACGTTGCGGGGACTGTTGCCGGACGAGGCGCAGACGCTGTCCCCCGAGGATCTGCTGGCCTGGCTCGAACGGCATGCGTTCAATCTGATGCCGCTGGCGGCGCCGGCGACCGCGCCGGCCGAGCTGGCCGAGCTGGCCGAGCTGGCCGCGGCCGCGGGCGAGGCGGGTCAGGACCCGTTGGCTTTGCTGGGCGCGCTGATCGACGCCGGCCGCCAGGAGGCGGCGTCGTTCGCGGCCGGGGAGGAGGCGGCGGTCACGATCGAGCCGACCGCCGGCGACGGCATGGCGGCGCTGCTGCAGAATGCCGGCGCGCGTGCCGCCGAAAATCGCGAGCTGCGGGGCGATGTGCCGGAGTTCACGCTGCGGACGCCGGTGCAGCATCCGGATTTCTCGCAAGCGCTGGGCGAGCGCTTGACCTGGCTGGTGCGGCAGGATGTGCAGCAGGCGCGCATCCAGCTGGAGCCGGCCGAGCTCGGGCCGCTGGAGATTTCCTTGTCGATCAAGGACGATCAGGCCAGTGTCACCATCAGCGCCCAGCATCCGCTCACCCGCGAGGTGCTGGAAGCCGACAGCCAGCGTCTGCGCGCCATGCTCGGCGACAGCGGCTTCACCATGGTGGACGTCAACGTCTCCCAGGGCTGGCGGCAACATCAGGATGGCGAGCGGGCCGCCGCCGGTGTCGGCGGGGCCGCGGAGCCGGCGATCGACCAGGCGGCGGCCGAGCAGGGGGCGTTGCCCCGTCGCGGCCGTGGCCTGATCGATCACTACGCGTAAGCGCCGGCGTTTCGGCGCTAGCGCCGCGGTGGTGTCGGAATATTGGCGCCGCGGCACAGGTGTTGGATTCCTGGCAGGGCTCCCGGCGAGCCGGCCATTGACCGTTGAGGAGCGTTTGGATGTCGGATGCGAAGATAGCGCCGCCGCCCCAACAACCCGGGGTTTCCAAGCTGGCGCTGGGGATCATCGTGGTATTGGTGCTGCTGCTGGGCGCGGCGGCCACGGCAGCGCTGTTCTTCGCCGGCGTGGTCGGGCAGCCGCCGGCGGCCGCCTACAACACCGAGGCGCCGCCGATGATGCCGGCGCGGCCGCCGTTGTACCTGCCGCTGGATCCGCCCCTGGTGGTCAATATCGACCGCCAAGGCCGTATCGGCTTCCTGCAGGTGACCGTGCAGCTCATGACCCGGGATCCGCTAGTGAAGGAGGCGGTCGAGCTGCACATGCCGGTCATACGCAACAACCTGCTCATGCTGCTCAGCAGCAAGAACTATGAGCAGTTGATGTCGGTCGAGGGCAAGCAGGCCTTGCGTCAGGAAGCGCTGAACGAGATCAACAGGGTGTTGGAGACGCGTATGGTGCCCGGCCGGATCGAGGATCTGTACTTCACCGGCTTCGTGATGCAGTAGTCATGGCCACTCACGACATTCTCAGTCAAGACGAGATCGACGCGCTGCTGCACGGTATCGACGACGGTACGGTCGAAACCGAGCAGGACCAGGGGCCCGACGGCCAAGTCCGCGCCTACGACTTCAATTCACAGGAGCGCATCGTGCGTGGGCGCATGCCCACGCTGGAGATGATCAACGAGCGCTTCGCCCGCTTGTTCCGCATCGGCCTGTTCAACATGCTGCGCCGCACGCCGGAGGTGTCGGTGGGCGGTGTGGAGATGATGAAGTTCGGCGAGTACGTCCACACCCTGTACGTACCCACCAGCCTGAATCTGGTGAAGGTGCAGCCGTTGCGCGGCACCGGCTTGTTCGTGGTCGATCCCAAGCTGGTGTTCATCCTGGTGGACAATTTCTTTGGCGGCGACGGCCGGTTCTTCGCCAAGATCGAGGGACGGGAATTCACCGCCACCGAGCAGCGGGTGATCCGCAACGTGCTCAACCAGGCGTTCATCGACCTCAAGCAGGCCTGGGGGCCGGTGCTGAACGTGGAGTTCGAGTACCAGAGCTCCGAGGTCAACCCGCAGTTCGCCAACATCGTCAGCCCCACCGAGGTGGTGGTGGTGAGCCGGTTCCGGGTGGAGCTGGAAGGCGGCGGCGGGGATTTGCACGTCACCCTGCCTTACACCATGATCGAGCCGATCCGCGATTTGCTCGACGCCGGCGTGCAGAGCGACCGCAACGAAGTCGACGAGCGCTGGACCCGCTCGCTGCGCGAGGAAATGAAGTCGGCCATGGTGACCATTTCCGCGCTGCTCACCGAGGTCGACATCAGCCTGCGCGATCTGCGTAACCTGCGGCCGGGCGACATCATTCCCATCGAGATGCCGGAGCTGGTCACCGTGTTCGCCGAGGACATTCCGGTGTTCAAGGGGCGCTTCGGCGTGTTCGACGGTAGCAACGCGGTGAAGATCACCGGTACGGTCCGCCGGCCGGGTGATCGCGATCTCATCCCGAATCTGAGACAACCGAAATGAGCGACGAAATCAATCGACTCGACGACGACTGGGCGGCGGCCATGGCCGAGCAGGCGGCCGTCGACGCCAAGAGGGACAAGGCGCAGCCGGCCCCGCTCGAGGAATTGCAGGAGGATCCCACCAAGGAGCCGGTCGACGAGGAGCTCAACCTGGATGTGATCCTCGACATTCCGGTGACGCTGTCCATGGAGATCGGCCGCACCAAGATCCCGATCCGCAACCTGCTGCAGCTCAATCAAGGCTCGGTGGTGGAGCTCGACCGCCTGGCCGGCGAGCCGCTGGACGTGCTGGTCAACGGCACCTTGATCGCTCACGGCGAAGTGGTGGTGGTGAACGAGCGCTTCGGCATTCGCCTGACCGACGTGGTCAGTCCGGCCGAGCGGGTGAAGAAGCTGCGCTAGAGGCGAAGGCCCCGCCGCGCTCGCCGGCGGGGCCGATGGCGCCTGGCGAGGGCAGGGCCTTCGCCAGCAGCCACGGTCCTCACGTCTTTCCCGGCCACCGTCCAGGCCAGCGATGGCCACTCTCTCGATGTTGGTGTATCCGCATGTCCTTGTCTAAAGCGCTCGTTCCGACCCGATCAAAGATTTGGCGCTCGCTGGTCCCGATCGTCGGTGTTTTGACGGCCACCGCCGCCACCGCCGCCCAGCAGGCGCCCGCCGCGCCGAGTGTCGACGCCGGTTCGCTGCTGCGGCTGATCTTCGGCTTGGCGGTGGTGATCGCCGCCATCGTCGGGCTGGCCTGGATGCTGCGGCGCATGGGAGCGGTCGGCGGCAGCGGCGGCGGGCAGCTGCGGGTGCTGGCCGGCGTGGCGGTCGGGCAGCGCGAGCGGGTGGTGCTGCTGCAGGTCGGCGACCAGCAGCTGCTGTTGGGGGTCGCTCCCGGCCGGGTACAGACCTTGCATGTGCTGGACAAGCCTTTGGACGGGCTGGGCACGCCGCCGGTGGCGTCGGCCAAGGCACAGGACGTTTCGTTTGCGGAGCGGCTGCGCAGAGCGATGCAGTCGCAGGGCGAGAAATAGAACCAGTGCTCCTCCACATCGCGGGTTTCAACGGCCGCCGCTGGCTGCGCGGCCTGGGCTTGGCGCTGCTGGCGCTGACGCCGCTGTCGGCGGCGGCGCAAGGGGCGGTGCCGGCGCTGGAGGCTTTCACCGTTCAGAACACCGCTGCCGGTGAAACGTACAGCGTGAGCTTCCAGATCCTGGTCTTCATGACGCTGCTGACGCTGCTGCCGGCAGCGCTGCTCATGATGACCGCGTTCACCCGCATCATCATCGTCCTGAGCCTGCTGCGTACGGCGCTGGGCACCGCCGCCGCGCCGTCCAACCAGGTGCTGATAGGGCTGGCGCTGTTCCTCACGCTGTTCGTCATGGCGCCGGTGTTCGAGGAGATAAACACGGTGGCGCTGCAGCCCTATCTGAACGAGCAGCTGCCGTCGGATCAGGCGCTGAAGGCGGCATCGCAGCCGCTGCGCAAGTTCATGGTGGCGCAGACCCGGGAGAGCGATATCGCGCTGTTCATGCGCATCGCCCAGCGCGAGCCGGTGGAGAGCCCCGATCAGCTGCCGCTGTCGATCCTGATTCCGTCCTTCCTCACCAGCGAGCTCAAGACCGCCTTTCAGATCGGCTTCATCATCTTCCTGCCGTTCCTGGTGATCGACCTGGTGGTGGCCAGCGTGCTGATGTCGATGGGCATGATGATGCTGTCGCCCATGATCATTTCCTTGCCGTTCAAGATCATGCTGTTCGTCCTGGTGGACGGCTGGTCGCTGATCATGGGCACGCTCGCCGCCAGCTTTTTCATCTAGCGAGGAGCCGTCGCATGACTCCGGATCTCGTCGTCGAACTCGGTCACCGCGCCCTGTGGGTGGTGGTGCTGCTGGCCGCGCCGGCGTTGCTGGCGGCACTGGCCGCCGGTCTGGTGATCGGCATGTTCCAGGCCGCCACCCAGATCAACGAGCAGACCCTGAGCTTCGTGCCGAAATTGGCGGTGCTGGCGCTGACGCTGTTCATCGCCGCGCCGTGGATGCTGACCGTGTTGCTGGACTTCACGCACGGGCTGTTCACCGGCATCCCGGAGCTGGTCGGCTACGCGCACTAGGTTTTGGCGCATGCGCTCAGCGGTCGCGAAGGCGGGGGAGGGCGTCCAGTTTCCGGTGTCGTGCGTTGTGCTGCGCGGGTTGTTTGCCCCCTTCGTCCTGTCAGCCCCCTCGCTACGCTCTCCCCCGCGAGGGGGGAGGGAACGGATCCGGTAACGGGGGCTCGAGGCTGACATGCACTTCACCGACGCTCAGATCGCCGCCTGGATCGGCGGCTTCGTCTGGCCGTGGATCCGCATCGGCGCGCTGCTGATCACCGCGCCGCTGTTCGCCAATCTGCAGGTGCCGGTGCGGGTGCGGATTCTATTCAGCCTGGCGCTGGCGGTGGCGGTGATGCCGGCGGTCGGGCCGGTGCCGGCGGTCGATCTGCTGTCGGTGGAGGCGGCGCTGATCGGCGCGCAGGAGCTGCTGGCCGGGATGCTGCTGGGGCTGGTGCTGGCCATGGCGTTCCAGGCCGCCGCCATCGCCGGCGAGACGATCGGCCTGAACATGGGATTGGGCTTCGCCACCATGGTCGATCCGCAGAGCGGCATGACCCTGCCCGTGATTTCGCAGTTCCTGGTGATCGTCGCCTCGCTGCTGTTCCTGAGCCTGGGCGGCCATCTGATCCTGATCGAACTGCTGGCCGAGAGTTTCCGCTCGCTGCCGGTGGGCGGCGTCGGCCTGGCGCGCCACGATTTCCTCGGCGTGGCCGCCTTCGCTTCGCAGATGTTCGCCGGCGGCGTGCTGCTGGCGCTGCCGGCGGTGGCGGTGCTGCTGGTGGTGCAGCTGGCCATGGGCGTGATGACTCGGGCCGCGCCGCAGATGAACATCTTCTCGGTCGGCTTTCCGGTGACCATGCTGGTCGGTTTTCTGGCGTTGCTGCTGCTGGTGCTGCCGGTGCTGCAACCGCGGCTGATGGAGCTGTGGGGGCAGGCGTTCGGCGCGGCGCGCCGGTTGCTGGGCGGCTGAGCGCCGTATCGTTTTCCACGCCTTCCCGAAGCCCCGTCGGGGCGTTGGCACGATTCCTGTAGCCGTGGCCGGTATCCGTCAATCCGGCGTCACCGTGACGAGGCGGCCCCATGGCTCAGGAAAACGAAGACGGCCAAGAACGCACAGAACAACCTACCGAGAAACGTCGGCGCGAGGCGAAAGAGAAAGGCCAGATTCCGCGCTCGCGCGAGCTCAACACCACGCTGGTCATGCTGGCGGCGGCGGCGGCGCTGATGATGCTCGGCGACTTCATGGGCCGCGGCCTTACCGACGTCATCGAGCGTAATTTCCGCCTGAGCCGCGAAACCATCTTCGATCCCGGCGCGCCGCTGCGGCTGCTGCAGCATTCGATCGCCGAGGGGCTGCTGGTGGTGGCGCCGTTCGCGCTGATCATGGTGGTGGTGGCGATCGGCGCCTCGGTGGCGCTGGGCGGCTGGTCGTTCAACACCCAGGCGTGGATGCCCAAGCTGGAGAAGCTCGATCCGCTCAAGGGGCTCAAGCGCATGTTCGCGCTGCGCGCGCTGATCGAGCTGCTGAAGTCGTTGATCAAGGTGGCCATCGTCGGCGCGGTCGGCGTGGCGATGCTGTGGTGGCACCGTCAGGATTTCGTCGCGCTCGGCGGCGAGTCGCTGGAGACCGGCCTGGCGCACGGCATGGCGCTGTTCTTCCGCGCCTTCTTCCTGCTGTCGGCGGCGCTGGTGCTGGTGGCGGCGGTGGACGTTCCGTATCAGCTCTGGGACCTGCGCAACAAGCTGAAGATGACCAAGCAGGAGGTCAAGGACGAGTACAAGGAGACCGAGGGCAAGCCGGAGGTCAAGGGCAGGCTGCGGCAGATGCAGCGGCAGATAGCCCAGGGCCGCATGCTGGAGAACGTGCCCAAGGCCGACGTGGTGGTCACCAACCCGACCCACTACGCGGTCGCGCTCAAGTACGACCAGCTCAAGATGCGCGCGCCGCAGGTAGTGGCCAAGGGCACCGATCTGATGGCGGCGCGCATCCGCGAGCTGGCCGCCGAGCACAAGGTGCCGATTTTCGAGGCGCCGCCGCTGGCACGTGCTTTGTATTACACCACCGACCTGGAGCGGGAGATTCCCGCCGGATTGTACCTGGCCTGCGCTCAGGTGCTGGCCTACATCTTCCAGCTGCGTACCGCCGGCCTGCATGGGCAGTGGCCGCAACGACCGCAGCCGGAAGTCCCCCAAGAACTGGTGGAGTACTTGCGCAAGCGCGGTAAGCCGGTATGAACGCGTTAGCTCTCAACAACTTACGCAGTTACGTCAGCCGCGGGCTGGGCACGCCGCTGCTGGTGCTGGCGCTGCTGGCCATGATCGTGGTGCCGCTGCCGCCGCTGGCCCTGGACTTGTTGTTCACGTTCAACATCGTCCTCAGCCTGATCGTGCTGATGGTCTGCATCTACGCGCTGCGGCCGCTGGACTTCGTCATTTTCCCGACGGTCATCCTGGTGGCGACGCTTTTCCGACTGGCGCTGAACGTCGCCTCCACGCGCGTGGTGCTGCTCAACGGCCACGAGGGTACGGGCGCTGCCGGTCATGTGATCGAGTCGTTCGGCGAGTTCGTGGTGGGCGGCAACTACACCATCGGCATCGTGGTGTTCGCCATCCTCACCGTGATCAACTTTATCGTGATCACCAAGGGCGCCGGACGCGTGTCGGAAGTGTCGGCGCGCTTCACGCTCGACGCCATGCCCGGCAAGCAGATGGCCATCGACGCCGATCTCAACGCCGGCCTCATCACCCAGGAGCAGGCGCGCGAGCGCCGCGCCGAGGTGGCCACCGAGGCCGACTTCTACGGCTCCATGGACGGTGCCTCGAAGTTCGTGCGCGGCGACGCCATCGCCGGCATCCTGATCATGTTCATCAACATCATCGGCGGCATCCTGGTGGGCGTGCTGCAGCACGACATGAGCTTCGGCGACGCCGGCAAGACCTATCTGCTGCTGGCCATCGGCGACGGTCTGGTGGCGCAGATTCCGGCGCTGGTGCTGTCCACCGCCACCGCCGTGTTGGTCACCCGCGTTTCCAAGGCCCAGGACATGACCCGCGAGGTCATGAAGCAGCTGCTGGGCAATCCGCGGGTGCTGATGGTGGCCGGCGGCATCATCGGCTTCATCGGCCTCATTCCCGGCATGCCCAACGTACCGTTCCTGCTGTTCGCGGCGGTTTGCGGCTACGTCGCCTATCGCATGATCGTCAAGGAGCGGCAAGCGGCCATGGCGTCGACCGCCGCGGCGGTCCGGCCCGCGGAGCCGGCCCAGGCGCCCTCGGCCGAGACCAAGGAGTTGAGCTGGGACGACGTGCAGCCGGTGGACGTGATCGGGTTGGAGGTCGGCTACGGACTGATACCCCTGGTGGACCGCAAGCAGGGCGGGCAGCTGCTGACCCGCATCAAGGGCGTACGCAAGAAGCTGTCGCAGGATCTCGGCTTCCTGATCCAGCCGGTCCACATCCGCGACAACCTCGATCTCGGCCCGAACATGTACCGGATCAGCGTGCACGGCGTGCCGATCGCCGAAGCCGAGGTGCTGCCGAACAAGGAGCTGGCGATCAATCCGGGCAGCGTGGCGGGCCGCCTGCAGGGCATTCCCACCCGCGACCCGGCGTTCGGGCTGGAGGCGGTGTGGATAGACCCCGCCCAGCGCGACTACGCCCAGACCATGGGTTACACCGTGGTCGACGCCAGCACGGTGGTCGCCACCCATCTGTCGCAGGTGATCCAGAACCACGCCCACCAGCTGCTCGGCCACGAGGAGGTCCAGAAGCTGCTGGACATGCTGGCGCAGTCCCAGCCCAAGCTGGTCCAGGAGCTCACGCCCAACACCTTGCCACTGTCGGTGGTGGTCAAGGTCATGCAGAACCTGCTGGAGGAGCGGGTACCGGTCCGCGACACCCGCACCATCGTCGAAGCTTTGACGGAACACGGCACCCGGACCCGCGACGCGAGTCAATTGACCGTCGCGGTACGCGAGGCGCTGGGTCGGATGATCGTGCAAAGCATTGCCGGCATGGCAAAAGAGCTGCCAGTGATCACCCTCGATCCGCAGCTGGAACAGTTGTTGCTAGACACCATCCAGGGCGCCAGCGGCGGCATCGGCGGCTTCGAACCAGGGTTGGCCGAGCGATTGCAGCGTTCGCTGGCTGAGAGCGCGCAGCGTCAGGAAATGGCGGGACAACCGGCGGTGCTGCTGACTTCGCCGCAGCTGCGCAGCTGGCTGTACCGGCTGACCCGGCACGCCATCCCGAGTCTGCACGTGCTCTCGTACAACGAGGTACCGGACGACAAACAGGTTCGCATCGTCGCCAACATCGGCCAGGCCCAGATGACCAGGGCCTAGCGCAACGCGGCGGCAAGGCAGTAGGTGGGAACTATGAAGATCAGACGCGTCTTTGCTCAGGACATGCGCCAGGCCATCCGCAAGGTGCGGGAGGAGCTGGGTCCGGAGGCGGTGATTCTCTCCAGCCGCAATGTCGAGGGCGGGGTCGAGGTGGTCGCGGCGGTGGACTACGACGAGCGGGTGATCCAGGCCGCGGCGGCCGAGCGGCCCGCGGCGTCGGCGGAGACGCGGCCGGCCAGCCTGTTCGCGCAGGTCCTAGAGCGCACGCAGAAAGGCGAGCAGGGGACAGCGGCGCGGCCCGAGCAGCCAGCCGCCGCGCCGGCGAAGGCGCGGCCAGCGGCTGCGCCCGCCGAGCCGCCGCGCGGCGCCCGCCTGAGCGTGAGCGTCGATGACGATCTCAGCGACGCCATTTCCTTCGCCGAGCCGCCGCAGCCGGAACCGCAGCCGCAGAGCCGGCCGCAGCCGAGCGTGGCGCCGGCGGTGGAATGGATCCAGGATCCCGCGATCCAGGCCATGCGCCAGGAGCTCAAGATGCTGCGCAGCCTGTTCGAGAACCAGCTGTCGCTGCTCGACTGGCAGCAGCAGGCGCGGCGTCAGCCGGTGCGCGCCACGCTGCTGCGGCAGCTGCACGAGCTCGGCCTGGGCGCCGACGTCTGCCGCAAGCTGGCCGACCACTTCGGCGGCGAGGCCGATCCGGAGCGGGCCTTCCAGCGGGCCCTGGCGGTGATCGCCAAGAACACGCCGGTGACCAACGACGACATCCTCGACCGCGGCGGCATCGTCGCCATGGTCGGCCCCACCGGCGTCGGCAAGACCACCACGGTCGCCAAGCTGGCGGCGCGTTTCGTGCTGCGGCACGGCCGTAACAGCGTGGCGCTGCTCACCACCGACAACTTCCGTATCGGCGCCCAGGATCAGCTGCGCAACTTCGCGCGCATCCTCGGCGTGCCGGTGTACACCGCCACCAACCCGACCGAGCTGAAGACCCAGCTGGCCGATCTGCGCGACAAGCGGCTGGTGCTGATCGATACCGCCGGCATGAGCCAGCGCGACATGGGGCTGTCGGAGCAGTTCCACACCCTGGCCGCCAGCGGGCTGCCGATCCGCAGCTACCTGGTGCTGTCGGCCAATGCCCAGCTGGCGGCGCTGTCGGAGACGGTGCGGGCGTTCGCCCGGGTCAAGCCGGTGGCCTGCATCCTCACCAAGCTCGACGAAGCCACCAGCCTGGGCGGTGCGCTGACCGCGGTGCTGCGCCATCAGCTGCCGGTCGCCTACTTGGGCACGGGGCAGCGGGTGCCGGAGGACCTTCAACCGGCACGTAGTGATAAGCTGATCGAACAGGCGCGCACGTTGGCCGAAAACTACCGCCAGGAATCCGACGACGAAACTTTGGCGCTGACCTTCGGCGGAGTGGTCAATGCGCACGATCGCTAATAATGATCAGGCGGCAGGGCTCAGACGAATGGTCAATCCCAAACCGGTAAAGGTGATCGCCGTCACCAGCGGCAAGGGCGGTGTCGGCAAAACCAACCTGTCGGTCAACCTGTCGGTGCAGCTGGCCAGCCTCGGGCGCGAGGTGATGCTGCTGGACGCCGACCTGGGATTGGCCAACGTCGATGTGCTGCTGGGGCTGAGCCCAAAGTACAACCTGGCGCACGTGATCGAGGGCCGGGCGACGCTGGAGGAAGTGCTGGTGGAAGGCCCCGGCGGCGTGCGCATCGTGCCGGCGGCCTCGGGCATCCAGCGCATGGCGGAATTGACCTCGGCCGAGCACGCCGGGTTGATCCGCAGCTTCTCCGAACTGAACCACGACCTCGATTACCTGGTCATCGACACCGCCGCCGGCATCTCCGACGGCGTGGTCAGTTTCGTGCGCGCGGCGCGCGAGGTGCTGGTGGTGGTGTGCGACGAGCCGTCGTCGATCACCGACGCCTATGCCCTGATCAAAGTGCTCAACTGCGATCACGGCGTCAGCCGCTTCCACATGGTGGCCAACCGCGTGCGCAATCCCACCGAAGGCCATGCGCTGTTCACCAAGCTGTCGCGGGTTTGCACCAAGTTCCTCGACCTGACTCTGGATTACGCCGGCGCCATTCCCGAGGACGAGTACCTGCGCCGGGCCGTGCAGCGGCAACGGCCGGTGGTGCTGGCCTATCCGAGCAGTCCGGCGGCGCGCGCCGTCGGCGAGCTGGCCAAGCGGGTGGAGCGCTGGCCGCTGCCGGACAGCGCCGACGGCAGGCTGGAGTTCTTCGTCGAGCGGCTGATTCAGTTCAGCGCCGGTTACGGGGAGGCTGTGTGATGCTCGGCCACGCCATGTACTCGCAGGTACAGCGTCAGACCGACAACGATCTGGTGGTGCAGTACGCGCCGCTGGTCAAGCGTATCGCCATGCACCTGATCAGCCGCCTGCCGCCGTCGGTGCTGCTGGAGGATCTGATCCAGGCCGGCATGATCGGCCTGCTGGAGGCGTACAAGCAGTACGACGCCTCGCAGGGCGCCAGTTTCCAGACCTATGCCGGGATTCGCATCCGCGGCGCCATGCTGGATGAGATCCGTCGCCTGGACTGGACCCCGCGCTCGGTGCACCGCAAGGCGCGGGAGGTGGCGGAGGCGATCCATGCCATCGAGCGCGAGACGGGGCGCGACGCCAAGGATGCCGAGGTGGCCGAGCGGCTGGGCATCAGTCTGGACGAATATCATCAGATTCTTCAGGATGTCGCGTCCTCGAAGATCTTCAGCATCGACCAGGAAGACCCCGAATCGGGGGAAACGCCGGAAATCGCGGCGGACGAACCCAACCCGCTGGGGCATCTGCAGCAGGAAGGATTTCAGGCGTCGCTGGCGGCCGCCATCGCCAGCCTGTCCGAGCGCGAGCAGCTGGTGATGCAGCTTTACTACGACGAAGAGCTGAACCTCAAGGAGATCGGTGCCGTGTTGGGGGTCAGCGAATCGCGGGTCAGCCAGATCCACGGCCGGATCCTGCTAAAGCTCAAGGCTCAAATGGCCGATTGGATATAGATAAGACGTGCCTTGCAGGCCGATCGGCCTCATAGGGGGTTGTCAGGTGCAGATCGACAAGAACATCAAGATCCTGATCGTGGACGATTTCTCCACGATGCGGCGAATCATCAAGAACCTCCTGCGGGACTTGGGGTTCACGAACACGCATGAAGCGGACGACGGCAACACCGCGCTGCCGATGCTCAAGAAGGGCGGTTTCGATTTCCTGATCACCGACTGGAACATGCCGGGCATGACCGGGCTCGAGCTGCTCAAGCACGTGCGCGCCGATCCGGAGCTCTGCCACCTGCCGGTGCTGATGGTGACCGCCGAAGCCAAGCGCGAGCAGATCATCGCCGCCGCTCAGGCCGGCGTGAACGGCTACATCGTCAAGCCGTTCACCGCGATCACCCTCAAGGAAAAAATCGAGAAGATCTTCGAGCGTGTGAATGCCGGCACCGGGAGCTGATCCTCTATGATTCCCGAAGATCAAAACAAGCAGCAGTACCTGGACGCCGCGCAACGCCTGGTGGAGAGCCTGCAGCGGGGCGAGACCGAGCAGGCCGAGCGTATCGTCGATGAACTGACGCGGGTGCGCGAGAGCGCGCTGTTCCGCGAGCTGGGGCTGCTGACCCGTGAGTTGCACGAATCACTCAAGGCATTCCGCCTCGATACCCGGATCACCGAGCTCACCGCCCACGAGATCCCCGACGCGCGTGAGCGGCTGAACTACGTCATCACCATGACCGAGCAGGCCGCCACCTGCACGCTCAACGCGATCGAGCAGAGCATGCCGGCCATGGAGACGCTCGGTGGCAAGGCGCAGGCGCTGCGCGGCGAGTGGGCGCGGTTCCGCAACCGGCAGATGTCGGTCGAGGAGTTCCGCAACCTCAGCCGCGAGATGGAGGCCTTCCTCAGCGATGCCGAGGAACTGACCGGCAAGGTGCAGAGCAATCTCACCGAGGCGCTCATGGCGCAGAGCTTCCAGGACCTCACCGGCCAGATCATCCGCCGGGTGATCAACCTGGTGCAGGAGGTCGAGGACAACCTGGTGAAGCTGGTGCGGATCTCCGGCGGGCGCGAAGGCACCACTGATGAAAATCGGAACGCTGCCGATATAGCCAATGGGGCTTTAACCAATGGTGAGGGGCCGCGCATTCCCGGCCGCGGTGACGACGCCGAGTTCGTCAGCGGCCAGGACGACGTCGACAATCTCCTCTCGAGTCTGGGTTTCTAGCGTTTCCAGGGTGCCGCATGGCCTACGACACAGACGATGATATCGTTCAGGATTTCCTGATCGAGTCGCGCGAGATCCTCGAGCAGTTGCAGGAGCAACTCGTCGATCTGGAGCAGCGCCCGGACGATCGGGAGCTGCTCAATGCCGTTTTCCGTGGGTTCCACACCATCAAGGGCGGCGCCGGCTTCCTCAATTTCGACGCGCTGGTGGCGGTCTGCCACCGCACCGAGGATCTGTTCAACCTGCTGCGTCAGGGCGACAAGACCATCACGCCCGAATTGATGGACGTGGTGCTGAAGGTGCTGGACGTGGTGCAGGCGCAATTCGGCGACCTCGAAGACGGCCGCGAGCCGCGCCCCGCCCCGCCGGAGCTGCTGCAGGCGCTGGAGGCGCTCAACCACCCCGATTCCGAGCAGCCGCCCCAGCCGGCCGCGCCGGCGGCGAGCCCGGCTCCGGCCGTCGATCCCGTGGTGAGCGCGGCGGAGAACGCCGGCGACATCAGCGATCAGGAGTTCGAGGCGCTGCTGAACGCGCTCGACGACAACGCCCAGGCGGCACCGGCCACGCCGGCCGCCGCGCCGGCAGCGGCCGGCAGCGACGACATCACCGACGAGGAATTCGAGCAGCTGCTGGACGCCCTGCACGGCAAGGGCAAGCCACCGGTAGGCGCGCCCAAGGCGGCCGCGGTCGCGGCGCCGCCGGCCCAGGGCGGTGCCGACGATCAGATCAGCGAGGAAGAATTCGAGCAGCTGCTCGATAGCCTGCACGGCAAGGGGCGGGCGCCGGGCACGGCGGCGCCGAAGCCGGCGGCCAAGCCCGCCGTCGCGCCGAAGGCCGCGGCGCCGGTGGCTGCCAAGGCGGTCGAGCCGGCGGCGCCGAAGGCGAAGGACGCCGACGACGACGATGCCGACAGCCGCAAGGCCAAGAGCGGCGAGGCCACGGTCCGAGTCGATACCGCCAAACTCGACGACATCATGAACCTGGTCGGCGAGCTGGTGCTGGTGCGCAACCGCCTCAGCACCCTGCGCGGCTTGCTCAACGACGAGCGTATGAACCAGGCAGTGGCCGATTTGGAGCTGGTGACCTCCGATCTGCAGACCGCGGTGATGAAGACGCGGATGCAGCCGATCAAGAAGGTGTTCGGCCGCTTCCCGCGCCTGATCCGCGATCTGGCGCGCAGCCTCAACAAGGAGGTGGAGCTGGAGCTACGCGGCGAGGAAACCGACCTGGACAAGAACCTGGTCGAGGCGTTGGCCGATCCGTTGATCCACCTGGTGCGCAACGCCGTCGACCACGGCATCGAGGAGCCAGCCGACCGCGAAATGGCGGGCAAGCCGCGGGTGGGCAAGGTGCGCCTGTCCGCCGAGCAAGAGGGTGATCACATCCTGCTGACCATCTCCGACGATGGCCGGGGCATGGATCCCGAGTTCCTGCGCCGCAAAGCGGTGGAGAAGGGCCTGATGGATCGCGAGTCGGCGGCGCGCCTCGATCATCAGGACTGCTTCAACCTGATCTTCATGGCCGGCTTCACCACCAAGAACCAGATCTCCGACGTCTCCGGACGCGGTGTCGGCCTGGACGTGGTGAAGACCCGCATCTCTCAGCTCAACGGTACCGTCGAGATCCATTCCAAGCTGGGCGAGGGCACCACGATGAAGATCAAGGTGCCGCTGACCCTGGCGATCCTGCCCACGCTGATGGTGATGGTGCAGGGCCGCAAGTTCGCGCTGCCGATGTCGGTGGTGCGCGAGATCTTCGAGCTGGATCCCGAGCGGACCAACGTGGTGGATGGGCGCCTGGTGGTGATGGTGCGCAACAAGGCCATGCCGCTGTTCTTCATCGAGCGCTGGCTGGCCGGCATGGCCGGCACCGTCAGGAAATACGAGGCCGCCACCGGCGAGCGCCAGGTGGTGACCGTGCTGCTCGGCAACCAGGCCATCGGCTTCGTGGTGGACGAAGTGCTCGGCCTGGAAGAAGTGGTGATCAAGCCGCTGGGGGCGATGCTGCAGGGGCTGCCGGGGTTGGCCGGCTCCACCATCACCGGCGATGGGCGGATCGCGCTGATCGTCGACATCCCCAGCCTGATCAAATCGTTTGGTTCGCGAATGTAAACCGACGTCGACGTCGGGAGGTTTTGGCAAGTGAAGTTGCGTGTGCTGGTCGTGGACGATTCCGGCTTTTTCCGGCGGCGTATCCGCGACATGCTGCAGGTCGATCCGGAGCTGGAGGTGGTGGGCGAGGCCGCCAACGGCCGCGAGGCCATCGAGCAGGTCCAGCTCCTGCGGCCGGATGTGGTCACCATGGACATCGAAATGCCGGTGATGGACGGCATCACCGCGGTGCGCGAGATCATGCGAGTGCGGCCTACGCCGATCCTCATGTTCTCCTCGCTTACCTACGAGGGCGCGCACGCGACGCTGCAGGCCCTCGACGCCGGCGCCATGGATTTCCTGCCCAAGCGCTTCGCCGATATCTCCGCTGACGCCGAGCAGGTCAAGCGCCAGCTGCAGGCGCGGGTGCGCGAGCTGGGCCGGCGCGCCCGCGGTCGGTTCGAACTGCCGCGGCCGGCGGCCCCGGCTCCGGCTCCGACCTCCGCGCCGGCGGCCGCTCCGGCGGCGACGCCGGCTTCCGCGGCGGTCCGTGCCGGTGTCGCGCCGGTTGCGCCGCGGCCGGCGGTGGCGGAGCGGCGCGCGGTCGAACCGGTGCGCGCCGGCCGCTACAGCCTGGTGGTGATCGGTACCTCGACCGGCGGGCCGGTGGCGCTGCAGCGGGTGCTGACCCAGCTGCCGGCGTCGTTCCCGCTGCCGATCCTGCTGATCCAGCACATGCCGGCCAGCTTCACCGCCGCCTTCGCCGAGCGGCTCAACGAGCTGTGCGCGATCTCGGTGAAGGAGGCCGCCGACGGTGATCCGCTGCTGCCCGGTCGGGCGCTGCTGGCGCCCGGCGGCCAGCAACTGGGGCTGCGCGCGGCTGGCGGCCAGTTGACGGCGCGCATTTTCGCGGCGACGCCCGATCAGCTGTACAAGCCCAGCGTCGACATCGCCTTCACCGAGGCTGCGCGCGCCTGTCCCGGCCGAGTCTTGGCCGTGGTGCTGACCGGCATGGGCTCGGATGGCTGCGAAGGCGCGCGGCTGCTCAAGCAGACCGGCTCCACGGTGTGGTCTCAGGATGAGGCCACGAGCGTGATCTACGGCATGCCGGCGGCGGTGGCCAAGGCTGGCCTGTCGGATCGGGTGCTGCCGCTGGATGCGGTCGGCGCCGAGCTGGCGAGGATGGTCTGACACGCATGGATATTCTCTCCCTGATCGGCATTCTGGTCGGCTTCACCGCCATCCTGCTGGGCAATGCCCTGGAGGGCGGGCACCTCGATTCGTTGCTGCAGCTGACCGCGTTCCTGATCGTCATGGGCGGCTCCTTCGGCGCGGTGCTGCTGCAAACGCCGATGCCCATCTTCAAGCTCGCGCTGAAGCGGCTGGGCTGGGTGTTCGTGCCGCCCAAGAGCGATCCGGAGCAACGCATCCAGCAGATCATGGAGTGGAGTCACACCGCCCGGCGCGATGGCCTGCTCGGGTTGGAGTCGCTGATCGAGCAGCAGAGCGATCCCTTCGTCGCCAAGGGGCTGCAGCTGCTGGTGGACGGCAGCGAGCCGGAGGCGATCCGCCGCATGCTCGAGGTCGACCTGGAAACCCAGGAACACGTCGAGATGTCCGCCGCCAAGGTGTTCGAGTCGCTGGGCGGCTACGCGCCGACCATCGGCATCATCGGCGCGGTGCTGGGCCTGATTCACGTGATGAACAACCTGGCCGACCCGAGCAAGCTCGGCCCGGGCATCGCGGTGGCCTTCGTGGCCACCATCTACGGCGTCGGCTCGGCCAACCTGCTGTTCCTGCCGACAGCGCACAAGCTCAAGGCGCTGATCCACGACCAGGTGCGGGAACGGGAGATGCTCATCGAGGCGTTCGCGTCGATCTCGGAGGGTGAGAACCCGCGGGCGATCGAAACCAAGCTGCGCGGTTTCCTGTACGGCTAGCGGGCGGTCGCGCCGACCACGGTCGAGGCAAGCCATGGCACGAAGAAAGAAAACGCAGGAGGAGGCGAACAACCACGAGCGGTGGATGGTGTCCTATGCCGACTTCCTCACGCTGTTGTTCGCCTTCTTCGTGGTGATGTACGCGGTGTCCTCGGTCAACGAGGGCAAGTACCGGACGCTGTCGCACTCGCTGATCGCGGCGTTCCATACGCCGGCGCGCACCATCGAGCCGATCCAGATCGGCGAGCTGGCGCGCACCCGCGAGCAGGTGGCGCTGGCCCTGGACGTGGTGCCGCGCAACATGCCGCTGCCGGATCACATGGTCGATAGGGTGGACATCCCCACCGGCATCACCATCAACGACGGCGACGTGCTAAACGCCTCGCCCGAGCTGGGCGGCGCCCTGCAGCGCATGACCGAGCAGGTGGTGGTGGCGTTGCGACCGCTGATCGAGAGCGAGCTGATCACCGTCCGCCGCACCGAGCTGTGGATGGAGATCGAGCTGAGCACCAGCATCCTGTTCGCCAGCGGCAGCGGCGAGCTCAATCCGCAGGCGGTCCCGGTGCTGCACCAGATCGCCCAGATCCTCAAGCCCTTCCCCAACCCGATCCGGGTGGAGGGCTTCACCGACAACAATCCGATCAACACCTGGCTCTATCCGTCCAACTGGGAGCTGTCGGCGGCGCGCGCGGCGCGGGTGGTGCGGCTGTTCGCGGAGGAAGGCATCGCGCCGGAGCGGCTAGCCGCGGTCGGGTTCGGCGAGTATCGACCGGTGGCGGACAACGCCTCTGCCCAGGGGCGCAGCCAGAACAGGCGGGTGGCGCTGGTGGTGCTGGCCACGCCGGATAGCCGCTACGAGATGGACGTGCTGCGCGAAGAGAGCACGGTGCGGTTGTCGGAAGTTGGCCTGCCGCCCCCGCCGGCGAGTGGGGCGCAGCCATGAGGACCTGGGCCGTCGCCAACCAGAAGGGCGGAGTGGGCAAGACCACCACGGCCGTCAATCTGGGGGGGCTGCTGGCGCTGCGCGGCCGGCGCACGCTGCTGGTCGACCTCGACCCGCACGGCTCGCTCACCAGCTATTTCGGCTTCGATCCCGAGGCGATCGAACCCAGCGTCTACGACCTCTTCAACGGTGTCGGCGACGGTAGCAACGCGGCCGCGGTGGTGCGTGCCACCTCGGTGCCGGGCCTGGCACTGTTGCCGGCGTCGACCGCGCTCGCCACCCTCGACCGCCAGCTCAGTGGCCGTTCAGGCATGGGCCTGGTGATTCGCCGTTCGCTGCGGGCACTGGCCGACCGCTTCGAGTTCGCGGTGCTCGATTGTCCGCCCATGCTGGGCGTGCTCATGGTCAACGCGCTGGCGGCCTGCGACGAGCTGCTGATACCGGTGCAGACCGAGTTCCTGGCGCTGAAAGGGTTGGAGCGGATGGTTCACACCTTGAACATGGTGCAGCGCTCGCGTCCGCAGCCGCTGCCGTACCGCATCGTGCCGACCTTGTTCGACCGCCGCACCCGCGCTTCGCTGGAGTCGCTGCGCGAGCTGCGCAGTAGTTATCCCGGCCAGGTCTGGTCGGGGGCCATTCCGGTGGATACCCAGCTGCGCGAGGCCAGCAAGCAGGGCGTGCCGCTGACCGTGCTGCACCCCTGGGCGCGCGGCAGCCAAGCCTATCGACAGCTGTTGGATGAGCTGCTGGCGACGCAGCCCGATCCGAGCGAGGCGGTGCAGCAATGACCAAGCCGGCCGTCAAGAGTCTGGTGGCGCAACAGGACGCGATTCTCAGCTACCTGGACGCGCTGCTGCAGGAGATTCCCGCGGAGCCGGAAGCGGCGCCCGGCGAGGAAATCCAGGACTGGGATCCGGCCGCGCTGGCACCGCCGGCGGCGGTCGCGCCGGTCGTGGTACGGCCGGTGGTGTCGGAGCCGCCTGCCGCACCGGCGGTGGAAGCGGTGGCGGAGCAAGCGCCGGCGGTGGTGAAAGCCCCGGCCGTGGAGCCGGCGCCGCCGGTCGTCCAGGCGGAACCGGCGCCCGCAGCCCCGCCGGCGCCGCAGGGACCGCCGGACTGGGCGCGGCCGTCGTTCCAGGCGCTGCTGTTCCAGGTCGGCGCGCTCAATTTGGCGGTGCCGCTGATCAAGCTGCACAGCGTCGTTCCGTGGCCGGAGCAGGGCGTCACGCCTATGCCCAATCAGCCTCACTGGTGCTTGGGGCTGTTGCGCTACCGCGACCGCAACGTGCGTATCGTCGACACCGCCCGGCTGGTGTTGCCGCCGGACAAGCGGCGTGAACCGGTGCCGGCCAGGCACATCCTGGTGGTGGGCGACGGCCGCTGGGGGCTGACGTGCAGCAGCATCGGCGAAGTGCTGCGGCTGGAGCCGGAGGAGGTGAAATGGCGCACCGCCGCCGGCCGCCGCCCGTGGCTGGCGGGCACGGTGGTGGATCATCTCTGCGCCCTGCTCGATACCGAGGCGTTCGGCGCCATGCTGGGCGGGACGGCTAAACAATCGGCCCCGACGACCGATATATGAGTCATCAACAGTAACGACCGAACAGATTCACGGAGATTCGCAATGGCGGAAGCAGCACGCCGACAGGCGGCGGATACCGGCAGCCAGTGGGTGACCTTCGCCTTGGACGACGAGGTCTACGGCATCAACGTCATGCAAGTGCAGGAAGTGCTGCCGATGACCGAGATCGCGCCGGTGCCGGGCGCGCCCAGTTTCGTCATGGGCATCATCAACCTGCGCGGCAACGTGGTGACGGTGATCGATACGCGTATGCGTTTCGGCTTGCCGCCGCGCGAGCCGGATAGCTCGTGCCGGATCGTGGTGATCGAGGCGGGCGATCAGATCGCCGGCATCCTGGTTGATTCGGTGGCCGAGGTGGTGGAGGTCAAGCAGAGCGAGGTCGACACCGCGCCCAACGTCGGCAACGAGGAATCGTCCCGCTATATTTACGGCGTGGTCAGCCGTAATAACGAACTGCTGATCCTGGTGGATGTGAACAAGCTGCTCACCAAGGAGGAGTGGCAGGAGGTCGCCTCGATCTGAGGCCTCGTGCCGGCATGTCATGGCGGATGTCGACAGTATCGGTCCCAGCTTGCCGGTCCGGCCGATCGGCCCGGACGGGCGGCGCGACGCTCCGCCGCCACCGCGCAAGCCGCAACGGCGCCCGCCCGGCGACCAGCGGACCGATGATCAGGGCGAACACCATGACGAGCCCCCGCTGATCGATGACTACGCTTGAGCTGGCAATTCTGCTGTTGATCGGTGTGGCGGCGCTGGTGGCGATCGCGCTGGGCGCGATCGCCTTGCGCCGCATCGCCGTTTTGCGGCGGCGCCTGGCCTCGGCTGAGGCGTTGCTAAGCCAGAATATCGAGCATTTCGAGGGATTGTCGGCCGGTACCCTCGGCCAGGGCCAGCAGCTGGGGCGGCTGGAGCAGGAGCTGAGCCGGCTGCGCGTCCGGCTCGATCAGCTGGCGGCCAACAGCGACGGCTCCGGCAACGGCGCGGCTTTCGCCCAGGCCATTCGCATGGCGCGCAAAGGCTGTGCGGCACGCGAGATCATGGAAACCTGTGGCCTGAGCCAAGTGGAGGCCGATCTGGTGGTGTTGCTGCACAAAGAGCAGCAGCAGTAACCGCTCGGTCAGGGTTCTCGCGGCCCGTCTTCCGCCGGCGGGACGAAGCCTTCCGGCAACTTGCCCCGTATCAGATAGGCGAAGGCGATCACCTCCGCCACGGCCCGGTACAGCAGCTCGGGAATCTCGTGCTCGAGCGGCAGCTGCGCCAGCACTTCCACCAGTTCCGGCTCATTGCGCACCGGCACGCCGTTCTCCGCGGCGGTGGCGATGATGCGCTCCGCCAGCTCGCCTTCGCCCTTGGCGCTGACGCGCGGCGCGTTGCGGCCGTCGTAGGCGAGGGCTACCGCCAGTCGGCGCTTTCCTTCCAGGACTTGGGGCTCACGCTTTTTCATCGACGATGCCTCCGCGCCGCAACAAGGCCAGATCGTCCACGGCCGGACCGCGCGCTTGCAGGCACTCCAGCGCCTCCACCTCCAGGCCGAGGGCGCGCAGCCGACTGGCCAGCTCGTCGGCATGCGCTCTCAGCAGCGCCGTCACCGCCGGCTGCTCGCTCCACCAGGTCAGCCGGATGCGCTCGCCCCGCAGCCGCAGCGCCACGCTGAAGCGGAGCTGTCCGGCGAAGGTGAAGTTCAGTCTTACCTGAAAAGCCCCGCCGTCCGTCTCCGCAGAGGCGTCCCGCTCGGGTTCGGGGGGCTCCTGCTGGATACGCAGCTGCAACAGATCCCACTGCTGCGGAGCGACCTGCACCGGCAGCTCCACCAGTAGATCGAGCATGCCGGGCTGGGCGGCGTGCAGTTGTAGCAGCTCGATGCGGTTGAGCGCCCGCTCGCTCAGCGCCGCCAGCTCACGCGCCGCGTCCAGGGTCGGCTGGCTCTGCGCGGCGCGCTGCAGGCGCAGCAGCGCCGCCTTCAGGTCGCCGGCCAAGCGCATGGTCGCCGCCGCGCGGTCGGCGCTGGCCAGACCGGCTTCCAGCAGTAGCCCCGACATTCCCACGCGCTGGCGCAGACCGGCTGGGTCGGCGAGTTCCTGGGGGCGGGAAAGGAACCGCTGCAGTGTCTGCAACAGCGGCGCCAGTGAGGTGGGCAGCTCGGTCGGCGCGCGGGTCAGCAGCGGTAGCAGGGTCTCCAGCAGAGGCTGGCGTGCCTCCGGTCTGGCCAGCAGCGGGCGCAGCGCCTGTTCGAGCGGAGCGCCGCCGCTGCGGGCGAGGATCTGCAGAACCACGGTCGGTTGTTCGGCGGCGACCCGCAGCCGCAGCAGTTCGCCCGAGCGCAACGGCGTGGTGCTGTCGGCGCTTAGACGGGTGCCGTCGCTCAGTTCCAGCAGCCACTGGCCGTTGGGGTCGCGGCTTACCCGGGCCGACAGCTCGGCGCCCAGACGCAGCGCGGTCGCCGCCGCGCTGGCGGGGAGCCGCACGCTGATGTTGCTGGACAGGGGCGAGCTGTCGACGCGCATCCCTTTGCTCCGGCGGCCGCCGTCAGCGTCCCGGCGGCGTGCGCAGGGTGCCTATGCGGCGGACGAAAGCGCCGTTGGCGCGCAGCGACTTGGGCAGCTTGTCGATCGCCGCTTTCGCCTCATTGAGGGTTGCGTAATGGCCAGTGACCACCACGTACCAGGGCTTGCCGTCGCGCACGGTGCGGATCACCGCGGCCTTGCCCTCCAGCCCATGCTCGCGCACGAAATCCTGCAGCGCGCTGGGGTCGTAGGCGCCGATCAGCTGCACGGTGTAATGGTCGGCGCGCTTGTTCTTGAGCCAGTTGTTGTTCCAGACCGGCGCAGCGGCGACGGCCGGGGCCTGAGCCGGTGCCGGGGCGGGCTGCGGCGCCGAAGCGGCGGGCGGCGTTTCCGGCGGGCTGGGCGATGCCGACGGCGGCGTCGTGGCCGACTGGGCCAGCGCCGCGGGCGGCGGCGCCGGTTGTGGAGCTGGAGCCGCCACCTCGGGGGTGCGCGGCGGCGTGTCCGTCGGTGGCGTGGCGGCGTCCGTCGTGGCCGGTGTCGTCGGCTCGGGCGGCGGCACGAGCGGCAGCCCCGGCGGCGCCTCCACGACCTTGGGTTGCGGAGTCGGCTCCTCGAAGCCGTAGCGCTTCGCCATCTTCACTCCGTAAGGGCCGCTGTCGGCGGTGACCGCCGGAATGTTGGGACGGGACGGGGACAGGAGCGCCCACAGCCCGACACCGGCCGCCAGCAGCGCCGCCACGCCGGCGCCGATCAGCAGCGGGCGGCGCGCCAGCGCCATCCAGCGCATGCCGCTACGGCCGGCCTTGTCGTTGAGCAGACGCAGCGCCTCCACCTTGATCCGGCCGGGAACGCCTTGGCTGCGGGCGTAGATCAGTTGCAAGTCAGCGTCGGTCAGCAGTCCGCCGCTAGTGTCACCGGCCGCGGTCAGCTGATGGATGACGTAATCGGCGGTCTGGCTCTCGGTCAGGGGGAACAGATTGATGGTGTGCAGCTGTTGAGCGGCGAAGGGACCGTGCTTCAGCTGCTCCAGCCGCGCATCGAACTCCGACGTTACCGCCAGCGCCAGGCCGAACGGCGCATCCTCGGCGGCGGTGGCGGCGCGCAGCGCCAGCAGGCGGTTGAGCGTGGCGTCCGTCAGCCGCTGGGCGCAGTCGATCAGCAGCACCGGGCGAGTGCCGGCGCGCACGGCATCCACCAGCAGCGCGGCCGCTTTCTCCACCCCGGGCAGCTCTTCGCCGGCCATCAGTCCGCAGTCGTGCAGCAGACGCTGCAGCAACTGCTCGAAGGTCAGTTCCGCGGAGCCGGTGATCTTGCAAAAACGCAGTCCCGGCGTGGTGCGCAGCGACAGTCCGGTGAGAAAGGCGCTCTTGCCCACGCCCGGTTCGCCGCGTACTACCACCATGCGGTCGCCGGCCTGCAGCAACTGCAGGGCGACGTTGAGCTGGGTTCGGTGCGCGGCGTCGAAGAACGCGAACGACGCTTCGTCGGGCTCATGAAAAGGCTGGCTGAGCAAGCCGAGATGAGCGAGCGTGTCGGCGCTGAGCGCTGGGATGTTGCTTTGTGCGGCCATGGGTACCTTTTCCACCAAGCCGATCGGGTGTCGCCGCTATGTTAAGACCTCACACAATCCTTGACACCCCCGCCGTGGCTACGTAAGATGCGCGCACTTTCTGATTCCTGCCTCGTCCCCTTCGTCTAGAGGCCTAGGACACCGCCCTTTCACGGCGGTAACAGGGGTTCGAATCCCCTAGGGGACGCCATATAAAAATGGGCTTGGTCGATACGACCAAGCCTTTTTTGCTTTTGCTTGCCTATTTTCCCGCGCCTCGCGCGGCGACAGCGCCCGGGCTCAGCTGTAGCCTCAATTCGATGTCAACACGGTATGCCGCATTCTTATAATGCGGTCAGACATCGTGGCAACGCGCGCGAAAATTTCTACCCTTTCAGGGACGCCGTGGACTCGGAACTATAACGATCCGCGTCTTTTCTAGGTAGCGACAGAATGTTGAAAAAGAAGTTGAAGCTGTTTTTCGCCGCCTGCCTGTCTGGCATGGCTCTTTTGGTCGGCCTGCAGATCATCGTCTTCGGGCGATCTCCGGGGCGGTATGGCGATTACACCTATGACGGCTGGGAGCGACTGTTCGGCTTATGGCCGATCGCGCTCGGTGTTTTTCTGCTGCTCGCTATCCGCCACAAGTGGAAGGCGCTGGACCGCTCGCCGCAGGCGCGGGAGCGCCTGCGGCGGCCCTGACGCGTTGCGCTCGCCGCGCGGTCGCGCTTCTCGAAATACTTCCGCAATCAAAAAAGCCGGGGCTGGGCCCCGGCTTTTTTCGCATCGCCTTTCCCTAGCGGCGTGCGGCGGCTTCCGGATCCGGCATGGCCGGTTGGTAGGGCGCCGTCTTGCGCAGGGACTGGTCGGTCAGTATGGCGCGCTGCTGCTGCGCCGGCGGCGGTACCTCGAAGGTGTAGTGCTTGCGCACGCCCGGCGTCAGGTCGCTGCCGGAGCGCGGGTCACCGGTCAGGTTGGTGACACCGCTGAACGAGATGCTGTAGGTGCCGACGCTGTCGGGCGCCTCGACTCCCAGCAGCATCGCCGTATGCTGACCGGGTACCAGGGTCGGTCTGTAGGTCTCGCAGTACTTGCCGCTGCGGGCGTACATCGTGCCTTGATAGACGCCGTCGACGTACAGCGCGAAAGCGTCGTCCTTGGCCGAGCCGTTGTCGCAGACGGTGATCGCCACCTGGCTTTCCACCACTTCGTAGGGAACGGGGTTGGACCATTCGGTCCAGAGCCCGTTGAAGCGGGCTCGCGCCGTGACCTGATACACGCCCGGCTCCAACGAAGGCGGCACCACGACACGCAGTGAAGATTGGTTGTTGCCGGTGATCAGGGCCGTTTGGTCGCCGAAGCGGACCTCGTTATCGGCGGCGAGGCGCGCGAAGCCGGCGCCGTAAACGGTCGCCGAGATGCCGGCGCCGCCGGAGGAGGGCGCCACCGACGTCAGCTCGACCTCATGCACGATCTCGATCGCCGGGTTCAGCTCGGCCTTGGCATTCGGCGTATCGGTGGGATGATGCACTTCCACCGCCACCGGGCCCTGCATGTCGGGGGCGAGCCACCAGCCGGGAATGGTGACCTGCATGCGGGTGCCGTCGCGGGCGATCGAACTCGGCTGCACGGTCACCGATCTGCCATCGGCGTCGGTGAAGGTCACGTTGGGTCGGAGCACCGATTTCCAGATGAGCCCGCGCTCGATCTCGGAGAAGCCGGTGCCCTCGATGGTGACGGTGACCGGGGTGAGATCCGGCTTGATCTTGTCCGGCACCACCGCCTTCACCTCCAGCGGGAACTGCACGTCGAAGTGAATCACCGCGTCCGTCATGCCCAGGTCAGCGATGGCCTTGGCGGTATTGACGCCGTTGTTGACGTGGCCGGCGATCTCGATCGCCAGCGAAATCTGGCCGATGCCGGGCACGAACTTCGCGCCGATCTTCGCCGCCAGTTTGGCGAGCATCTTCTCCGCGAAGTCCTGGCCGAGACGCTTGGCCAGCGCCTGGGTGATCGGTCCGGGCGGAACGCTGGCCATGTCGTTGAAGAGGGCCTTGACCAGCTCGCCGATCGCGCCGGAAACGTCGCCGTGCAGCGCCTTGGTGGCGGTGATGTCGATCAGCGTCGGCGCATGGCCCCAGAGAATCTGGACGAAATCCTTGTTCGGCAGCGGCAGCACCTCGCTCAGGTACGGCCAGATCACGCGTTCGATGACGGTGCGGATGAACAGCACCTTCCAGACCGCGTACGGTCCCATGGTCCGCGGTTCGTGTTCGAGGCCGATGCCCGGCGTCACCACCTCGACCAGGGCGTTGCGGCCGTTCGGCACGTCGAAGTCTTGTGAGGTGGCCCAGAACAACAGCCCGCGGCCCTGAGGTCCGGCCATGCCGTCGAGGCCAGTGATATGCGGATGCAACACTTCGCCGTTGGAGGCGGTGATCTTCACCGACAGATACAGCTGGGTGTCGTTCTCCACCGTGACGTTGCCGGTATCGCCGCGCTCGTACACCGAGATGTCGTCGGCTTCCGGCGGCGTGACCTTGGCCGGCGGGCCGAACAGGCCGCGCGGCGTCAGGCGGGGGCCGCCGCGGGGCGTCGCCAGCGTGCCGTTTTCGACGCCACCCGCCACCGCGTTGGCCGCCGCCAGCAGCGCCTCGGCCATGGCCGAGGACAGGGCCTGATCGGGGGCGACCAGGGCACGCAGATCGCTTTGCAGCGAGGTCTCGATGCGGCTCGCCAGCGTCGCCACCGCCGGCAGGTTGCCGATCAGCTGGCGGGCATCGGCCAGCGCGTTGGACGCGACCAAGCGATCCACGCCCAGCCCGCTCCAAACCAGCGCCAGCGCGGTCGATGCCGTGTTCACCACGACGTTGTCCTCGCCCGGCAGGATCACCGCCATCAGATAAGGCGCGTAGGCGGGATGGTCCTCGGTGGAATCGGGTAGCTCGACGAGGGTGGTGAGGGTATAGGCTCCCTGGCGCGGCGCCTCGGTCTGGAAGCTGCCGTCGTCCGCCGGCACCTGCTCCTGATCCAGGCGCAGCGACACGTCGATACGGTTCATCGGCACCGTCGGGTTTGGTGACTGCAGGGTGCCGGTGAGGAGCCGGGTCAACTGGACATAGAGCGCGTTGGAATCGCCCGCTACGGAGCTGACGTACAAGTGGCCGGTTTGCGCCTGCGCGGGGACGGGCACGATGACGCTGCGCGGATCGCCGCCGGCGTTGTTCACCGCCTGGCTGGCGCCGGTGAAGTTAACCGCCAGCGAGGCGTTCAGGTTGGCGCCGGTCAGGGTCAGTGTGCTGCTCACAGGGTCGAAGGTGTAGCCGGCGAGCACTGGCATCGCGGCGTCGAGGTAGGTGACCTCTAGGCCGTAGCTGCGCTCGTTGCTCTGAATCAGGAACACTTCCACCGTGCCGGCGGCGATGTCGGCCGGGCAGACGAGCCGCGCGCTGGCAGCGTCGATCACGCTCGGCGCGACGATCACCGGGCCGTCGAGCGTGTTGAACGACACCAGCAAGCCGCTGGCCGGGAAGTTGCGGCCGCTGATGACGATATGATCGCCGGCGCGGCACACGCCTTGGACACCGAGGGTCTCGTTGAACAGCTCGCCGATCCACAGCGCGTCCTGCGTCGGCTTGCTGCCTTCGTCGGCGTAGGTCAGCGGCTTCTTGTAGGTGGCGATGGTCTCCTGCACGTCCGGCAGGCCGTCGCCATCGTTGTCCGGATCGAGATAGTCCGGGATGCCGTCCCCGTCGGTGTCATCGGGTTTGAGGGGATTGAGGCCGACCTCGAGCGAGTCGTCGATGCCGTTGCCGTCGCTGTCCCGATCGAGATAGTTGGGAATGCCGTCGCCGTCGGCATCGTTGCGCGCCCGCAACTCCTCCGGGCTCAAGTCCGGATAGTCGGCGGCGCTGAAGTACTCGACCGCATCGGGGATGCCGTCGCCGTCGGAGTCGTCGTCCCACCAGGTCGGCAGGCCGTCGCCATCCAGATCGCGATAGGCACCGCCGTAGGCAAGGCCGTCGGAGATCTCGACGAAATCCGGAATGCTGTCGCCGTCCGAGTCGACCGTCAGCGAGTTGCTGTCGATGGCGTCCTCGAGATCGTCGGGGATGCCGTTCATGTCCTGGTCGGGGAACACCCGCACCGAGTACGACCAGGCCGGATCGCTGGTGCCCGAGCTGTCGGTGACGATCAGGTAGTAGGTGTCGGTGCTGGGGATCTGCACCGCCAGCGCGGCGTTGCCACGACTGGTGGGCACGTTGGCCGTGGTGCTGGCGACCGCGCGGCCGTTGCGGTCGATGACCGCCAGCGTCGGTGTCATGGCCGGATCGGCGCCGGTGAGCACCAGCGAGTAGCGGCCGGCGCTCCAGGTGAGCGCGTAGTAGTCCAGGTCGGGCGCGCCGCCGCTGGCGTTGATCACGCCGTTGATGATCTTCGGCGGCGAACCGGCCGCTTCCGCCACGGTGACCCCGTCGTTCTGGTTGGAAGCGGCGCTCTCGCGCGCTTCGGTGTAAGTGTCGTACGCGGTCTTGGTGGGATCGAGCGGGAAGTCGTCGAGGTGATCGGGTGTGCCGTCGCCGTCGACGTCCTCGGTGTAGTAGTTGCCGACGCCGTCGCCGTCGCTGTCCAGGTGCGAGGCCTTGTCGTCGGGGAAGGCGTCGGCCTCGTTGAGAAAGCTGTCGCCGTCGCGATCGAGGTCATCGGCATCGACGATGCCGTCGCCGTCGGCGTCGGGGATCAGGGTGACGGTCACGCTGTCGCTGGCCGTGGCGCCCTGGCCGTTGCTTACCTCCAGCGTGATGACGTACTCGCCTTCGGCGTCGCCATAGAAGCCGGTGATCGGGGTCGCACTCGACGTGAAATAGCCGGTGCCGCCCGGCGGCGCGGAGGTCACATGCCAGCGGAAGTCGGAGCCCGTGCTGGCTGAGCCGTCGAGGAATACCACCTCGAAGGTCTGGACGTTGTCGACGGAGCGCGTCACCGGGCCGCGCCGGTCCGGGCCGGCATCGGCCAACGGCGCGGGATTGGCCGGCTTGACCAGCAGGTTGACATCATCCTCGGCCGAGGCGTTGTCGTCGTCGGTGACTTTGATCCGAAAGGTCAGCGAAGCGTCGATCAGTACGTTCGGTATACGTACCGTGAGCGTCGGGGTGTCGGTGTTGCTGAGTTGGGCGGTGGGACCGTCGATTTGCCGCCATTCGTAGGCCACGATGCGGCCGTCGCTGTCGCTGGCGTTCGCCGTGAGGCTCACTTCGGTGCCGGCGACGACTTGCCGGTCGGCGCCGGCGTCCACTGTCGGCGGACTATTGCTGCGGTTGCTGTCGTCGCACGCAGCCAACGCTGCCGCCAGGGCGAGGCCGAGCGCCCAGCGCCCGAGGGTTCTTCGATCCATGATGTCCCCCAAAGAGAGATTTATTTATCGTTAATCCCTGGCGGTATGTTATTGATGCTATTGAGGGGTGTGAAATGTAATAATTCACAAAGAGATCATTATTTATTTCGACTCATTTAGATAATTTTCATTTGTTAAAATCGCAAAGAAATGATGCGGACGATTTATAGGAAGGGATGAGTCAGGCCGGAAGCCAGGGGCAGGAGAGGCCGCGGATCGCTTCGAGCGGCCATCTAAAGCGGCGTCGATGAGCGTGGCGATCGGCGCGGCAAGATCGCATGAATACCGTCGGCGCGTCGCGAAAATTCGGCTAAGGCCTCAAGCGGTATCGGCGCCGTACAGCCGGCGGCGCTGCCAAAGCATCGCCAGCCACAGGCCGCCGACCACGAACGGCAGCGCCAACCCTTTGTCGAGCGTCGGCGGCAACGGCACTCCGAGCGCGGTAAGCGCCTGCAGCGCATAGCCGAGCAGACCCATGGCGTAGTAGCTGAGCACCACCACCGATAGACCCTCGACCGTCTGTTGCAGGTGCAGCTGCATCTTCGCGCGGCGATTCATGGAGGCGAGCAGGTCGCGGTTTTGCGCTTCCAGCGCCACGTCGACCCGGGTGCGTAGCAGGTTGCCGGCGCGGCTCACGCGGCGCGACAGGCCCTCCAGGCGTTCGGCCACCGATTCGCAGGTGCGCATGGCCGGCGCCAGCCGCCGCTCCATGAATTTGCCGATGGTCTGCAGGTCGCCGATGCGGCGCTCGCGCAGATTCTCGATGCGCTTGATCACCAGCGTGTTGTAGGCGCGGGCGGCGCTCAGCCGGAAGCTCGCCCGGGCGCTCAGGCGTTCCACCTCGGCCGCCACGTCCGACAGCTCTTGCAGCAGCGCATGATCGCCGTCGCGGTCCTGGGCGCTGGTCATGCGCTGCGTCAGGCGCTCGATGACCCGCTCGTTGCGGGTGATTTCCGGCGCCAGCTCGCGCGCCAACGGAAAGGCCAGCAGGGCCATCATGCGGTAAGTCTCTATTTCGAGCAGGCGCTGTACCAAGCGTCCCGCCCGACGCGGTGCCAACGAGCGATCCTGCACCAGGATGCGGCCGAAGCCGTCCTTGTGCAGACGAAAGTCGCTCCACACCAGGGCTGCGCCCTCGGCGACCTCGCTGCAGGCGAGGGTGTCGGTGCCGTACAGGCGCTCGACTTCGGCCACCGAGCGCGGCGGTACGCCGCGGTCCTCCAGCAGCAGGTGGGTGCCGACCAGCAGCTGGCCAGGCAGCCGACACAGCCAGTCGCCGGGCAGCGCGCGCAGCGCTGGGTCTTCGAACGGCGCCGGGCCGGGGCCGGCCACGAACACCGTATAGGTGGAGAATTCGCTGTGCCGTTCCCAGCGCAGGCGGAACGGTCCGAAATCGCGATAGAAGAACGGCGCGTCAGGGCTAGGCGGATCGACGCCGAAGCGGCGGCATAGCGCGGCGACGTGCGCCCAGTCGGCCTCGGCGACATCGCTCACCATGGCCAGGTGCGACACGCGCACCGGCGATTGCAGCGCGATGAAGGGGCGGGCATGCAGCTCCGCGGCCACGGTCCGCCGCAGCGGATGCTCGCCGATACCCGGCAGGAGCGCGCCGAGCGTCGACTCGGCGGTGGCTGAAAGCGAATCCCTGCGCGTAGCGGTCACGGGGTTACCTCGATATCGATCCTTCGTTTCGTTGCGGGCGGCGTATGTACGCATTGCATCGGAATCGCGAATGCGATACAAGCGTTTCAAACGTCTCAAGATGACGCCGGCTTGACAGTGCCGAAGGCGTCGCCATAATTCAAACGTATGTTTTAATCAACCGACCGTTTGAGGAGCCCGATGGCCGAGCAACCGGATACGAAGGAACGCATCCTAGACGCAGCTGAAGCCCTGTTTGCCGAACTGGGGTTCGCGCCGACCTCGATGCGCAAGATCACGGGCACCGCCGGCGTCAACCTGGCTGCGGTCAACTACCACTTCGGCTCCAAGGAGGAGCTCATCAAGGCAGTGTTCACCCGCCGCATGGCGCCGCTCAACGCCGAGCGGCTGCGGCGGCTGGACGCGCTGGAGCAGGGGGAGACGGCGCCTACCCTGGAGCAGCTGCTCGAGGCCTTCATCGCGCCGGCGCTCGAACTGAGCCAGGAGCACGGCGGTGTGGGCGATCGTTTCGTCAAGCTGGTCGGACGCTCGTACACCGAGCACAATGAGGCCCTGCGCGATCATATGTATCAGCTCAACCGCGAGCTGGTGACGCGCTTCAAGGCCGCTTTCGGCAAGGCGCTGCCGCATCTGCCGCGGCAGGAGCTGTCCTGGCGCCTGCATTTCCTGGTCGGCGCGGTGTCCTACACCATGGCCGGGCCGGATCTGGTGCGGCTGATGGCCGGCGCCAGGATCTCCGACTCCGGCAACGCCAAGGCGCTGCTGAGCCGATTGATTCCGTTCCTCGCGGAGGGGCTGCGCGCGCCGCTGCCGGCGGATCTGCCGCAGATCCAGCTCAAGCACGCCAGCTGAGGCCGCCCGGCCTCAGCACCCGCAGCAGTTGGGGAAGAGCTGGCAGAAGCGCGCTGGCGCCGTGGCGATGCGGCGGCTGGTGTAGTCGAAGAAGACGATGCCGGTCTTGGCCCGGGCGATTTCGCGGCCGTTGGCGACGTTGGTGATGCGGAACACCAGATCGCAGCCGTATTTGTTGAAGTCCTGGCCGGCCATCTGGATGCGCAGCCGGTCGCCGAAAAACGCCTCGGCCCGATAGACCACCGCGGCGTCGGCGACGATGATGCCGCGGCCGTCGATGTTCAGCTCAGCCAGGCCGTGGTGTCGGAAGAAGCGGGCGCGCGCCTCGTGGATCAGCGCCAGCACCCGGTCGTTGCCGAGATGGCCGGCGTCGGTGATGTCCGTGATGCGAACGTCGACTTCCGTTTCGAACAGGAAGTTATCGGGCAAGGCGAATTCGATTCTGGCCATTTCAATGCGTCTCCGCGTACGCGGCGTTCTGCCGCAGGGCCTGCTCCAGGGTCTGGATCGCTGTCGCGCCGCCGAACAGTCGCGGGCCGACTCTCAGCGACGGCAGCTCGCTCAGGTTCAGACGCTGCGCCTCCGTGACGTGCGCCAGCAGCTGCTCGTAGTATGTGGGCCCGCCCCAGGCCGATTCCGCCACCTCTTCCAACCCCTGCTCGCGGGCCAGGGATAGCAAGATCTCCGGGTCGCCGATGTTGCGCCCATCGATGAGATAGGCGCGGAACAGCGACCGATGCAGGGCGGCGAAGCGCGCCGGCTGCAGCGTCTGCGTCGCCAGCGCCAGCAGCAGGGCGCGGCGCGAGTTGGCAAGCAGCCGGCGCGGACGGGGCGGTTCGATGCCTTTGGCGGTCGCCAGCTCCGCGGCCTGGCGGTCCTGCTGGGCCAGCAGGGCGGGGGAGAGGCCCTGCTCGGCCGGCTGGCAGCCGCTCACCGGAATGCCCGGTTGGCTTTCCACGAAACGCCAGCGGATCTTCAGCGGGAACTGCGCGCGCAGCCGCTCCAGGCCCTCGCTGGCGAGATAGCTGAACGGGCAGGTGTAGTCCAGGAACAAGCTCACCGGTATCGCTACCGGCGCGGGGGCCGAGCGAGTCATCGCGTCACCCGGTTATAGCCGTTGAGGGCGGCGACGCGGTACGCCTCGGCCATGGTCGGGTAGTTGAACGTGGTGTTGATGAAGTACATCAGGCTGTTGGCCTCGCCCTGCTGCGCCATGATGGCCTGGCCGATGTGCACGATCTCCGCCGCCTGGTCGCCGAAGCAGTGGATGCCCAGCAGCTGCAGCGTTTCGGTGTGGAACAGCAGCTTGAGCATGCCGACCGTCTGGCCGGAAATCTGGCCGCGCGCCAGATCCTTGAAGTAGGCGTGGCCGACCTCGTAGGGCACCTTGGCGGCGGTGAGCTCGCGCTCGGTTTTGCCCACCGAGCTGATCTCCGGGATGGTGTAGATGCCGGTGGGGATGTCGCGCGCCAGATGCACGTCGCTGCGGCCCTGGCTGATATGGGTGGCGGCGAACCGGCCTTGGTCGTAGGCGGCGCTGGCCAGGCTGGGATAGCCGATGACGTCGCCCACCGCGTAGATGTTGGGCTGGGCGGTCTGGTAGTCGTCGTTGACCTCGATCTGGCCGCGGCTGTTGGGGACGATGCCCAGCGCCTCCAGACCCATGTCCTGCGAGTTGCCGGTGCGGCCGTTGGCCCAGAGCAGGATGTCGGCCTTGACGCGCTTGCCGGACTCCAGGTGCAGCACCACGTCGCGATCGGTGGCCTCGACCCGGGTGTAGCTCTCGTTGTGGCGGATCAGCACGCCCAGCTCGCGCAGGTGGTAGCTGAGAGCGTCGGAGATCTCGTCGTCGAGGAAGCTGAGCAGGCGGTCGCGGGTGTTGATCAGATCGACCTTCACGCCCAGGCCGCGGAAGATCGACGCGTATTCGCAGCCGATGGTGCCGGCGCCGTAGATGATGATCGAGCGCGGCGTATGGTCCAGGCTGAGGATGGTGTCGCTGTCGAAGATGCGCGGGTGCGAGAAGTCGACGTCGTCGGGCCGGTAGGGGCGCGAGCCGGTGGCGATCACGAAGTGTTCGGCGGTCAGCTGCCGCATGCGCCCGCGCCCGGTGTCGACCTCGATGGTGTGGGCGTCGATGAAGCTGGCCCGGCCTTGCAGCACCGGCACCTCGTTACGGGAATAGAAGCTGGCGCGCAGGCTGGCCTGCTCCTGGATCACGTTCTTGGCGGCGGCCATCACCGTGGGGAAGGACAGCCGCTTCGGCGCCGCCACCTCGCGGAACAGCGGGTTGGCGTTGAACTCCATCATGCGGCGGACGATGTGGCGCAGCGCTTTGGAGGGGATCGTGCCCCAGTGCGTGCAGCCGCCCCCGACCTCGTGGTATTGCTCGATGACCGCGACCCGCTTGCCGTCCTTGGTGAGCTTCATGGCGGCCCCCTCGCCGCCCGGTCCGGCACCGATCACGATGGCGTCATAGGTTTGTTGCTTCATGGTCGGGATATCCCTTGGCTAGAACCGTCGCCGCGCGGCGGGCGTTCGTCCACCCACGCCGACCGCGACGTCTTGCGGGAACCTTCGGCACGGGCTGTTGGGACGATGTGAGGACTCACGGCCGGAAAGGCGACTCACGATGCAGACGGTAGCGCCCGATTATACCGGGGGAAGCCGGCGGCAGCGACGCATCGGCGTCAGAAGCCGTCGTCGGCCTCCGACGCAGTGGCGGCAATGGCGACCGCACAGGACAGATAGTCCGCCCAACCATGACGGAACCCGACCGGCGAGAGCGCCAGTTCGTGCTCGCCGTCGAAGCCGCCGACGAAGCGGATCACGGCGGTTCGGCCTTGCTCCAGGGCTGTCAGCAGGTGCTCCACGTACGCGCCGTCGATGCGCAGCAGGGGGCTGGCGGGATACAGGTAGAGCAGGGCCAGTTCCTGCTCGGGCAGCGGCTGCCAGCGTGTGCCGCGTACCGCCAGCACCAGCTTGACCTCGCTGCCGAACGGCCGCACCGGCGCGATGGTGAGCAGGCTGCGGCCGCTCGGCTCGCGGCTGAACGTCACCGAGCCGAATAACGGTACCTGATGGCTGAGATGGCAGGCGGCGCCGTCGTGCTGGCTGAGCCAAGCGGAACGGTCCGGCGCGGCCTCGTAGCTGGCCGGGGCCGCGCCGCCGGGCGCGGGCAGTGCCCCTAAGACCAAGGCGATATGACAGAGCAGCGTGCGGATCGACATACCCGCATAGATCGGCCGCGGCGCGCCAAGCTTTAGCGCGCTCGGCGCGCCGCGGATGGGCGGCGCTAGGCCGCCTTGCGCGCCAGGTGGCGCAGCACGAAGTGGAGAATGCCGCCGTTGCGGTAGTACTCCCACTCGTTCGGGGTGTCGATGCGCACCCGCGTCTCGAAGGTCTTGACGCTACCGTCCGGCGCCTTGGCGGTGACCGTGACGTAACGCGGCCGGCCTTCCAGCGAGCCGACGGTGAAGGTCTCCTTGCCGGTCAGGCCGAGGCTCTCGGCGCTCTCGCCGGGTTTGAACTGCAGCGGCAGCACGCCCATGCCCACCAGGTTGGAGCGGTGGATGCGCTCGTAGCTCTCGGCGATCACGACCTTCACGCCGAGCAGCATGGTGCCCTTGGCCGCCCAATCGCGGCTGGAGCCGGTACCGTACTCCTTGCCGGCCAGCACCACCAGCGGCACGCCCTCGGCCTTGTAGCGCATGGCGGCATCGTAGATGGACATCTGCTCGCCGGACGGCTGGTGGGTGGTCCAGCCGCCTTCGGTGCCGGGCGCCATCTTGTTGCGCAGGCGCACGTTGGCGAAGGTGCCGCGCATCATCACCTCGTGGTTGCCGCGGCGCGAGCCGTAGGAGTTGAAGTCGCGCGGCTGCACGCCCAGCGACATGAGGTACTTGCCGGCCGGCGTGTCGGGCTTGAAGGAGCCGGCCGGCGAGATGTGGTCGGTGGTGATCGAGTCGCCGACGTACACCAACACCCGCGCATCCTTGATCTCCGGGATGCCCGGCTCCTCCATGGTCATGCCCTCGAAATAGGGCGGATTGGCGATGTAGGTCGACTCCGGCCAGTCGTACAGGTCGCCGGACGGCACTTCCAGGTTCTGCCAGTTCTCGTCGCCCTTGAACACGTCGGCGTAGGCGCGCAGGAAGGCCTCGCGGTGCACGTGGGCGGCGATGGCGTCGGAGATCTCCTTCTGCGAGGGCCAGATGTCCTTGAGATAGACGTCCTTGCCGTCGCGGTCCTTGCCGAGCGGCTCGCGGTTCAGGTCGATGTTGATGTTGCCGGCCAGCGCGTAGGCCACCACCAACGGCGGCGAGGCCAGCCAGTTGGTGCGCACGTCGGGGTTGATGCGGCCTTCGAAGTTGCGGTTGCCGGACAGCACCGCCGCCACCGCCAGGTTGTGCTTGTTGATCGCCTCGCTGATCGGCTCGGGCAGCGGGCCGGAGTTGCCGATGCAGGTGGTGCAACCGAAGCCGGTGACGTGGAAGTTGAGCGCTTCCAGGTGCTCCAGCAGGCCGGCGGCGCGCAGATAGCTGGGCACCACCTGCGAGCCGGGCGCCAGCGAGGTCTTCACCCAGGGTTTGACCTTGAGGCCGCGCTCGTTGGCCTTCTTGGCCAGTAGGCCGGCGCCCATCAACACCGCCGGGTTGGAGGTGTTGGTGCAGGAGGTGATGGCGGCGATCACCACCGCGCCGTCTTCGAGCTTGAAGGTCTGGCCGTTGTAGCTGACCTCGACGCCCTCGGCGGCTTTGCTCTTGCCCCGTGCCGCGAGCTCCTCGCTGTAGCTCTTGAGATAGGTCTGGAACGCCTTCGGCGCATCGCCCAGGTTGACCCGGTCCTGCGGTCGCCGCGGCCCGGCCAGGCTGGGCACCACGTCGCCCAGGTCCAGCTCCAGCACGTCGCTGAACTCCGGCGCGCGGCTGCCGGTTTCGCGCCACATGCCGGTGGCGCGGGCATAGGCCTCGACCAGGGCGATCTGCTCCTCGCTGCGGCCGGTCAGGCGCAGGTAGTTCAGCACCTCGGCGTCGTACGGGAAGATGCCGCAAGTGGCGCCGTACTCCGGCGCCATGTTGCCGATCGTGGCGCGGTCGGCCAGCGGCAGGTTGTCGAGGCCGTCACCGAAGAATTCCACGAACTTCCCGACCACGCCCTTCTGGCGAAGCATCTGGGTGACGGTGAGCACCAGATCGGTGGCGGTGGCGCCTTCCGGCAGCCGGCCGGTCAGGCGGAAGCCCACCACCTGCGGGATGAGCATGGAGATCGGCTGCCCCAGCATGGCCGCCTCGGCCTCGATGCCGCCCACGCCCCAGCCGAGCACGCCCAGGCCGTTGACCATGGTGGTGTGCGAATCGGTGCCCACCACCGTGTCCGGATAAGCCCAGAGCACGCCGTCCTGTTCGCGCGAGAACACCACGCTGGCCAGGTACTCGATGTTGACCTGGTGGACGATGCCGGTGTCCGGCGGCACTACCCGGAAGTTGGAGAAGGCGTTCTGGCCCCAGCGCAGGAACTGATAGCGCTCGCGGTTGCGCTCGAATTCGAGCTCGGCGTTCTTGCGCAGCGCCGAGGGCGAGCCGAAGTAATCGACCATCACCGAGTGATCGATGACCAGCTCCGCCGGCGACAGCGGGTTGATTTTCTTCGGATCGCCGCCGAGCCGGCGCATGGCGTCGCGCATCGCCGCCAAGTCGACCACGGCCGGCACGCCGGTGAAGTCCTGCATCACCACGCGCGCCGGGGTGAAGGCGATCTCGGTGCTCGGTTCGGCCTTCGGATCCCAGTTCAGCAGGGCCTCGATGTGATCTGCCGTGACGTTCTCGCCGTCCTCGGTGCGCAGCAGGTTCTCCAGCAGAACCTTGAGCGAGTAGGGGAGGCGGTCGACGTCGTAGCGGTCTCGCAGCGCCGCGACCGAGTAGATTTCGTAGCGCTTGCCATTAACATTCAGGGTTTGGCGGGCACCGAAGCTGTTCTTCATCGTACCTCCCGATGCAAGTGAGGGCGGCTCTAGCGGCCAGCCGGAACGGCAGGACCCTGAGCGTGATGGCTACGGATATCCGACTATATACAGGGTATTAAGAATAGACCAGATAAGATGAAGGGGATCTCCGGAAGCCACGATACGGGCTGGAGATGGAGCCGGCGGCCGACGGCCTCAACCGGTTTCGAACATGAACCGAATGGTAACTTCGGGTAGAATCCGGAACCCTCGCAGCAGGCGCGTCCGCGCCGCACTGCCGCGGCAGGCGGGCGATAATCACTTTTCACAAGGGAACGAGGCACTCAAGACATGACAGAACGGGTTCAGGCGGGCGGCCTTCAGGTCGCGAAGGTGATTTACGACCTGGTCGCCAACGAGATCGCGCCGGGCACGGGCGTCGACGTCCAGGCCTTCTGGACGGCTTTCGGTAAGATCGTCGAAGACCTGCAGCCCAAGAACCGAGCCCTGCTCGCCAAGCGCGACGAGATCCAGGCCAAGCTCGACGCCTGGTACAAGGAGCGCCGCGGCAAGGCGATCGACATGGCCGAGTACAAGCAGTTCCTGCAGAGCATCGGCTATCTGCTGCCGGAAGGTGACGACTTCCAGATCGGCACCCAGAACGTCGATCCCGAGATCGCCCTCATGGCCGGCCCGCAGCTGGTGGTGCCGGTCACCAATGCGCGCTACGCGCTGAACGCCGCCAACGCCCGTTGGGGCTCGCTGTACGACGCGCTGTACGGCACCGACGTGCTGCCGGAGACCGACGGCGCCGAGAAGGGCAGCGGCTACAACCCGGTGCGCGGCGCCAAGGTGATCGCCTACGCCGCCGAGTTCCTCGATCAGTCCGTGCCGCTGGCCCAGGGCTCGCACAAGGATGCCGTGAAGTACAGCCTGCGTAGCGCCGGTGGCCGCAAGGAGCTGGTGGTGGCGTTGGCCGGCGGCGGCGAGACCGCCCTCAAGAATCCGGAGCAGTTCGTCGGCTACGTCGGCGGCGACGACGAGCCGTCGGTGGTGCTGCTGCGTAACAACGGCCTGCACATCGAGCTGCAGATCGACCGCAACCATCCGATCGGCAAGTCCAACCCGTCCGGCATCAAGGACGTGGTGCTGGAGGCGGCGCTGACCACCATCCAGGACTTCGAGGACTCGGTGGCTTGCGTCGACGCCGAGGACAAGGCGCTGGCCTATCGTAACTGGCTGGGCCTGATCAAGGGCACGCTCACCGACACCTTCGAGAAGGGCGGTCGGCAGATGACCCGTACCCTCAACGGCGACCGCAGCTACACCGCCGCTGACGGCTCGCCGCTGACCCTCAAGGGCCGCAGCCTGCTGCTGGTGCGCAACGTCGGCCACCTGATGACCACCGACGCCATCCTCAACGCCCAGGGCGAGGAAATCCCCGAGGGCATCATGGACGGCATGATCACCGTGCTGGCGGCGATGCACGACCTCAAGGGCAACGGCAAGTTCCGCAACAGCACCACCGGCAGCATCTACATCGTCAAGCCGAAGATGCACGGGCCGGAGGAAGTGGCGTTCGCCAACGAGCTGTTCGATCGCATCGAGGACGCGCTCGGCCTGCCGCGCCACACCCTGAAGATCGGCATCATGGACGAGGAGCGCCGTACCACGGTCAACCTCAAGGAGTGCATCCGCGCCGCCAAGGACCGGGTGATCTTCATCAACACCGGCTTCCTCGATCGCACCGGCGACGAGATCCACACCTCCATGGAAGCCGGCGCGGTGGTGCGCAAGGAGGCCATGAAGAACGAGGCCTGGATCAAGGCTTACGAGGACTCCAACGTCGACATCGGCCTGCTCTGCGGCCTGCGCGGCAAGGCGCAGATCGGTAAGGGCATGTGGGCCAAGCCCGACGAGATGAAGCAGATGATGGAGACCAAGCAGGCCCACCCGATGGCCGGTGCCAACACCGCCTGGGTGCCGTCGCCCACGGCCGCCACGCTGCACGCCATCCACTACCATCAGGTGAACGTGGCGCAGCGCCAGGACGAGATCGCCAAGCGTCCGCGCGCCAAGCTGGACGACATCCTCACGCTGCCGCTGCTCAAGACGAAGCTGTCGGCCGAGGAGATCCAGCAGGAGCTGGACAACAACGCCCAGGGTATCCTCGGCTACGTGGTGCGCTGGATCGACCAGGGCATCGGATGCTCCAAGGTGCCGGACATCAACGACGTCGGCCTGATGGAGGACCGCGCCACGCTGCGCATCTCCAGCCAGCACATCGCCAACTGGATCTATCACGGCATCGTCACCGAGCAGCAGGTGGTCGAGACCATGAAGCGCATGGCGGCGGTGGTGGACCGGCAGAACGCCGGCGACCCGAACTACCGCAACATGGCGCCGAACTTCGACGACAGCGTCGCTTTCCAGGCCGCGCTGGATCTGGTGCTCAAGGGCCGCGAGCAGCCCAATGGCTACACCGAGCCCGTGCTGCATGCGCGTCGCCGCGAGGCCAAGGCCAAGTTCGGCCGCTAAACGTCGCCGACACCCCCATGAAGAAAGCCCGGCGATGCCGGGCTTTCTTTTTTCCATCGGTTTTATTCGCTACCGACGCCGCGTGGCTCAGTGCGCGCCGGCGGCACGGCCGTCAGTCGTCACCGAGCAGCTCGTTGATCGCGCCGAGCAGTCGGCGGCGGCGGAACAGCAGGTCCAGCCGGCTGCCGCCCTGTTCCCGCCAGAAGCTGATGGCGCGGATGGCGGCCAGCAGCAGGGCGCGAATCTGATCGACGTTGTGCGGCCGCTCCAGGTGCAGCCGCTCGCCGGCGATCATGATGCGCGGGCGCAGGTCGCTGACATGCTCGACGTAGAGCGAGGCCAGCGCGCCGAACGTGGCCGGCGAGGGCTGGCCGCCGAAGAACTCCAGCTGCCGGCGCGCCCGCTCCAGGCCGGCGGCGATGGCCTGCAGTCGCGCCGGCTGATTGCGCAGTTTCCGCTCCAGATGCAGCACCGCTACCGCGTAGCGGGTCAGGTCCATGTCCTTGGGGCGATCCAGCTGCTCGCGCAGCGCCAGCAGGCCGGTGCGCAGTGCCCGCACACCGCCGTACAGCGCCGCGACGTTGGGTTGGTAAGGTTTGAGCAGGCCGTGCAGGCAGGTGTTGACCAGCGCCGGATCGGCGCGGCCGCGGCGGGCGATGTCGATGATCAGGGTCAAGGCCTGGAAGGCGGCTGCCAGAGCCGCGACTTGCTGGATCTGACGCGTCATGAGCCGGTTTGCACGAGCGGTTCGCGGGCGGTGATGATGCCGCCGCCCAGGCAGATGTCGCCGAGGTAGAGCACCACCGACTGGCCGGGCGTCACGGCCCGCTGGGGTTGATCGAAGCGAATCCGCGCCCGCCCGCCGGGCAGCGGTTCCAGCAGGCACGGCTGATCGGCCTGCCGATAGCGGGTTTTGGCGGCGCAGCGCAGCGGTGCGTCCGGGGCGCGCCCGTCGACCCAACACATCTGCTCGGCCTCCAGCCCGACGGAGAGCAGCAGCGGATGGTCGTGGCCGGGGGCGACGATCAGCGCGTTCTCCGCCATGTTCTTGTCGACCACGTACCAGGGGCTGCCGTCGTGGCCCTTGATGCCGCCGATGTTCAGCCCCTGTCGCTGCCCGAGCGTATAGAAGCTGAGCCCCTGGTGCTCGCCCAGCACCCGCCCGTCCGGCGTGCGGATCGGTCCCGGCTGGCGTGGCAGATAGCGAGCCAGGAACTCGCGGAAGTCCCGCTCGCCGATGAAGCAGATGCCGGTGCTGTCCTTCTTGGCGAAATTATCGAAGCCGGCCTGCTCGGCCAGCCGGCGCACGTCGGGCTTGACCATCTCGCCGATCGGAAACAGGGCGTGGCGCAGCTGCTCCTGGCCGAGGGTGTAGAGGAAATAGGTCTGATCCTTGTTGCCGTCCACGGCCTTGAGCAGGCGGTAGCGGTCGCCGTCACGGCCGATGCGCGCATAGTGGCCGGTCGCCACGTAATCGGCGCCGAGGCGCAGCGCGTAATCCAGGAACGCCTTGAACTTGATGCGCTGATTGCAGAGCACGTCCGGATTGGGCGTGCGGCCGGCGGCGTACTCGCGCAGGCAGTAGTCGAACACCTGCTGCTTGTACTCGCGGGCGAAGTTGGCCTGATGCAGGGGGATGCCGAGCTCGGCCGCCACCTGCTTGGCGTCCTGCAGATCCTGTTCGGCGCTGCAGTGGGTGGCGTCGTCGTCGTCCTCCCAGTTCTTCATGAACAGGCCTTCGACCTGCCAGCCCTGTTCGAGCAGCAACAGGGCCGCGACCGACGAGTCGACGCCGCCGGACAGTCCAACGATGACGCGGCCAGAACGGCTCATGGCTGACCGGCCCGCGTCCGCGGGGAGCACTTAGTCATTGACAACATCCTTGATCAATTCAATCGGATAGCTGATGCCGCTCAGGTAGTCCTTGAAGCCGCGTCCTACCAGCGGGCTGCGTTGGCGGTGGGACTCGCGCTCGAACTCCTCGGCGCTCAGCCACAGCGCCCGCTCGATGTCCGGATCGAGCCGGCGCTCGGCTTCGTGGGCGAGCGCGCGAGCGGCGAAGCAGAAGCGGAAAAAGGTCTCGCCGTCGCGCGGCGAGCGCCAGCGGTAGACGCCGACCAGGCGCGCCGGCGTCACCCGCCAACCGGTTTCCTCCAGCGTCTCGCGCACGACGGCGTCGAGCAGCGACTCGCCGTCCTCGACGTGGCCGGCCGGCTGGTTCAGCACCAGAACGCCGGCCTTGCGTTCCTCGACGAACAAGAACCGCCCATCGCGCTCGACGATCGCGGCGACGGTGACGTGCGGATTGAAGCCCATTTAATCCTCTCCCGCGGGGATGAATACGTTCGGTGCGGTATCGCTCAGCGGGTCCGGCGCCTGATCGTGGTCCTCGTCGAAGAAGTCGGGTTTCATCAGCTCGATGAACCGCTTGGCCTGGGGCGAGAGGAATTTGCCGCGGCGCATGATGACGCCGTAGGTGCGCTTGGGAAAGACGTCCGGAATCGGGCGAACCTCGAGCCGCTCATTGTTGGCCAAGCAGATGTTGGAGGCAATGGAGATGCCGAAACCCATTTCCACGTAGCGCTTGACCGTCTCCCAGCCGCCGACTTCCAGCCGTACCCGGTAGGGGATGCTGTGCTGCTGGAACACCAGATTCACCAGCCGCCAGGTGGTGAGATGGCGGGGTGGCATGATCAGCGGCTCGCCGGCGATGTCTTCCAGGGTGACCCGCTCCTTGCTCGCCAGCGGATGGCCCTTTGGCATGATCAGCGACAGGCCGTAGGAGTAGACCGCGCGGTAGATGAGGTCGTCGGGCAGGTCCAGGATTGAGCCGACCCCGAAGTCGACCTCGTCGTTGCGCAGGGCCTGCTGCATGTCGCGGGTCGAGACCTGATGGAGCTTGACCCGGATGCCGGGGTACTGGGCTATGAACTCCTTGAGCAGGTCGGGCAGGATGTAGAGCGTGGTCGACTCGCCGGCGGCGATATCGAGGCGGCCGGAGTGTAGGCTCTCATTGCGGGCGTGGAAGCGCTCCGACAGCGAATCGATGCCGTCCACCAGCGGCTGCGCCAGCTCGTACAGCGTCTGCCCGTCGGGGGTGAGGCGGATGCGCGGCCCGCGCCGCTCGAACAGCGTGATCCCCAGTTCCCGCTCCAGCGCCTGGATCTGCAGCGATACCGACGGCTGGCTGAGGAACAGCCGCTCCGCGGCCTTGGAGATGCTGCCCGATTGCGCGGCGTAGCAGAACGCCCGTAGCTGCTTGACCCGATTGTGTTTGTAGTAGATTCGGCCGGCCGATTTGGACAAGGTGCGCTCCGGGGGGCGGCTGCGGCGGTGGCATTGAAGGTCACAATATTGAAAATTGACACAATTGGCTTGTCAAATGATGCGCTGCCGCAATACACTCCGGGTTCGCTTAGCGAGCGGCCCTGCGGTTATACTTGCGCGCCGCGCGCCCATCGGGGTGCTAACGCAGCCTCAGCGCATAGCCGTGCGCTTGGGAACAGAGATGCTGCATCAGGCCAGCCGCGGTTTCGGTACGCCAACCGCGCTATCGACGCGCTGACCCATTCGGCCCGGCCGTCCTAAAGCAGGACGGACGAGGCGCATTCAGTCCGGCTGGGTCCGGACTCGGATGCTGAATCTTCCCGAAGGATTCACGGAAAGCGGTGGCTCGGCGGCGTCTGGGGCCAGGCGCCGCTGGGCTTAGCCCCACAACCGCCGGCACCGCTGTTGCGGCGGCCGGGGTCGCCGCGATTCGTGGCGGTCGGGTTTGCTTTCGTAGACTTGGCCTGGTGGCGTTGCGCGCCTGGGCTTAGGCATCCACCTCAAGATAACGGGATCGACCATGTCGCAGTACCTCAAAGATATCGAAGCCGTCGCGGCCTTGTGCAAGGCGAACGACTGGCAGAACATCACCCCCGAGCATGCCGCGCGCATGCGTGCTCAGAACCGTTTCAAGACCGGCCTGGATATCGCCAAGTACACCGCGAAGATCATGCGGGAGGACATGGCGGCCTATGATCGCGATCCCAGCAAGTACACCCAGTCGCTGGGCTGCTGGCACGGCTTCATCGCCCAGCAGAAGATGATCGCCATCAAGAAGCACTTCGGCACCACCCGCGGCCGCTACATCTATCTGTCCGGCTGGATGGTCGCCGCGCTGCGCAGCGAGTTCGGTCCGCTGCCCGACCAGTCCATGCACGAGAAGACCGCCGTGCCGGCGCTGATCGAGGAGATCTACACCTTCCTGCGCCAGGCCGACGCTTGGGAGCTGAACCACCTGTTCCGCGCCCTCGAGGCCGCCAAGAAGGCTGGCGACAAGGCCAAGTACGACGAGATCCTGGAGAAGATCGAGAACCACGAGACCCACGTGGTGCCGATCATCGCCGACATCGACGCCGGTTTCGGTAACGCCGAGGCGACCTACCTGCTGGCCAAGAAGATGATCGAGGCCGGCGCCTGCGCCATCCAGATCGAGAACCAGGTGTCCGACGAGAAGCAGTGCGGTCACCAGGACGGCAAGGTCACCGTGCCGCACGCTGACTTCATCGCCAAGATCAACGCCATCCGTCTGGCCTTCCTCGAGCTGGGCGTGGACGACGGCATCATCGTCGCCCGCACCGACTCGCTGGGCGCCGGCCTGACCCAGAAGCTGGCCGTCTCCAAGCAGGAGGGCGACCTGGGTGATCAGTACAACAGCTTCCTCGATGGCGAAGTCATCAAGGACGCCTCCGAGATCGGCCCGGGCGACGTGGTCATCAAGCAGAAGGGCAACCTGGTCAAGCTCAAGCGCCTGCCCTCCGGCCTGTTCGAGTTCCGTAAGGGCTCCGGCGAGGACCGCGTGGTTCTGGACTGCATCACCAGCCTGCAGAACGGCGCCGACCTGCTCTGGATCGAGACCGAGAAGCCGCACATCGGCCAGATCGCCGGCATGGTCAATCGCATCCGCGAGGTCATCCCGAACGCCAAGCTGGTGTACAACAACAGCCCGTCGTTCAACTGGACGCTGAACTTCCGTCAGCAGGTGTTCGACGACTGGAAGGCCGAGGGCCGCGACCTGTCCAAGTACGACCGCGATCGCCTGATGAGCGCCGAGTACGACGACAGCGAGTTGGCCGCCGAGGCCGATCGTCGCACCCAGGAGTTCCAGCGCGAGGCGTCGGCCAAGGCGGGTATCTTCCACCACCTGATCACGCTGCCGACCTACCACACGGCCGCCCTGTCCACCGACAACCTGGCCAAGGGCTACTTCGGCGATCAGGGCATGCTGGCCTATGTCGCCGGCGTGCAGCGCCGCGAGATCCGCGAGGGTATCGCCACCGTGAAGCACCAGGATATGGCTGGTTCCAACATCGGTGACGACCACAAGGAGTTCTTCGCCGGCGAGGCCGCGCTGAAGGCCGGTGGTAAGGAAAACACCATGAACCAGTTCGAGGGCATCTAAGAACTGGCTTGGTGCCGACAGGCGGGCCTTTTCCGGCCCGCCGCGGATTCCTGGCAAGAGGCCGTTCGCCCGTCGCGGGCGAGCGGCTTTTTTGTTTTGCGCGGCGCGAGCGGGAGGCTGGCGCACGGGCGGTGGTCGCGGGCGAAAAAGCCGTTAGCAGTGCTGATCCCCCGTCTCGAATTCAAGCTAGTACGTGCGCGATGTGTCCGACCGGATAGTACCGGCAAGAATCGTGCAAATACCGTCGATCCCCAGCTTGAACGAGATCGTTCCGGCGCCATTTTCAACCCGGAGCGGATTGCCGCTCCGGGGTTCCTGCTTCTGGGACGCTGCCCGCGCGCCATTGGATGCTGTTGCCGGGTTCCTTACACTATCCCGGCGACCACGTATGATTTACGGTGTGAAGGAGCTATGGCGGAACACACCAAGCGCGATCGGGACGAAGGAGTAGTGGTTCAGGAGGCGAAGCCGAAACTCAAGCGGCCGCCCCTGTACCAGGTGGTGCTACTCAACGACGACTACACGCCGATGGAGTTCGTCGTCGAGGTATTGGAGCTGTTCTTCGGCATGGACCGGAGCAGGGCGACCCAGATCATGCTGCACGTGCATACCCGTGGCAAAGGCGTGTGTGGCGTGTACAGCCGGGATGTGGCCGAAACCAAGGTGGAGCAGGTCAATCGCTATTCCCGCCAGCACCAGCATCCGCTGTTGTGTGTGATGGAAGAGGCTGGTTGAAGCCCGCGCCGGGTCCAGGAACTCGTCTCGGCTGCGTGAGTCCAATGCAAGGCACCCGTGTTCGGTTCGCGGGTTGTCAGGGGAATGAGGTGCCAGCGCATGTTGAGTAAAGAGTTAGAGTTCACGCTAAACCTGGCCTTCAAGGAAGCCAGGGAGAAGCGGCACGAGTTCCTCACGGTGGAACACCTCCTCCTGGCGTTGACCGACAATCCCGCGGCGGCTCAGGTACTGAGGGCTTGCGGCGCCAATCTCGATCAGCTGCGGCGCGACCTGCGCACCTTCCTGGAAGAGACCACGCCGCTGCTGCCGCTCAACGATACCCGTGAAACCCAGCCTACCCTGGGCTTCCAGCGCGTGCTGCAGCGGGCGATCCTGCATGTGCAGTCCTCGGGCAAGACCGAGGTCACCGGCGCCAACGTGCTGGTGGCGATCTTCAGCGAGCAGGAGTCGCAGGCGGTCTACTTCCTGCACAAGCAGAACATCTCGCGGCTGGACGTGGTGAATTACATCTCCCACGGCATTTCCAGCGTGTCCGGTGACGAGGATCTCAACAGCTCCTCGGCCGACGAGGAAGGGGTGGCTGAGCCGGGTAACAAGAGCCCGCTGGAGGCGTTCGCCACCAACCTCAACCAGCGCGCCCGGCAAGGGCTGATCGATCCGCTGATCGGTCGTAAGCAGGAGATCGAGCGCACCATCCAGGTGCTGGCGCGGCGGCGCAAGAACAACCCGCTGTACGTGGGTGAGGCCGGCGTCGGCAAGACGGCGATCGCCGAGGGCCTGGCCAAGATGATCGTCGACGGCGAAGTGCCCGACGTGCTCAAGAACGCCACCATCTACTCGCTGGATCTCGGCGCGCTGGTGGCCGGCACCAAGTACCGCGGCGATTTCGAGAAGCGCCTGAAGGGGTTGCTCAACCAGCTCAAGAAGGACAAGGGCGCGATCCTGTTCATCGACGAGATCCACACCATCATCGGCGCCGGCTCGGCGTCGGGTGGGGTGATGGATGCGTCGAACCTGATCAAGCCCATGCTCGCCAACGGCGAGCTGAAGTGCATCGGCTCCACCACTTATCAGGAGTACCGCGGCATCTTCGAGAAGGACCAGATCGGAAGAGCACACGTCTGAACTCCAGTCACTGACCAATCTCGTATGCCGTCTTCTGCT
>CALGAN010000014.1 GCA_937951875.1 uncultured Alkalilimnicola sp. | reverse complement strand
CATCATGATCCTGCCGGCGTTCGGCATCATCTCGGCGATCATCCCGACCTTCTCGCGCAAGCCGCTGTTCGGCTACAGCTCCATGGTGTATGCCACGGCGTCGATCGCCTTCCTGTCGTTCATCGTCTGGGCGCACCACATGTTCACGGTGGGCATGCCGCTGTCGGGCGAGCTGTTCTTCATGTACGCCACCATGCTCATTGCCGTGCCCACCGGCGTGAAGGTGTTCAACTGGATCGCCACCATGTGGCGGGGCTCGATCAGCTTCGAGACGCCGATGCTGTTCGCCATCGGCTTCGTGCTGATGTTCACCATCGGTGGCTTCTCCGGGTTGATGCTGGCGATCAGTCCGGCCGACTTCCAGTACCACGACACCTACTTCGTGGTGGCGCACTTCCACTATGTGCTGGTCACCGGCGCGGTGTACTCGATCATCGCCGCCGTCTACTTCTGGCTGCCGAAGTGGACCGGCCACATGTACGACGAGCGCCTGGGCAAGCTGCACTTCTGGCTGTCGACCATCTTCGTGAACGTGCTGTTCTTCCCGCAGCACTTCCTCGGCCTGGCCGGCATGCCGCGGCGCATTCCCGATTACTCCACCCAGTTCGCCGACTGGAACATGGTGTCCACGATCGGTGCCTTCGGCTTCGGGTTCGCCCAGCTCATCTTCCTGTGGGTGGTGATCAAGTGCGTGCGCGGCGGCGCCAAGGCGACCGATCAGGTCTGGGACGGCGCCCGGGGTCTGGAGTGGACGCTGAGCTCGCCGCCGCCCTACCACAGCTTCAGCGAGCCGCCGACCATTCCGTCCGGTGAAACCTCGCCGCGCTGAGCGCGCGGCGGGAGGTGCCCATGACCGACAATCGGCAGGAACTCGATCCTCAAACCCGGCGCCGGATTCGCTGGACGGTGGCGGTGCTGGTGCTCATCGCCTTCGGCTTCTACGTCTGGTCCTTCGTGCGGCAGATGAACGGGTGAGCGCATGCAGCGGCCGAACGCGAACCGTCGCCTGATCGCGAAGCTGGCGCTGGTGACCGCCGGTATGTTCGGGTTCGGTTTCGCGCTGGTGCCGCTGTATCGGGTGTTCTGCCAGATCACTGGCCAGGGCGTGTGGATTGCCACCGAGCCGGTGGGCGGCCAAGCGTCCGCGGTGGACCGCAGTCGCTTGGTGAAGGTGGAGTTCGTCGGCTCGGTCAACGGCAACGCCCCGTGGCGGTTCCGGCCGATGGTGGACAGCATGGAGGTCCACCCCGGCGAGCTGTACACCACCACCTACTACGCCGAGAACCTGTCCGACCGCGAGGCCATGGCCCAGGCGGTCTACAGCGTGGTGCCGGTGGAGGCCACGCGCCATTTCGGCAAGCCGGACTGCTTCTGCTTCGTGCAGCAGCCGTTCCAGCCGGGCGAGGCCAAGGAGCTGAAAGTGACGTTCTACATCGACCCGGCGCTGCCGAGGAACGTGGAGACCGTGACCCTGGCTTACACCTTCTTTGACGTGAGCGGGCGACAGGTCAACTGATAACGAGAACATCGCCATCGATCTGAGGGGATAGCGTAATGGCTCAAGCACACAGCGGTTACTACGTACCACACGGCAGTTACTGGCCCCTCGTCGGCAGCGTCGGCTTGACGACCTCCGTGGTCGGTGCCGCCGGTTACATGAACGGCAACTGGGGGCTGTTACCGCTGCTGGTGGGGCTCGCGATCACCGCGGTCATGCTGTTCGGCTGGTTCGGCTCGGTGGTCCGCGAAAGCGTGGCCGGCCTGTATAACGATCAGGTGGACCGCTCGTTCCGCTGGGGCATGATGTGGTTCATCTTCTCGGAGGTGATGTTCTTCGGCGCCTTCTTCGGCGCGCTGTTCTACGCGCGCATGCTGTCGGTGCCCTGGCTCGGCGGCGACGACCCCGCCACCAGCCGCTACATCTGGGACGCCGTGCCCCTGACCTGGCCCACCGCCGGGCCCGGTTTCGCCGACCTGCAGTGGGAGCCGATGGCGGCGTGGCCGCTGCCTACCATCAACACCCTGCTGCTGTTGACCTCCGGCGTCACCATCACCATCGCCCATCATGCGCTCAAGGCCAACGAGCGGATCAAACTGGTGCTGTTTATGTGGGCGACGGTGGCGCTGGGCGTGACCTTCCTGTGCCTGCAGGCCTACGAGTACTACGAGGCCTATACGCACCTGAACCTGCGGCTGGATACCGGTATCTACGGCTCGACTTTCTTCATGCTGACCGGCTTCCACGGTCTGCACGTGCTGATCGGCGCGGTTACCCTGCTCGTGATCACGCTGCGTTGCATGGCTGGGCACTTCCGCCCGGATAGCCACTTCGGCTTCGAAGCGGCGGCCTGGTACTGGCACTTCGTCGACGTGGTGTGGCTGGGGTTGTACGTCTTCGTGTACGTGCTCTGACGCCAGGGCAGGCGGTGCGCTCAGGGCAGTCAGCCGAACGGACGGTTCGGCGTGATCACCCCGGTGGCCATGGCGATGAGCACGAGCGCGAACAGCCCGACCGAGACGGCGATGCGCACCGTGAGCGCGGTCACGGTGCGCTTGGAGCGGCTCTCGTCCTTCAGCAGGAAAACCAAGGCCGAGGCCAGGCTGGCGACGATCGCGATGAGGGCGAGCACGATGATGCCCTTGATCAAACCGGTCATGCGTCTCTCCACGGCCAGCAATTTGGGAGCCAGTATACGTGAAGGTTTCGACCGGCTCGACGCGACGGCTACGGAGCGAGTGATGCCACGCCGCCTACGGTTTCGCCCAAGCCTGATCCCGAGTCTGGCGGTACTGGCGCTGCTGCCGGTGCTGCTGTCACTCGGCTTCTGGCAGTTGGACCGAGCCGAGCAGAAGCGCGCGCTGCTGGCCCGCCTGGAGGCGGGGAAGGTGATGCCGCCGCTGTCGCTCAACGAGCAGCGACCCGATTTCGAGTCGGTCCGCTATCGGCGCGCTCTGGCCGTGGGCCGTTATGACGAGGCTCACCAGATCCTGGTCGAGAACCAGGTGCGCGACGGTCGCGTCGGCGTCGAGGTGCTGACGCCGCTGCGCCTCGACGGCCGGGAGGAAGCGATTCTGGTCGCGCGCGGCTGGGTGCCGGCCGAGCCGACGGGTGCGCTCGGTGCCGATATCTCCGCGCCGACCGACCCGCGGGAAGTCCATGGGGTCATCGACAGCGGTCCGTCGGTCGGTCTGCGCCTAGGAGCGGCCGCCGCCAGCGACGATTGGCCGCGGCGGGTAGCCTATCTCGATTATCAGGATCTTGAGCGGGCGCTGCCCTATCCGATCCGCCCGTATCTGATCCGGCTCGATCCGGCGGCGCCGGACGGCTTCCGCCGCGACTGGCGGCCGGTGGCGGAGATGGGCCCGGAGCGGCACCTGGGCTACGCGGTGCAGTGGTTCGCGTTGGCCGCCACGTTGGTGGCGCTTTATCTGACGGTGAACATCAAGCGTGTGGAGACGACCGATGAACGCCCCTGAGCAGCGTCGTTCGCTTTGGCTGTCACGGTCCAAGCTACTGCTGATCGCCTTGCTGTTCGCCATACCACCGGTGGCCGCTTGGGCGCTGCTGCGCGCCGGTTGGTATCCCGAGGTGACGGTCAACCATGGCGCCTTGGTGCAGCCGCCCGAGCCGGTCGCCCAGGCGGGTCTGAGCCGAGCGGGCGGCGACGTCTGGGGGGCGGACGACTATGCCGGGCGCTGGACGCTGCTGGTGGTCGCCGCCGACGGCTGCGACGCCACGTGCGCCGGTACGCTGGATCTGGTGCGGCGCGCCCGGATCGCTCTCAATCAGCACATGGAGCGCGTGCAACTGGCGCTGGTGCGGCCCGAGGCCGGCGCGCCGCTGCCCATCGCCGTGCCTGGATTGCAGGATCTGCAGGCGCCGGCGGAAGTGCTGGCGCGCTGGCGCGGTCCCGAGCAGGCTGGCATGGTGTCGGTGCAGCTGGTCGATCCTTGGGGGTATCGGATGATGGCCTACGCCGCGCCATTGGACGGCAAGGGGCTGTTGGCCGATCTACGGCGGTTGCTGCGGGCCTCCAACGAGGATATCGAGCGCCTGCAGCGGTCGGGGGAGCTGGCGCATGAGTAAGCATCTCTTCGGTCGGTTGGCGCTGCTCGCGACCTTGCTCGGCCTGGGTGTGGTAGTGCTGGGCGCTTACGTTCGCTTAAGCGACGCCGGACTCGGTTGCCCCGATTGGCCGGGCTGCTACGGCCACCTGGTGGTGCCGTCCGACGAGCAGCTGATCGCCAAGGCCAACGCCGCCTTCCCCGACCGCCCGGTCGAGCCCGAGAAAGGCTGGAAGGAGATGATCCACCGCTACTTCGCCAGCGCCCTGGGCCTGCTGATCCTGGCCCTGGCCGTCCTGGCCTGGCGTTGGCGGCATCGGCCGCGGCAGCAGCTCGCGCTGCCGCTGTTGCTGGTGGGGGTGGTCATCTTCCAGGGCCTGCTGGGCATGTGGACGGTCACCTGGCAGCTGAAGCCGGTGGTGGTCATGGCGCACCTGCTCGGCGGTCTCACCACGGTCGGTCTGCTGTGGTGGGTGACGCTGCGCGACCGGTGCTGGTTCCAGGACGGCGTGGCCGAATCGCGCTCGGTGCGCGCGCTCGCCCTGCTGGCCCTGGTCATCGTTGTGGCGCAGATCGCCTTGGGCGGCTGGACCAGCGCCAATTACGCGGCCCTGGCCTGCACCGATTTCCCGACCTGCCACGGCGAGTGGTGGCCCAAGGCCGATTTCGGCGAGGGTTTCGTGCTCTGGCGCGGCCTGGGCGTGAATTACGAGTTCGGGGTGCTGGACAACCCGGCACGGGTGGCGATCCAACTTACCCACCGCATTGGCGCCGTGATCACCCTGATCGTGGTCCTGGCGCTGGCCGTGGCGCTGCTGCTGCGCGCCGCCGGCCGCACCGTGCGGCGGGTGGCGGCGGTCGCCGCCGTGCTGGTGCTGGCGCAGTTCGGCCTCGGCGTGAGCAACGTGCTGCTGAGCCTGCCGCTGCCAGTGGCGGTGGCGCACAACGCCGGCGCCGCCCTGCTGTTTCTGGCGCTGGTGACTCTTAATCACACGATGCGGCCGCTGCCGGCGGCCGCGGCTCGGAGGGCGTGAGCATGGCACGGCATACCACCGCGATCGACAACTCGCTTCGCATCACCCTGTCCGCCCGCCACTTCTTCCAGCATTGGCGCGACTACCTGGAGCTGTGCAAGCCGAACGTGGTCGCCTTGATGGTGTTCACCGCCGTGGTCGGCGAGCTGCTGGCGTCCCCCGGCCGGTTGCCTTGGCTGGCGCTCACCGTGGGCAATCTGGGCATCGCCCTGGCGTCCGCTTCGGCGGCAGCGATCAATCATCTGGTCGATCGGCGGATCGACGCGCAGATGGCGCGCACCCGCGCCCGGCCGCTGCCGACCGGCCACCTCAACAGCTCGCAGGCGCTGATGTTCGCTGCCGTGCTGGGCGTGTCGGGGCTGTCGATCCTGTACTTCCTGATCAACCCGCTGACGGCGGTGCTGACCTTCCTGTCGCTGATCGGCTATGCCTTCGTCTATACGCTGTATCTCAAGCGCGCCACCTCGCAGAACATCGTCATCGGCGGCGCTGCTGGCGCCGCGCCGCCGGTGCTGGGCTGGACGGCGGTTACCGGCCAGGTCGATCCGCACGCTCTGCTGCTGTTCCTGATCATCTTCGTCTGGACGCCGCCGCACTTCTGGGCGCTGGCCATCCACCGTCGCGAGGAGTACGCGCGGGTCGACATCCCGATGCTGCCGGTCACTCATGGCGACCGCTTCACGCGGCTGCACATTCTGCTCTACACGGTGCTGCTGGTCGCGGCCAGCATGCTGCCGTTCTCCACTGGCATGAGCGGCTGGCTGTATCTAGTGGGAGCGCTGGCGCTGGGCGTGCGTTACCTGTACTACGCGCTGCGGCTGCTGCTCAGCGATGACCGCGCGCTGCCGATGGCGGCGTTCCGCTATTCCATCACCTATCTGATGGGCATTTTCGCCCTGCTGCTGCTCGACAGCTATCTGCCCTTCATGGGGCTCTTCTGAGTGGCGGCGCTACGCCATCCTTGTCCGACGGCAGGCGCAGGCCGATCCAGTCGCCGTCGGGCAGCGGGCGGGCGCCGTGGGGCAGATGGTTGAGCCAGTAGATCCAGCACCGTATCGACGCGCCGCCGTCGGTGCGCGCCTCGACCTGCTCCCGTCGGTACAGGCCGCGCGCCGGATCGTCGGGATCGACGTCCTCGTAGCGATCCAGCAGCGGTAGGCACCGCGCCGGCGCTAGCAGCTCGATCAATCGCCCGCGGATACGCTGATTCGGCGTATCGCTCGGTAGCGCGCCGGGGTATTCGCCGAGATCGAACAGCCGGCCGGCGACGCTGGCCCAAGGCCCCATCCGGCTGTAGCGGCGCAGCACGGCCGCGAGCTGCGGATCCAGAATGCCGGTGACGAGCGTGCCGTAAGCGAACAGGTGCTGGGATGTCATCGGTGCGAGTCTTTCGGTGAAGACGGTTGGCCGAGCCGAGGTGGCGCAGCGGCGTGCGACTATAGGCTACCCTTTACGGCAGCGGACCGGTTGCGAAGCGTTCGTGGCCGGACCGTACCGATTCACAACCAAAGGAGAGCATGCTCGTGCGACTGTACAGCGACAGCCTGAAAGACGGTCAACCGATTCCGCCTCAGTACGCCGTGGGTGTGCCGGACCCGGAACAGCATGTGCAGTTCGGCCAGAACCTCAACCCGCATCTGGCCTGGGCCGATCTGCCGGAGGGCACGCGCTCGCTGGTGCTGATCTGCCATGACCCGGATGTGCCGAGCCGGCCGGACGACGTCAACCAGGAAGGGCGGGAAGTGCCCGCCGATCTGCCGCGTGTCGACTTCTACCACTGGGTGCTGGTGGATATTGCGCCGACGCTAGGCGCTCTGCAGGAAGGCGAGTTCTCGCGGGGCGTGACCGCGCGCGGCAAGAGCGGTCCGGAAGCGCCGCACGGCACCCGCCAGGGTTTGAATGACTACACTGGCTGGTTCAAGGGCGATGCGCAGATGGAGGGCGACTACTTCGGCTACGACGGCCCGTGCCCGCCCTGGAACGACTCGATTCCCCACCGCTACGTATTCACCCTGTACGCGCTGGATATCGAGCGCTGTCCTGTGGAAGGGAAATTCACCGGCCCCGACGTGCTCAAGGCCATCGACGGCCACGTGCTGGCCAAGGCCAGTCTGACCGGCCTCTACAGCCTCAACCCGAAAGTGCCAGCGCAGCGCTGAGCGGCGCTGCCGGCAACGCGGCGGGGCGGCGCGTGCCGCCGCCCCGCCGACCGCTTTAGACCGCCACTTTGGGCAGCTGCTTGAGCGCCTCGGCGATGGCCTCGTCGGGGTACTCGTAGTCCTCGAGTTCGCCGGCCAGGTAGCGGTCGTAGGCCGCCATGTCGAAGTGGCCGTGACCGGACAGGGTGAACAGGATGGTCTTCGGCTCGCCGCTGGCCTTGCAGCGCAGCGCCTCGTCGATGGCGGCGCGCACGGCGTGCGCGGACTCCGGCGCCGGAATGATGCCCTGGGTCTTGGCGAACAGCACGCCGGCCTCGAAGGTCGCCTTCTGCGGCACGGCGACGGCCTCCAGGATGCCCTCGTGATAGAGCTGCGACACCAGCGCCGAGTCGCCGTGGTAGCGCAGCCCGCCGGCGTGGATGCCGGGCGGCATGAAGTTGTGGCCGAGGGTGTACATGCGCATGATCGGCGTCAGGCCGGCGCTGTCGCCGAAGTCGTAGGCATAGTGGCCTTTGGTCAGGGTGGGGCAGGAGGTCGGCTCGACCGCCACCAGGCGGATGTTCTTGCCCGCCGCCTTGTCGGCCAGGAACGGGAACATCATGCCGCCAACGTTGGAGCCGCCGCCGCAGGGCGCGAACACCACGTCCGGGTAGTCGCCCACCTTCTCGAGCTGCTTCTTGGTCTCCAGGCCAATCACGGTCTGGTGCAGCAACACGTGGTTGAGCACCGAGCCCAAGGCGTAGTTGGTATCGGCGCGCGAGGCGGCCTCTTCCACCGCCTCGGAGATGGCGATGCCCAGCGAGCCGGGATTGTTGGGATCCTCGGCCAGCACCTTACGGCCGGCCTCGGTGTAGGGCGAGGGGCTGGGGATGACCTCGCCGCCCCAGGTCTGCATCATCGAGCGACGGAACGGCTTCTGCTCGTAGCTGACCCGGACCATGTAGATCCGCACTTCCAGCCCGAACATGCTGCCGGCCAGCGCCAGCGACGAGCCCCACTGGCCGGCGCCCGTTTCGGTGGTGAGGCGGGTGATGCCGGCGATCTTGTTGAAGTAAGCCTGAGCGACCGCCGAGTTGGGTTTGTGCGAGCCGGCCGGGCTACCGCCCTCGTACTTGAAGTAGATCTTGGCCGGCGTGCCCAGCGCGGCCTCCAGCCGGCGAGCGCGGATCAGCGGCGACGGCCGCCACAGGCGCAGCGCCTCGCGCACCGGTTCCGGGATCGGAATCCAGCGCTCGGTGCTCATTTCCTGCTCGATGATGGCGGGCGGGAAGATCGCCGCCATGGAGTCCGGATTCAGCGGCTTGCCGTCGGGGCCCAGGTACGGCGCCGGCGGCGACGGCATGTCCGGAATGACGTTGTACCAGTGGGTGGGGATCTCCGATTCGGAGAGCAGGATCTTGTCGTCGCTCATGAAGACCTCGTCGCTGGGATCGAAAGACTAACAGCCATTAGCCGATCCCAGCGACATCGGTCAAGCGGCCGCGGTTTACTGGGTGAGCGGCACCAGCGTCAGCTCGACGCGACGGTTCTGCTCACGTCCCTGCGGTGTGGAGTTGCTGGCGATCGGGTAGTTCGGACCGTAGCCCTTGACCTCGATCCGCTCCTCGGCGACGCCGTTCTGGCGCAGCACCCGCGCCACCGCCTCGGCGCGCTTCTCGGACAGCAGCTGGTTGTACTGCGCGCTGCCGGTGCTGTCGGTGTGGCCGGCCACCTCGATGATGGTCTTGGGGTATTCCTTGAGCACCAGCGCCACCGACTTCAGCACATTGACGAAGTTGGGGGCGATGGTCGCCTCGTTGGTGGCGAAGGTGATGTTGCCCGGCATGTTCAGCGTGATGTTGTCGCCGTGGCGGGTCACCGACACCCCGGTGCCTTCCAGCTGCTGGCGCAGCTTCGCTTCCTGCTGGTCCATGTAGTAGCCGACGCCGCTGCCGGCCAGCGCGCCGACACCCGCGCCGATCAGGGCGCGCTTGCGGCGCTCCTTGGCGTTGTCGCCGGTGGCGATGCCGACCACTGCGCCCGCCACCGCGCCGATGGCGGCGCCGGTCGTGGCCTTGGCGGTCTTCTCCTCGCGGGTGTAGGGGTCGATCGTGGTGCAGCCGCCAGCGACCAGGCTCGCGGACACCAGTAGAGCGACAGCAGCTTTTTTCGTTATATGCATGACGGCTCCTTCAGACAGGCATGCCTGCCCCCTTGGCTACGGGCCAGGCGTCAAGGGTAAGCTAGCAGCGACCGCGTTGCGCACGCCATGAAATAAGTCGCGCACCGGGCCACGGGGCGACGCTCGGCGGACGCCCGCCTTACTCTTTCCCGTAGTTGTTCTTGGCCACTTCCATCCAGCGCCGGTGCTGGGCCAGGGCCTGCTCGCGCCAGCGCTCGACCTCCTCGCGGGTATGCTCCTCGCGCACCTTGCGGTCGCTCACCGAGCGTGGGTCCTCGGGACTGTACTGGGTCTGCTCGTGGTCGGTCATAACGGCTCCGTTATCGCGTCGGGCAGAGGTATAACCGCTTCCGCCGGCCCACGGCAAGCACGCCTTGACCGGCGGCGGCGTATCCCAACAATAGGGCTGCGCCTAACGACGGAAACACCATGATTTCGCACGACGCCGATCTGGACGTACGCGGGCTGAACTGCCCGCTGCCGATACTCAAGACCAAGAAGGAGCTGGTGTCGCTCAAGCCGGGCCAGGTCCTGCGGGTGCGTGCCACCGATCCGCACTCGGTGATCGATTTCCTGGCGTTCTGCGAGAAGACCGGCAACGAGATGCTCGACCGCGCCGAGCACGACGGCGAATTCCATTTCTGGCTGCGCAAGAAGGCCGGCTAGCGCCAGCCTTCAGCTATTGTCGAAGCCGATTTCCCGGATCAGCCGGCGGATCGCCTGTTCGGCGTCCGCCGGAATTTCCTCGAAGCGAAAGCCGGTGGCGTAGTACTCGGGGTTGATGTCATCGCTCTGGCACCAGAGCGCCCGGGCGCGGCAGCGCATCGTGCCGGATTGGTTCTGCGGTGCCTGGTTGCGTACTTCCAGCTCGTAGACCCTGCCCAGCTCCAGCGGCTGTTCGCTCATCACCATCATGCCTTCCAGGGTGATGTCGCCGAGAAAACCCAGCGGCCGATCGGCCGCCGAGTCGTAGACCTTGAGATAGAAGATCAGGTGGTGGCGACGCAGTTTCCGTTCCTGCTGCGCAGAGCTGGGGCTGTTGATCACGGCGTTACACTCGAACCGGCTGCCCATCCGAATGCAACGAATATTGGGGCACTCCTCCTAGAACCCAGAGAGCGCCCGCCGCAGCGACTCCAGCGTCAGCGACAGCCGCTTGCTCAACGGCTGCTTGTGGTGGAAGCGCAGATGCAGCAGCTCGGCGTCGGCGCTGGCGTTGAGCAGGTAGTCGTCGCTGGTGGTGATGGCGTCCACCAGCTTCAGCTCCAGGGCCTTCTCGCCCAGCCAGTACTCGCCGGTCGCCACCGCCTCGACATTCAGCCCCGGCCGGTGCCGGCGGATGAAGTCCTTGAACAGATGGTGGGTTTCCTCCAGCTCCTGCCGGAATTTCTCGCGGCCCTCGTCGTTATTCTCGCCGAACATGGTGAGGGTGCGCTTGTACTTGCCGGCGGTGATCAGCTCGTAGTCGATGTCGTGGCGCTTGAGCAGGCGGTGGAAGTTGGGCATCTGCGCCACCACGCCGATCGAGCCGATGATGGCGAACGGCGCCGCCAGAATGCGGTCGGCCACGCAGGCCATCAGATAGCCGCCGCTGGCGGCGATGCGGTCGATGATCACTGTCAGCTGGCGCACCCGGCCACGCAGGCGCGCCAGCTCCGAGGCCGCCAGACCGTAGTGCGGCACCAGCCCGCCGGAGCTTTCCAGCCGCACTACGACCTCGTCCTTGGGCTCGGCGACGGTGAGGATGGCGGTGATTTCCTGGCGCAGGTTCTCCACCTGGCTGGCCTTGATGTCGCCGTGGAAATCGAGCACGAATATGCGCGGCTTGCCGGACTTGTCGAGCGCCTTGCGCTCCTTGGCCCGGGCCTTGAGCAGGCGGCGCAGGCTCTTGCGATCCAGCAGCTTGTGCTGCAGGGTGTCCCTCAGTTCGTCGAGGCGCTCGTTGAGGAGGGTGACCTCCAGGCGCTCGCGCGGACGCTGCCGTCCGCGCGCACCTATCGTCGCCAGCCCGGCGGCGGCGATCAGCACCGCCGCCAGCAAGGTGATTGTCTTGGCCAGGAATAGCCCATACTGCTGGAGGAAATCCATGCCCGACTCCTTGGTATGCGTCGACCGGCATTATAGGCGGGCGGCTCGGCTTTCATGACGCCGATCCGCTATCGCGACCGGGACTGTCTCAGTCTCCGGCAGGTCGATCAGCTCAACGGTCTGCCCAAGGGCAGCGCGTTCCGCTGTTTCAAGCGGCTGCGCGAGCACTTGGTCGAGGGAGAGGATTTCTTCCTGCTCGAGGCCGCCGTGGCCGCCGATTTCATCGAGCGGCTGCGCAGGGATGGCTTGATCTACGCCAGCACGGTCAACGTGGTGTTGCTCACCGAGCGCGGCTACCAGCGGCTGCGGCAAGGCCGCGAGCCCGAAGGCGCTGGGTAGTTGGGTGGCGGCCGCCCCATAGGCCGAGAGGCGGTCCAGGCTTTTGACGGCCAATCATGCAAGGAGGCGATTATGTCATTGCGACTCGGAGATCCGGCGCCCGATTTCACCCAAGATTCCACCGAGGGCCCGCTGCATTTCTACGAATGGGCCGGCGATAGCTGGGTGGTGTTGTTCTCGCATCCAGCCGATTTCACCCCGGTGTGCACCACCGAGCTGGGGCGGACCGCCAAGCTGAAGGAGGAGTTCGAGAAGCGGGGCGTGAAGGTGCTGGCGCTCAGCGTCGATCCGGTGGAATCGCATCGGCGCTGGGTGAACGACATCAACGAAACGCAGTCGACCACGGTCAACTTTCCCATCATCGCCGATCACGACCGCAAGGTGGCGCAGCTGTACGACATGATCCATCCCAACGCCAGCGCCACGGCGACGGTGCGGGCGGTGTTCATCATCGATCCGAACAAGAAGATTCGCGCTACGATTACCTACCCGCCCAGCACCGGCCGCAACTTCGGCGAGGTGCTGCGGGTGATCGACTCGCTGCAGCTGACCGACAACTACAGCGTGGCCACGCCCGAGAACTGGCAGCAGGGCGACGAGTGCGTGATCCTGCCCTCCATCACCGATCCGGAGGAGCTCAAGAGCAAGTTCCCCAAGGGTTGGCGCGAGCTCAAGCCTTACCTGCGGCTGACGCCTCAGCCTGACAGGTAACGCTTCGGGGCGCGTGGTCGGCCGCGATCACGCGCCCTTTTCTTGCAACCCTTTCTGGGCTGGCGATAATAGACCTTTCGTGAACTGCGTCACAAAAGCAGACCTGCGCAGCCTAAGCTAACTTGATGTCTATCCCCGTTCTGATAGCGGACGACTCGGCCATGTCGCGCAAGATCACGATGCGCGCGCTGCCGCCGGGTTGGAACGTCGAGATCTCCCAAGCCTGCGATGGCGCCGAGGCACTGGAGGCGTGCCGTCAGGGCAAGGCCCGGATCATGTTCCTGGATCTGACCATGCCGGTTATGAACGGCTATCAGGTGTTGGCCATGCTCAAGCGCGAACGCATCGACTGCCTCGTCATCGTCGTCTCTGCCGACGTCCAGCCAAAGGCCGTGGAGCGGGCCATGGCGCTGGGTGCGGCGGCCTTCATCAAGAAACCGGTCAAGGCGGAGGAAATCGCCAAAGTGCTCGAAGAGTTGGGCGTGCTATGAGGATTGCGCCCTACACGGCGGATCAGATCGATGCGCTGCAGGAGATCGCCAATGTGGCGATAGGGCAGGCGGGCGCTTGTCTGGCGACCATGCTGGATGTGTATGTGTCGCTGTCCGTGCCGCACAGCCGCATCATCAGTGTCGACGAGCTGGCCGGCGAGGTCGCTGCGCTGGTAGGCCGTGGCCCTGGCGCCACCGCCGTGCGCCAAGCGTTCTTCAGCGAGTTTCGCGGCGAGGCGGTGGTGCTGTTCGACGAGGCCGGCTGCGCCTGCCTGGCCGACCTGCTGGGACACGAGGGGGCACTTGATCAGCGGGTCGAGCAGGAGCTGCTGCTGGACGTGAGCAATCTTCTGGTCGGCGCGGTGATCAAGGGGCTGGCCGAGCAGCTGCGCACCGACTTCAGCTTCTCGCCGCCGGCGATCATGCCCACCCATCGGCCGCTGACCGAGCTGCTGCAGCCCGAGCAGCTGGGCTGGCAGCAGGCCTTGCTGATCGAAGTGCACTTCTCGCTGGAGGAGCGGGGCTTTCGCTGCCACCTGATCCTGGTGATGCCCGAAGAGTCGATCGAACTGATGCGCGGCATCCTCGACGCCATACTCGCGGAGTTGTGATGGGGCGGGCCATCGACCTGCTCGATGTCATCGTCGATCGCATCAATGTCGGCGTCCTGGCGGTGGATCGAAGCTTCAACCTGGTGTTGTGGAACCGCTTCATGGAGCTGCACAGCGGTCGGGCCGCCGAGACGGTGATCGGCCGCAACCTGTTCGAGGCGTTCCCGGAGCTGCCCGAGAAGTGGCTGCGCAAGAAGATCGAAAGTGTCTTCATCCTCAAGAACTTCGCCTTCACCTCCTGGGAGCAGCGGCCCTACCTGTTCCGGTTTCGCCATAACCGACCGCTCACCGGCGGCATCGACTACATGCACCAGGACTGCACCTTCCTGCCGGTGACCGATGACGCAGGCGACGTGCGCTATGTCTGCATCTCGGTGCAGGACGTCACCGACACCGCGATCTACCAGAGCATGCTCAAGAACGCGCTGGCGCAGCTCGAAGAGCTGAGCGTGCGCGACGCGCTGACCGGTCTGCACAACCGCCGCCATCTGGAGACGACGCTGAAAGCCGAGTTCCGCCGCGTCAGGCGCTACGGCGGTGAGCTGTCGCTGGTGCTGTTCGACATCGATCACTTCAAGGCGGTGAACGACGAATACGGCCATCAGGCCGGCGACGCCGTGCTCAAGGCGGTCGCCGAGCGGCTGTGCTCGGTGCTGCGCCAGTCCGACGTGGCCGGGCGCTATGGCGGCGAGGAGTTCATGGCCATCCTGCCCAACACCGAGCTCGCCGGCGGGATGGCGTTGGCGGAGCGGCTGCGGCAGGTCATCGCCCGCGATCCGGTGCCGTGGGGCGATCGGGCGGTGTCGATCACGGTCAGCATCGGCGTGAGCGCGCTGCGCGCCGATACGGCGTCGCACGAGAAGCTGGTGTCCGAGGCCGATGCCGCGCTCTACCGGGCCAAGGCCGAGGGCCGCAATCGCATCGCCGCGTTTCGCTGATTGTGCGGCCCGTAAGTGAAACGGCGCGGTCAGCCTGCGATAATTCCCCGCCTCGCAAGCAAAGAGATGTCCATGACTCCCTGGGAACGTTATCAGGCGGATCTGCGGCGCCCGGAGTTTGCCCACGACCCCGCTCAGGAGATGGCGATCCGCCATCTTCAGAACCTGTACGACGCGCTTCTGCAGCAGCCACAACCCTCGACGCTGGGCCGGTTGCTGGATAAGGTGCGCAAGCGGCCGAAGGAACCGGTCAAGGGGCTCTACTTCTGGGGAGGGGTGGGGCGCGGCAAGACCTATCTGGTCGACACTTTCTACGGCTGTCTGCCGTTCGAGCAGAAAAAGCGGCTGCACTTCCACCGGTTCATGCAGCTAGTCCACAACGAGCTGAAATCGCTCAAGAACCAGCAGGACCCGCTGAAGCTGGTGGCCCGGCGCTGGGCCGAGGACACGCGCGTGATCTGCTTCGACGAGTTCTTTGTCTCCGACATCGCCGACGCGATGATCCTCGGTGGGTTGCTGGCGGCGCTGTTCGAGGAGGGCGTGACCCTGGTCGCCACCTCCAACATCCCGCCGGACGAACTCTATGCCGGCGGTCTGCAGCGGGCGCGCTTCCTGCCGGCCATCGAGCTGATCAAGCGCCATACCGAGGTGGTCAACGTCGACAGCGGCGTCGACTACCGGTTGCGCTATCTGGAGCAGGTGGAGATCTACCACGTCCCGGCCGACGCGCAGTCGGAGCAGCTGCTGGCCGATGAGTTCGTCCATATCGCCGGCGAGCAGGGCGAGGCGAATACCCGCTTGGAGGTGGAGGGGCGGTGGATTCCCGTGCGGCGGGTCGCCAAGGGCGTGATCTGGTTCGATTTCGACGCGATCTGCGACGGGCCGCGTGGCCAGGCCGACTACATCGAGCTCGCCCGCCTGTATCACACCGTGCTGATCTCGGGGGTGCCGGTGTTCCCGCCCGAGCACGACGACCGCGCCCGCCGCTTCATGGCGTTGGTGGACGAGTTCTACGACCGCGACGTCAAGCTGATCTGCACCGCGGCGGCGCCGCCCGAGCAGCTCTATCGCGGCGAGCGGCTGGCGTTCGCGTTCCAGCGCACGGTGAGCCGCCTGACCGAGATGCAGTCACGCGAATACCTGGCGCGGCCCCATCGACCCTAGCGTTCGGCCGTACTGGGTTCAACCGTCGGCTGCCGGCATGTTAGCTTCGAGGCTAACTGCTGCCGGGAGGACGACGAGTGCCGGGGCTCAAGGAACGGATTCTGCACGCCCATGGCGGGCAACGCTGGTCGCAGGCGACGGAAGTGCTCGCCAGCTGCTCGGTGGGTGGCATCGAACTGTTGTCGCGTTTCCAGCTCAACGCGCTGCGCAGCGTCGATGTGCACCTGCAGCTGGCGCAAGGGCGGTTGAGCTTGGGGGCCTATCCGCAGCCGGGGCAGACCGCCGTGTTCACCGGCGCCGAGGTGTGGATCGAGGACAAGCAGCGCCGGCGGCTGAGTCAGCGCGCGCTCGATCCGTCCCGCACCGTGCGGCCTTGGCCGCTGTGGGATCAGCTCGACGTGCTGGCCTTCGTCGGAACCTGGCTGTGGCAGGCGCTGCAGTCGCCTTTCCTGCTGGCCGCGGCCGAGGTCGAATGCCACGAGCTGGGCGCGGTGATGGTGGGGGCGGAGCGCTGGCAGCGGCTACGGGTGCGCTTCCCGCCGGGGCTGCCGGTGCTGGCCGCCGAGCAGCTGATCTATGCCGATGCCACCGGGCTGGTGCGTCGGGTCGACTACACGCCGCTGCACTACGGCCCGTGGATGCGGGCAGCGCAGTGCCTGGACGGGCACGAATCGTTCGGCGGCTTCATCTATCCCACCCGCCGGGTGGTCTACCCCTGCCTGGTCGGCGGCCATCTGGCGCGGCTGACGCCGCTGTCCTGGCTGACCCTGGATGATATCAGCGTGATCCGCGGCCAGGCCGCCTAGCCGTCACATCAGCGCCCGCACGTGCGCCGCCACGCTGCGCGCCAGGGCGCGGATGTTGTAGCCCCCCTCCAGCGTGGAGATCACCCGCCCGTCGCAGACCTCGCGCGCGATGTTGACGATCTCCATGGTGACCCACTCGAAGTCGGCCTCGGTCAGGCGCAGGTTGGCCAGCGGGTCGTCGCGGTGGGCGTCGAAGCCGGCAGAGATGAAGATCAGATTCGGCTTGTAGTCGCGCAGCACGGGCAGCAGCTCGCTGGCGAAGCCCTCGCGGAACTCGGCGCTGCCGGTGTACGGCGGCAGCGGCAGGTTGTAGCAGTTGGGGCCGCTGTCGCCGGAGCGCGCGCCGGTGCCCGGATAGAGCGGGTACTGGTGCGACGACAGGTACAGGTAGCCGGGACGGCGGGCGAACAGGTGCTCGGTGCCGTTGCCGTGATGCACGTCGAAGTCGACGATGGCGACCCGCTTGAAACCGTGGTTGGCGCGGGCGTGCGACGCCGCCACGGCCACGTTGTTGAACAGGCAGAAGCCCATGGGCCGGTCGTACTCAGCGTGGTGGCCGGGCGGCCGCACCGCGCAGAACACCCGTGTGGCCTGGCCCGAGGCGACGGCGTCGACCGCATGGCAGACCGCGCCGGCCGCGCGCAGTGCCGCCTCGCCGGAACCGGGGGACACGACCGTGTCGCCGTCGAGCGGGCAGTGGCCTTGGCTGGGCATCAGCGCCAGCACCCGCTCGACGTAGCCACGGTCGTGGACCCGGGCGATCTGTTCGATGGTGGCCAGCGGCGCCTCCACGCGCTGCAGGAACTGGAACTCCGGGGACTCCAGCGCCGCCAGCACCTCACGCAGGCGCTCGGCCGATTCCGGATGGCCGGGGCCGGTGTCGTGCTCGAGGCAGGCAGGGTGCGTAATCAGCCAAGTCGTCATTCGAGCTCTCCCACACGACCGTCCGAGCCGGATCGATTCACCAACGCTATCGCAGCGGCGATTTTCCCCGCTTGGCCTAGATCAAGCCCGCGGCGCGCTCAATCCCCGTACAGCGCCTGGATGAAGCGCAGCGTGAACGCCGGCCCGCCGCCGTCGGGGCGGACTTCGACCGCGAACCGCAGGCTCTCGCCCTCCTCGAACGGAAAATCGCCGAGATAGGAAACCATACCTTGCTCGCGCACTTCCCGCATCAGGATCGAGCGGCTCTCGCCGCCGCCGTCGGTGGCGCTGGCATGGACGCGGGCGGTGAGCGGCTGGTCGTCGCGGCGCAGGGACAGCACCAGCACGCCCCGCTTGCGGCTGCGCAGAACGCCGTAGCGCTGTGCCTGCTCCTGCGACAGGAAGCCGGAGGCGAAGACGTTGTAGTGCGCCTGCACGTCGCCGACGGTCTCGCTGCCGGCCCGCGCCGCCGCCGGCGCCAGCAGCGTCGCCAGCGGCAGCACCAGCAGAGCGAGCGCGCGCCGCATGGTCAGCGCCGCTCGAAGCGGTAGATGGCGATCTCGCCCAGCAGATTCGGCAGCAGATCGCTCCAGGCCCGGCGGCGATGGGCGTGGTCGAGCACGTAGCGCTCGAGGATGCGGATGCCCAGCTCGTGACACAGCGCCTCGAAGTCCCGCAGCGTGAACAGCCGGATGTTGGGCGTGTCGTACCACATGTGCGGCAAGGCTTCGCTCATCGGCATGCGTCCTTTCAACGCCAGCTGCAGACGCAGCCGCCAGTAGCCGAAGTTGGGAAAGGTGACGATGCCCTGGCGGCCGACCCGCAGCATCTCCTGCAGGAGAATGTGGGGGCGGTTGACCGCCTGCAGGGTCTGCGTCATGAGCACGTAGTCGAAGGAATCCGGATCGAAGTCCGACAGGCCGCGCGCCAGGTCGGTCTGGATCACGTCCACGCCGTTGCGGATGCAGGCGACCACGTTGTCGTGATCGATCTCCAGCCCATAGCCGCTGACCTTGCGGTGGATCTGCAGGTACTTGAGCAGCGTGCCGTCGCCGCAGCCCAGGTCCAGCACCCGCGAGCCGGGTTCGATCCATTGGGTGATGATGGCCAGATCGGGACGCAGCTCGCTCATATCCCCACCTCCTCGGCTACCCGCTCCAGATAGGCCCGCAGCACGTCGAAGTAGGCCGGGATCGGCAGCAGGAAGGCGTCGTGGCCGTGCGGCGCGTCGATCTCGGCGTAGGTCACGTCCTTGTCGCCGTCGAGCAGGGCGCGCACGATCTCGCGCGAGCGGCTCGGCGCGAAGCGCCAGTCGCTGGTGAAGGACACCACCAGGAACTCCGCCTTGACGTGGGCTAGCGCCTTGGACAGGTCGTGGCCGTGCTTGGCGGCCGGATCGAAGTAGTCCAGCGCCTTGGTCATCAGCAGGTAAGTGTTGGCGTCGAAGCGCTCGACGAAGGTCTGGCCTTGGTAGCGCAGGTAGCTTTCCACCTCGAAGTCGACGTCGAAGCTGTACGACAGCTTGCCCTCCGCCCCCCTGGGCTGGCGCCCGAACTTGGCGCGCATGGCGTCGTCGGACAGATAGGTGATGTGACCGAGCATGCGCGCCAGCGCCAGCCCGCGGCGCGGAATGACGCCGTGATCCATGTAGCGGCCGTCGCGGAAGTCCGGATCGGACAGGATCGCCTGGCGCGCCACTTCGTTGAAGGCGATGTTCTGCGCCGACAGCTTGGGGGCGGTGGCGATCAGCAGCGCGTGGCGCAGGCGGTCGGGGAAGTCGATCGCCCACTGCAGCGCCTGCATGCCGCCCAGGCTGCCGCCGATCACGGCGGCGAAGCGCGCGATGCCCAGCACGTCCGCCAGCCGCGCCTGCGCGCGCACCCAGTCGGGCACGGTCACCATCGGGAAGTCGGGGCCGTAGCGCATGCCGGTCCGCGGATTGACGCTGGACGGCCCGGTCGAACCGCTGCAGCCACCGAGGTTGTTGCTCGACACCACGAAGAAGCGGTTGGTATCGATCGGCTTGCCGGGGCCGATGGCGGCATCCCACCAGCCGGGCTTGCGGTCGTTCTCGCTGTGATACCCGGCGGCGTGCGCGTCGCCCGATAGGGCGTGGCAGATCAACACCGCGTTGGAGCGGTCCGCGTTGAGCTCACCGTAGGTTTCATACACCAGATCGTATTCCGGCAGCTCACGACCGCTGTCCAGCGCCAGGGGCTGGTCGAAATGGTGTTTGCGGGGAGTCACGAGACCGACGGAGTCGGCCGGAAACGGTTTAGGCATCGACGGGTGGAATGCTCAAGAAGGAGGAAAGTGGCGCAAGTCTACTGTCCGCGGTAGTCGCTCGCAACATCGCGTCCGTCAAGGCTTTTGCCCGATCTCCGCGGGAATCTCGCGCGGCGCGCGGATGCGGATGCGCTTGTCGCGCCCGGTTTCACCGCTGAGGATCTCCACCTGGCCCTTCGGCACCCGGAACAGCTTGGCCAGGAAGCCGACCAGATGCTCGTTGGCCTTGCCGTCCACCGGCGGGGCGGTGATCCGCAGCTTGAGCTGCTCGCCTTGCCAGAGCAGCTCGTCCTTGCTGGCGCGCGGCTGCACCTTCACCGTCAGGATCAGATCCTGACCCTGCCACTGCGCGCCCATGTCAGCTCACCGCGCGCGCCAGCTGATGCAGCGGCGGCAGGGCCAGCATCTTGATCACCTGGATGGCGATGATCGCCACCAGCGGCGACAGATCCAGGCCGGCGATGGGGGGCAGCATGCGCCGTATCGGCCGCAGCACCGGATCGGACAGGCTATAGAGGACGGACGCCACCGGGTTGTAGCCGGACTGCACCCAGCTGAGGATGGCTTGGACGATCAGCACCACCATGTAGACGTTGAGCAGCAGCTCCACCAGCTCGGCCACCGCCAGCACGATGGCCACCGCCGGCGACAGCAGCACGCCGCTGCCGACCAGCCAGACCACGTACAGCGCCGCCAGCTGCAGGGCGAACAACAGCACCAGGGCCGCCACGTCGATGCCGCCGAAGCCGGGAATGACCCGGCGCAGCGGGCGCAGCACCGGCTGGGTGACCTTCACCAGGAACTGGGAGATCGGATTGTAGAAATCGGCTCTCACCAGCTGCAGCAGGAAGCGCAGCAGCACCGCCAGGATGTACAGATTGAAGGCGGTTTGCAGCAGGAATACCAGCGGATTGGTGAAATAGCCGTCCATTTATTGTTTCCCCAGCATGTCGCCCAGCTCGGCGGCCCGATCGGAGGCCGCCCGCAGCGCCTGCTCCACCAGCTCGCGCAGGCCGCCCTGCTCGAACGTCGCCAGCGCCCGCTCGGTGGTGCCGCCCGGCGAGGTCACCCGCTGGCGCAGCACGGCGGCGCTCTCGCGACTCTCCAGTGCCATCTTCGCCGCGCCTAGCGCGGTCTGCAGGGTCAGCAGCCGGGCGGTCTCGGGCGGCAGCCCGAGCTTGACGCCGGCTTGCTCGATCAGCTCGATCAGCAGGAAGAAATAGGCCGGCCCGCTGCCGGAGAGGGCGGTGACCGCATCCAGCAGGGGCTCCTCGGCCACCCACTGGGTCACACCCACCGCGCGCAGCAGCGATTCGGCGAGGTCGCGCTGCTGCGCGCTGACCCGAGCGTTGGCGTACAGGCCGGTGGCGCCGGTCTGGACCAGGGCCGGGGTGTTGGGCATGGCGCGGACGATGGCGAGGTCGCCGCCCAGCCAGCGGTTGAGGTCGGGCTCGCGCACTCCGGCGGCGATCGAGATCACCAGCACCTGGCGGCCGCGCAGCGCCGGCGCCAGCTCCTCGGCTACCGGCTTGATCACCTGCGGCTTCACCGCGAGCACCAGGGTGTCGGCCTGGGCGGCGGCGGCGAGATTGCTCTCGGCGATGCGCACGCCGAAGTTGGCGGCCAGATCGGCCAGGACTTCCTTGACCGGATCCGAAACCCAGATGCGGTCGGCCGGGTAGCCGTCGGCAACCAGGCCGCCGATGAGGCTGCGGGCCATGTTGCCGCCGCCGATGAATGCGATGGTGTGCGTGCTCACGCGGACCTCCTAATCAGTCGGTGCGGCGCTCGCGGGCGCCGAACAGCGCCGTGCCGATCCGCACCAGGGTGGCGCCTTCGGCGATCGCCGCTTCCAGATCATCGCTCATGCCCATGGAAAGTGTATCTAGGGCGTAACCCTCGTCGCGCAGCCGCTCCAGCAGCTCGCGCAGGCGCCGCAGCGGCGCGCGCTGCCGCTCGAAATCGGCGGCCGGCGCGGGGATGGTCATCAGGCCGCGCAGCCGCAGCCGCGGCAACCGCGCCACCGCCGCCGCCAGCGCCGCCGCCTCCTCCGGTGCCACGCCGGATTTGCTGGCCTCGCCGCTGACGTTGACCTGCACGCAGACGTTGAGCGGCGGCAGCTCGGGCGGGCGTTGCGCGCTCAGCCGCTCGGCGATTTTCACCCGATCGACGCTGTGAACCCAATCAAAGTTCTCGGCGATGCTTTTTGTTTTATTGCTTTGGATAGGGCCGATGAAATGCCAAATGAGCGGCAGGTCGCCCAGCTGCTCGCGCTTGCTCAGCGCCTCCTGCAGATAATTCTCGCCGAAGTCGCGTTGACCCAACTCGTAGGCGGCGCGAATCGCCTGCGCCGGTTGGGTTTTGCTCACCGCCAGCAGCGCCACGCTGCCGGGGGCTCGGCCGAAGCGCCGCTCGGCCTCGGCGATCCGGGTCTTGAGCTGGGTCAGGCGTTGCGCCAGTGCGCTGTTATTGCTTGCCATTAGTGATAGCTGTAGTTTGGGCGTTCGGCTGGCGGGGTGCCTCGCAGAACAACAATGCCGACGTGTTTTTCCGCTAGGGGGATTCCATGGATATCGCTGATTTGCTGGCCTTCGGCGTCAAGAACAACGCCTCGGACCTGCATTTATCCGCCGGCTTGCCGCCCATGATACGGGTGGACGGCGACATTCGGCGAATCAACCTGCCGCCCATGGACCATAAGCAGGTTCATAGTCTCGTCTACGACATCATGAACGACAAGCAGCGCAAGGACTACGAGGAGTTCCTGGAAACGGACTTCTCGTTCGAGATTCCCGGCCTTGCGCGCTTCCGCGTCAACGCCTTCAACCACAACCGCGGCGCCGGCGCGGTGTTCCGTACCATTCCCTCCACCGTGCTGAGCCTGGAGGACCTGAACGCGCCGCCGGTGTTCAAGGAAATCGCCGACAATCCGCGCGGCCTGGTGCTGGTGACCGGCCCGACAGGCTCGGGTAAGTCCACCACGCTGGCGGCGATGATCAACTACAAGAACGAGACCTGCCACCAGCACATCCTCACCGTCGAGGACCCGATCGAGTTCGTGCACGAGTCGAAGAAGTGCCTGGTCAACCAGCGCGAGGTGCACCGCGACACCTTGGGCTTCAACGAGGCGCTGCGCTCGGCGCTGCGCGAAGACCCGGACGTGATCCTGGTGGGTGAGATGCGTGACCTGGAGACCATCCGCCTGGCGTTGACCGCGGCCGAGACCGGTCACCTGGTGTTCGGCACCCTGCACACCACCTCGGCGGCCAAGACCATCGACCGCATCATCGACGTGTTCCCGGCGGCGGAAAAGGCGATGGTGCGCTCCATGCTGTCGGAGTCGCTGCGGGCAGTGATCTCGCAGACCCTGCTCAAGAAGATCGGCGGCGGCCGAGTGGCGGCGCACGAGATCATGATCGGCACCCCGGCCATCCGTAACCTCATCCGCGAGGACAAGGTCGCGCAGATGTACTCGGCCATCCAAACCGGCGGGCAGTACGGCATGCAGACCTTGGATCAGTGCCTGCAGAACCTGGTGCGCAAGGGCATCGTGAGCAAGCAGGAAGCGCGCTCGCGCGCTCAGAACAAGGACGCCTTCCTCTGATAGGCGTCGATCGGATCGACACGATTTGCCCCCGAGGGACAAGGCATGGATTTCAACTCCCTGCTTCAGTTGATGGTGGAAAAGAAGGGGTCGGACCTGTTCATCACGGCTGGCGCGCCGCCGTCGATGAAGGTCGCCGGACGCATCATGCCGGTCACCAAGACCAAGCTCGCGCCGGAGCAGGCGCAGCAGGTGGTGCTGTCGGTGATGACCGCGCAGCAGCGCGAGGAATTCCTGCGCACTCACGAGTGCAACTTCGCTATCAGCGCGCCGGGGCTGGGGCGCTTCCGCGTCAGCGCCTTCTTCCAGCGCAATCACTGCGGCATGGTGCTGCGCCGGATCGAGACCCACATCCCGACCATCGAGGAGCTGCGGCTGCCGCCGGTCCTCAAGGATCTGGCGATGACCAAGCGCGGCCTGATCATCTTCGTCGGCGCCACCGGCACGGGTAAGTCGACCTCGCTGGCGGCGATGATCGGCTACCGCAACCAGAACAGCACCGGCCACATCATCACCATCGAGGACCCGATCGAATTCATCCACCAGCACGCCGGCTGCATCGTCACCCAGCGCGAGGTGGGCATCGACACCGAGTCCTTCGAGGTGGCGCTGCGCAACACCCTGCGCCAGGCGCCGGACGTGATCCTGATCGGCGAGATCCGCACCCGCGAGACGATGGACTACGCCATCGCCTTCGCCGAGACCGGCCACCTGTGCCTGGCCACCCTGCACGCCAACAACGCCAACCAGGCGATGGACCGCATCGTCAACTTCTTCCCGCCGGAGCGGCACAACCAGCTGTTCATGGACCTGTCGCTCAACCTCAAGGCGGTGATCGCCCAGCAGCTCATTCCCACCCCGGACGGCAAGGGGCGGGTGCCGGCGATCGAGATCCTGATCGGTACGCCGCTGGTGCAGGACAAGATCCGCGAGGGCGCGGTGCACGAGCTCAAGGAGATCATGAAGCGCTCGCGCGAGCAGGGCATGCAGACCTTCGACCAGCACCTGTACGAGCTGTACAAGAGCGGCCAGATCACCTACGAGGATGCGCTGCGCTACGCCGACTCCGCCAACGAGGTGCGTCTCATGGCCAAGCTCGGCGACGAGGACGTCAAGGAGCGGGTACAGAGCGCGGCCGAGGGGCTGTCGCTGCTGGACGAGCCCAGCGTCACGCCGCCGCCGCGTCGGTTCTGATCAGGCCGGCGCGGCGATGCCGTGCAGCTGCGCGCCGAGCCGGGCAGCGAGCGCTTCCAGCTCCGCCGCCGGCGCGCAGGCCAGCACCGGCGCCGTGCCGTTGATCGCCAGCCACAATGCCGCCAGCTCGGCGGGCGTGCCGTCGAAGCAACCGGGCAGGTCGGCGGTCGACGCCACCCGGCTGACCACGCCGCGCGCCTCCAGCGCCGGCGCCGCGCCGATCACGTGGGCCGGCAGGTCGGGGGTCATGTAGGTGGATGGGACGGGGCGGAACGGCGGCGGATAGGCGCCGCCGAGGATCACCAGCCGCGGCGGCTGCGCCAGCCGCTCGGCGGCGAACAGCGCCGCGCCCACGCCGCTATCGCTGCCCACGATCACCGGCGCCGCCGTCAGTGCCGCCAAGTCCCAGCCGTCTCCCGTCAATTCCAGCGTCAGCGGCGCGTGCAGCGCCAGCGCCGCGGCTGGCGAATCCGGCGGCGCCAGCGCCGCCAGCCAGCCTTCGGCGCTGGAGGCGTGGCTGACCGGCAGGGTGAGGTCGACGCCGTCGGCGGTCAGGCGCAGCAGCTGCCCCGGCCGGACGGTCTCGGTCAGCGCCGGCGCCTCCGCGCGCAGCAGCCGCCAGCCGTGGGCCAGCGGGCTGTTGCCGAGCAGGCGCGAGCGCGTCATCGCCGCTTACTCCTGGCAGCTGTAGACGCAGCAGCCGCCGACCAAGGTATGCACCACCTGACCGGTGAACTCCCAGCCGAGGAACGGCGAGTTGCGGCCGCGGCTGCGCATGGCCTCGGCGGTCAGCCGCCAGGGCCGGTCGGGATCGAACAGGCACAGATCGGCCGGCGCGCCGGGGGTCAGGTGGCCGGCGTCCAGGCCCAGCAGCCGCGCCGGGTTGCAGGTGACTGTGGCCAGCGCGCGGGGAAGCGGCAGCACGTCCTCCTGCACCAGCCGCAGCACCAGTGCCAGCAGCGTGTCCAGACCGGAGACGCCTGGCTCGGTGCCGGCCAGCGGCGCGTCCTTGGCGTCGGGCTCGTGCGGCTGATGATCGGAGCAGATCACCTCGATCACGCCCTCGGCCACGGCGCGGCGCAGCGCGTCGCGGTCGCGCTGCTCGCGCAGCGGCGGCTCGACCCGGCAGGTGGCGTTGAAGTCCCACAGGTCCATTTCGGTCAGGAACAGCTGATGGGCGGCGACGTCGGCGGATACCGGCAGGCCGTCGCGGCGGGCGCGGGCCAGCCAGTCGGCGGCGCGAGCGGCGGACAGGCGGGCGAAGTGAACGCGGGCGCCGGTCTGCTCCACCAGCGCCAGATCGCGCGCCAGCGCCGCCGTCTCCGCCGCCTCCGGGATGCCGGGCAGGCCGAGTCGGGTGGCGACCGCGCCTTCGTGGATCAGGCCGCCTTCGCTGAGGTAAACGTCCTTGGGCGTGAGCAGCACCGGCAGCTCGAAGGTGGCGGCGTATTCCAAGGCCCGCCGCAGCACCCGCGAGTTGACCACCGGACGGCCGCCGTCGCTCAGCGCCGGGCAGCCGGCGTCGCGCAGCGCGGCCATGCCGCTCAGCAGCTGACCCGCCAGCTGCTGGGTGAGCGCGCCGAGCGGCACCACCCGGGCGGCGCCGGCCTCCTCGGCGCGGCGCAGCACCAGCTGCACCACCGACGGCGTGTCGATCACCGGCTGAGTGTCCGGCGGCAGGCACAGGGTGGTGATGCCGCCGGCGACCGCCGCCTGCGCTTCGCTGGCGATGGTGGCTTTGTGGGTGGCGCCGGGCTCGCGCAGGCGGGCGCTGAGATCCACCAGGCCCGGGCAGACCACCAGGCCGGCGGCGTCCAGGCTCTGCTCGGCCTGGAAGCTGGCCGGCGCCTGGCCGACGGCGGCGATGCGCCCGTCGACGATGAACAGATCGGCGACGTCGTCGAAATCGTTGGCCGGATCGATGACTCGGCCGTTGCGGATCACCAGCCCCTTCATGCCGTCCCCCGGGTGTCGTTGTCAGCCGCCGCGCCCATCGCCAGCGACATCACCGCCATGCGCACCGCGATGCCGTTGGTGACCTGCGGCAGGATCACCGAGCGCGGCCCGTCGGCGACGCTCGACGCGATCTCCACGCCGCGGTTGATCGGCCCCGGATGCATGACGATGGCGTCCGGATGGGCCAGCGCCAGCTTCTCCTCGGTTAGGCCGTAGAGGCGGAAGAACTCCGACTCGGAGGGCAGCAGCGCGCCCTCCATGCGCTCGCGCTGTAGGCGCAGCATGCAGATCACGTCGACGTCCTTGAGGCCTTGCTTCATGTCGTAGAACACGCGCACGCCCAGATCCTCGATGTGGCGCGGCAGCAGGGTGCGCGGGCCGATCACCCGCACCTCGGCCGCGCCCAGGGTGTTGAGGGCGTGGATCTCGGAGCGCGCCACCCGCGAGTGCAGGATGTCGCCGACGATGGCCACCCGCAGATGCTCGAAGCCGCCCTTGTACTGGCGGATGGTGAACATGTCGAGCATGGCCTGGGTGGGGTGGGCGTGGCGGCCGTCGCCGGCGTTGATCACGCTCACGCCCGGGCGCACGTGGCGGGCGATGAAGTGCGCCGCGCCCGAGTCGCTGTGGCGCACCACGAACATGTCGCACTGCATGGCCTCGAGGTTGCGCAGCGTGTCCAGCAGGGTCTCGCCCTTGACCGTGGAGGAGCGCGCCACGTCCAGGTTGATCACGTCCGCCGACAGCCGCTTGGCGGCCAGCTCGAAGGTGGTGCGGGTGCGGGTGCTGGCCTCGAAGAACAGGTTCATCACGGTGCGGCCGCGCAGCAGCGGCACCTTCTTCACCGATTTGTCGATGACCCCGGAGAAAGACTCGGCGGTGTCCAGGATCTGGGTCAGCAGCTCGCGCGATAAGCCCTCGGTGGTGAGGAAATGGCGCAGGCGCCCTTGCGAATCCAGTTGCAGGTTCATGCGGTCTTGCGGATTACCAGTTTGAGCGGGTCGGGACCTTGCAGCTTGATCTGCTCGCCGCTCGCCAGCGCGACGCGCGCGCCGCAGACGTCGGCGGCGATCGGCAGCTCGCGCTGGCCGCGGTCGATCAGCACCGCCAGCAGCACGCTGGCCGGGCGGCCGTAGTCGAACAGTTCGTTGAGCGCGGCGCGGATCGTGCGGCCGGTGTAGAGTACGTCGTCGACCAGCACCACATGGCGGTCGTCGATCTGGAACGGCAGCGTCGAGGGCCGCACCACCGGTTGCACGCCGATGCGGCTGAAGTCGTCGCGGTAGAAGGCGATGTCCAGCATCCCTAGCGGCTCGCGCAGGCCGAGCATGGCGTGCAGCCGCTGGGCGACCCAGACGCCGCCGGTGTGGATGCCGACCATCAGCGGCTCGCGGATGCCCCGGTCGTCGAGGGTGGTTTTCAGCTGGGATGCCATGTCCTCGAGCAGGGCATCCACCGATTCCAGTCTATTCATGCTGTTCCTGCAGCCAGCTTTCCAGAATGATCGCCGCGGCCAAGCTGTCGATTGTCTCCTTGCGCTTGGCCAGTTTGCGCCCGCCCCGCCCGGTCTCGGCCAGATGCCGCTCCGCGGCGTGGGAGGACAATCGTTCGTCGGCGGTGTGCACCGTCAGGCCGAAGCGGCCGTGCAGGCGCCGCGCGAAGCGCTCTGCCTGAGGCGTCAGCGCCGAGTCGCTGCCGTCGTCGTTGCGCGGCAGCCCCACCACCAGCGCCCGCGGCTGCCACTCCTCGATCAGCGCCGCCACGCGCTCCCAGTCCGGGTTGCCGTCGCGGCAGAGCAGGGTGGTCAGCGGGCGGGCCGAGCGAGTGATCGACTCGCCCACCGCCACGCCGATGCGGCGCAGGCCGAAGTCGAAGCCCAGATAAGTGCCGGCGGGCACGGGCTCAGGCGTGCCCGACATGGGAGGACAGCAGCGCCAGGTCGACCCCGAGCAGAGCGGCCGCCGCCTGCCAGCGCATCTCGGTCGGGCCGTCGAAGATGAGGTCGACGTCGGCCGGACCGCTCAGCCAGGCGTTCGCGGCGATCTCCGCCTCCAGCTGACCCGGCCCCCAGCCGGCGTAGCCGAGCGCTACCAGAAAGCGGCTCGGACCGTCGCCGTTGGCGATGGCGGTCAGGATGTCCTTGGAGGTGGTCAGAGCGATCTGCTCGGATACCTGCAGGCTGGAATCCCAGCGGTCGGAGGGGGCGTGCAGCACGAACCCGCGCTCGCGCTGGACCGGGCCGCCGAGGAACAGCGGCCGTGCCCGCACCTCCGGATCGGCGGCGGGAATCTGCAGATGGTCGAACAGGTCGCCGAGGGTCAGTTCGGAGGGGCGGTTGATGACGATGCCGATGGCGCCGTGGGCGTTGTGCTCGCAAAGATAGGTCACCGTCCGCGAGAAATTGCGGTCGGCCAGCGTCGGCATGGCGATCAGAAAGTGATTGGTCAGATAGGACCCGCTCATGACGCATAGTATCGGCCAGCGGCACGGACCCGAACAAGGTGGGTCCGGCCGCGGCCGACGCAAGCATCAGTTGCGGGTGCTGAAGCCGGATTGATCGATGAATTCCCAGGTGCGGGTGATCACCAGCAACTCGTGGCCCTGCAGCACCTCGGGCGGTACCGGCGCGAACGGCGCGGCCAGCCGCACGATGCGCAGCGCCGCCTCGTTGAGCGCCGGATGCTCGGAGGGCTGGAGGATGCGGGTGTCCTTCAGCCGGCCGTCCGGCCACAGCGTCACCTCCAGGATCAGCGAGCCGGACAGGCGCCGCCGCCGCGCCTCGTCGGGATAGTTGAGATTGCCGACTTCCTCCACCTTGTCGATCCACGCCTTCATGTAGGCGGCCGAGGGGTGGTGCTTGGTGCGGGCGGTGATGCGCTGCTTGGTCGGCGCCCGGGTCCCGTCGTCGCCGTCCTCGCGGAAGGCCGAGGCGACCGCCAGCTGCTGGCTGGCGTTGATCAGGTCCGCGGCGCTGGGCTTGGGCGTCTCGGGCGCGGTTTCGCTCGGCCGCGAAGGCGTCTTCTGCGGCGACTCGCGGCCGGCCACCACCTGCTGCTGTTGCCGCGGCGGCGGGGTCGGCGTCGGTGCGGCGTCCACGGCGTGCGTGCCGTCCTGGCCTGGCGTGATCGCCGGGGTCTGCTGACGCGGCCGGCCGGCCTTGTCGTTGACGCCGCCGCCGTCCTGATTGGCCTGCGCCAGGAAATCGTAGTCTTTGGGCGTGGTCGCGGACGGCGTCTGCGCGATGGTGATCTCCAGGATCGGCGCTTCCCGCGGCGGCTTGGGCAGCGTCAGTTTGAAGCCCACGCCGAGGATGATCAGGGCGTGGATGATCAGGGCGAAAAAGATCGCCACGGACAGGCGGTCGGCGGAGGTCAGCGTTGCGGCGCGCATGTCGGGAGCTCGTCGGGATCGGCGGCGGTGCTGCGGGCATGGGCGACGGCGCTCATGCGGGCGGCGATCAGGCCGTTCACCAGCCCGAACGCCAGGGCGGCGCTCATCAATACCGGCAGCAGGCGCAGCATCGCCGGGTGTGGAACGAAAAGCTGATAGGCCACAGCGAATTGCGCGGCCATGTGCGCAAGGCTGGCCAGGACGCTGTGGCCGATCGGGCCGACGCCCGGCAGGCGGTCGCTCAACCCCAGGGCGAGCACCGCCGCCAGCGCGCCGGCCGCGCTCAAGAAAAAGGTCGGCGACAGGAAGGTGCCGACCAGCAGGCTGCCTACCAGCACCCGCAGCAGCCCCACCCAGGCGGCGGCACGCCAGCCGAAGCGGCACAGCACCACCACGGTGACGATGTTGGCCAGCCCCGGCTTGATGCCGGGCAGCGGGCTCGGCAGCGCCGTCTCGGCGATGTGGATGACGATCGCCAGCGCCGCGAGGTAGGCGATGCGCACATCCTCGCGGGTGCTTTGAACGACGGTGTGGCCGGGCTCGCGCATGGTCAGAAATTGATCGAGTCAAAGCGTGGATTGGGCCCGGTGACCTGCACCACCACCTGGTTGGGCAGGCAGACGGCGCTCTCGCCGCTGTCGCGCAGCCAGCCGGCGCGCATGCACACCTGGTAGGGGCCGGGCGATTTCAGCACGCGCACGCGCCCGTCGCGCACCTCGACCGTGCTGATGCCGATGGCGCCGGTCACGTCCAGCAACCGATCCTCGTTCAGCGGCAGCCGGTGCCGTTCCTCGCCCGCCACCCAGATGCTGACCTCGGTGCCGTGCCCGGCGGGCGTCCAGAGCCCGAGGTAGAGCCCGGCCACCAGGGCCAGGGCGCAGAGCACGATCACGCAGTCGCCGCGGCCGATCATGGCGTGTGGATTCGCGTCGGGGGCGGCGGCTCCGCCAGGAACGTCAGCCGCCGTGCCATGGCGGGGGTCAGATGCACCAGGCCATCGCGGTCGATGGCCATGACCTGGTCGATGCCCAGCGCCCGCGCCGTCTCCGGCCAGCGCTCGGGGCCGGCCACCAGCATGGCGGTGGTGCCGGCGTTGGCCACGGCCGGATCGTCGTGGATCACCGTTACCGACACCAGCCCCTCGCTCGGGTAGCCGGTGCGCGGATCGAGGATATGGTGATAGCGGCGGCCTTCGTATTCGAAGAAGCGCTCGTAGTCGCCGGAGGTGAACACGCTCTCGCCGTCGGCCAGCTCGACCGCCGCGAGGATGCCCTCGCCGCGCGGGTTGCGGATGCCTACCCGCCAGTTGCGGTCACCGCGCCGGCCGATGACCTTGATGTCGCCGCTCATGTTGATGATCGCGTTCTCTATGCCCAGGCTGCGCAGGGTCGCCACCGCGCTCTCGGCCGCCACCGCTTCCGCCAGCGCGCCGAAATCGAGCTTCACCGCCGGGTTGACGCTGCGCACCGAGCGCCCTTCCAGGCGCAGGTCGGTCATGCGCGGCGCCGCCTCGACCACCTGCCGTATGGCCGCCGGCTCGGGCGGGCGGCGCGGCGGTTCCTGGTCGGAGCGACCGAAGCCCCATAGGTCGATCAGCCGGCCGATCGCCGGATTCAACAGCCCGTCGGTGGCGGCGAAGAAGCGTTGGCCGCGGCTGAGCAGTTCGAGCATCTCCGCCGACACCTCCATGGTCTCGCCGGCCGCCAGCGCCGCGTTCAGGCGCGCCAGCTCGCCGTCTTCGCGCGGACTCCAGTCGCGCTGCTGGCGCGACATCTGCTGCAAGAGCAGGCGGCTGGCCTGGGCTCCCTCGGCTTCGGTCACGCCGTAGAGCGTGAGGTCGACGAAGCTGCCGAACACCAGCAGCCGGTTCTGGTAGACCGGCTGCTCGCGCGCGCAGGCGCCGAGCAGCAGCGCCAGCAGCAGCGCCGTCCATAGTCGTCGGCTTCGCGAGTCCCTCAGCGCTTCAGGCATCGTTCGATGACGTCGAAGAACCGGCCGCAGATATTGAGCCCGTAGATACTGTCGAGTTCCCTCACGCAGGTGGGGCTGGTCACGTTGACCTCGGTCAGATAGTCGCCGATCACGTCCAGACCGACGAATACTAGGCCGCGCGCGCGCAGGGCGGGAGCGACCTGCTCACAGATCCAGCGGTCGCGGTCGGTCAGCGGCACGCCCTCGCCGCGGCCGCCGGCGGCCAGGTTGCCGCGGGTTTCGCCCTGGGCGGGGATGCGCGCCAGCGCGTACGGTACCGGCTCGCCGTCGATCAGCAGGATGCGCTTGTCGCCGCTGACGATCTCCGGCAGGTAGCGCTGCACCATGGCGTAGCGGCTGCCCGACTCGGTGATGGTCTCGATCGCCACGCTGGTGTTCGGATCGCCGTCGGCGAGCACGAAGATGCCGGTGCCGCCCATGCCGAACAGCGGCTTGAGCACCGCCTTGCCGTGCTCGCGGATGAACGCCCGGATGTCGGCGGCGTCCCGCGTGACCAGCGTCGGCGGGCAGCACTGCGGGAAATGCTGGGCGAACAGCTTCTCGTTGGCGTCGCGCAGGCCCTGTGGGTCGTTCAGCACCAGGCAGCCCTGCTCCTGCGCCAGCGACAGGATCTGGGTGGCGTAGATGTACTCCGCGTTCACCGGCGGATCCTTGCGCATGAGCACCACGTCCAGCTCGTGCAGCGGCGCGACCTCGGCCGCGCCAAGCTCGAACCAGTGGCGGCGGTCGTCCATCACCTTCAGTGGGCGGCTGCGGCCGTAGGCCTGACCCTGGCGGATTTCCAGATCTCCGAGTTCCAGATAGCGCAGTTCGTAGCCGCGGCGTTGACCTTCGAGCAGCATCGCGAAGGTGGTGTCCTTGTACGGCTTGATGTGGGCGATGGGGTCCATCACTACGCCGAGACGAATGGTCATGACGCGTCCTTCGATGTCGGGGTCGCTGGTAACCGGCGGTCCGCGCTGGCCCGCCGGCCGGTTGTCGGCATTGTCGCCGCTGCCGCCGTCTTTGTGGAGTGCGGGCTGGCCTTCAAGGCGAGGTGGCGAGCTTGTCGATCAGTTGGCAGACGCCGGGCAAAAATGTCGCTAGTGTCGCCCTGCCGTTAATCCGGGCAGGCAGCTGCGGCCCCCTCCCGAAGCGCCGCGACGCCTCGCGGCGTCGCCTGCGGGTTCGGTGGATTGTGTAGTTGTTCTGTGTTAAATAAGCTTCGTAAGCGGCGCAAAAGAATGATTTATTCTGCTTTCACAGCGGGTGCGCGCCAGTTAATGAGCAGCGTCCGGGGGAGTCGATGGATAACGCAGCCATGAGCGGTGAGCTGTCCGGGCTCAAGGTAATGGTCATCGACGATAGCAAAACCATTCGTCGCACGGCCGAAACTCTGCTTAAGAAGGAAGGCTGTGAAGTCATTACGGCCGAGGACGGGTTTGAGGCGTTGGCGAAAATCGCCGACTACCGCCCGGAAATCATTTTCATCGATATCATGATGCCACGGCTGGATGGCTATCAGACTTGCGCTCTGATCAAACATAATCAAGCCTTCAAGCACACACCGGTAATCATGCTTTCCAGCAAGGACGGGCTGTTCGATCGAGCGCGGGGGCGCATCGTCGGCTCCGAGCAGTATCTGACCAAGCCGTTTACGCGCGAGGAGTTTCTCAACGCCATTCGGCGGCATCTGCCGAATGCCGTGGCATGACCGATATCGCTTGGGGATTGCGGTTTATGTAGGCCCGGCCGGTGAGAGCCGGGCCGTTCGATCTTGACTTGAGGGGCTGTCTATGACGCGTATTCTGATCGTTGACGATTCACCGACCGAAACCCACGTGCTCAAGAGCATGCTGGAGAAGCACGGTTATTCGGTGATCGTGGCGCAGACCGGCGAAGAGGGCATCCGGCTGGCACAGGAGCAAGTGCCGGATGTGATCCTGATGGATATCGTCATGCCGGGAGTCAACGGTTTTCAGGCGACGCGCAAGCTCAGCAAGGATCCGGCCACGTCCGCCATTCCCATCGTCATGATCAGCACCAAGGATCAGGACACCGACCGTATCTGGGCCAAGCGCCAAGGAGCCAAGGACTACATCACCAAGCCGGTGACCGAGGCGGAGCTGCTGGCCAAGATCAAGGCCGCCCTCGAGGGTTGAGGCGCTTCCCCCTATGGCGCGCACCGAATCCAATCCGTTCGCTCTGCTCAAGAAGCTCGAGCAGCGGGGGCGCGATCACCAGGCGGTCCTGCCCGCGCAGGAAGAGGTCAGCCCCGAGTGGTCGGGCATCGGTTTCAGGCTCGGCGCCTGGCGCCTGGTGGCGCCCATGGATCAGGTGAACGAAATCCTGACCATGCCGCGGCTGTCGCCCGTTCCCAACACCAAGCCCTGGGTCAAGGGCATCGCCAACGTTCGCGGCACGCTGCTGCCGATCATGGATCTCGGCGGTTTTCTGGGGCGCGCTTCGACCATGACGCGGCTGAGCCGCGTCGTGGTGGTGCGTCATGGCGAGCTGACCGCCGGTTTGTTGGTGGACGAAGTGCTAGGCATGCGGCGTTTCCTCGAGGACGACAGGGTGCCGGTGCCGGAAACGGTGGACGAGGCGCTGCGGCCTTATCTGGTCAGCTGTTTCTCGGCCGACGATGGCGTCTGGTACGTATTCGGCATGCGGGCCCTGGCCGAGAGCCCGCAGTTTTTGAAAGTAGCCAGCTAGCACAACAAGAAACGACGGTTCCCAAGCGTTGCAAATGCCGTTTAAGGCGCGCTGATCTTCCTGGTGGAGGGGTTTAATCGATGAAGGTGTCCCAAGGTGCGCAACCGACGCGCGTCTCGCGGCAGATCGCCAACGCCCTGGGCGTGTTGGCCGGTCTGTCCATATTCCTGATGGTGGTGATCTTCGCCGCCGTGTCGTACTACGGTAACTTCGACCGTCTGTACATCAACCACTCCGACGCGGTGCGCGTGCTGTCGCAGGCGATCGCCAAGAACGCGTCCGAGGCCGCCAACGGCAAGACCGACGCGTTTTCCCAGCTGGAGTTCGCGCGCGCCGAGTTGGAGCGCAACATCGCGGTGCTGCGCGACGGCGACCCGAACGGTTCTGGCCTGCCGGCCACCAAGGACACGTCCGAGGTCGCCGCGGTGGCGCTTGAGAAGGTCATGCGCCCCTGGCAGGAAATTCGCGGCAACGTCGACGACATCCTGCAGCGCCGGCAGATGGTGATCACCGTCAACGAGCTGGCCGAGCGCTTCCGCGTGAACGTGCCGCGCATCCAGACGCTCAACGACGAACTGGTGCGGCGCATGGTCCAGAGCGGTGCCAACGGCGAGCAAGTGCATGTCGCCTCCCGCCAGGTTCTCTACGCCGAGCGTATCGGCCGTCATCTCGGCGAGATGCTGCGCGGCGGCGTGGGTAACATCACCGCCGCCGAGCGCCTGGGCGCCAGCGCCGAGCAGTATGCCAAGGGCCTCAACGCCCTCCTCAAGGGCGATCCCTCCATGGGCGTGAGCGCGGTCACCGATGCCCGCGCCCGCGAACAGCTGGTGACGATCCAGAAGCTCTTCGCCGAGATGCAGCAGGAGATCGCCGAGATTCTCGCCAAGTCGCCCGAGCTGTTCCGTGTGCGCGACGCGGCGGACAACATCTTCATCACCTCCGAGCAGCTGCTGGCGACCGCCGAGTACTTGATCGACACCTACCGCAACCTCGCCGCCAGCCGGCCGCTGCAGAACTGGATGGGCTTCGCCCTCGGCGCCCTGGGTCTGCTGCTGCTGGTGGCCCGTGGCTTCGTGACCCGTCGCATCGCCCTGGCCGAGCTCGCCGCCAAGGAGCGCGAGAAGGCCGCCGCCGACTTGCAGGCTCGCCGCAACCAGGAGGCGATCCTCAACCTGCTGGACGAAATCGAGGGCCTGAAGGAGGGTGACCTGACCGTGCAGGCCTCGGTGGGCGAGGAAATCACCGGCGCCATCGCCGACGCCTTCAACGACGCGACCGAGGCGCTGCGCAAGCTGGTAATGACCATTAACGAGACCTCGGTGCAGGTGTCCTCGGCGGCGCAGCAGACCCAGGCCACGGCCATGCACCTGGCCGAAGCGTCCGACCATCAGGCGCACCAGATCACCGCGGTGTCCGCAGCCGTGAACGAAATGGCGGTGTCGATCGATCAGGTGTCGAAGAACGCCGAGGAGTCGGCCCGCGTGGCGCAGCAGTCGGTGGACCTGGCGCTCAAGGGCGGCGAGACCGTGCGCCGCACCATCGAGGGCATGGACGCCATTCGCGAGCAGATCCAGGAGACCTCCAAGCGTATCAAGCGCCTCGGCGAGTCCTCGCAAGAGATCGGTAACATCGTGGAGCTGATCAACGACATCGCCGACCAGACCAACATCCTGGCCTTGAACGCCTCCATCCAGGCGGCTATGGCCGGCGAGGCCGGTCGCGGTTTCGCGGTGGTGGCGGACGAAGTGCAGCGTCTGGCGGAGCGCTCCGGTAACGCGACCAAGCAGATCGAGGCGCTGGTGAAGACCATTCAGACCGACACCAACGAGGCGGTGATCTCCATGGAGCAGAGCACCGCGGGTGTGGTGGCCGGTGCCAAGCTGGCCGAGGCGGCCGGTGACGCGCTGCGTGAGATCGAGCAGGTGTCCAAGCATCTGGCGAGCCTGATTCAGAACATCTCCGAGGCGGCGCGCCAGCAGGCCAACGCGGCGGCCAACATCTCCGACACCATGAACGTCATTCAGGAGATCACCTCGCAGACCTCGGCCGGTACCAACGAAACCGCCACCAGCATCGGTAACCTGGCCGATCTGGCGAACGAGCTGCGCAACTCGGTGGCCGGCTTCAAGCTGCCGGACTAACTGCTGAGGGGTAGGCGGTGACGACGACCACCGCGGACCGGTCGCTCCAGGCGCTGTGGCAGGGTCTGGAGCGACTGCCGGAAATGGACGAGGCGCAGTTCGATCGTTGGGCCACGCTGCTCAAGGAACGAACGGGCATGACCATGCCCCGGGAGCGGAAGTCGTTTCTGGTGACCAGCGTCGGCTTGCGCATGCGCGAGCTCGGCTATGAGCGCTACGAGGCGTACTACGACTACCTGACGTCCGGCCGGGCGGGGAATGTGGAATGGATGGCGCTGGTGGACCGGCTGACGGTGCACGAGACCCGGTTCTTCCGCGATGCCCGCGCCTTGCAGTTTGTGGTTTCCGACATCGTGCCGCGGATGGTCGAGCGGGTGCGCTCCGGCGAGCATGCCCAGGTCTGGAGCGCCGGCTGCGCGACCGGGGAGGAGGCGTTCACGCTGGCGATGCTGGTCGACTACGCGCTGAGCGAAGCCGGCCTGCCCCAACTGTACGGGGTGATCGGCACCGACATCAGTCTGCAGTCGCTGTCGGTCGCCCGGCAGGGCATTTATCCGGAGCGTCGCTACAAGCACATCCCGGAGTATCTCCGGGGGCGCTACACGGTGCCGAACGCCGACGGCAAAGGTGGTTTCCAGATCAGCGCGGCGCTGCGCCGGCGCGTGTGTTTTGCACAGTTCAACATCCTGGATGCGTCCTGTACGCCGCCGGGCAGCATGGATCTCGTGTATTGCCAGAACGTACTGATTTACTTCGATCGCGAGACCCGCGCCAAGATTCTCGACGGCTTGGTGCGGCCGCTGCGTCGGGGCGGCGTCCTGGTGCTGGGCGCGGGAGAAATGATCGGCTGGGAGCACCCGCATATGGAGCGGACCGGCGATCCCGACGTGCTCGCCTACAGACGCGTCAAAGACTAATGGGTGCGCAAGCATGAGTAAGCCGACCGGAATACATAACGGCACCCTCAGCTGGGTAAAGAAAGAGCTGGACGAGACGCTCAAACAGGCGGCCGAGGCGCTCGAGGCGTACTCCCAGGATGCGCGCGACACGGCCCAGCTGCAGTTTTGCGCCACCCACCTGCATCAGGTCCACGGCATCCTGCAGATGCTGGAGCTGTTCGGCGCCTCCATGCTGGTGGAGGAAATGGAACAGGTGGCGGATGCCTTGATGAATGGCCGCATGGCCAACCGCGAGGCGTCCTGCGAGGTGCTGATGCGGGCGATCCTGCAGCTGTCCGACTACCTGGAGCGCATCCAGGGCGGTCTGCAGGACATTCCCATCCTGGTGCTGCCGCTGCTCAACGACCTACGCGCGGCGCGCGGCGCCAACCTGCTCACCGAAAACGCCTTGTTCTCGCCCGATCTGGACGTCCAGCGCAGCGCGCCGCGCCACGCGCGGCTGGGGCAGCCCGCGCTGGCCGACGCGGCGCGCAAGCTGCGCCATCGCTATCAGCTCGGCCTGCTGGGCTGGCTGCGCGAGCAGAATGTCGAGAAGAGCCTGGCGCAGATGCTGGAAGTGCTCGACGAGCTCGACGCCAAGTCCAGCGATGACCAGGCCGGCACGCTCTGGTGGGTGGCCTCCGGCGTGGTCGAAGCGCTCGCGCACAACGCCTTGGCCCGTAGCGTCGCGGTCAATGGCCTGCTCGGCGAGGTCGATCGCCAGATGCGGCGCGTCATCCAGCAAGGCGAGGAGGCCTTCGTCATCGCGCCGCCGCGGGATCTGATCAAGAACCTCCTTTACTACGTCGCCCGCGCCGAGCCCCGTGGGCAGCGGGTGCCGGCGATCCAGGCGCATTACAAGCTCAAGGAGCTGGTGCTCGACGAGGCGCAGCTGGCACGGGCGCGGGAAGGCCTGAGCGGCCCCAACGCTGAGGTGTTGCAGACGGTGGCCGAGGCCATCAAGGAAGACCTGGCCGGCGCCAAGGACGCCATCGACCTGTTCGTGCGCGGCGGCAGCCAGGATGCCGAGCGGCTGCGCGGCGTCAGCGACGTGCTCAAGCGCATCGGCGACACCCTGGGCGTGCTCGGCCTGGGCATGCCGCGCACCGCGCTCAAGGAACAGGCGGCGCTGATCGACGCCGTCATGGAGCGCCAGGAATCGCTGCTCGAGCCGCAGCTGCTCAAGCTGGCCGAGACGCTGCTGTACGTCGAATCGGCGCTGGACGGCCTGAGCGCGCGGCCGATCGCCAACCAAGGCGGCTGGGCCCTCGGCGATGCGCCGGCGGCGCCGGAGGATCGCGAGCGCGCCGAGCGCGAGCTGTTCGAGCTCGAATACCAGCAGGTGTTCGATACCGTCATCAACGAGGCGATCGCCGACGTCGGCCGCATCAAGGAAGCGATCGTCAAGTTCATCGAAACCAGCGACGATGCCGACCTCGCCACGCTCGGCTCGCGCTTCTCCGCCGTGTTCGGCGCGCTGCGCGTGCTGGAGATGCAGCGTGCCGCGCAACTGCTGGAGGCGGCCGGCCGCTATGTCAGCGAGCATATCGGGCCGGGCCGGGCCATTCCGCCCGCCGACGAGCTCGACGCCCTGGCCGATGCCATCACCAGCATCGAGTACTACCTGGAGGCGGCGCGGGAGCGGCGTCCGCATCCCGAGACCATCCTGGACGTCGCCGCCAGCGGCCTGGAACGGCTCGGCTATCAGCCGCGGCCGCTGGAGCCCGAGCAGCAGCCGGCCGCGGTCGAGCAGCCGGCCGCCGAGCAGAAGCCGACGTTGGAACTGCTGCCGCTGGATCGGCCGGAGGAGGCCGCGGAACCGGTGGTCGCGCCGGAGCAGGCGTCTGAGACGACCGAGTCCGAACCGCAGTCCAGCGTTGCCGAGCCCGCGCCGGCGCCGGAGCCAGCCGTGGCGGCCGCGCCCGCGGCGCCGGCGAAGAAGACCGGCCGTATCAATTACGACCTGCCGCTGGTCGCCGAGGAGCTGGATCCGGAGATTCTCGAAATCTTCGTTGAGGAAGCCGGCGAGGTGCTGGAGACGCTGCGCAGCGAGTTCGCGTGCTGGCGCGGCAACCGCGAGGACATGGCGACTCTCACCACCTGCCGGCGCATGTTCCATACCCTCAAGGGTAGCGGTCGCCTGGCAGGCGCGCTCACGCTCGGCGAGCTGGCCTGGAGCCAGGAGAACATGCTCAACCGGGTGCTGGATCAGACCATCCAGCCCGATGACGAGGTGTGCGAGACCGTCGCGCAGGCGATAGCGCTCCTGCCGGCGCTGATCGAGAACATCCAAGGCGGTCCGGCGCCGGATCTGGCGCCGATCCACGCCGTCATGCGCCGCGCCGAGCAGCTCGCCGATCCAAATCTGCGCCGACAGGCGCTGGAAAGCGACGCCGAGGCGGTCGAGGCGCATCCCGAGCCGGTCCAGGACGCCATATCGGAACAAGACACGGTCGAGACCGCGCCCGCGCCGGTGGAACTGGCCGCGGTCGAGCCGAGCCAGATCGCCGAAGAGGTCGTCGAGCCGGCCGAGGCGATCGAATTCGAGCCGGTGGTGCTCGAACAGCCCGAGGAGGTTGCCGAGCCCGAGACGCAGGAACTCGAACCGCTCGAGTTCGAAGCGGTCGAGCTGCGTCCGCTGGAAACGGCGGCGCCGTCCGCCGAGCTTGACCTGCGAGCGCTCGACGCAGCGGAGCTCGATGCCGTCGAGGCCGTTACGGTGGAGGCTGTCGAGCTGGGCGAGCTCGAGGAAGCGGGCGAGATCCAGGTCGAGGAGATCGAGGCCGCGCCGGTGGCGGAGGTCGAGTTCGAACCCACGTCCGAGCCCGCATTGGAGATCTCGGTCGAGCCCGCGGCCGAACCAGCGCCGGAGCCCGAGCCGGTCGGCATGGACCCGGTGCTGTACGACATTTTCAGCCGGGAGTCGGCGGATCACCTCGCGGTGGTCGACAACTTCATCGCCGAAGGTCGCGCCCACGGTCAGCGCTGCGCGGTGGTCGAGTCGGTGATCCGCGCCCTGCACACCTTGGCCGGCAGTGCCCGCATGGCGGGTGTGGACGCGATCGCCGAGGTGGCGCGCAAGCTCGAACTCTACGCCGAGGAGCACCTGATCGAAGACCGGCCGTTCGAGGCCGACGATCTGGACGTGCTCGCCCAGGGGGCCGAGCTGATCCGCGCCATGGTCGCCGCGCTGGCCGAGCCGGCGTCGCGCCTGCCGGACGCGTCGGCCGTGCTCGCGGCGCTGGATGCGCTGCGCGAGCGCAAGCCCGCCCCGGCCACGCCGGCGCCGCGCTCGATCCTGCCGATCTGGGCCGGTGAGGACGAGCCGGAGGCGGACGAGGAAAGCGCGCCGGAGGTGAGCCCGCGTCTGTCGTCGGTGCCGGCCGAGCTGACCCTCAAGGCCGACAACGATCTGGCCAGCCTGTTCCTGGAAGAGGCCGAGGACATCCTGCAGTTCCTGGAAGGCACGATCCAGCGCTGGGAGGACGAGCCGGATCACGACGCCGCCATCGCCGAGCTGCATCGCTCGCTGCATACTCTCAAGGGCGGCGCGCGCCTCGCCGGCTTCCACGCCATCGGCGATTTGTGCCACGCCCTGGAGGGCTTGTCCGGCGACGTGGCCGAGCACCGGGTGGCGGCCGACGATGAGTTCTTCGGCGCGCTGCGCGAGGCGCTCGATCAGCTGTCCGACATGCTGGCCGCCGCCAAGGCCGGCGGCATGCCGGAAGGCTCCGAGGAGCTCAACCGCCGGATCGCCGTCTTGCGCGGCACGCAGCCGAGAATCGAGCCGCCGCAGGCCGAGGGCGCGCCCGACACCGAGCTGATGGCGGTATTCCTGGAAGAGGCCGCGGAGATCCTCGAGTCGACCGAATCCATCGTCCACGCTTGGCAGGAGGACCCGGCCAACCAGGATCTGGTCAACGAACTGCAGCGCGCGCTGCATACCCTCAAGGGCGGCGCGCGTATGGCCGGCTTCGCGCCGATCGCCAACCTCGCCCACGCGCTGGAGACGCTGCTGCAGAAGCGTTCGGCCGAGGGCGAACAGCCGGGCCCGGCGCTGTTCGAGCTGCTGGAGCAGGTGCATGATCGCCTGTTCGCCATGCGTGCCGCGGCCGCCGCCGGCCAGCGCCTGACCGAGGCCGAGGATTTGCTGCGCGCCATCGAGGTGCAGCGTAGCGACGACCAGGCCGCCGCGGCGGGCGAAGCCCCGGCGGCGC
>CALGAN010000013.1 GCA_937951875.1 uncultured Alkalilimnicola sp. | reverse complement strand
CACCCCCTGGCGCGAGACCAGCGACGGCGACTTCGCCGGGGTTGCCGGCGAGAAGGCCTTCGGCGCCGCCCTCGGCGCGATCTACAACTTCTGAGGTAATCCGCGATGATCAAGCACCTGTTCCGCACCGTCGCCGCCACCACCGTCCTGGCCCTGGGCCTGGCCGGCGCCGCCGCGGCCAAGAACCTCGAACTGCTCAACGTCTCCTACGACCCGACGCGCGAGCTCTACGTCGAGTTCAACAAGGCGTTCGTCGAGCACTGGAAGCAGCAGACCGGCCAGACCATCACCGTCCGTCAGTCGCACGGCGGCTCCGGCAAGCAGGCGCGCGCGGTGATCGACGGCCTGGAGGCCGACGTGGTGACCCTGGCGCTGGCCTACGACATCGACGAGATCGCCCAGCGCACCGGCTACATCCCGGCCGACTGGCAGAAGCGCCTGCCGCACAACAGCAGCCCGTACACCTCGACCATCGTGTTCCTGGTGCGCTCGGGCAACCCGAAGAACATCAAGGACTGGGACGACCTGATCCGCCCCGACGTCCAGGTGATCACTCCCAACCCGAAGACCTCGGGCGGCGCCCGCTGGAACTATCTGGCGGCCTGGGGCTACGGCCTGAAGAAGTACGGCAGCGATGAGAAGGCCAAGGAGTTCGTCACCGAGCTGTTCAAGCACGTGCCGGTGCTCGACTCCGGCGCCCGCGGCGCCACCAACACCTTCGTCCAGCGCGGCATCGGCGACGTGCTGCTGGCCTGGGAGAACGAGGCCTTCCTGGCGCTGAACGAGCTCGGCCCCGGCAAGTTCGACATCGTGGTGCCGTCCATCTCGATCCTGGCCGAGCCGCCGGTGACCGTGGTCGACAAGATCGCCCAGAAGAAGGGCACCACCGAAGTCGCCAAGGCCTACCTGGAGTTCCTGTACTCGCCGGCCGGGCAGAAGATCGCCGCCAAGAACTACTACCGGCCGATCTACCCCGAGCTGGCCGACCCGGAGGACACCAAGCGCTTCCCCAAGCTTGAGCTGCTGACCATCGACAAGGACTTCGGCGGCTGGCAGAAGGCGCAGCAGACGCACTTCGCCGACGGCGGCACCTTCGACCAGATCTACGCGCCCAAGCGCTAAGCAAGGCACCAGGACCCCAGCGATGGCCTCCGCCTCGGCCTTTACCTTCAAGCGGCCCAGTGTGATCCCGGGTTTCGGGATCACGCTGGGCTTCGCCCTGTTCTACCTGAGCCTGATCGTTCTGATCCCGCTCTCCTCGACGTTCCTCAAGTCGACGGAGCTCGGCTGGGACGGGTTCTGGCAGACCGTCACCCACCCGCGGGTGGTCGCCTCTTACCGGGTCAGCTTCGGCGCCTCGCTGGCGGCGGCGGCGGTGAACCTGTTCGCCGGGCTGCTGGTGGCCTGGGTGCTGGTGCGCTACCGCTTCCCGGGCAAGCGCCTGATCGACGCCCTGGTCGACCTGCCGTTCGCCCTGCCGACCGCGGTGGCCGGCATTTCTCTGACCGCGCTCTACGCCGGCAACGGCTGGATCGGCCAGTACCTGGAGCCGCTGGGCCTGAAGGTGGCGTTCACGCCGGTCGGCATCACCGTGGCGCTGATCTTCATCGGCCTGCCGTTCGTGGTGCGCTCGGTGCAGCCGGTGCTGCAGGAGCTGGAGCCGGAGCTGGAAGAAGCCGCGGCCAGCCTCGGCGCCAGCCGGTTCACCACCTTCCGCCGGGTGATCCTGCCCTCGCTGATGCCGGCGCTGCTGACCGGCTTCGCGCTCGCCTTCGCCCGCGGCCTGGGCGAGTACGGCTCGGTGATCTTCATCGCCGGCAACATGCCGATGATCTCCGAGATCACCCCGCTGCTGATCATCACCAAGCTGGAGCAGTACGACTACGCCGGCGCCACCGCCATCGCCGTAGCGATGCTGCTGATCTCCTTCGTCCTGCTGCTGCTGATCAACCTGCTGCAATGGTGGAGCCGAAAGCGGCACACGGAGTAATCGCCGATGTCCTCCAAACACTCGTTGGTGCTAACCGAAGCGCCCTGGCTGCGCGTGGTGCTGATCACGCTGACGCTGACTTTCGTCGCGCTGTTCCTGCTGCTGCCGCTGGCGGCGGTGATCACCGAGGCGCTGCGCAACGGCGTCGAGGCTTATTGGGAGGCGATCGTCGAGCCCGACGCCCTGGCGGCGATCCGGCTGACGCTCACCGCCGCCGCCATCGCCGTACCGCTGAACCTGGTGTTCGGCGTGTGCGCCGCCTGGGCCATCGCCAAGCACGACTTCCGTGGCAAGAACCTGCTCGTCACCCTGATCGATCTGCCGTTCGCGGTCTCGCCGGTGATCTCCGGCCTGATCTACGTGCTGATGTTCGGCATGCAGGGCTGGCTGGGGCCGTGGCTGGCCGAGCACGACATCAAGATCGTGTTCGCGGTGCCGGGCATCGTGCTGGCCACCATCTTCGTCACGTTCCCGTTCGTCGCCCGCGAGCTGATCCCGGTGATGCAGGAGCAAGGCACCGAGGAAGAGGAAGCGGCGCTGACCCTGGGCGCCAACGGTTGGCAGACCTTCTGGCGGGTGACGCTGCCCAACATCAAGTGGGGGCTGCTGTACGGCGTGATCCTGTGCAACGCCCGCGCCATGGGCGAATTCGGCGCGGTGTCGGTAGTGTCCGGCCATATCCGCGGCCAGACCAACACGCTGCCGCTGCATGTTGAAATTCTGTACAACGAATACAACTTCGTCGCCGCCTTCGCCACGGCCTCGCTGCTGGCGCTGCTGGCGCTGGTCACCCTGGCTGTGAAGAGCTTCGTCGAGTGGCGCGCCGCTCAGCAGGCCGCCGCCGCCCGCAACGCCGAACCGCCCGCCTCCGTCGGGAGCCTCGCATGAGCATCGAGATCCGCAACGTCAACAAGTACTTCGGCACGTACCACGCGCTGCGCGACGTGAACCTGGAATTCGCCAGCGGCGAGCTCACCGCGCTGCTCGGCCCGTCGGGCTGCGGCAAGACCAGTCTGCTGCGCATCATCGCCGGCCTGGAGCAGCCGGACAGCGGCCAGGTGCTGCTGCACGGCGAGGACAGCACCGACCGCCATGTGCGCGAGCGGCGGGTGGGCTTCGTGTTCCAGCACTACGCGCTGTTCCGGCACATGACCGTGGCCGAGAACGTCGCCTTCGGCCTGACCGTGAAACCGCGCTCGCAGCGTCCATCCAAGCAGGCGATCCGCAAGAAGGTGATGGAGCTGCTGGATCTGGTGCAGCTGGGCTTCGTCGCCGACCGCTACCCCAACCAGCTCTCCGGCGGCCAGCGCCAGCGCATCGCCCTGGCGCGGGCACTGGCGGTCGAGCCCAAGGTACTGTTGCTGGACGAGCCGTTCGGCGCGCTCGACGCCAGCGTACGCAAGGAGCTGCGCCGCTGGCTGCGGCGGCTGCACGACGAGATCCACGTCACCAGCGTGTTCGTCACCCATGACCAGGAAGAGGCCATGGAGGTCGCCGACCGGGTGGTGGTCATGAACAAGGGCGTGGTGGAGCAGGTGGGCACGCCCGACGAGATCTACGACAACCCGGCCACGCCGTTCGTGTCGCGCTTCCTGGGCAGCGTCAACCTGTTCCACGGCCGCATCCACAACGGCTGGGCGCATATCGGCGATCTGCGCCAGGAAGCGCCGGCGCACGCCAACGGCAGCTCCGGCCCGGCGGTGGCCTTCCTGCGCCCGCACGAGATCGACCTCAGCGACCAGCCGGAAGGGTCGATCGGCGCCGCCACCATCACCAGCATCCGCATCGTCGGCCCGCTGCTGCGCCTGGAGCTGGAACGCGAGGGCGGCGAAGGCCTGGTGGAAGTGGAGCTGCCGCGCGAGCGCTACGACGCCCGCACCCTGCCGATCGGCCGCAAGGTGTACATCCGGCCGCGGCAGATGCGGGTGTTCGTGGAAAAGAACGCGTCGTAACCAACCAGAGGATCATCGCAGCGCTCCGCGCCGTGGCGGGCGGAGCGCTGCCTCTGCCTATCCGCGCAAGCGTCGGTCCATCCAGGACGCCAGCACGCCCAGCGCCAGCACCGCCAGCACGATCGCCAGGCTCAGGTTGGCGCCGATGTGGATGCCGGTGTCGCCGATAGTCCGGTTCCAGCTCTCCAGGCCCAGCTTGAAGGCGATGAAGAACAGCAGCACGATCACCGCCTTGTCCAAGTGCACCAGGAAGCGATTGAGCGCCGCCAGCACGAAGTAGAGGCTACGCAGGCCGAGAATGGCGAAGATCATGGCGGCGTACACCAGCAGCGGCTCCTGGGTGACGCCGATCACCGCCGGCACCGAGTCGAAGGCGAACATCAGGTCGGAGGCTTCGATCGCCAGCAGGCAGAGGAAAGCCGGCGTGGCGAAGTAGGCGGCGGTGTCGCGGCCTTGCACCCGTACGTCCGGATCGGCACGCCGCAGGTCCTCGACCACGGCCCGGGTGATGAAGAAGCGGTCCAAGTGCAGGCGCGGGAATACCGGCAGGATGCGCTTCCCCAGCTTCACAGACCAGTGATCGGAATAATCCTCCAGCTCCTGCTCGTCGCCGCTGGTGGCCATCTTCCAGGCGGTCCAGCCCACCACCGCCGCGAACAGGAAGCCCACCCAGGCGCTGGCCAGGAACAGGGTGGTGCCGAGCAGCACGAACACCGCCCGGAACAGTAGCGCGCCGATGATGCCCCAGTAGAGGATGCGGTGCTGCAACGCCCCCTTGATGCCGAACGAGGCGAAGATCGCCATGAACACCATCAGGTTGTCCACCGACAGGGTCTTCTCCAGCACGTAGCCGGTCAGGTACAGATCGGCCCAGTGCCGGCCGAAGCGCAGCCACAGATAGCTGTAGAAACCCAGCGCCAGAGTGATCCAGAAGCCCGACCACAGCGCGGCGTCGCGCAACGAGATCTCCTTGGCATTGCGGTGTGCGGCCAGGTCGAGATAGACCGACAGGCCGATGACGCCGAAGAAAATGACGATCGCTTCGAGTGGGAAGCCGAAATGTTGCACGGGTCGGTTCCTGCTAGCGGCCTCGACGGACCGGGTTGATGCCGCCTCGCGGCGGCCCTTGCCTTGCGCTCAGAGCTCGGCGCATAGCCGCTCGATCAGCTGCTGCGCCCGCGCGCGATAACCACCGCCGAACAGGTTCAGGTGGTTGAGCACGTGGTAGAGCTGATAGAGATCGCGCCGCACCGCGTAGCCGGGATCGAGCGGGAACGCCGCCCGGTACGCATCGTAGAAACTGGGGGTGAAACCGCCGAACAGCTCGGTCATGGCGATGTCGCTCTCGCGGTCGCCGTAATAACAGGCCGGGTCGAAGATCACCGGCGCGCCGGTCAGATCCGACGCCACGTTGCCGGACCACAGATCGCCGTGCAGCAGACTGGGCCGCGGCCGGTAGCCCGCGAACAGCCGCTCCAGCCCCTCCAGCAGCGGCGCCGCCCGCTCGGCCAGCTCGGGATAGCCGTTGGCCGCCGCCAGCTCAAGCTGATAGCCCAGGCGGTGACGGCGGAAGAACGTCACCCAGTCGTCCTCCCAGGTATTGATCTGGGGCGTGGTGCCGATGGTGTTGTCGCGGGTCCAGCCGAAGCGCTCGCCCTCCACCCGATGCAGCGCGGCCAGCTCCTCACCCAGCCGGGCCAGCACCGGCGCGGTGGCGGCGCGCAGCAGCAGATACTCCAGCACCAGAAAGGCGTAGCCGCCGCCCTGGCCGAGGGTGACCACCGCTGGCACGCGTGGCCCACCGGCCCGGCGCAGCGCCCGCAGCCCATCGGCCTCGGCCTCGAACATGGACAGGCGCTCGGCGCGGTTGAGCTTGACGAACCAGGCCCGCTCGCCGGCCTCGAAGCGAAAGGCGCTGTTGATGCTGCCGCCGCCGATCGGCCAACCCTTGCCGCCGGACGCGCGCTCGCCGGTAGCCTCGGCGATGGCGGCCGCTACCGCTTCCCAGTCCATTCCCGCTCCACCTCGTCGTTGATTCTGGCCGCATCCTAGCAATGTGGGGGAGGCGGCCACCACCGTCACAGCCGCTGCTCGACGATGGCCCGCACCGCCGGATGGGCCAGCTTGCGCTCTACCGAAATGGCGTAATAGCTCTCGCGCACCGCCTCGGTGCGCCCCACCACCCTCACTTGGTGCTGGCGGCAGATCTCGTCCTCGATCACGGTCGGCGCCGGAAACACGCCTACTCCATGCTGGCCGAACGCCTTGAGCAGGGCGCTGTCGTCGAACTCGCCGACCACCCGCGGGCGGATGCCGGTCTCGTCGAACCAGGTCTCCAGCATGCGTCGCGGATGGGTTTCCGCCGCCGGCAGCAGCATGGGCACGTCGTCGAGACAGGCGGGGAAACCGCTCTCGATCCGCTCCGCCAGCGCCGGCTCGGCGAAGAAGCTCAGCCCCGACTCGCCGAGCAGCCGATTCAGGGTTTTCACGCCGGTGGCCGAGCCGATCGGCCGGTCGGCCAGCACCAGATCGACGTGATGGCTGTTGAGCTGGCCCATCAGCGTCTCCAGCGTGCCCTCGCGGCAGACCAGGTGCACCGGCTCGGCCAGCGCCAGCGCCGGCGCCAGCAGCCGCTGGCACACCACCTTGGGCAGCACGTCGACCACGCCGACCACCAGCGGCCGGGCGTCCGGGCCGCCGCCGCTCAACACCTGCCGCAGCTCGACGCCCAGCGAGAACATCTCGTCGGCGTAGCGGAACACCAGCTCGCCGCTGGGCGTGAGCTTCAGCCCCCGGCCGACCCGCTGGAACAGGGTGGTGTTGAGCTCCCGCTCGAGGATGCGCAGCTGTCCGCTCACGGTCTGCGGGGTCAGATGCAGCCGCTCGGCGGCGGCCGCCACCGAGCCTTCGCGGGCGACGGTCCAGAAGTAGTGGAGGTGGTTGTAGTTCAGCGGCCTCACGCAATCCTCGACTCGAAAATACCGAGCTATCTCCACCAATAAAACGATTATTCCTTATTCGATGCCGCTGCTACCATCCTTCGGTCCGCCGCGATTTCGCCGGCGGCGCGAGCAACGACACGATTTCGCACGAGGAACTCCATGAAACGGGTACTGCTGTTCATCGCTACCAACCTGGCGGTGATGGTCGTTCTTGGAATCACTGTCAACGTCCTGGGCGTGAACCGCTTCCTGAGCGCCCGGGGCATCGACGTATCCATGCTGTTCGCCTTCGCGGCCGTGATCGGCTTCGGCGGCGCCTTCATCTCGCTGCTGATGTCCAAGTGGGTGGCCAAGATGTCCACCGGCGCGCAGGTGATCGAGCACCCGCGCAACGAGACCGAGGCCTGGCTGCTCGACACCGTGCGCCGCCAGGCCCGGCAGGCCGGCATCGCCATGCCCGAGGTGGCGATCTACGACTCGCCCGACGTCAACGCCTTCGCCACCGGCCCGAGCAAGAACAACGCGCTGGTGGCGGTCAGCACCGGCCTGCTGCAGAGCATGAACCGCGACGAGGCCGAGGCGGTGCTGGGCCATGAGGTCAGCCATATCGCCAACGGCGACATGGTCACCCTGACCCTGATCCAGGGCGTGGTGAACACCTTCGTCATCGCCATCGCCCGGCTGGTGGGCTACGCCGTCGACCGCTTCATGGCCGGCGACGAGGAGGAGTACCAAGGACCGGGCATCGCCTACTTCATCACCAGCATCATCTGCGAGATCTGCTTCGGCATCCTGGCCTCGACCATCGTCATGTGGTTCTCGCGCCAGCGCGAGTACCGCGCCGACGCCGGCGGCGCCCGCCTGGCCGGCCGCGACAAGATGATCGCCGCGCTGGAGCGGCTGCGGCGCCTGCACGAGCCCTCGCATCTCCCCAGCCAGGTGGCGGCGCTGGGCATCAACGGCGACATGAGCCGGTTCGGCAAGCTGTTCCTGTCGCATCCGCCGCTGGAAGAGCGCATCGCCGCGCTGCGCGCCGCGGCCTGATCCGACCAGCGCGGCCTTCCTGAGGAAGGCTCGCATCCCCATCCCCTCTCCGGACAGCCGGAGAGGGGCGCGCGGCGCAACCGCCGCTAGCACGCAGCGAGGACTGTATGGATTCGATCTGGCCCTGGGTGGGATTCAACCTATTCGTGGTCGCCTTGCTGGCACTGGACCTGGGGCTGGTGCACCGCGACGACAAACCGATCACGGTACGCCACGCGCTGCTGCTGAGCGTCGTCTACGTGGTGCTGGCGCTGATCTTCGCCGGCGGCGTGTTCATCTTCATGGGCGACACCGCCGGCTTCCAGTTCCTCACCGGCTACCTGATCGAGAAGAGCCTCAGCGTCGACAACATCTTCGTGTTCGTGCTGATCTTCTCCCACTTCGCGGTGCCGCCGCAATTCCAGTACCGGGTGCTGTTCTGGGGCATCCTCGGCGCGCTGGTGCTGCGGGCGACCCTGATCATCACCGGCGCGGCGATCATCGAGGCGTTCCACTGGGTGATCTATCTGTTCGGCGGCTTCCTGATCTTCACCGGCGCGAAGATGCTGGTGGCGGTGAGCGAGGAGCCGGACGTGGAGAACAACCGCGTGATCGGCTTCATGCGCCGCCACTTCCGCGTCACCGAGGGCTTCGAGGGCAGCCGCTTCTTCGTGCTGCGCGACGGCGTGCGCTACATGACGCCGCTGTTCCTGGTGCTGGTGCTGGTGGAGCTGACCGACGTGGTGTTCGCGCTGGATTCCATTCCGGCGATCTTCGCCATCACCACCGATCCGTTCCTGGTCTACACCTCCAACGTGTTCGCCATCCTCGGCTTGCGCGCGCTCTACTTCGCGCTGGCCGGCGTCATCCACCGCTTCCATTACCTCAAGTACGGGCTGTCGCTGGTGCTGGTGATCGTCGGCGTGAAGATGGTGCTCAACGCTTGGTTCGAGACCACGGTCATCCCCACCGAGCTGGCGCTGCTCATCACCGCCCTGCTGATCGGCGGCTCGATCGCCTTCTCCATGTGGAAGACCCGCGGCCTGCCGCCGGAGGCACTCGCCCCGGAGAGCGCGCGCTGGTGGGTGCCGGGCAGCCCGCCCAAGAAAAAGCCCAAGACCGAGGAGCGCTGAGGCTCAGGGCTCCAGCGGTAGCGGCGGCACGATCAGCCGCATCGCCCGCCGCTTGAGCCCGGCCGGCAGCGGTAGCGCCGCCAGCGCCTCGGGATCGGCCCCGCGCCAGGCCAGGGCCGTGGGCGCGACCTCGAGCGGCGCGGCGCAGTCGATGGTGGCCAGGCGCCGCGACAGATAGGCCTGCTCGCGGTGCTGGTCGAGCAACCGCCGCACCCGGGCCGCGCCGCGCAGCCCCAGCTCGGCGATGCGCGGCAAGCCGGCGTAGATCCCGTCCAGATCCTGGAGAGCGGCGAGCAGCGCAGCGGCGGTCTTGCGGCCGATGCCGGGCACGCCGGGGATGTTGTCCACCGCGTCGCCGGCCAGGCCGAGCAGATCCACCATCTGCTCCGGCCGCACCCCGAATTCGTCGAGCACCGTCAGCGCGTCCAGCATCCGGCCGCGGCCGGGATCCCAGAGCCGGTCCCGGTCGCGGATCAGCTGCGCCAGGTCCTTGTCGGCGGTGAGGTACAGCATGTCGAAGCCGTGCGGGCGCGCCAACGCGGCCAGGGTGCCGATCAGATCGTCGGCCTCGTGGGTCTGGCTGGCGAAAGCTGCAACGCCCAGGGCGGCGCATAGCTCGCGGCAGATGCGGAACTGATAGATCAGCTCCGGCGGCGCCTCCGGCCGATTGGCCTTGTAGGCCGGGTAGAGCTGGTTGCGGAACGACTGGGTCAGGCTCTCGTCGAAGGCGGCGGCGATGAACGCCGGGTTGCGCTGCTCCAGCAGCTCGCACAGGAAGGTGCCGAAACCGAGCACGGCGTTGGCCGGCGCGCCCTTGGGGTCGCGCACGCGGTCGCTGACGGCGAAGAAAGCGCGGAAGACGAAGACGCTGGCGTCGATCAGATACAAGGTAGGCATGGCGCGACACTATACCGGACGCGCCGCGGCTACGCCGCGACCGTCTTCCCGCCGTCTCGGCGCCAGAACCTCCCGCCGCCCTCCCCGCACCCGGAAAAAGGGCGGCGGATGGGTGCCGCGCGCGCTCAAAACGCCGCGGCGCTGGGTGCCGAATGGCCCGGACGCTGCGTGCCCAGCACACGGGCCAGAAACGCCTCGTCGCCACCGAGGCGCGACAGCTCGCGGATCGCCCAAGCGGCGATGTTGCGCTCCAGCTGAGGATCGGCATAGACGTTGAGCCGCACCTGACCGACGTCGGCGCTCATCTCGCCGTCGGCCAGCGCCTCCAGCAGGGTCCGCAGCTCCGCTTTCGACAGCGCCAGCTCCCAGTTCGGCCGAGCCCGTTCGTCGCGGCTGGTGAGCAAGTAGATCGCGTCCTCGCGGCCCGGCTGATCGAAACGCAGCGGACGCAGCTCCAGCAGGCTGTTGGGCAGCACATGCAATGTCGATCTCATCAGGGTCCCTCCTGATTGCGGTTGGCCTCTGTGGCCCCGGGCACGTATCCCGGGCCCGTCACGGAACCGATATTCCGAGCACTTCCCTGGCCGGTCCCTAACTCTAAGGGTAGCAGCCCTTTACACGCCTGCCGCCATCGCATCAAATGCCCATCGGCATTGCACAATATGGAAAACCCGACTCGGAATGCGGGACAACGCCAAAGCTCGGGATGAGCGGCTGGAGAGGAGAACGTCGCCGGCACCGCCGCACGGCGGCGACGGCGCCCATACGCTATGCAGCATGACTACACGATCATCGTCGCCGACGATCACCCGCTGTTCCGGGTAGCGCTGCAGCAGGCGCTGACCCAGACCCTCGGCCGCGTGCGGCTGCTCGAGGCCGACTCCTTCACCGCCCTGCAGCAGGTGGTCGAGTCGCACCCCGACGCCGACCTGGTGCTGATGGACCTGCGGATGCCCGGCTCCAACGGCTTCTCCGGGCTGGCCCATTTGCGCGGCCAGTATCCGACCCTGCCGGTGGTGGTCATCTCCGCCTTCGAGGACGCCAAGGTGGTGTACCGGGCGCTCGACCACGGCGCCGCCGGCTTCATCCCCAAGTCGGCGCCGCTGGCGACGCTCGCCGAGGCGCTGCGGGCGGTGCTCGCCGGCGAGGAGTGGCTACCGCCGGGCCTGCCGCCCCGCAGCACCCGCACCAGCGAGACGGAGCGCGACTACGCTCGCCGTCTCGCCCAGCTCACGCCGCAGCAGTACCGGGTGCTGGAGCTGATGACGGACGGACTGCTGAACAAGCAGATCGCCGATCGGCTGCAGGTGAGCGAAGCGACCGTCAAGGCGCACGTCACCGCCATCCTGCGCAAGCTGGGCGTGCACAGCCGCACCCAGGCGGCGCTGGCTTTCCGCAGCCTGGCGGTGGAGAACGACGAGACGCCGTAACGGCCGGTGGTGGCGGCGGTCAGCCGGCCGCGTCGACCGCGAGCCGCCGGAACTGGCTCAGCACCGCCCGCAGCGCCGCCGGCTTCACCGGCTTGTTGAGGAACTGATAGCCGCGCTCGCGGGCGGCCGCACGGATGGCTTCGCGGTAGTCGGCGGTGATCAGCACGCCCGGTACCGCCTGCCCCACACGGGCGCGCACCGCATCCATCAGATCGATGCCGTTGGCGTCCTGATCCAGGCGATAATCCACCAGCATGGCGTCCACCCCCTCCTCGCTCGCCTCCACCGCCGCCATGGCGCTGTCGAGGTCGGTGGCCGTGAGCACGCGGCAGCCCCAGCCGGCGAGCAGATTGCGCATGCCCTCGACGATGCTCGGCTCATTGTCCACGCACAGCACGCACAGGCCATGCAGCGCGCCGGTGACCGGCGCCGGCGGCGGCTCCTCGCGGACCGCGGCCTGGCCGCGCGGCACTTGCACCGAGAACACGCTGCCGCGCCCCACCCAGGAGCGCACGCTCAGCCGGTGCCCCAGCATGCGCACGATGCGGTCGGCGATGGCAAGCCCCAGCCCCAAGCACTTCTCGCCCTGGTAGTCGTAATGGCCGAGCCGCTGGAACTCCTCGAAGATCACGCCAAGCTGGTCTTCGGAAATGCCGGGACCGGTATCCCACACCTCGATCCGTATCTCGTCGCCGATTCGGCGGCAACCGAGCAGCACCCGTCCTTGCGGCGTGTAGCGGATGGCGTTGGAGAGGAAGTTCTGCAACACGCGCCGCAGCAGTTGGCGGTCGCTGCGCACCACGCAGCGGCAGGGCACCATGTCGAAGCTCAGGCCGCGGTGGCGGGCCAGGGCGGTGAATTCGACGCTCAGCTCCCGCAGCAGCTCGTCCAGGGCGAAGTCGCTCAGCTGCGGCTTGAGCGCGCCGGCGTCGAGCTTGGAGATGTCCAGCAGCTCGCTGAGCAGCGCCTCGGCGCTCTTGAGCGAGCTTTCGATGTTGCGCGCCAGATTGCGATCGTCCGGATCCTGCAGCCGCTGCGCCAGCGCCGAGCAGAACAGGCCGGCGGCGTTGAGCGGCTGCAGCAGGTCGTGGCTGGCGGCGGCCAGGAAGCGGGTCTTGGACAGATTGGCCCGCTCGGCCTCCTGCTTGGCCCGGCGCAGCGCCTCGTTGGCCTCGCGCAGCGCCTGGGTGCGCTCCTCCACGCGCCGCTCCAGGGTCGCCTTCGCCTCCTGCAGCGCCCGCTCGGCCTCCACCCGCTCGGTCACGTCGTGGAACAGCGCGAAGAACCCCACCACTTCGCCGCGCACGTTGAAGTCCGGGATGTAGGTGGCCGAGGCGTGGCGCACGCCGCCGTCGGCGGCCGGCAGATCGACCTCGAAGCGCTGCGGCTGGCCCATCAGCACCGCCTGCGAGTGCCGGGCCCGGGCGCGCAGATAGTCGCTCGGCAGCACCTCGTCGGTGCGCCGCCCGAGGATTGCCTCGCGCGGCAACCGCAGCAGCTGCTCGTAGGCGCGATTGACGAAGCGGTAACGCTGATCGCGGTCGATGTAGGCGATCAGCACCGGCACGTTGTCGGTGAACACGCGCACGCTCTGCTCGCTCTCGCGCAGCGCCTCCTCGGTGCGCTTGTACTGGGTGACGTCCAGGTAGGTGGTCACGAAGCCGCCGCCCGGCAGCGGGTTGCCGCGCACCTCCAGCACCGTGCCGTCGAGCCGCTTGCGCTCCACCACGTAGGGCTCGTGCCGGCGCAGGATGGTCATCACCCGGCTGACGTAATGGCGGATGTCGGCCTCGTCCTTGACCGGGCCGTACTCGCCGCGCTCGGCGTTGTAGCGGATGACCTCGGCGATGCGTCGGCCGACCTTGATGAAGCCCTCCGGATAGCCGAACAGCTCCAGGAAGCGGCTGTTCCAGGCGACCAGGCGCAGCTCGCTGTCCACGACGCTGATGCCCTGCGGCACGCTCTCGATGGTGACCGCCAGCAGTTCGCGGTTGAACTGCAGCATCTGCGAGGCGCCGCCCACCACCGCCGCCACCTCCTCCAGGCGCAGATCGCGCCCGCGCAGCGCCGAGCTCAGCACCACCCGCGCCGACGAGGCGCCAATCACGCCGGCCAGCACCCGCTCCAGCCGCTCCAGCAGCTGGTGGTCGGCCCGCTCCAGCGGCAGCAGTTCGCGTCCGCGGCTTTCGGCGTAGGCGGCGAACACCGCGTCGGCCCGCTCCGGCCCGAGGAAGCGCTCCGCCAGCACCTGCAGCTCCTCGACCGTGACATAGCTGCGCGCGCTCAGGTCGTGGCCGTCGATGCCGCCGGCGCGCTCGACGAAGGCGGCGGCCTGGCTGCGCTCGATCAGGCGGCGCTGCCCGCCCAGCGAGAACCAGACGTAGCAGAACAGATTGGCCAGCAGGCTCCAGAGCGTGCCGTGGGTGGCGGTGTCCAGCCCCTCCAGCCCGAACAGCGCCACCGGCCGCAGCCAGTCGATGCCGTAGGGCCCGTACTCGAGCAGTTCCTTCGACACCAGCTGCGCCGACGCCAGCATCGGCAGCAGTAGGGTGTAGCCCCACAGCGCGAAGCCCACGCTCAGGCCGATCAGCGCGCCGCGCTTGCTAGCGCGCTGCCAGTACAGACCGCCGACCACCGCCGGGGCGAACTGGGCGACCGCCGCGAAAGCCAGGGTGCCGCTGGCGGCCAGGGCGGCGTACTCCGCGGTCAGGCGGTAGTAGCCGTAGCCGGCCAGCAGGATCAGGGTGATGGCGCCGCGCCGTATCCACAGCACCAGCCCGGACAGATCCTGGCGCCGGCTCAAGGTCCAGCCGCGCCAGCGCAGCAGCAGCGGCATGATCACGTCGTTGCAGATCATGATGCCCAGCGCCACGGTGGCGACGATCACCATGCTGGTGCCCGCCGAGAAACCGCCGATGAAGGCCAGCAGCGCCATGTCCGGACGGCCGGCGGCCATCGGCAGGGTCATCATGTAGGTGTCCGGATCCACGCCGTCGGGCCCGAAGAACAGCAAACCCGCCACCGCCACCGGCCAGACGAACACGCTCATGCCCAGCAGGAACAGCGGGAACAGCCAGCGCGCCACGCGCACGTCGCGCGGATTGGCGGCCTCGACCACCGCGGCGTGGAATTGCCGCGGCAGGGTGAAGATCACCACGGCGCTGAGCACCACCGCCGTGAAATAGGCCGCGGTACTGTTGCCCACCCCATCGAGCGGCGGCGGCCTGGCCTCGATGCGCTCCGCCAGGTCGGCAAAGCCGTCGAAGATGCCGTAGGTGATGAAGCCGCCCACCGCCAGGAAGGCCACCAGCTTGACCACCGACTCGAAGGCGATGGCCAGCATCATGCCCTCGTGGTGCTCGGTGGCGTCGATGTGCCGCACGCCGAACAGGATCGAGAACAGTGCCATCAGCAGCGCCACGTACAGCGCCGTGTCCTGCAGCCACGGCACCGCGCCGGACGGCGCGGGACCGCTGGCGGTGAGGATCTGGTACGTCCAGGAAATGCTCTTGAGCTGCAGGCCGATGTAGGGAATGATGCCGATCATCGCCATCACCGCCACCAGCGCGCCCAGGGCGTGGCTCTTGCCGTAGCGCGCGGAGATGAAGTCGGCGATGGAGGTGATCTGCTGCTGCTTGCCCACCCGCACCAGCTTCTCCAGGAAGCGCCAGCCGAACAGGAACAGCAGGTAGGGGCCGACGTAGCTGGGCACCATCAGCAGCACCGAGCCCAGCGGCGGCGCCAGCACCCAGCCAGTGCTGGCCGCCTGGCCGACCGTGCCGAAGAACCCCCAGGACGTGCAGAAGATGCCGAAGCTGAGGCTGTACACCAGCGGCCGGCTGCTCGGCCGCTGCACGCGCGCGCGCAGATCGCCGTAGTAGGCGATGGCGAACAGCAGGCCCACGTAGGCGAGGGCGATCGGGACGACTAGCCAGGGCTGCAGCATGCGCGGCTGGGAGCGCTCCGTGGATCGATCAGGCTGTTATAGCCCCCTGCGGCGGCAATGTAACGGCCGTTCGCGGCAAAGCCGCGAACGGCTTCCGGTTTTACCGGCCTACGATGGGCGCGTCAGTGCTTGCCGCCGCTGCCCGGCTGCGCCACCGCCACCGGCTTGCCGCCGGCCTGCGGCTTGCCCGGCTCGGCGCCGAACTGGCCGCGCAGCAGATGCTGCAGCTCGCCGACGAAGCCGCGGCGGAACAGCAGCACGCAGACGATGAAGGTGATGCCGATGATCACCGTCACCCACGAGCCGATGGCGCTCAGCTTGGAGTGCAGGGAAACCACGGTGAAGGCGCCGACCATCGGGCCGAGGATGGTGCCCAGCCCGCCCAGCAGGGTCATGAGGATCACCTCGCCGGACGTGGCCCAGTGGACGTCGGTGAGCGAGGCGAACTGGAACACCACCGCCTTGGTGGCGCCGGCCAGGCCCGACAGGGTGGCCGACATCACGAACGCCGCCAGCTTGAAGCGGCTGACGTCGTAGCCCAGCGACAGCGCCCGCGGCTCGTTCTCGCGGATCGCCTTCAGCACCTGGCCGAACGGCGAGTCGACGATGCGGTCGATCAGCCAGAAGCCGGCGAGGAAGATCGCCAGCACGAAGTAGTACATGTTGAGCGAGTCTTCGAGGTCGATGACGCCGAACAGCTTGCCGCGCGGAATGCCCTGCAGGCCGTCCTCGCCGCCGGTGAAGGGCGACTTCAGCGCCACGAAGTAGACGATCTGCGCCAGCGCCAGGGTGATCATGGCGAAGTAGATGCCCTGGCGGCGGATCGCCAGCGAGCCGAACACCAGACCCAGCAGGCCGCCCACCGCTGCGCCCAGCAGGATGCCCAGCTCGGTCGGCAGGCCCCAGACCTTGAGGGCGTGCCCGCACACGTAGGCGGCGCCGCCGAAGAAGGCGGCGTGGCCGAACGACAGCAGGCCCGTGTAACCCAGCAGCAGGTTGAAGGCGCAGGCGAACAGGGCGAAGCACAGCAGCTTCATCACGAACACGGGGTAGAGCACGTACGGCGCCGCCAACCCCAACGCGATCAACACGATCCAGAGCCACCGGTTCATGGTCTCACTCCTTACCGAACAGACCGGCCGGCCGCACCAGCAGCACCAGCGCCATGATCAGGAACACCACCGTACTGGCGGCAGGCGGATACACCACCTTGGTCACGCCCTCGATCATGCCCAGCGCCAGGCCGGTGACGATGGCGCCCATGATCGAACCCATACCGCCGATCACCACCACCGCGAACACGACGATGATCAGATCGGCGCCCATCAGCGGGCTGACCGCGTAGATCGGAGCGGCCAGCACCCCGGCGAAGGCCGCCAGCGCCACGCCGAAGCCGTAGGTGAGCGTGATCAGCAGCGGCACGTTGACGCCGAACGCCTCCACCAGCTTGGGCTTCTCGGTGCCGGCGCGCAGGATCGCGCCGAGCTTGGTACGCTCGATCAGATACCAGGTGGCGAAGCACACCAGCAGCGACACCACCAGCGCGAACAGGCGGTACTTGGGGAAGTACATGAACCCCAGGTTGACCACGCCATCGAGGATCTCCGGCTTGCCCGGGTAGGGCGTGCCGGCGGTGTTGTAGAAGTTGGTGAAGAAGCCCTGCAGCACCAGGGCGACGCCGAAGGTCAGCAGCAGGCCGTACAGGTGATCGAGACCGTACAGCCGGCGCAGCAGGGTCCGCTCGATGAGGATGCCGAGCAGACCGACCACCAGGGGAGCGATCAGCAGCGCCCACCAGAAGTTGATCTGGAGATCGGGCATGCCGAGCCACGGCCCCAACTGCGTCAGACCGATCAGGGCCACGAAGGCACCGAGCATGTAGAAGGCGCCGTGGGCGAAGTTGACGATGTTCAACAGCCCGAAGATCACCGCCAGCCCGAGACTGAGCATGGCGTAGAACGCGCCGTTGTTCAGGCCCAGCATGGCCTGCGTCAGGATTGCGTTGGCTGAGATGGCCATGGGTCGCTCCCCAGGTGGTCTCTCGAACTGCTTACTGCTTCTTAACCAGCGGGCACTGGCTCTTTTCCAAGGGCAGGAACGCCTTTTCCGCCGGGATGGTGTCGACGATCTTCAGCAGATCCCACTCGCTCTTCGACTCCTGCGGCGACTTCACCTTCATCAGGTACATGTCGTGCATCACGCGCCCGTCCGGCCGCAGCTTGGCGTTCTTGTGGTACACGTCGTTCATGACCATCTCGCCGAGCTTGGCGCGCACCGCCTTGCCGTTGTCGGTGCCGGCCGCCTCCACCGCCTTCAGGTACTGGGTGACCGAGGAATAGACGGCCGCCTGCGGACTGGTCGGCATGGCCTTGGCGCGCTCGAAGAAGCGCTGGGCGAAGGCGCGGGTTTCGTCGTTCATGTCCCAGTACCAGCTGTCGGTGAACTGCAGGCCCTCGGCCGCCTTCAGGCCCAGGCTCTTGACGTCGCTGCTGAACACCAGCAGGCCCACCAGCTGCTGCTTGCCGCGGCCGATGCCGAACTCGCCGGCCTGCTTCACGGCATTGGTGAAGTCCTGGCCGGCGTTGGCCAGGCCGATCACGTCCGCGCCCGACCCCTGGGCCTGCAGCAGATAGGACGAGAAGTCGTTGTTGGGGAAGGGATGGCGCACGCCGCCCACCACCTGGCCGCCGTTGGCCTTCACCACGTCGGCGGCGTTGCTCTCCAGCGAGTGGCCGAAGGTGTAGTCGGCGGTGATGAAGAACCACTTCTTGCCGCCGCTCTGGATGATCGGGTTGGCGGTGCCCACGGCCAGGGCGTAGGTGTCGTAGGCGTAGTGGATGCCCAGCTCGGTGCACTCCGCGTTGGTGAGCGCCGTGGAGCCGGCGGACGTGTTCATGGTGATCACGCCCTTGGCCGAGGCGAGCCGCTGCACGGCGATGCCGACGCTGGAGGTCACCAGGTCGGTGATCATGTCCACGCCCTGCTGGTCGATCCACTCGCGGGCGGTGGCGGAGCCGATGTCGGCCTTGTTCTGGTGGTCGGCGCTGACCAGCTGGATCGGCTTGCCGAGCACCTTGCCGCCGAAGTCCTCGATCGCCATTTGCGCGGCGATCACCGAGCCTTGGCCGGACAGGGCGGCGTAGACACCGGACATGTCGGTGAGCACGCCGATCTTGACCACATCGCCCGAGATCTGGGCCTGAGCCGTACCGGCCGACAGCGCGGCGGCCACGGCGAGCGCCAAAGTGCTGTTTTTCATCAACTGACTCCTCCGGTTGGATCGTTCTTTTCGATTTGGCTCGGAACTAGACGCTGAGGAAGCGATTGATCAGCTCCTTGTTGTCCTCGAGGTCTTCCTTGTCGATCATGGCCGCCACCCGGCCGTGCTCCATCACGTAGTGGCGGTCGGCCAGCGGCGCGGCGAAATGGAAGTTCTGCTCCACCAACACGATGGTGTAGCCACGCTCCTTGAGCTTGCGGATCACGTCGCCCAGGGTGCGCACGATCACCGGCGCCAGGCCTTCGGTGATCTCGTCCAGCAGCAGCAGCGAGGCGCCGGTGCGCAGGATGCGGGCGATGGCCAGCATCTGCTGCTCGCCGCCCGACAGCTTGGTGCCCTGGCTCTTACGGCGCTCCTTGAGATTGGGGAACATCTCGTAGATCTCGTCCAGCGACATGCCGTCGGAACGGATCTTGGGCGGCAGCAGCAGGTTCTCCTCGACCGTCAGCGACGAGAAGATGCCCCGCTCCTCCGGGCAGTAGCCCACGCCCAGATGGGCGATCTTGTGGGTCGGCAGATCGATGGCCTGGTGGCCGTTGATGCTGATGTGGCCGCTGCGGGAGGTCACCAGACCGAGGATGGCGCGCAGCGTGGTGGTCCGTCCCGAGCCGTTGCGGCCGAGCAGGGTCACCACCTCGCCGCGGTTGACGGTGAGGTCGACGCCGTGCAGCACGTGGGACTCGCCGTAATAGGCGTGCAGATCGGAGACGCGCAGGATCTCGTCGGCGTGCGGCTCAAGCATGGGCGCCCCCCATGTAGGCGTTGATGACTTCGGGATTGGTGGACACTTCCTGATAGGAGCCCTCGGCCAGCACCGCGCCGCGCTGCAGCACGGTGATGCGGTCGGCCAGGGTGGAGACCACGCCCAGGTTGTGCTCCACCATCAGCACCGTGCGGCCCTTGGCCACCCGCCGCAGCAGCTCGGTGATGACGCCGACGTCCTCGGTGCCCATGCCCTGGGTGGGCTCGTCCAGCAGCATCAGCTCCGGGTCCATCGCCAGCGTGGTGGCGATCTCCAGGGCGCGCTTGCGGCCGTACGACAGCTCCACCGCCGGGACCTGGGCGAACTCCTCCAGCCCCACCGCCTGCAGCAGCTCCATGGCCTTGGCGTTGTGCCGCTCCAGCACCTTGCCGGGCCGCCAGAACTGATACGAGCCGCCGTGCTTGGCCTGCAGCGCCAACCGCACGTTCTCCAGCGCCGTCATGTGCGGGAACACCGACGAGATCTGGAACGAGCGGATCAGCCCGTGCTTGGCGATCTCGGCGGGCCCGCTGCGCGTGATGTCGCGGCCGTTGTAGACGATGACGCCGCGGCTCGGCTGCAGGAACTTGGTGAGCAGGTTGAAGACGGTGGTCTTGCCGGCGCCGTTCGGCCCGATCAGGGCATGGATGGTGCCGCGACGCACGTTCAGATTGACCCGGTCGACCGCGGTGAAGCCCTTGAACTCCTTCACCAGGTCGCGGGTTTGCAGAATGAAGTCATCCGCCATGGGTACGACCCCAGCTTTGTTGTCGTTATGACCCCGACCGCGCGGCGGCCGGCTTCCTCCTGCCCTGGAGGCTAAGCGCTAAGGGGGGCTCGGCGACATTCGACCTTGGTCGTAATGGCCAAAACCGCACGTTCCCATCGGTCCGATCTGCCGCTAGGCTGTGCCCTGGCCTGGAGGTCATTCATGTCCGCTCGTCTGCCGCATTGGCTTTCCGTCGCCCTGGCGGGCACCGCCGCCCTGATCGTGGTGCACGGCATCGGCCGTTTCGCCTTCACCCCCCTGGTGCCGGTCATGACCGAGCAGGCCGGCCTCAGCCTGGCCGGCGCCGCCTGGCTGGCATCGGCCAACTACCTGGCCTACCTGCTCGGCTCGCTGTTCACCTTCTGGCGCCACGGTGCCGAGGAGCGCGAGCGCTGGCTGCGCCGCGGCCTGTGGCTCAACGTCAGCACCACCTTCGCCATGGGGCTGATCGACCATTTCCCGAGCTGGGCGCTGCTGCGCCTGGTCAACGGCTTCAGCAACGGATTGGTGTTCGTCTACGCCCCGGCCCTGGTGCTGGAGGTGCTGGCGCGCAACGGCCGCGGCGTCTGGAGCGGCCTGACCTTCACGGGAGTCGGAGTGGGCATCTGCCTGTCCAGCCTGGCGGTGAGCCTGGGCTATGCGCTCGGATTGCGCTGGGACGGGCTGTGGTTGGGCCTGGGGCTGCTGGCGCTGCCGCTGGCCTGGTGGGCGACGCGGACGCTGCGCCTCGCCCCGGCCGAGCCGACGCCCGCCGGGGACGCCGGCGCGCCGGCGGTGCGCGGTCCGCTGTCGGCCGATTTCGCCTGGCTGGCGGCTGGCTATACCACCGCCGGCTTCGGCTACATCATCAGCATGACCTTCCTGCCGGTGATCATCGCCGCCCTGCCCGACCTGGACGGCTGGGTCGGCCCGAGCTGGCTGCTGGTCGGCGCCGCCGCCATTCCCTCGACCTTCCTGTGGAGCTGGTTGGGCCAGCGCTTCGGCGACTTCCCCGCCCTGCTCGCCGCCTTCGCCGCGCAGGCGATCGGCGTGGCGCTTCCGGTGCTGTGGATCAGCGCCGCCGGCACCGTGCTCGGCGCGCTGCTGCTGGGCGGCACCTTCGTCGGCATCGTGCAGCTGACCATGCGCATCGCCCGCAACCGCTGGCCGCAGCAGGCCGGCCGCCTGATCGGCCTGCTGGTGACGCTGTACGGCATCGCCCAGATGATCGGGCCGCTGGTGGCGGAATGGACGCGCCGGCTCACCGGCAGCTATACGGCGGGACTGCTGCTGGCGTCGGCGACGTTGGCGCTGGGCATGCTGTTCATGCGGCTGGCTTGGCGCGCGCAATGGCACCCCGCCGCGACCGCTGCGCGCACCTCGCGGACCGAGCCGACCTGAGCGCTCACAGCGGACGCGGCAGCACGATCTCGTCGCTGAAGCGCTTGCCCGCCGCCACCTCCCGGCACAGCTCCAGGAAGCGCTGCATGCCAGGGGTACGGTACTTCTGGCGGTGCACCAGCATGAAGAAGTAACGGCGCAGATCGAGGCCGGGCACGGTCAGCGGCACCAGCGTGCCGTGGCGGAAGGCGTCCTTGAGCGCCAGCCGCGAGATGCAGCCGATGCCGAGCCCCGACTCCACCACCCGCTTGATGGCCTCGGTATGCTCCAGCTCGAACAGGATCTGCAGCCGCGGCAGCACCTGGTGCAGGGCGCGGTCGAAGGTCTGGCGAGTGCCCGATCCCGGCTCGCGCACCACCCATTTGGCCGTCACCAGGTCGTCCAGCGTGAGCGTGCCCTTGGCGGCCAGCGGATGGTCGGGGGCGGCGAACAGGCTCAGCTCGTCCTCCACCCAGGGCGTGACCTCCAGATCCGGGTGCTGGCAATCGCCTTCGATCAAGCCGAGATCGAGCTCGAAATTGGCCACCCGCTGGATGATGGTCGCCGTGTTGCCCACCTCCAGGTGCACCTGGCTGCCGCGGTGGCGCTGCATGAACTCCCCGACCAGCAGAGTGGCGAGATAGTTGCCGACGGTGAGGGTAGCGCCAATACGCAGCGGCCCGGCCTCGGCATCGCCGCACAGCGTGGCTTCGAGATCGCGGGCGCGGTCGAGCAGCTCGCTGGCCTTGGGCAGCAGCAGCCGCCCGAGCTCGTTGAGCTGCAGGCGCTTGCCGATGCGGTCGAACAGGCGCACGTCGTACTGCTTCTCCAGCTCGCTGAGCGCGGTGCTGGTCGCCGACTGGGAAAGCGACAGCGCGCGGGCCGCGCGCGATACGCTCTCGTAGCGCGCCACCGCGACGAACACTTCCAACTGTCGGAACGAACACTTCATAGCGACCCCGCCGATGGTTGCCGGACCGGCCCTCACGCAACCGCTATGCTGCCGATCCGCCACGGGCTGCGGCAAGCGGGGTGACCGTAGGCAGCGCGGCGGTTAAGATCGACACCGCCCCTGCCCGCAACCGTGAACGACGATATGCGCAACCATAGCCTTGTCGGAGCCGTCGCGCTGCTGTTGGCGCTGTCCGCGACGCAACCGGTCCTGGCCGAGGAAGAGGGTTTCCTGACCCGGATCGGCCGGAAGATCGATCAGGCGGTGACGCCCGTCGCCGAGAAAACCGGGGCTGCCCTGGAAACCGCCGCCGAGCACACCGGCAAGGCGCTGGAGAAAGCCGGCGACGCCGTCGGAACGGCGGCGGACAAGACCGGGCAAGCCATCGAACGCACCATCGACAAGCTGCAGCGCTGAACGGCGCGGCCGCCCCCCAAGGGGAGCCATGGCCGCGCCGCGTCGGATCACACCAGCGTTTCCAGCCAGCGATACAGTAGGCAGGCCGCGTAGACCGCGACGATGGCCACCGTCCAGCGGGGTAAAGTCGGGTCGGTCACGCGCGCACCGCAGCCGGAGCAGGCGCTGCCGCCGAGCAGCCGCGCCAGCAGCGGCCTGGGCGGCGCGCACAGCGAGCAACCGCGCGACCCGCCGTCCGGCGCCGGCCGGGTACGATCCCGGCGGGCGCCGCGAGCTTCCTCGGCCGCCATCGCCGCCGGCGGACCGACGCCAGCGAGTTCGAGCCTGCGCCGGCGATCCTCGATCATCCTTTCACCCATTTCGCCACCTCCCCGCTATTCGAGCCGCGCCGCCGCCACCGCTGTCCGCGCCGCTGCCGGCGGCGGACCGGCCGCCGCCCGCTCGCCGCGGTCGTAGTGGCTGAAAACGATCTCTAGCAGCGCCGTGTTCCAGGAAATGGCGGTAAGTTCGCGGCCGAAGCCGATGATGTTCGACTGCGGCGCCAGCGCCACGATCTCGACATCCCCCTCGCGCGCCTTGGCCGACAGCAGCTCGGCGCCCCGGCGCCGCAGACTGCGCTTGACCGGCTGCGCGTAGTCCGGCTGCGTCACCACCCGCACGCGCATGACCGGCTCCGCCGCGTCGGCGCAAACCACCTGCGGCCGAAACGCCAGCAGCCGCCGCCCGTACCGCTCGCCCAGCCAGGCGATAGCGGTGCGCAAAGCGTCCTCGTCGGTGGCGAGCACTTCGAGCCCTTGCTTGGAAACCTTGGTCGCGACACCCGGCAGCCCCGCGAGCGCGGCGGCCGCTTCCCGGGCGAACGTCAGCTGAGCCCTGCCGGCGCGAACCCGCACCAGCTGCGAAAGCACATAAACCGTCATCATGCCCCCTCTCGAACGAATGGAACCCAGCCAAGCCGTAGCGGGCGCCGCGGCGCGGCGCCCGCTAGTCAAGCGTTGGAATGCTTTGCCTCTTGGACAAAATTCGGTCCATTTCGACTCACCTCAACCGGTCCGCCCGACCGCTATGCGCAAAAGCTGACCGCACCGCCCCGCGAGGCGGCGGCCACGCTCAGAGAATTTCGGGAAACGCCGGCATTCGGCCCGCTGAACCGGGCCGGCCGCTGGCCAAGCTGAATCAGCGGGGGCGTCTTACCGCGCCAAGGCAGACCGCCGCCCCCGCGGCGTCGACGATCCGAACGACCGCGGACAAAGCCACACCAGCGCGCCTAGGCGCGCGCATGGTCATCGGGTGGATTTCTCGCTGTGGATAGGAGGCCGGGCCGGGCGCGGCACGCCGCGCCACCCGGCGCATCAAGGCGTAGCAGCGCGACGTCCCGCCACGAGCGTGGCCGGTCCGAATGGATCGACGTTGTGGCGGTTCATGGCTTCCTGGCGAAAAAGGTCGGATGAATCGTCGACTTGCCCGATCTTACCGACATTGCGGGAAAAATTCCAATCGCCACCGAAAGTTGCGACACCGCTCAGGCCTGCTTGGCGAGCCACACCGCCAACCCCTGAGCGTTGATCTGGATATCCACGCTCAGCAGGCCGTCGACCTCCGCCGGACTCATGGTGCAGCCGTGGTCCTGCAGGCGCCGCAGCATGTGCTCGCGCAGCCGCGTGGCGATGGCACCGACCGCCTCCATGCCGCTCGCGCCGCAGCCGCGGGCGATCGCCACGTAGGCGTCCAGATCGCGGTGCAGGTCCTGCGCCAGCCGCTCCAGGTCGGTGACCCGGCTGTAATGGGTGAGATAGGCCGCGCTCGGCCCATAGCTCAGCAGGCGGTCGATCGAGGCGTGCGCGGCCTGCGGATCGAACTGCACCGGCGTGGTCGAGGCGAACACGAACGCGCCGCGCGCGGTGTCGAACTCGCGGTAGGAGATGCCGAAGGTATCGCCGGTGAACACCGCGTTGGCGTCGTGATCGATGATGCAGTAGTGGTGCAGGGCGTGCCCCGGCGTGTGGATCAGCTCCAGCTCACTGTCGCCCAGGCGCAGCCGCATGCCGTCGCTGCTCTCGACGATGCGCTCGGCGGGAATCGGCAGGATGTCGCCGTACATGCGTCGGTAGAGCTCGTCGCCGTACACCGCGCGGGTGCCGGCGATGAGCTTGTCGGGCGCGGCCATGTGGCCGGCGCCGCGCGGATGCACCACCAGCTTGGCGTTGGGCAGGTGCTGCATCAGCAGACCGGCGCCGCCGGCGTGGTCGAGGTGGATGTGAGTCAGCAGCACGTAATCGACATCGGCCGGATCGAGGTTCTTGTCGGCCAGCGCCTGCAGCAGGCGCGGCACGCCGGAGTTGGTGCCGGTATCGACGAAGGCGGCGCGGCCGTTGCGCACGATCAGATGGCTGGAATCCAACCGCGGCCGGACGAAATCGGTGTCGATGGCGCTGACGCCGTGGGGAAAGTCTTGTAGGTAATCGTTATAGGTCGTCATGCCTGGGTGCTTATCACAAATCACCGATTGACGCCTAGTCCTGGCGGCGACTGCAGACGCCGACCGCCTGCCCCGGATAGTCGAAGGCGGCGGCGGCGCCGAGCAGCGCCGGCATGGGCGCCGTGATCACATAACTGGGCACGGCCGCCAGATAGGCGGTGAATCGCCCTCGCCGCTCAAAGGCGGCGCGGAACGGCGAGGCGGCGAAGTAATCGCCCAGCTTCGGCACGATGCCGCCGCCGATGTACAGCCCGCCGCGCGCCCCCAGCGTCAGCACCAGGTTACCGGCCACCACACCCAGCATGGCGCAGAACAGGTCGAGCGCTTCGCGGCACAGCGCGCAGGCGCCGGCCACCGCTCGGGCCGAGACGTCCGGCGGCTGCAGCGGCTCGGGTTCGACCCCCGCCAGCTCGGCGATGGCTTGGTAGAGGTTGACCAAGCCGGGGCCGGAGACAAGCCGCTCGGCCGAGATGTGCGGATAGCGGCGGGCCAGCACGGTCAGGATCTCGAACTCGCGGGCGTTGCTCGCGCCGTAGGTGACATGCCCGCCCTCGCTCTGCAGCGGCAGATAACGGCCGTCGTCGGCCGGCACCAGTCCCGACACCCCTAGGCCGGTGCCAGGTCCGATCACGGCGATCGGCGCCCACGCGGCCGGGGCGCCGCCGCCGATCTGGCGCCGTTCCTCCGGTCGCAGCCGCGGCACCGCCAGGGCCAGGGCCGTGAAGTCGTTGACCACCCGCAACTCGTCCAGTCCCAGCCGCGCGCGCGTCTCCGCCACCGAGAACGACCACCGGTGATTGGTCATGGTCACCCAATCGCCGGTGATGGGTGTGGCCACGGCCATGGCCGCGCGGCGCGGCCGCTCGCCGCCGAGCGCCGCCAGGTAGCGCTCGGCGGCCTCCGCCAGCGTGGCGAAATCGGCGCAGCGGAACGCCCGCTGGGCGGTCGGCACGCCGCCGCCGTCGACGAGCGCGAAGCGCGCGTTGGTGCCGCCGATATCGGCCACCAGGATGGGAGCCCCGTCCGCGCCGCTGCTCATCCGCCCTCCTTGGTCCGCGCCAGGCACGCTGCTGATATGGCGTCCGGGCGCCTGCCGCCAAACGCCGCGCGACCGGAACCCGCCCTTCGCGCCAGGACGCCGTCGCATTGCATCGGAGCCGCTCTACCGCTGATAATCATTCTCGTTACCAATCTTAGGAACCGGACATGCGCAAAGGTCGTCTCGGCCTGCAGTGGCTGTTGATCCTTTTCTTTTACCTTGCCGGCCCCCTGGCCGCCCACGCCGATCAGACGCAAGACGTGGCGATCATCATGCAGATGGCCGACTACCTGGGCGTCGACTACCCGGAGGCGGTGGAGGACGGCCAGGTGGTGAACGAAGCGGAATACGCCGAGATGCAGGAATTCTCGGCCGCTATCGAAAGCCGTATCCAGACGCTGCCCGAGGAGCCGGGCAAGCCTGCGCTGCTGCAGGCCGCCGCCGCGCTGCGCGAGGCTGTCGCCGCCAAGGCGCCGCTGGCGCGGATCAGCGCGCTCACGGCCGAGATCAGCCGCGGGCTGATGCAGCACTATCCGGTGACCATGGCGCCGCAGCAGGCGCCGGACCTGGCGCTCGGCCACCAGCTGTTCCAGGCGCAGTGCGCCAGCTGCCACGGCGCCGAAGGCCGCGGCGACGGCCCGGCCGGCGCCGGCCTGGAACCGCCCCCCACCGATTTCCATGAGCCGGTGCGCCAGGATCAGCGCAGCCCGTTCGCGCTCTACAACACGCTCACCCTGGGCGTGGAAGGCACGGCGATGCCGAGCTTCAGCCAGCTCAGCGAGGCCGAGCGCTGGGCGCTGGCCTATTACATCAGCCAGCTGCGCTACGGCGACGCCGAGCGCTCCCAGGGCGCCGCGCTGGCGGCGCAGGGCCATCCGGCGCTGGCCGCCCTGAGCGACCTCAACGCGCTGAGCCAGGCCACGCCCGAGGCGGTGCGCGCCCAGTTCGGCGAGGATGGCGTCGCCGTGCTCGCCTATCTGCGCTCGCAGCCGGCGCTGGTGGCCAGCGCGCAAGACCAGGATCACCTCAGCTTCACCAGCCGCACGCTGGACGAGAGCCTGGCCGCCTATCGCGCCGGCGACCGCGCCCGCGCCGAGCAGCTGGCGCTGACCGCCTACCTGGAAGGCTTCGAGCTGGCCGAGGCCAGCGTCTCCGCCGTCGACCACAAGCTCGGCCTTGCCGTGGAGACCGAGATGATGCGGCTGCGCCAACTGCTGCGCCACGGCGCGCCGGTCGACGAGGTGGCCGCGCAGATCGACGACATCAAGACCATGCTCGCGCAGGCGCGCGAGGAGCTGCGGGCCGGCAGCCTGTCGGCGCTCGGCAGCTTCACCGGCAGCTTCATCATCCTGGCGCGCGAGGGGCTGGAAGCCATCCTGGTGCTGGCGGCGGTGTTCGCCTTCCTGCGCAAGGCCGAGCGGCGCGATGCCCTGCCCTATGTCCACGGCGGCTGGATCGCCGCGGTGGTGCTGGGCATCGCCACGTGGTTCGTGTCGACCTACATCATCACCATCAGCGGCGCCAGCCGCGAGCTGACCGAGGGCATCACCGCGCTGGCGGCCGCCGTGATCCTGCTGTACGTCGGCTTCTGGCTGCACAGCAAGAGCTACGCGGCACGTTGGCAGCAATACGTGGCCGGCAAGCTGCAGGGCGCCCTGGAGACCCGCAACCTCTGGGCGCTGACCGCGGTGTCGTTCCTGGCGGTGTACCGCGAGATGTTCGAGACCGTGCTGTTCTATCGGGCGCTGTGGGAGCAGGGCAATCACGACGCCATCCTGGCCGGCGGCGCGGCGGCGGCGGCGTTCCTGCTGGCGGTGATCTGGGCGGTGTACAAGCTGAGCATCCGGCTGCCGGTGCGGCAGTTCTTCAGCTGGAGCTCGGCGCTCATCGCCGTGCTGGCGGTGATCTTCGTCGGCAACGGCGTAGCCGCGCTGCAGGAGGCGGGCTACCTGTCGGTGAACCCGATCGGCCGCTTCTCGCTGCCGCTGCTGGGCATCCACGGCAACGTCGAGGCGCTGGCGGCGCAGCTGATCATGCTGGCGTTGGCGATCGCCGCTTTCGCCTTCAACCACTACAGCGCACGCCGGCTGGCGCAGTAGGCTTGGCATCATCCGGGCGGCGGTCCGCCGCCCGGATGATCGTCTTCGCATGGGGCGCCGTCAGCGCCGCGCCCGCGCCACGACCCGGAACTCGACCATCACCTCGTCCTGCACGCGCAGCAGGCCGCCCAGCGCGCTCATCGGGGTCATGCCGAACTCGCTCTGGCGGATCGCCAGCGCCCCGTGGGCCTGCAGCCGATCGCCATCGAGCCGCACGTCCACCGGCACCAGCTGGCGGCGGGTTTGGCCGTGCAGGCTGATGGCGACCTCCAGCACCAGCTTGGGCAGCTCGCCGCCGACCCGAACCGCGCTCACACCGATCAGCGGATGGCGGTCCGCGGCCAGCACCGCCTCGCCGAGCATGTTCTTGCGCGTGGCGGCGGCCGCGTCGGCCGGCACCTCGGCGGCGAAGGACCCGCCCAGCCGCTGGCGCAGCTCGGGCGGATCGACCCGCAAGCGCTCGACCGGCACCACCAGATCGACCGCCGCCGACGCCAGCCCCTCGGCCGGCAGCAGCACGGCGCCGACCAGATCGTCCGCCACGATCACATGGTTGTGGCCGCGCGCCGCCAAGGGCCCGTCGCGGTAGACGTAAATGCGCACCTCGGAAGCGGCCGGATCGACCTCGAATACCCGCCCGACCGCAGGATCGACATTGGCGTAACGCTCCGTAGGAAAACGCACCTCGGCGCTCGCCGATTCGCTCTCCGGCCGAACCGGCTGCGGTTGGCAACCCACACCGGCCACGGCCAGCAACAGCGCAGCGAAACAAGCACGCGGGGCGAACATCGAGAAACTCCTTCCAATCGGTTACCGGGAGGAAAGATATAGCCCATCGCCGCCTTGGCAACGACGCGCGTCTGTCGCGCCTAAGCGACAGGAAAATGCAGCCAATTTTCTTGATTCGCCGGGAATAGCCTCAACTAACAGGGCACTGCCAACGAAGCTGGCAGCTTTTTTCAGGCGCCGACGCGCCTGTTTGCCCTGAGAAGTTCAAGGAGGAATCCATGAAACGCAGTCTGAGCATTCTGGCCATGTCGGCGGCCAGCATATTGGCCTTCTCGACCGCCTATGCCGAATCAACGGCATCATCGCAACAGCCGGGATCGATGGAACAATCGTCCCGTGTCGAGGAGCCGCGCTCCGAAACCTCCATGCCCAGCGCCGGCGGCGGCGCGGCCGGCGGGGCGTCGAGCTCGATGGAATCGTCCCAGCCCTCGTCGTCCGCGAGCACCGACCAAACGGCCGGCTCGGATCAGCAGGCCAGCGCCAGCCATGCCGATCCCGCGGTGCGCGAGGCCCAGCAAGCCCTGAAGGATCAGGGCTATGACGTCGGCCCGGTGGACGGCATCATGGGCCCGCAGACCCAGGCCGCCCTGCAGCAGTTCCAGCAGGACCAGGGCATGGAGGCCAGCGGCCAGCTCGACCAGGATACCTTGGCCGCGCTCGGGATCGAGGAGCAGGGCTCGGCGGTCGGCGGCGGCGCGGCCGGCGGCGGCAGCAGCTCGGAGGACACCTCCACCGGCAGCGACAGTAGCTCGACCGACAGCAGCGACTCCAGCAGCGCGGGCGGCGGCACCGCCGGTGGCAGCGACTCCAGCGCCTGGCCGAGCAGCAGAGAGGAATCGCAAAGCTCTAACTGAGAGCCTTAACGGCGCTTGACGCTCGCCCCCTCTCCCGGCACCGGGAGAGGGGCAGCCTTTCCCGCGCTTCCACCCGCCGCTACGACGCCAGAGAAACGGCGTACTCGGTGCTCCTGACGGGCGCGCGAATCAGACACGGACCGGCTTGATTCAAGGCCGGCGCCAGCAAGGCCCGCGGATGCCCGCTCGCGCCCAAATCGGCGATCTCGAAACCGAACCCCGCCGCGATCCGGCAGAAATCCACACCGCCGACTGACGGCTCCTGCCCGCCGAACGGACTCCGCCAGCCCCCATCCGACGCGCGCTCGCCGCACAGCACCACCTTCAGATTGACCCGTTGCTCGGCGGCGGTGGCCAGCTCCTGCAGATTCAGCAGCAGACCGCTCTCGTCGCAAAAGCAGATCACCGGCGCGGCGGGATCGGCCAGCGCCGCGCCGATGGCCGCCGGCAGGCCGAAGCCCACGGTTCCATGCCCACTCAACCAGCGGCGCGGCCGGCGCAACGGATAAGCCTGCGCCACCAGCGACCGCTGGCGGTCGAGATCGGCGGCGATGATCGCCCGCTCGCCGGCCAGCGCCGCCACCGCCCGCACCAGGCCGCACAGCGTGCGCGGATCGTGATCGCCCCGCGCCTGGCGCGCCTTGAGCGCGGCGACCCGCCGCTGCCAAGCGCCGCGCGGCGTCTCCGTCACCTGCGGCAGCAGCGCCGCCAGCACCGAGCCGAGATCGCCGCCGATGGTCAGCGCCGCTCGCTCGCCCCGATCCGGCTCGATGTCGATCCGGATGATGCGCGCGCCGACAGCGGCGGCTTCGGGCCGGGCGTCGGCGCGTGCATCGAAGCGGGCACCGACCATGATCAGCAGATCGCACTCCGCCAGCGTCCGCTCGACCTGAGCGTCCGCCACGCCCAGCGCCTGCGGGTGCCCAGCCGGCAACGCCCCCAGCGCTGCCAGGGTCATGACCGTCGGCAATCCGGCCTTCTCCGCCAGCCGCTGGGCCATGCCGCTGGCGCCGCCGTGGACCACGTCGCCGCCGAGGTAGAGCAGCGGCCGCCGAGCGCGGTCGATCAGCGCGGCGGCGGCCGTCACGGCCGCCGGCTCCGGCGCGGGCGCGGACTGCGGCTCGCCCGGCGCCGGCCAGACGGCGAACGCGGCGATCTCGGCCTGAACCTCGACGGGGATGTCGAGCAGCACCGGCCCGGGCCGGCCGGAGGCGGCGATGCGGAACGCCGCCGGGACGATCTCCAGCAGCTCGCGGGCCGCGCGCGCCCGAAAGGCGTGCTTGGTGGGTGCACTCGCCCCATCGAGGTCGGCGCCCTCAGTCATGCAGATCAGCGGAATCGCGTCCAGCCGCGCGGCGGCCAGGACGGCGGCGAGGCTATCCGCCGCCGGGCCCGACGACGCCAGGCAGACCGCCGGCCGACCGCTGACCCGCGCCAAGCCCTGGGCGATGAAGCCGGCGCCGCGCTCGTGGCGGGCTGGCACGTAGCGAATGGCGGGACTGCGCGCGAACGCAGCGCGCAGCGGCGAATCGGCGCCGCCCGGCGTACCGGTTACGACGCGCACGCCCTGCCGCTCCAGGAGTCGGACGACTAGCTGTGCACCGGTGAGTCTGATCATTGGGCGGTCTCCTCGTCCCGCTCGGGAAGCGACGGCGAGGGAGCCCAGAAACGCGAACCCCCGCCGGGCTCTCGCGCCGGCGGGGGTTGCTGGATTCGTAGCCTGTAGAGCTAGAACGGACCCGCGGGCGCGAGGCGCACGACCGCTACTACTACGGCTACGACCGCCAGCGAGGCGGCAGGAGCGATAGCGAGGTCGTGAGCGGCCATGGGTCGAATCGTGCTCCGCGGTTCGAACGGTAAGTTACGATAATGCGCGCGTGATGGCGCGCTTGCAAGCCCGCAATGTATCCGGGCCTTTCCGGCCCGAATCCTCTACACTGCGACGGGCACATATCGCAAAAGGAGGTTCGATATGGGAAAAGGTGATCGCAAGACCCGCCGCGGCAAGATCTTCCGCGGCAGCCACGGCAACACCCGGCCCAACCCGCGCAAGGTGCGCAAGCGGAAGGAGGCCGAGAAGCTGACGCCGGGCGTGAAGTAAGCCCGAGCGGGTGCCGTCGTCACCTCACCTGGAACGGCACCCGCGCCGTCTCCCGCTCCCCGACCCGCGCCCAGGCCTGATGCGCGCCGCGCGTCAGCGGCCACAGCAGCTCCGGCCCGTCCGTCACCGCCACCCGCTCGCCGTCGACGAACCACTCCACCCGCTCGCCCGGCCCAACGCCGTCGAGCAAGAAGCGGAACCGCTGCCGGTCGGCCGGCAGGCGCGGATCCAGCGCCAGCTGCAAATCCCAGGACGGCTGCCGCAGCCGGAACTGCGGCGGCGCGGCGACCGCCGGCCCAGGGGCCGGCGCCGGCCCGGTGCCGGGCAGGAAGTATTCGATGCGGCTGGGACAATCGGCGGTGGCGACGGTGCCGGTGTCGCGGCACACCGCCTGCGCTATCAGCCGCGGGCTGCGCGGCAGCGGCGCGCTGTCGCCGTCGCGGGTGAGCTCGGCGAACACCGAGCGCAGCACCAGCACCGGGCCGCGGGCGCCGGTGATGTTGCGCATCGGCCGTCCGTCGAGGCTGCCCATCCACACCCCCACCGTGTAGCGGTGATTGAAGCCGACCGCCCAGGCGTCGCGGTAATCGCTGGAAGTGCCGGTCTTGATGGCGGTCTGCACGGGAAAGCGCATCAGCCCGCTCTGCCCGAATTCGAGCTGGCGCGCCGACGGGTCGGCGAGGATGTCGGCGATCAGCGAGCTGACCTCCGGCGAGAACACCTGCCGTCCCGGCGCGGGTGGCAGGTCGCGCAGCAGGCGCGGCGGGCGGTACTCGCCGCCGCGCGCCAGCGCCGCGTAGGCGGCGGTCAGCTCCCAGAGCGTGATCTCGCCGTTGCCCAGCGCTAGGCCGTCGCCGTAGTGCTCGGGGTGCGCGGTCAGGCTGTCGATTCCCAAAGCCCGCAGCCGCTCCAGGAACCGGCCCGCCCCCACCCACTGGATGGCACGCACCGCCGGGATGTTGAGCGAGTTGCCAAGCGCGTCGCGCAGCGGCACCGGGCCATAGTGGCTGCGCGAGTAGTTGCGGTAGGCGTGCAGGCCGCGACCGACCGCCTCCACCAGCGGGCTGTCGTCGATCAGGGTGGCGGCGGTCCAGCCCTGCTCCAGCGCCAGGGCGTAGAGGAACGGCTTGAGCGTGGAGCCGGGCTGGCGCGGCACGGCGGCGGCGTCGAAGTCGCTGCCGGGACCGCCGTCGTGGGCGCTGACGTAGGCGCGCACCTCGCCGCTGCCGTGCTCGATTACGATCAGCGCGGCGTGGCGCACGCCGGCATCGGCCAAGGCGGCGCGGTTCCGCGCCAGAATGGCGGCGGCCTTGGCCTGCAGGCCGGCATCCAGGGTGGTGTAGAGCCGCGGCGCGCCGGCCAGCGCCGGCGGCAGCGACCGGTACAGCCGCACCGCCGCGTGCCGGGCGTCGACCGGCAGCGACGGCTGGCGCAATTGCAGCGGCTCGGCGCGGATGGCGGCGACGGTGGCCTCGTCCAGCAGACCGTCGCGCCGCAGCCGGTCGAGGAACGCGGCGAGCTGCCGCTCCAGCCGCTCGGGGGCGCGGTAGGGATCGAGCCGGCTGGGCGCGCGCACCAGCACCGCCAGCGCCGCCATCTCCTTGCGGCTCAGGGTGGAGAGGTCGCGGTCGAAGTAGTAGCGCGCCGCCTGCACCACGCCGCGGCGCTGCGCCGCGTAGGGCACCTGGTTGAGGTAGAACTCCAGGATCTCGCTCTTGGAGTAGCGCCGCTCCAGCCACTGCGCCTCGAAGCCCTCCAGCCAGCGCGCCCAGAGCGTGCGCGGCCGTGGCCGGAGCAGCTTGATCGCCTGCTCGCTGATGGTGCTGGCGCCGCGCACCGCCCGCCCGGCGCGCAGGTTCTGCCCCAGCGCCGCGAGCCGGGCGCGCCAGTCGACGCCGCCGTGCTCGTAGAAGCGGCGATCCTCGGCCAGCACGAAGATCCGCTGCAGGAACTCGGGCATGGCGTACAGCGGCACGCGCTCGTGCACGTTCCACTCGTTCTGGTAGGTCACGGTCAGCGGCTGGCCGGCGCGATCGAGGATCTGCGCCTTGCGCACCCCGCCGTCGCCCGGCGGCAGCTCGCCCGGCGGCGGCTGCACGGCGGTAACGGTGGCGACGGCCAGCAGCGCGATCAGCAGCCCGGCCACCAGGGCGGTGGCGATCGCTACTTTCCGGGCCATGTCCGCCTCCGGTGCGCACGCCTTCCTATACCGGCACCGACCGCGCCGACTACCATAGCCCCATCACCGTCACCGCGGCGCCGGGCCGCGCTCAGCATGGAGGCCGAATGGAACTCATCAGCCTGTTCATCGACCTGGTCCTGCACCTGGATCAGCACCTGGCCGCGCTCACCGCCGCCTACGGACCGTGGATCTACGGGCTGCTGTTCCTGATCGTGTTCTGCGAGACCGGGCTGGTGGTGACGCCATTCCTGCCCGGCGACTCGCTGCTGTTCGTCGCCGGCACCATTGCCGCGGCCGGCGGCATGGACGTGCATGTGCTGATCGTGCTGCTGATCGTGGCGGCGGTGCTGGGCGACGGCGTCAACTACGCCATCGGCGCCCGCGTGGGCCCCAAGGTATTCTCCGACGACGCGCGCTTCCTCAAGCGCGAGCACCTGGACAAGGCCACGGCCTTCTATCTGCGTCACGGCGGCAAGACCATCGTGCTGGCCCGGTTCATCCCCATCATCCGCACCTACGCGCCGTTCGTGGCCGGCATGGCCAAGATGCCGTACCGGCGCTTCCTCGCCTTCAACGCCGGCGGCGCCGTGCTGTGGGTGGCCTCGCTCACCTACGCCGGCTTCCTGTTCGGCAATCTGCCGTGGGTGAAGGACAACCTGTCGCTGGTGCTGATCGGCATCATCCTGCTGTCCATCTCGCCGGCGATCGTCGAATACCTGCGGGCGCGGCTGGCGCGCCCGGCCTGAGGTCAGGGTCGCGCTTCGCGGTCGGTTTGGCCCCGTCTCCCCGACGGCTCCCTCGCTACGCGCTCGCCCGCGAGGGGGGAGGGAACGTACCGAGCGACGTCCTGCCAAGCCTCGGCCATCTCGTACTGGGATGATGCGCGCGCTAGCCCGGTTCCGGGGCGGGGGGCGATAATCAGAGCTCGCCATGATGCCGGCACCGCCTCACTCGCCCACCCGCAGCACCGCCGGCGCGCCCTTGCCGAACACGTCTGGGTCGTACATCTCCTCGGCGTGCACCGGCGACGCCGCGAACTCGCCGTCGGCGATGGCCTGGGCGGTGTAGCTCAGGTGATAGTTGCCCGGCGGCAGGTACTCGGCGTAGAAGCGCGCCGCATCGTGGCGCAGCTCGCGATGGTGGAAGCTCCACAGCGACTGGCCGTAGTACTGCCAATCGCTGTACTGCAGGTACCAGGAGCCGCCGGCCGGCTGGAACTCGCCGGCGTCGGCGTCCGCCGCCGAGGCGGTGGCGAGATCGCGGTTGACCGGCTCCAGGCCGCCCGGCACCGGGTCGTCCACCACCACGAAGGTGCGCGCGGTCGGCAGCGATAGGTACAGATCCACCCGCACCAGCTCGCCGCGCGCGACGCGCGCCGGCGACGACAGCAGCCGCCATTCGCCGTTGCGCCGCACGCTGTATTCGCGGCGGACGTCGATGCCGGCGTTGATCCGCTCGGGGCTAGGCCGCGTCGGCGCGTAGTTCAGATACAGCCCGTAGTAGTAACGCCCCTCGCCCTCCTTGCGCAGCTCGACCGTGCCCGTGCGGCCGGCGTCGCCGGCGCCGAGCGGGCGCTCCAGCCGCGCCGGCGGGTCGCGCGGATCGTCGAACGTCACCGCGCCGAGCGGCTCGCCGTCGACGCTGGCGGCAAGCCGCATGGCCGGCGACGCGGCCTCGTACGCCCGGGCGTAGTCGGTCAAGGCGTTGAGGCAGAACACGTTCTCCTGGGTGTTCTGCCAGTGCGGGCGGGCGCCGCGCGCCTGGCTCACGAAGCGCGCCAGCTTGGCCGGCACGTCGCCGACCGTCGCCCGGCCGGCGTCGGTGGCGGCGTAGGCGGTCAGCGCCGACAGCACCGCGCAATTGCTGCGCGCCGGCGTGGCGAGGATGCGGTTGTAGTCGTCGGCCCAGGGCTCATTGAAGCTGAACTTGTCGCCGCTCTGCACGGCCTGCGCCAGGATGCTGGCGGCGATCTCGGCGCGCAGCGCCTCGGTGCCCGGCACCTGGAGCGCCGCCAGCAAGTAGTGGGCGCGCCCGAACAGGTCCATGCGCGGCGCATGCGGCCGGTAGCGCAGCAGGGTGCCGGCGTCGACCCGGCCGCGCTCGGCCAGCGCCGCCAGCGCCACGGCACGCACCGTGGCGGCCATGCCGGCGGTGTAGAAATCGGGCAGCGCGTCGCGGCTCAGCAGCTGCTCCAGGTAGCCGTGCAGACGCTGCTCAACGGCGGCCGGCACCTCGTGGCCGCTGCGGCGCAGCCAGCTGAAGGCCAGTGCGGTGTAAGCCGACAGATAAGGGCTGGCGTAGCGGTCGTCCGGCACGAAGAACGCCATGCCGCCGTTCGGGGCCTGGAAGGCGGCCGCCTCCGCCAGTACCCGCGCCGGCAGCGCGGGCGCCTCATCCCAGCGCAGGTCATCCGGCAGGTAGGGCCGCAGATCGAGGAAGCGCGCCGCCATCACGCCCTTGGACAGCTGCTGCTCCCAGGACGAGTAGGGATAGTCGCGCATGTAGCGGAAGGCGCCGTCGATGTTGCCGATCGCCGAGGGCGAGACCACCAGCGCCAGCCCTCCGACATCCTCCCGCATGTCCGCGGGGAAGCGGACGACCTCGCGCACCAGCGGCTCGGCGGTGGCGCCGAAGGTGGCGGCGGTTTCCAGGGCCTCGACCCGCTTCACCGCCAGCACATGGCTGAAGGCGTCGCTATCGACGCCGTCGGCGGCGCTGACGGTGAAGCGCAGCTCGCCGGGAGCGATGGTCTCCACCGGCAGGTACAGCACCTGGCGCTGGAACGGCGCCAGCCGCAGCTTCTGCTCATGCTGCAGGCCGCCGTTCTGCACCGGCCCCTGCACCTGCCAGCGCACGGTCAGCTCGCGCGCCTGGTCGGTGCGGTTCATCAGGCTCACGCCGGCGCGGAAGCGGTCGCCGGCCAGCACCTGGTTGGGCATGGCCGGGCGCAGCTCGGTGAGCTTGTTGACGGTGAAGCCGCCCTCGCCCAAGCCGAAGCGGTCGCCCGGGGTGGCGGCCAGCACCAGGATCTTCCAGCCGGTGAGGTTGTCCGGGGCCTGGAACTCGAAGCGGGTCTTGCCGTCCTCGACCGGCAGCGCCGGGTTCCAGTAGGCCACGTACTTGAAATTGCCGCGCACGTCGAAGCCGGCGGCGCCGCCGTCACCGCCGGCGTTGGCGCCCTTCTTCTCGAACTGCTGGCGGCCGATGAGCCGCAGCAGCAGGCTGTAGTTCTCCACGTCCAGGTTGTCGAGGGCATAGAAGCCGCGGTAGGGGTCGAAGTGGCGGCGGCCGTCGCCGATCAGGTCGAACACCGCCTCATCCAGCACCGCCACCGCCAGCTCGATCGGCTCGCCGGCGGCGCCCTGCCGCGGCGCGGCGCTGACCTCGACCCGCACGGTCTCGCCGGGCTTGTAGCTGGCGCGCTCGGTGACGGCGCGGATCTCGATCTCCTTGTACGGATCGCGCACCTCGGTCTTGACATAGCCCATGCGGAACGCGGGCTTGCCGAGATCGAGCTGGTGATCGCCCGGCGGCGGCTGCACCCGCGGCGACACCACCACCACCGACAGGTAGTAGCCGGGCAGGTAGTCGCCCTTGACCGGCACCTCGATCACGGCGGTGCTGTCGGCCAGGGTCTGCACCCACTGGTCGAGCACGCCGTAGCGCTCGACCGTGATCAGCGCCCGGGCGCCGGGGAAGGGGTTCTTGACCAGATAGCGGGCGGTATCGCCGACCCGGTAGTCGCGCTGCTCAGGCACGATCTGCAGGCTGTTGTCGTCGCGCTCGCTCCACAGCACCTGCCCCTTGCCCACCGACCACTGCCAGAGCGTGCTCTGGTGCGGGCGGCCGCGGCGGTCGCTGATGCGGGCGGTGACCCGGTACTCGCCGGCGCGCGCCGGCGTGAAGCGGCAGACCTGCGGCTCGGCGGCGGACACCAGCGCGCAGCGGTGCTTCTCGCGCCACTGGCTCTGGAACTGGGTGAGGTAGGCGTTGCCGGCGCCCTTCACGCGGGCGGCGGTCACCTCGCGCCATTCGACCGTGAGCTCGATCGGCGTGCCAGCGGCGAGCCGGCCGCGGTCGTCCACCACCACGGCCTGGATGTCGGCCGGCTTGCCCTGCTCCAGCACCCAGGCGGCGCTCCTGAGGCCCACGTAGCGGTCGCGGCCGTAGTAGCGGGCGCGGGCAAAACCGGCCACCGACTTGCCGCGGTCGTCGCTGACGCTGCTTTCCACCAACAGCTCGCCGTAGAGGATGGGGTTGTCGGCCACGGTGAACGACGTGCGCAGCTCGCCGGCGGCGTCGACCCGCCCCTCCTGGTCGTAGAGGGTAAGCACACCGCGGTTGTCGTCTTCCAGGAGGGTCTGGAAGCGGAAGCCGCGGGCGCGCGGATCCTCCGGCGTGAGCGCCTGCTCGCGCAGGCGCACGTTCACCCGCACCGGGGCCTCGGCGTAGGGGCCACCGGCGTGCAGGCGCGCCGCGGTGTCGACCACCATGCGGTCGCCGACGCCGAAACGCTCGCCGTTGAGCTCGACGCCGACCCGGAACGGCGACGGCGTGAAATCGCTCACCAGCACCCGCAGCGGCTCCAGCTCCGCGGGCAGGAACTCGGCGGTGAGCACGAACCGATACCAGCCCACCGCGCCGGTGGCGGGCACGGCGAACTCACCGGCGTAGGCGCCGAACGACGACAGCGTCAGCGCCTCGACTCGATGCACCTCCCGGTCCATCGGGTCGATCACCGTCAGGGTATACGGCCCCGGCGGCGGCGCGATCAGGGTGCGCTCGTCCTGATTGCGAACGAAAAGCTTGTAGCGGACGGTCTCGCCGGCCCGGTAGATGCCCTGGGCGGTGGCGCCCCAGGCGCGCAGGTGACCGTTGCGCGGCAGGCTCACCGCCGACACTTCCCAGTCGGAGACGCGGCCGGCGTCGATGCCGAAGCGATAGTCGAGCGGCAGCAGCGCCATGGCATCGCCGCGCACCACCTTCACCAGCAGCCGCTGATCGTCGCGCTGCCAGACGTAGCGATAGGCCAGCTCGGGATCGAGCGCGTCGCTGCCGGGCAGGCGCGCCAGGCCCTCGGCGTCGGTACGCGCCTGCACCAGCGCCGCGCCGAGGTCGGCCAGCCGCGCGTAGTTGCCGCGATGGACGCTGACCTGGGCGTCGGCCACCGGCTGGCCGCTGGCCAGCTCGGTCACCCACACCAGGCTGCCGAAATGACCGAGCTTGACGTGCACCTGGAAGGGCGTGACCTGCGCGAAGAAATCCCATTCCGAGCGCGTGCGCTCGGCCGCCGGACGCGGCCTCAGCTCGCCCCACAGCGCACCGGAGCGCCCCTGCAGCATGTCGCGCACGCCGATCGGCTCGAGGAAGGCCACATCCCGCACCTCGGGCAGGGCGATGGTGCGGGTGCCCGCCGGCACCTCGCCGGCGGCGGTGATGCCGGCATAGCTCACCTCCACCTCGGCAAGGTTGGTCACCGCCATGGCCAGCTCGGAGTCGACCGCCTGCTCCAGCACCGCATCCTCGTGCAGCAGCACCAGCTCCGGCGCGCGGTGATCGGTGCGCCAGGAGACATCCAGCGGCTGCGGCAGGGCCCGGCCGAACTCGTCGCGCAGCTCGCCGTCCTCCTGCGCCCGGTAGACCCGATCGGCCTTGAGCAGCTCGGGCAAGGTCACCGGATAGACCCGGCCACGCTCGTGCGGCGATTCCAGTCGCGAGTAGCCGCCGTGGTTCTCCCACGGGTCGTAGTCGTCGCGGCCGCCGGCCAGATCGGGAGTGAAACGCACGTGATCGCGCACCGCCTCCTCGATCACTGGGCTGGAGAACAACAGCGACACCGACCGCAGCGGGTTGCAGCGGCCGTCGTCGGGTCCGGCGAGCTGCAGCTCCTCACCGCGCAAATCGGTGCAGCGCACGCCCAGGAACCGGAACTCGGGCAGGGTGTCGAAGCGCAGCGCCACCCGCGCTTCCACGCCGGCCTCCGGTCCGCGCGGCGAGCGCAGCCCGGGCGCTACCCACAGCTCGGCAGTGGCGTCGGCCGGCAGCGCCTCGACCGGGGCCAGCAGCCAGCTGTCGCGCGCCTGCGCATCCTGCGGCGCCTGCGGCCCCGGCAGATAAGCCAGCAGCAGCTGGTCGCTGCCGGGCAGCGGCAGCACGGCGTAGCCCGGGCGGGCCTCGTCGGCCAGCTCCACCACCTGCAGGGCGACGCGCTTGCCACCGTGCTGGGGCAGCGCCAGGGACAGCGCCCGCTCGACCGACTCGCGGGTCACCGGCAGGTTGAAGCGCGCCCGCAGCACCGGCACGGTCGGCGCCTGCCAGCGCTCGAACGACACCCACTCCACGCGCGGCCGCTCGGTGACGAAGCGCCGCTCCACCGGCGCGGCCAGCGCGCCGCCGTCCTCGGCGCGCAGCCCGGTGCCGACGCGCACGGTGTAGACGGTGGCCGGCGCCATGGCCTCGCGCTCGCCGAGCTGGCAGGCCAAGGCGCTGGTGTTGAGCCAGCGCCACTGGCAGCGCAGCGCCGGCGTGATGGTCACCGGCACTTGCCCCGCCGGGCGCTCCATCCGCCCCAGCGACACCACCGGGCGGTTGAACTGGATCACCACCTGCCGCCCGGCCGGCACGTCCTCGCCCTCGGGCGTGATGCGATCCACCCGCAGCGGCGCCGCGCCGGCCGCGTTCACCGCGAGCGGCGCCGGCTCGAACAGACCGAACCTGGAAGCGAAAAAGATGGCGATGACAGCCAGGGCGGCGAGCAGTGAGCTACGCATGGCGAGACCTTCGTTGTTCTTGCTGCGCTGCCTTAGAGCATATATCGGCAGCCTGGCGCAACCGTGGCGAATGCGGGCACGGCCATGGCGAAGGGCGGCGCGATCATGGCGTCGGCGGAACGACCTTGTTGACACACCGGCGCGGGCACACTATTGGATTCAGCTTTTTCGCTGTTTCTGATGGCCTGTTATATGCCCATACGCCTCGTCATCCCCGCCTTCCTGCTGACTTTCTGGTTCGCGCTGAGCTGTGTCGCCGCCGGCACCCTCAGCGGCCGGGTGGTCGCCGTCAGCGACGGTGACACGCTTACCCTGCTCACCGCCGACAAGCAGCAGGTGAAAGTGCGCCTCGCCGAAATCGATACGCCGGAGAAACGCCAGCCATTCGGCAGCCGCTCCCGGCAAGCGCTGGCCGATAAGGTGTTCGGCAAAGACGTTACGGTGGTAGTCCGCGAAAAAGACCGATATGGCCGCACCGTGGGCCGTATCTATCTGGACGGTCGCGACATCAACGCCGAGCTGGTGGCGGAAGGCTACGCCTGGGTTTATCGCCAATACGCCAAGGATCAGCGCCTATTTCAGCTCGAAGACGAGGCGCGGGCGCTCAAGCGCGGTCTGTGGGCGTTGCCGGAGGCCGATCGGCAGCCGCCCTGGGAGTGGCGCCGCGCCCAGAAGAGCGCGTCGGAGCCGACCCGCGACTCGCAGGGCCCGTTCGTGTGCGGCCGCAAGCAGTACTGCTCGCAGATGAGCTCGTGCGAGGAAGCCCGTTTTTACCTCAACACCTGCGGCCTGCGCCGGCTCGATGTGGACGGCGACGGCGTTCCTTGCGAATCGCTGTGCCGTTGAGCCGGCGGCGCTCGCCAACCACCCGCGCGAATATGCCGCGCACATCCCTATAAACCGCCCCGATTCCCGCCGCCGATAGCGGCGGGCGGGCGCGGCGCGACAATATGTTTCCGGCCTTTGTTTTGCGCAATTCTGCCCCTATCGAGACATCAGCTTCGCTCAATCCGAGGTGCAGAAAATGGATCTTTCCACCTATAGCCGTCAGGAACTCCTGAAACTGAAAAAGCAGGTCGAGCACGAACTCGATGCCCGCCGCCGGATTGATCAGCGTTCCGCCCGCCAGGAACTGAAGGACATCGCCGAGAAGTACGGCATGACGCTGGCGGATCTCATCACCGGCATCGGCATACACGAGAAGAGCCGCCGCCCCAAGGGGCAGATGGTCTTTCGCCATCCCCAGGATCCCAGCAAGGGCTGGAGCGGCCGCGGCCGCAAGCCGAAGTGGATCAAGGAATGGGAGTCCTCGGGGCGCTCGCTGGACGAACTGCGCCAGCAGTAAGCGATCCGTTCGCGCACGGCAGCGGCGCCCCATCCGGCCGCCGTGTTTTCACTCCCGCCTAGCCGCCGCGCCCTTCAGAGCGTTTACCAGCTTCCGCCATCGCTACTCCCTCTCCATTAGAAAAGCTTGATGTACCGGGCCGAGACCCTAATCTCTGGCCCCACACGCAAGAGCAGCAAGGAGAGCCTCATGGCCCTGCACCTCATGGACGAGAAGGGTGTCGCGCTGGATCAGCAGCGCTTCACCTGGCGCGAACTCACGCCCGAACCGATCAGCAAGCTCGACGACGATGCCTTCACCCGGGTGCGGGTAATCCTCATGAACGGCATCGAGCAGGAGGCGAACCGCTTCCAGCATCTGTGCGCGCGCTTCAACGCCCATCTGCGGCTGCCGCTGGCGCGCATCCGGCGCGTCGAGCACCACCAGCAGACCCTGGTCAACTGGCTGCTGCCGCCCGACCAGTCCGGCCTGGAGACCACCATCGCCTACGAGCAGGTGGCCATCGAGGTCACCGCGGCGGTGGCGATGAAGGAGCCGGATCAGTACCTGGCCCAAGCCTTCCGCTTCGGCATGCTGGAGGACTTCGACCACCTCTACCGCTACTCCGCGCTGCTCGATCGGCTGGAAGGCAAGGACGCCAACAACATCACCCAGTGCTACACCGACATCGCGCCGGGGCGGCCGACCATGGTGGAGCACCGGGCGCCGGAGGACGATCTGCGCGAGCACTACGACCGCAGCAAGGCGCACCCGCTGTCGAAGCTGCACACGCTGACCATCTTCGCCGCCGAGTACCAGACGCGCGATTTCTACATGAACATCGGGCCGACCTTCGCCGATCCGGTGGCGCGCCAGCTCTACGCCGAGATCGCCTCGATCGAGGAGCAACACGTCACGCAGTACGAGTCGCTGGCCGATCCCAATGAGAGCTGGCTGGAGAAGTGGCTGCTGTACGAAGCCTGCGAGGTCTACAACTACTACAGCTGCCTGCAGTCCGAGACCAACCCGCGCCTGAAGAAGATCTGGGAGCGCTTCGTCGACTACGAGCTCGGCCACCTGCAGGTGGTGATGGAGCTGTTCAAGCAGCACGAGCGGCGCGATCCGGCCGAGGTGCTGCCCGCCGAGCTGCCCGAGCCGATCCGCTTCGAGAGCCATCGGGAGTTCGTCCGGCAGGTGCTGTCGCAGGAGGTCGATCTCACCGCCCAGGGCACGCGCTTCCTGAAGGGCGTGGACGTCAACGAGAGCGCCGCCACCCGCGCCTACCGCGACTACCTCAACCGCGACGGCTCCGCCACCGAGACCGTCGCCGCCGACTACATCTGGCAGCCCGGCACCGAGGTGGCCCACCGCCACGCCATGCCGCGCCAGACCATGTAGGGAGACTTCTTTATGACCACCCCGACTTCCACCGGCATGAACCGCACCGGCATACAGATGTCGCCGATCCAGGCCGGCCGGCTGCTGGAGATCACCGAGGAACGCCCGTCCCGGCCCGGCGAGGAGCTTACCGAGCTGGTGCAGGCGCGCGAGTCCTTCTACCGCGAGTCCAGCCCGGTCGGCACGGTACCGCCGGCCGGCTCGATGAAAGGCATGGCCACCACGGTCCTGGAAACCATCAAGGGCCACAAGCCGACGGTGCTGATCGACAAGCTCGGCGAGCGGCTGGCGTTCGAGCGCACCGGCGTGCGCCTGTACGAGGCCGTGCTGACCAAGCTCGACGCGCTCGGCAGCTGGGACGGCGGCCCCACCCGCGAGCAGCTGATGCAGATCCGCGACGAGGAGCTGCAGCACTTCCAGATGCTCAAGGAAACCATCGAGGGGCTGGGCGCCGACCCGACCGCCATGACGCCCTCGGCCGACATCACCGCGGTCGAAGGCAGCGGGCCGCTGATGGTGATCTCCGATCCGCGCACCACTCTGTCGCAGGCGCTGCATTCGCTGCTGATCATCGAGGCGGCCGATCTCGAGGGCTGGAATCTGCTGATCGAACTGGCCGACCAGATTGGCCAGAGCGACATGGCCGACCGCTTCCGCGCCGCCGAGCAGACCGAGCAGCGCCATGCCATGCTGGTTCGTCAGTGGCTGACGCAGTCGGTGAAGGCCGACGCCGAGCGGCAGATGAGTTCGGCGCAGGGCGGCGGCTGACGACGGCGGCGCGCGGCGCCGCTCGAGGGCCCGCGCCGCGCACGTTCTCCACCGCCGCACGCAGCGTTTGTACACAGACGCCTCGAACCGGCGCATCGGCTGGTTCGAGGCGTCGGCACGGCTTGCACTTACTAGCAAGCTATTGTTTTCACAGCTTGCGCTCGCGGCTCCCGAAGCGGTTATCACCACTCCGTTCCCAGCATTTCCTCGGCCTGTCCACAAAGTTATCCACAGGTTTTCCCGCAAGCGCGTTGGGGCGGACTGCCGCCGCCCCAACCATTAGCGGTACTGAACATTCCAACCCAACCACAAACCAGGAGGACGCATGGCGTTGCTGATGAGAAAAACCATGACCGACCGTTTGCAGGAAAACGCCAGCAGGATGAGCCGTCGGCTGCTCGGCCGGCGCGGACGACGGCACGGCGGCATCGCCCAACTGAGCGCTCAGCGCGTGACGGACGAGGCGAACCGCATGGCGCTCACCACGCGCCGCTACGTCAGTCAGCACCCGCTGACGTCGGCCGGCGTCCTGGCCGTCATCGCCGCGCTGCTGGGTTACCTACTGGGGCGCCTGCAGCGCTGACCGCACCAGTTTGGTGCGCCGGCACGCCCTCCTCCTGAGCGGCGCCGCGCGCCGGCACCGATCGCCGCAGCTCATCAGCGAGCGCTCACAAGCTGCCAGCTCCATCACACCCTCGCCCTGGCACCTCTCTTGCTGAGCGGATCGGCGGAGGTGCCTATGTACGCCGATCGATACCGCTTGCTTCTCCCTGCTGTCCTTGCCGCGTTGCTCGTGCCCGGACCGGCTTTGGCGACCGACACCGACTCCTTGCGGATCGCCGTCGACACGGTCTGGATGATCACCGCCGGCATTCTGGTGTTCTTCATGCAAGCCGGGTTCGCCCTGCTGGAGAGCGGCATGGCGCGGGCCAAGAACACCGTCAACGTGCTGATGAAGAACTACACCGACGTCTGCTTCGGCAGCATCGCCTTCTTCGCCGTTGGCTACGGGCTGATGTTCGGCAGCAACCCCAGCGGCTGGGTGGGCGAGGATCATTTCCTGCTGCTGCGCGGCGAGCAGCTCGACTACGGCCTGCTGTTCTTCCAGACCATGTTCGCCGCCACCGCCGCCACCATCGTCAGCGGCGCCATGGCCGAGCGCACCCGCTACCGCGGCTACATCATCGGCTCGGTATTCATCATGGGGCTGATCTACCCGATATTCGGCGCCTGGGCCTGGGGCAGCCTCTACGACGGCAACGGCTGGCTCAAGCGGATGGGGTTCATCGACTTCGCCGGTTCCACCGTGGTGCATTCGGTCGGCGCCTGGTGCGCCCTGGCGGGCGTGCTGGCGGTCGGCCCGCGCCTGGGTCGCTTCAGCAGCGACTCGCGGCCGCGCCACATCCCCGGCCACAGCCTGCCGCTGGTGGCGCTGGGCGGCTTCATCCTCTGGTTCGGGTGGTTCGGCTTCAACGGCGGCAGCGTCGCCAAGGCCGACGCCAGCATCGGCCTGATCGTGCTCAACACCCACCTCGCGGCCGCGGCCGGCGTGGCCGGCGCGGCATTCACCCTGCTCCTGCTGCGGCGACCGCTGCTAGCCACGATGCTGGTCAACGGCAGCATCGGCGGCCTGGTGAGCATCACCGCCGGCGCGGCCAGCATGTCGCCGTCCTTCGCGCTGCTCACCGGACTGATCGCCGGCGCGGTGGTGATCGTCGCCGGCGAGCTGTTGCTATCGCTGCGTATCGACGACGTGGTCGGCGCCGTTCCGGTGCATGGCTTCTGCGGCGTCTGGGGCACGCTGGCGGCGGGATTGTTCCTCGACGGCCGCCTGTTCGACCCGCAGCAGATGCTGGTGCAGATCATCGGCGTCGGTGCTGCTTTCCTGTGGAGCTTCCCGACCGCCTATCTGCTGTTCTGGGCGATCGCCAAGCTGGGCGGCCTGCGCTGCACCACCCATCAGGAACAGCGGGGCCTGGACTACACCGAGCACTACGAGCTGGCCTATCCCGAATTCCAGCGGCAGCCGCTGCACCCGGCGATCGAGGATGCCGTAGGCGATCGGGCAACGCAGGAGGTCCGCCGTGCTGAACGGGTATGACGCGATCGTGCACGCCACGGTGCGCGAGGTTCTGCCGCCCAGCAGCCAGACCTTGGCGCTCGCGGCGTGGGAAGACCAGAGCATCGATCCAGCGCGGCAGCCCTCGCTGCGGGAGCTGAGCCGGCAGCTGTGCGCGGCGGCGGGACACACGGAACTCGCCGACCGGTTCTACGCCGTCTTGCTGCGGCGCTTCTTCGCGCAGCAGCGGGCGCACGCCAGCCCGGCAGTGGAGGCGATCAAGCCGATGCCGTCGCGGCAGACGGAGGCGTCCGCCGACGCCGCCGCGCAACCGCCGCTGTTCGCGGTCATGGTCCGCAGCTTCCTCGCGCAGCTGCACCCCGACGGCCGGAACGGCAACGACACGCTCGCCGGCGCCTTAGCGCGCGCGATCCCCGACCGCGACCGCCGCCTGACGCTCGAACGCTGGCTGGTGCGCGGCGACGCCGCGAACGCGCCCGTCTGCGGCCTGGAACAGCAGCGCGCGATCATGCACGGCCTGTATGTCCAGGCCTGCGAGGACGTCGGCCCGGTCGCGGCCGACAACGCCCTCGCCCACGCCCTGCGGCAAGTCCGTGCCGACCCGCGCGCGGCGCGCGAGCCGCCGGAGCGATGGCTCTGAGAGTAATTTCCGAAAAATACCGCGCATCCCCTGCAAATCATTCAGCGGCGCAAGATTTCCGAGCAAGCCGGATACACAGGTAGGGATCGCTCGACGAGGGCCGCGTGCAAAGCGGCCGACTTCCCTTGGAGCGGACGGCGGAGATGGGGGATGGCGCTAGGGCGAGCGCTCGTGGTGGGCCTACGGTCCGACTTGCGCCGCGACCCGCAACTGGCTATACCTATCCGCCGAGCGAGCGCTCGCTCGTTTTTCCGAACAACTAGGAAGCCTCGCGCCGCATGATCCCGCCGCTCCGCCAGCCATCGCTCCCGAGCGCATCCGCATGAGCGGCTACGAGGCTTTTCTGCGCGAACTGGACGGCATCAAGACCGAGGTCTATCGCCAGACCTATTGCCGGCACCGCGACTGCATCAAGGTCAAGAACGAGGAGGTCGCGGTCGGGCGGCTAGCGGCGATCTTCGAGCACGCGCTGGAGATCAGCAACCAGCTGGGGTTCCAGGCGATGAGCGTGCGCGACCTGAGCGAGCGCACCGGCATCAGCATGGGCGCGCTGTACTCCTACATCGAGAGCAAGGAGAAGCTGCTCGACATGATCCTCAGCCAGGTCCGGTTCGCGGTGGAGCGGGCCCTGGCCCCGCCCGCGCAGGCCATGCAGCCGCGCGAGCGGCTGCGCTGGCTGCTGCGCCGGCACCTGTATCTGTCGGAGGCCATGCAGGGCTGGTTCTACTTCTCCTACATGGAGTCGCGGCATTTCGACAAGGAAGCCCGCGAGCGCGCCATCGCTGGCGAATTGCGCACCGAGAAGCTGTTCGTCGACTGCCTGCGCGACGGCATCGCCGCCGGCGTGTTCCAGCCGCGCGATCCGGAGCTGACCGCGGCGCTGATCAAGCCGCTGCTGCAGGAGTGGTACCTCAAGCGCTGGAAATACCGGCGCCGCGGCCTGAAGGTGGATGCCTACGCCGACGCTGTGATCGCGTTCGTCGAGGCCGCCGTGCTCGCGCCGGCGGCCGATCGGCAGTGAGCCGGCAACCGGGACCGTGGCCATGACCGCAACCGACACCACCACCCATATTCGCAAGGGCGAGGAGCCACTCGCCCGCTCACGGCTTTCCAAGCCCCAGATGCCGGCTTCGCCCTAGCCGGCCGGAACACCAAAGGAGACTTCCATGGCAAGCAACCTGTTCGACCTCACCGGCAAGATCGCCCTCGTCACCGGCGCCAGCCGCGGTATCGGCGAGGCCATCGCCAAGCTGCTGGCCCAGCACGGCGCCCACGTCATCGTCTCCAGCCGCAAGCAGGAGCAGTGCGAAGAGGTCGCCAAGGAGATCCGCGAGGCCGGCGGCAAGGCCTCGGCCTTCGCCTGCCACGTCGGCGACATGGCGCAGATCGACGCCATCCACGACTACGTGCAGAAGGAATTCGGCCGGCTCGACATCCTGGTCAACAACGCCGCCACCAACCCCTACTTCGGCCACATCCTCGACACCGATCTGGGCGCGTTCCAGAAGACCGTGGACGTCAACCTACGCGGCTACTTCTTCATGTCCGTCAAGTTCGGCAAGATGATGCGCGACCAGGGCGGCGGCGCCATCGTCAACACCGCTTCGGTCAACGGCATCGTGCCCGGCCCGATGCAGGGCATCTACTCCATCACCAAGGCGGCGGTGATCAACATGACCAAGGCCTTCGCCAAGGAGTGCGGTCAGTACAACATCCGCGTCAACGCCCTGCTGCCCGGCTTCACCGAGACCAAGTTCGCCGGCGCGCTGTTCGAGAACAAGGACATCTACAACCGCGTGGTCAGCAACATCCCGCTGGGCCGTTCGGCCAAGCCGGAGGAGATGGCCGGCACCGTGCTGTACCTGGTGTCGGACGCCGCCAGCTTCACCAACGGCGCCTGCATCATCGTCGACGGCGGCATGCTGGCCTAAAGCCCGATCCGCGGCGCCGGCCCGGGAGGGGCGGCGCCGCGACGGCATAGACAACGACCAAGAGCGCCCAGCAAGGGCGCCGTTCGAGGAGAGGCAGACATGACGGCCCAGTTTCACGGCCGGGTGGCCCTGGTCACCGGCGCCGCGGCGGGCATCGGCGAGGCTTGCGCGCGCCTGCTGGCGCAGCGCGGCGCGACGGTGATCGTCGCCGACCTGAACGCCGACGGCGAGCGGACCACCGCCGCCATCCGCGCCGACGGCGGCCAAGCCGAATTCATCCAAACCGACGTGACCCGCGCCGATCAGGTGGAGCGGCTGATCGCCGCCATCGTCGAGCGTCACGGCCGGCTCGACGCCGCGGTGAACAACGCCGGCATCGAACACGAAAGCAAACTGCTCGCCGACCTGAGCGAGGACGAGTGGGACCGCACCGAAGCGGTCAACGTCAAAGGCGTCTGGCTGTGCCTGAAGTACGAAATACGCCAGATGCTGACCCAAGGCGGCGGCGCCATCGTCAATATCGCCTCGGTGGCCGGGCTAGTGGGCGCCGCCCGGCTCGGCGGCTATGCCGCCAGCAAGCACGGCGTGGTCGGGCTGACCCGCAGCGCCGCCGCCGAATACGCCCGCAACGGCATCCGCGTCAACGCGGTCTGCCCGGGTATCATCCGCACCGCGATGTTCCAGCGCTTTCTCGATCGCGATCCGTCCCTGGCCGAGCGGGCGCAGCGCTCCAACCCGGCGCGCCGACTCGGCGAGCCGCACGAGATCGCCGAAGCCGTGGCCTGGCTGCTGTCGGACGCCGCCGGTTTCGTCCACGGCCACGCCCTGGCAGTGGACGGCGGCCTGACCGCGGTGTGAGCGAACACGTGAGATTTCTGCTGCAGCGGCCCCGCGCCGCGTAGGAGTACCCGATGAGCGACAAACTGATTCCAGCGCGCGACCTTGCCTTCCACCTCTACGAAGTGCTGGACGTGGAGAGCCTGACCCAGCGTCCGCGCTTCGCCGAGCACGACCGCTCGACCTTCGACGGCGCCTTGGAAACGGCACGCCAGCTGGCCGAGACCTACTTCGAGCCGTTCAACCGCAAGGCCGACGAGAACGAACCGATCTTCAAGGACGGCACGGCGATCACCGTGCCGGAGACCAAGGCGGCGTTCAAGGCCTATGCCGAGGCCGGCTTCCTGGCCGCGCACCACGACGCCGAGCTGGGCGGCATGCAGCTGCCGTTCGTGGTGGCCGACGCCTGCGGCGCGCTGTTCAAGTGCGCCAACATCAGCTTCTCGGCCTATCCGCTGCTCACCGTCGGCGCCGGCAACCTGATCAAGGCCCACGGCAGCGAGGAGCAGAAGCGGCTGTTCCTCAAGCCGCTGCTCGACGGCAGCGCCACCGGCACCATGGTGTTGACCGAGCCACACGCCGGCTCCTCGCTGGGCGACCTGCGCACCCGCGCCGAGCCGCAGCCGGACGGCACCTACCGGATCTTCGGCAACAAGATCTTCATCTCCGGCGGCGACCACGACTTCGGCACCAACGTCATCCACATGGTGCTGGCCCGCATCAAAGGCGCGCCGGCCGGTGTGAAGGGCATTTCGCTGTTCATCGTGCCGAAGTTCCTGATCAACCCTGACGGCAGCCTCGGCCCGCGCAACGATGTCACCCTGGCCGGCCTGCTGCACAAGATGGGCTACCGCGGCACCACCTCGACGGTGCTCAACTTCGGCGACAACGGCGGCGCGGTGGGCTACTTGGTGGGCGAGCCCAACAAGGGCCTGACCTACATGTTCCACATGATGAACGAGGCGCGCATCGGCGTCGGCATGGGCGCGGTGGCGCTCGGCTACGCCGGCTACCTGCACTCGCTGGAGTACGCCCGCAACCGCCCGCAGGGCCGGCCGCTGTCGGGCAAGGACCCGAACAGCCCGCAGGTGCCGATCATCCAGCACGCCGACGTGCGGCGCATGCTGCTGGCGCAGAAGTCCTACGTCGAGGGCACGCTGGGCCTGTGCCTGTACGCCGGCCGCCTGGTCGATGAGATCGCCACCGGCAGCGACGAGCAGCGCGCTCGCGCCCAAGAGCTGCTGGACCTGCTCACCCCCATCGTCAAGGCCGGCAGCTCGCAGTTCGGCTGCAAGGCCAACGAGCTGGCGATCCAGATCCTCGGCGGCGCCGGCTACACCCGCGACTACCCGGTGGAGCAGTTCTACCGCGACAACCGCCTCAACCCCATCCACGAGGGCACCGACGGCATCCAGTCGCTCGACCTGCTCGGCCGCAAGCTCGGCCAGAACGGCGGTGCCGGCTACCGATTCCTGCGCGAAGAAGTGGCCCGCACCGTCGCCGAGGCCAAGGCGCTGGACGCCATCGCCGATCTGGCCAAGGCGCTGGAGGAAGCCGACCGGCGCGTGCAGGAGGTGGTGCAGACCCTGTTCCAGGCTGTGCAGAGCAAGGGCCCGGACATCGCCTTCGCCAACTCCTTCGTGTTCCTGGACATGTTCAGCCGCTACGTGCTGGCCTGGCAGTGGCTGCGCCAGGCGGTGGTCGCCGCCCGCGCCCTGCAGGGCGGTGCGGACGGCGAGGACCAGCAGTTCTATCTGGGCAAGCTGCAGGCCGCGCGCTATTTCCACCGCTGGGAGCTGCCGGCCATCCGCACCCAGGCCGAGCTGCTGATGGGCCTGGACACCACCTGCTACGAGATGCGGGACGGCTGGTTCTGACGGTCCGCGCCGCCCGCGGGCGGCGCGCACGATAACGAACGACTGAGGAGGAGCGCAGGGATGGAACGGAACACCCAGGTCAAGCTGATCCGCCGCCCGGTCGGCGAGCCGAAGGCCAGCGACTTCGAGATCGCCGAGGCGCCGCTGCCCGAGCCGGGCGACGGCGAAGTGCTGGTGAAGGTGCTGTATCTGTCGCTGGACCCGGCCATGCGCGGCTGGATGAACGAGGGCAAGTCCTATATCCCGCCGGTCGGACTGGGCGAGGTGATGCGCGCGCTCGGCGTGGGCAAGGTGCTGGCCTCGCGCGATGCGCGCTTCGCGCCGGGCGACTACGTCAGCGGCATCACCGGCGTGCAGCGCTACGCGGTATGCCCCGCCGCCGAGCTGACCAAGGTCGATCCCGCGGTGGCGCCGCTGCCGGCCTATCTGCACGTGCTGGGCATGACCGGCATGACCGCCTACTTCGGCCTGCTCGAAGTCGGCCAGCCCAAGCCCGGCGAGACCGTGGTGGTGTCGGCCGCGGCCGGCGCGGTCGGCTCGGTGGTCGGGCAGATCGCCAAGATCAAGGGCTGCCGGGCGATCGGCATCGCCGGCGGCAAGGACAAGTGCGACTACCTGGTCAACGAGCTGGGCTTCGACGCCGCCGTGGACTACAAGCAGGGCAATCTCAAGGCCGAGCTGCGCCGGGTCTGCCCGGAGGGCGTGGACGTCTATTTCGACAACGTCGGCGGCGAGATCCTCGACACCGTGCTGACCCGGCTGCGCCTGCACGCGCGGGTGGTCATCTGCGGCGCCATCTCGCAGTACAACAACACCCAGCCGGTGACCGGCCCGAGCAACTACCTGTCGCTGCTGGTCAATCGCGCCCGCATGCAGGGTATGGTGGTGTTCGACTACGCCGATCGCTTCCCCGAGGCCGTGCGCGAGATGGCCGGCTGGCTGCGGGAAGGCAAGCTCAAGCATCGGGAGCACATCGTCACCGGCATCGAGACCTTCCCCGAGCGCCTACTGATGCTGTTCCGCGGCGAGAACTTCGGAAAACTGATTCTACAAGTGGCCGACGACGCGGCCGACAATGCCGCCTGAGCGGCGAACGAGGAGACGACAATGCGCGCAATGATCTGTAAGGAATACGGCCCGCCGGAAAGCCTGGTGCTGGGCGAGCTGCCCCGCCAGCCGCTGGGCCCGCAGGATATCCGCATCAAGGTCCACGCCTGCGGCGTGAACTTCCCCGACACCCTGATCATCCAGGGCAAATACCAGCTCAAGCCGGAGATGCCGTTCGCCCCGGGCGGCGAGGTGGCCGGTGAGGTCATCGAGGTCGGCGAGAAGGTCACCAACCTCAAGGTCGGCGACCGGGTGATGGCGCTGACCGGCTACGGCGGCTTCGCCGAGGAAGCGGTCACCCAGGCCTTCCGCGCCATTCCCATCCCCGACGGCATGGACTACGTGACCGCCGCCGGCTTCTCCATGGTGTACGGCACCTCCTACCACGCCCTGGTGCAGCGCGGCCAGCTCAAGGCCGGCGAGAACCTGCTGGTGCTGGGCGCCTCCGGCGGCGTCGGCCTGGCGGCGGTGGAGATCGGCAAGGCCCTGGGCGCGCGGGTGATCGCCGCCGCCAGCAGCCCCGAGAAGCTGCAGGTGGCCAAGGAGCACGGCGCCGACGAGCTGATCGACTACAGCAAGGAAGACCTCAAGGAGCGGGTCAAGGAGCTGACCGGCGGCAACGGCGCTGACGTGATCTACGACCCGGTCGGCGGCGACGCCTTCGACGCCTGCCTGCGCTGCATCAACTGGAACGGCCGTCTGCTGGTGATCGGCTTCGCCAGCGGCCGCATCCCGCAGGCGCCGGCCAACCTGCCGCTGCTGAAGGGCTCGTCGATCGTCGGCGTGTTCTGGGGTGCCTTCGTCGCCCGCGACCCGAAGACCAACTACGAGAACTTCCAGCACCTGTTCCAGCTGTACGCCGAGGGCAAGATCAAGCCCCACGTGTGCCGCACCTACCCGCTCGAACAGGCCGCCGACGCCCTCAACGACCTGCTGCAGCGGCGCGTCACCGGCAAGGTGGTGCTCACCCCGCAGTCCGCGTAAGCGGCGCCCTTCGCCGGCGGCCCCGCGCCGCCGGCCGCGGCGCGGCCCGTTCCGGGCCGCGTTCGCGTCCGCCTCCGGCACACGCCTCGGCGCCCCCACATCGCATTTCGGTACCGCCTCAGCGCCCTCGCCCGGCGCCCGCCGGTACCCTGCCCTGAGCCGCTGAGCCCCGAGGTATGCCATGGAGCTGCCCATCTACCAGATCGACGCCTTCACCGGCGACGGCTATGCCGGCAATCCCGCCGCGGTGGTGCCGATCACCGACTGGCCGGAGGACGAGCTGCTGCAGCACATCGCCCAGGAGAACAATCTCTCCGAGACCGCCTTCGTCGCGCCGGAAGGCCGCTACTGGCGGCTGCGCTGGTTCACGCCGGTCACGGAAGTGGAGCTCTGCGGCCACGCCACGCTCGCCACGGCCTTCGTGCTCTGGCATTACCTGGGCGTGACCGCCAGCCGGGTCCACTTCCTCACCCATAGCGGCCAGCTCACCGCGAAGCGCAAGGACGACCTGATCCAGGTGCAGCTGCCGGAAGCGCCGACCACCTCGGCCCGGCCCGAGTTGGTCCAGGCGGTCTGGCAGGCGCTGCGGACGCGCGGCGAGACGGTGCTGGAGGCCAACTTTCCGCTCGCCGTGCTGGCCTCGGCGGAGCAGCTGCGGCAGGTCACTCCCGACATGGACGCGATCCGCCGGCTCGACAGCCCGGGACTGATCGTCACCGCCCCCGGCGACCAGGAAGAGGTGGATTTCGTCTCGCGCTTCTTCGCCCCGGCGCTGGGCATCCCCGAGGATCCGGTCAGCGGCACCGCGCACTGCGCGCTCGTCCCCTACTGGGCCGCCCGCATCGGCCGCCCCGAACTGCACGCCCTGCAACTGTCGCCGCGCGGCGGCGAGCTGTTCTGCACCCAGGAATCCGGCCAGGTGGTGCTGGCCGGACGGGCGCAGACTTATCTGGAAGGCCGGATTTTCGTGTGAGCGCGCGGTGGGAACGCCCACCCGGCTGCCCGCGCCCCGCCCCCGCGAGCCGCGGGCAGCCCGCTCCGCTTCAGCAATCGAGGGGGAATGCCGATATCCTTGGCTTGGCCGACCGACAGCCGGCTCTCGCCCCCTCGTTCACAGGAGCCCTCCAGGGTGAAAAAAATCATCGTCGCATCCCTCGCCGCCCTCGGCGCGCACAACGCCGCGCTGGCGGCCGACACGGCCGGCATCATCGGCATCATGAACACCTCCGGCACCGTGGAGGTGAACAACTTCATCAGTCCGCGACACATCTGGACCGTCTACAACGTCGATGACCCGGCCGAGCAGGCGGTGCTGCTCGCCTACATCGGCTACCGCCGCGTCGGCCGGCATCAGATCTCGATCGAATGGCTGGACCAGGCGGGGAAGAAGATCGACAGCTGCGTCTTCGACCCGGTTTCGGTGCCCTCGCTGCCGTGGATTCACACCATCACCTGCGAGTGGGGCGGCCGCCTGCCCGACGGCGGCATCACCTTCCACGTCTACAACACCCACGGCGGGCGCAAGGAAAGAATCGGCGAGATGTTCCTGCCGCCGAACAAGTGATCGTCGCCGTGGCGGCGGGAAAGGGACTTCGAGGCTATCGCGGCGCGGCCGCGCCGCGATGGCGGGCGCTAACTCGGATCAAGCCCCGGTGCCGGTGGCGGGGACGGGCTCGGCGACCAAGCGAAATCGCTGCACCTTGCCCGATGCCGTACGCGGCAACTCGCTGGCGAACTCGACGAACTTCGGGATCTTGTACAGCGGCAAGTAGTTGCGGCAGTGCGCCAGCACGTCGCGCACCTCCAGGGTGTAGCCGGGCTGCGGCACCACCACCACCTTGATCAGCTGTCCCATCAGCTCGTCGGGCACGCCGATGGCGGCGACCTCGGCGACACCGACCATCTCCGCCACCACTTCCTCGATCTCCTGCGGGCTGACCCGGTGCGCGCCGGTCTTGATCATGTCGCTGAGGCGACCGTCGATGTACAGGAAACCGTCCTCATCGACGTGGCCGAGGTCACCGGTGCGCAGCCAACCATCCACCAGCACCTGGGCGGTGGCGTCCGGATCGCCCCAGTAGCCCTGCATCACGTGCGGCCCGCGCACCCAGATCTCGCCGCTCTCGCCCACCGCCGCCGGCTGACCGTCCGGGGAGCGCACCGCGATCTCGGTGCCCGGCAGCGGAATGCCGACCGAACCGGGCTTGCGGTCGAGCATGGACGGCGGCAGGTAGCTGATGCGCGCGGTCGCCTCGGTCTGACCGTACATCACGAAGAACTCCACGTGCGGCAGCGCCGCCCGCACCCGCGCCACCTGCGCCGGCGCCATCGCACCGCCGGCCTGGGTGACATAGCGCAGCCGGCTCAGGTCGTAGTCGCCGAGCCGCGTGCGATTGAGCAGCAGCGCGAACGTGGCCGGCACCCCGGAAAAGCCGGTGACGCCCTCCTCGACCATGCGTTCGAGCACCCGGTGCGGGTAGACCATGCCCTCCTCCAGCACCAGACAGGCGCCCGCCGCCAGGTGGGTGTGCAGCACCGAGTTGCCGTAGGAGTAGTAGAAGGGCAGCACGTGCAGCACGCGGTCGCTGGGCTGCAGCCGCAGGTAATCGACGATCGCCCGGACGTTGCTCGCCAAGTTGTCGTGGCTGAGGGTCACGCCCTTGGGCTGACCGGTGGTGCCCGAGGTGTAGATGATGGCGGCGACCGAGAGCGGGTCCGGCGCTAGCTCCGGCATGGCCGGCGTGCGCACCGCCTCGTCCCAGGCCAGCGCGCGCGGCGACGACTCGCTGGCGCCGACCACGATCAGCCGCAGCCGGTGTCCGAGCTGCTGACGGATTTCGGCCAGCTCCGGGTGGCGCGCGCTCGCCACCAGCCAAGAGGCGTCGCAGTGACGCAGGCAATTGAGCAGATCGCGGGCCTTGGCCTGGTGGTTGAGCCCCACCGCCACGGCGCCGGCGCCCAGCGCGCCGTAGTAGGCCGCCACGTATTCCGGGGAATTGTCGAGCAGAATGCCGACCCGCATGCCCGGCGTGAACCCCTCGCCGCGCAGACAGGCGGTGACGCCGCAAACCATGCGCCAGAGCTCGCCGTAATCGATGCGGCGCGCGCTGGCCACCAGCGCCTCGGCCCGCGGCGCGCGCCGGACGCTGTCGTACAGAAACCCCACTAGCGATGCCATGACCCCTCCCTGGGCCCTCGCCGGGCGAAGTGGCTCCGATACGCCGCGCGGCCCGAACCGCCACCGCGTCACGCGGCGGCCGTCGGCCGCGGCGCCCGACGAACCGGTTGTTGTTCCTGACCGTAGAGCATAGGCGATCCGCCCGGAGCCGCGAACGGGCGCGCCTCTGTACTTCACCGCGATCGATCTAGGAAAGCCCCGATGAGCGAAGCGGCGAAAAGCCGTTCAGCCGGGAATCAGCACACAGCGGTCGGGCGCGGCCGGGTCGTAATGCACGGGCACTACCTGGCCGGGCGAGAGGGAAGCCAGCAGCCGTTCCACGTCCGGCTCGGAATGAAGCAGGCTGCCGAAGAACGACAGGCGCGAGCAGCGATAGCTGCGCTCGCCGACGCGGTAGACCACTTCCACGTCGAGCCGCCGCAGGCGCTGCCAGAGTGGGGTGCCGCTCCGCCCCTGCCAGCCGCCTTTCACCGTGCTGCGCTCGACCGTACCCTGCGCTTCGGGCCAGCCACGGCTGTCGGCGGCCAGGCTGAAGCTGTACAGGTAATAGGCCAGCGCGGTGGCCATGATGAGGAAAAAAACCACCAGCAGTACCCGGCCGACATAGGCAACGGACGGGCGTTTGCTGCGCGAGGCCGATAGCAGCCTCATCCGCCGCCGACGCCTTACGGCGCGTAGCGGGGGAGGTTGCGCGGTCTCGCTCATGACTTGGTGTGGCCGCCGAAGCGGGCCCGGCAACGGTACATGGCTACCTCGATACGGGCGTCACCCCACGGCGGATGCGACGCCTCAAACCGAACGCGTAAATAGCCTTATAGCCCAACCTGCCCGCGCTGCAAACCCCGGCGGGCCGGCGATCGCTCAATCGGTGCTCTCGCGCACACACGGCGGCGTCATTGGCCGGCCATGGCTCGCTCGACGCGCCCTATACCGCGCATGGCGCCGGTGGCACCATAACGGTATAAGACCGTTACCCTCCTCTGTGAGAGCCGCCCGCCCATGACTTACTGCCTCGCCATCGCGCTGGACACCGGGCTCGTGTTCGCCTCGGACTCCCGCACCCATGCCGGCGTGGACTACATCAGCACCTACCGCAAGACCCACACCTTCGTCTGGGAAGACGACCGAGTGTTCGTGCTGCTGTCAGCCGGTAACCTGGCCACCACCCAGGCGGTGGTCAAGCACCTGCAGATGGACGTCGCCGAAAGCGCGCCGCGCAATCTGCGCTCGCTCAACTACATGCACCAGGTGGCCGAGTACATCGGCAAGCTCAGCACCGACATCCAGAACGCCTATCGCGGCGACGGCGCGTCGCAGCAGGGTGTATCGTTCGAGGCGACCTTCATCCTGGGCGGCCAGATCAAAGGGCAAGAGCCGGAGCTGTACCTGATCTACCCGCAGGGTAACTACATCAGCGTCTCGCCCGATCAGCCGTTCTTCCAGATCGGCGAGACCAAGTACGGCAAGCCCATCCTAGACCGCATCATCGACCGCTCAGTCAGTCTGGACGTGGCCGCGCGCTGCGCCCTGGTGTCGCTGGACTCGACCATGCGCAGCAACCTCTCGGTCGGCCCGCCCGTCGATCTGGTGCTGTACCGGCGCGACAGCCTCAAGCTGGATCGGGTCATGCGGCTGGAGCAGAACTCGCCGTACCTGGAAGCGATTCGCCGCGCCTGGAGCGAAGGCATACGGCACGCGTTCGACAGCCTCCCGGAGCTGCCGGACGTCGAGGAATGAGCGGCGGCGCGCTCTGCGCGCCGTCCCCCTCTCCCTGGCCCCTGTGAGGGGGAAGGGAACGGACTAAACCACCGCCCTGCCAAGTTTCGGTTACCGCGTATTGGGAAAACGCGCACGGGCGATGTGCGCATACGCTCGCCGCCCCTTGCGGGGGATAGCGATTTGCTGGCCAGCAGCCGCTACCGCCGCTCTTCCTTTGGCCGCGGCCACGCCTCCCGAACCACCGCGTCCACGAAACGCAGCTTCTCCTCCACCCGCGGGCCGATCACGAACGGATAGGGCGTGACCAGGCCCAGGCTCTCGCCCAGGCCGTTGATCGCTAGGCTCAGGTTCGCCCAGGCGCCGAGCAGGGCGTCGATGTCGCTCAGGTCGAAAGGCTCGATCAAGCCGTAGTCGCCCGCCGTTTCCGCCGTGTCGCGAATCAGCAGGTAGTGCGCCCAGGTTTCGGCCCAGTCTTCCCAGGGATGCGCGGCGGCGTAGCCGCTGATGAAGTCGCTGCCGGCGGATGCGGGTGCGGCGTAGTGGCGGCTCAGGGCCGCCTGGTAGTCCTCGCGCTCGTCGCCGAAACAGCGGCGGAAGGCGTCGAGCCGCGGCGGCTGGCCGGCGATCAGACGCTCCCAGAAGTAGTGCCCGCTTTCGTGGCGGAAGTGGCCGAGCAGCGTGCGGTACGGCTCGCGCAGGCGCAGGCGCATGGTCTCGCGGTAGGCGTCGTCGGCCTCGCGGATGTTGATGGTGATCAACCCGTTGCGATGGCCGGTGAGCACCCGCTGGTCCTCGCCGTAATCGGCGAGGAAGGCGAAGCGCAGGCCGTCGCCGCCGAGATCGTGCAGCGACAGCCCCAGCCGACCCAGGCCGTACAGCAGGTAGCGCTTGGCGGCCTCCAGCTTGTACCAGTACAGCCGGAACTGCGGATTGCTCAGATCGGGGATGATCTCGTTCAGGCGGCAGGCGGCGCAGAAGGGGTCGGCGTCGTCCGCTGGCACCATCCAGTTGCACACCCGGTCGCGGTGGTAATGCAGGCACTGCCGGTACTGGCGTCCGCCGGCGAGCCAGGCGCCGTCGTCGAGCGGCTCCAGCGCGGCCAGCTGCAGGCGGTCGGGCAGGAAGCCCAGTGTCGCACCGCAGCGCAGGCACCGGCTGTTGCCGAAGTAGATCCGGTTGCCACAACGACAGCGGAACGTCCGCATGGCTCAGCCGCTCACGCGCTCTCCACCAGCGCCTGCCGCTGTGGCAGCGGCCCGCCGTAGCGGAAGCAGGCGTCGGCGATGGCGGCGTGCACGTTGCAGAAATCGCGCTGGAGGTCGTCGATCAGCTGATGCGTCACGGCCAGGTCCAGCGGTTCCAACCGCGCGCTGCGCACCCGCTGGCGGGCGAGCCCGACGCACTCAAGCGCGCGCTCGCCGTTGGGCAGATCCTCCAGCATCTCGGCCAGCCGGCGCAGACAGCGCTCCACCGCGCGCGGGAAACACGGGTCCTTGAGCAGGAAGCGCACCACGTCCGGGCCGCTGATGCGGCTCTGCACCTGATGGCGGTACATCTCGTAGCCGCTCAGGGATTTCAGCACGCTCATCCACACCACGCCGATGTACGGCCGCAGCAGCTCGGAGTCGCCCGGCAGCAGGCGCGCGGCGCGCACGTCGACGATGCGGGTGGTCATGTCCGCCCGCTCCAGCTGCTGGCCCAGCATGAGGAAGCGGTAAAGCTCGCCGCGGCTGACGGTGCCGTCGATCACGCCGTTGATCTGCTGGCAGCGCAGCACCACCTCGCGCAGGAACTCCAGGCGCTTGGCGCGCCCCTGCGCCTGGGCCGCGTTGTCCTTGACGTAGAGGTGCAGGCCGTTGATGGCCTCCCACGCCTCGGCCGGCAGAATATCGCGCGACACGCGCGCGTCCTCCCGCGCCATGCGCACCACCGACACCAGCGAGCTGGGATGGTTGGTGTCGGTGATGAGAAAGCGCATCACACCGCGCTCGTCGGGCGCCTCCCCCAGCTCCGGCGGCATGCTGACGCCGAGGATCTCCACCATCGAGCCCCAGGACAGCGGCACGTAGCGAGGCAGATCCAGCAGCAGATGGGTGGAGGCGATCACTAACCGGGCGGTGTCCTCGGCCCGCTCCAGATAGCGGGCCATCCAGTAGACGTTCTCGGCGACGCGCGACAGCATCACTCGTCCCCCATGTCGATGACCCAGGTGTCCTTGCTTCCCCCGCCCTGCGAGGAGTTCACCACCAGCGAGCCCTTGCGCAGCGCCACCCGGCTCAGCCCGCCGGTGGTGACGTACAGCTCCCGGCCCTGCAGCACGAACGGCCGCAGGTCGACGTGGCGCGGTTCGAGGCGGCTGCCGCACAGGGTCGGCACCGTGGACAGTCGGAGCGTGGGCTGGGCGATGTAGTTGCGCGGGTCCTGGCGGATCAGGCGGGCGAAGCGGTTGCGCTCGGCCTGGCTGGCGTGCGGGCCGACCAGCAGCCCGTAGCCGCCCGACTCGTTGGCCGGCTTGACCACCAGCTTGTCCAGGTTGGCCAGCACGTAGCGGCGGTCGGCCTCGCGCATGCACAGGTAGGTGGGCACGTTGGCGATGATCGGCTCTTCCGCCAGGTAGTAGCGGATGATGTCCGGCACGAAGGCGTACACCACCTTATCGTCGGCCACGCCCGCGCCCGGCGCGTTGGCGATGGCGACGTTGCCGGCGCGCCAGGCGCGCATCAGCCCCGGCACGCCGAGCAGGGATTCGGGATTGAACACCTCGGGATCGAGGAAGGCATCGTCGATGCGGCGGTAGATCACATGCACGCGCGCCGGGCCGCGGGTGGTCTTCATGTACACGCAGTCGTCGCTGTCGACGAACAGGTCCTGCCCCTCCACCAGCTCGGCGCCCATCTGCTGAGCCAGGTAGGCATGCTCGAAATAGGCGCTGTTGTAGATGCCCGGGGTGAGCACCACCACCTCGGGATTGTCCACGCTCTCGGGCGCCAGCGAGGTCAGCGTGTCCAGCAGCTGGCCGCAGTAGTCGTCCACCGGCAGGATGTCCTGGTGCTCGAACAGCTCCGGGAAAATGCGCTTCATGACGTGGCGGTTCTCCAGCATGTAGGAGACGCCGCTGGGCACCCGCAGGTTGTCTTCCAGCACGTAGAGCGTGCCGTCGCGATCTCGCACCAAATCGGTGCCGCAAATGTGCGCCCACGCACCGAAACGGGGCGTCGCGCCCACGCATTGCGGGCGGAAGTTCTTCGACTGCGCCAGCACCTCGGCCGGCACCACCTTGTCCTTGACGATGCGCTGCTCGTGGTAGATGTCGTCGATGAACATGTTCAGCGCCTGCAGGCGCTGCTTCAGGCCGGCGGCGACCCGGTCCCACTCGCGCTTGGCGATCACGCGCGGGATCGGATCAAACGGCCAGGCCCGGTCGATGTTCTCGCCGTCGCTGTAGACGGTGAAGGTGATGCCCATGGTCTTGATGGCGGCATCCACCGCCTGGGCGCGGGCTTTGAGCTCCCGGCTGCTGAGGCTGGCCAGGTATTCCATCAGATGCCGCGCCGGAGGGCGCGGGCGGCCGTCCGGCGCGAGCAATTCGTCGTAGTCGACTTCAGGCAAGGCGTCGAGCGTTGTTGCATGCATTGTGGCGGCTCCACGCTCAGGGCTGTTGACAACAGTCTATGCAACGACCGCGCCAAGGATGGGCGGCCGGGCGCGCGGGTCCGGCATGGCGCTCGCGCGCCGCGCTCAGCCGCCGCTTTCGCGCACCCGCGACACCGCCTTCTCCCAGCCCTGGATCAGCTTGTCCCGCTGCGCCTTGTCCAGTTTCGGCAGGAAGCGGGCGTCGGCGCGCCAGTGGTCGCGCAGGTCGTCGAGCGAGCGGTAGATGCCGGCCTGCAGGCCGGCCAGGCAAGCCGCGCCCAGCGCTGTGGTCTCGATCACCCGCGGCCGGTCCACCGGGGTGTCGGCGATGTCGGCCAGGCACTGCAGCAGCCAGTCGTTGGCGGTCATGCCGCCGTCCACCCGCAGCGCCGAGGGGTTGGTGGCGCTGTCGTGGGCCATGGCGGCGAGCAGGTCGCGGGTCTGGTAGCACACCGACTCCAGCGCCGCGCGCACGATGTGGGCCACACCCGTGTCGCGGGTCAATCCAAAGATGGCGCCGCGCGCCAGCGGATCCCAGTAGGGCGTGCCCAGGCCGGTGAAAGCCGGCACGAAGTAGACGCCGCGGTTGGAGCCGAGGCTCGCGGCCAGCGCCTCGGTCTCGGCCGCCGAGCGGATCAGGCCCAGGCCGTCGCGCAGCCACTGCACCGCCGCGCCGGCGACGAAGATCGACCCTTCCAGGGCGTACACGGTCCGGCCGTTGCAGCGGTAGGCCACGGTGGTCAGCAGCCGGTTGCGCGATGCCACCGGCGTGGTGCCGGTGTTGAGCAGCGCGAAGCAGCCGGTGCCGTAGGTGCTCTTGACCATGCCCGGCTCGAAACAGGCCTGGCCGACCAGCGCCGCCTGCTGGTCGCCGGCGATGCCGAGGATGGGGATGGGCCGGCCGAACCACTCGGGATCGGTCTCCCCGAACTCCGCCGCGCTATCCTTCACCTCGGGCAGCACTGCCGCCGGCACGTCGAACAGCGCCAGCAGGCTGCGGTCCCATTGCTGGCTGTGGATGTTGAACAGCAGGGTGCGCGAGGCATTGGTGGCGTCGGTGGCATGCACCCGGCCCTTGGTCAGTCGCCACAGCAGGAAGCTGTCCACCGTGCCGAACGCCAGCTCGCCGCGCTGCGCCCGCTCGCGCGCGCCGGGCACGTTGTGCAGCAGCCAGTGCAGCTTGGTGGCGGAGAAGTACGGGTCGAGGATCAGTCCGGTCTTGCGGGTGATGCCGGGCTCGTGGCCCATGTCCTTGAGCGAAGCGCAGTACTCGGCGGTGCGACGGTCCTGCCAGACGATGGCGTTGTGCACCGCCTTGCCGGTGTCGCGGTCCCACAGCAGGGTGGTCTCGCGCTGGTTGGTGATGCCGATGGCGCTGACCTGGGCGCCCCGCGCTTCGGCCTTGGCCAGGGCCTCGCGGCACACCTTGAGGGTGGTTTCCCAGATCGCCTCGGGATCGTGCTCGACCCAACCGCTGGCGGGATAGATCTGCGGGAATTCCTGCTGCGCCGACGCGATCATGTCGCCGGCCTTGTCGAACACGATGGCCCGGCTGCTGGTGGTGCCCTGGTCGATGGCGAGAATGTGGTGGCCGGTAGCCATGGCTCTCCTCCCGATTCGTTTTCGTGCTTATCGCTGTTTCGAACGCGCGCCCATGTTCACATCCGAGCAGAGTTCTCTATGCTTAGCAGATGACCGCCAGTGAAACCAGCATGCTCGAACTGAACGAACGCCAGCGGGAAATCATCGAGTTGGTCAGGCAGCGGGGCTTCGTCGCCATCGAGGCTCTGTCGCAGCACTTCAATGTCACCACCCAGACCATCCGCCGCGACATCAACGCGCTCTGCCGCCAGCAGCTGCTGCGCCGCTACCACGGCGGCGCCGGGCTGCCCTCCAGCGTCGAGAACGTCGCCTACCAGGCACGCCAGATCATGTGCCTGGAGGAAAAGCGGCGCATCGCCGCGGCGGTGGCGGCGCAGATCCCCGACAAGGCGTCGCTGTTCATCACCCTCGGCACCACCACCGAGGAGATCGCCAAGGCGCTCCGGAATCACCGCGGCCTGCGGGTGATCACCAACAACCTGCACGTGGCGACCATGATGTGCGACTACCCCGACTGCGAGGTGACCGTCGCCGGCGGCGTGGTGCGCGCCCGCGACCACGGCATCACCGGCGAGGGCACGGTGGCGTTCTTCCAGCAGTTCCGCGCCGACTTCGCGCTGATCGGCATCTCCGGTATCGATTTCGACGGCACCCTGCTCGAATTCGATCAGCGCGAGGTGCACGTGCTGCAGGCGGTCATCGCCAATGCCCGTAAGGTGTGGCTCGCCGCCGACCACACCAAGTTCGGCCGCAATGCCCTGGCGCGGGTGGCGCATCTGGCCGAGATCGACGCGCTGTTCACCGACCGCGAACCGCCGCCGCAGCTCCTGGCGGCGCTGACCGAGGCCGGCACCGAGCTGCACGTCGCCCCGCCCCTGCGCTGAGCGTGGCCGTTCACTTTCGCGTATTCACGCCCTCAATACGCTCGGCTTGAATCAGCCACTTGGCCGCCCTATGTTGACAATCGAACACAGGCGGCCGCTGAGCGAGCGTCGTCGGCAACCGGCGCCACGGCGAGCTCCACCGCCGCATAACGAGACAACGCGCTGTGCCGAAAGAAGATATCTACGATCTGATCATCGTCGGCGGCGGCATCAACGGCACGGGCATCGCCCGCGACGCCGCCGGCCGCGGCCTGTCCGTGTTGCTTTGCGAACAGCACGACCTGGCCAACCACACCTCGTCGGCCAGCACCAAGCTGATCCACGGCGGCCTGCGCTATCTCGAGTACTACGAATTCTCGCTGGTGCGCAAAGCGCTGCGCGAGCGCGAGGTGCTGCTGCGGGCCGCGCCGCACATCATCCAGCTCATGCGCTTCGTCATGCCGCACGTGCCGACCCTGCGCCCGGCCTGGCTGATCCGGCTGGGGCTGTTCCTCTACGATCACCTTGGCCGACGCGAGCTGCTGCCCGGCTCCGAGGGCGTGCGCCTGGACGCCCATCCGGCTGGCGCGCCGCTCAAATCCGAACTCAAGCGCGGTTTCGCCTACTCCGACTGCTGGGTGCAGGACGCCCGGCTGGTGGTGCTCAACGCCATGGACGCCGCCGAGCGCGGCGCCGCCATCCTCACCCGCACCCGCTGCACGGCGATCGAACGGGCAGGAGCGCTCTGGCAGGTCACCCTGCGCGGCGAGCAGGGCGAGCGCCGGGTGCGCGGCCGCTGCCTGGTCAACGCCGCCGGGCCGTGGGTGAAGCAGCTCCTGGACGACGCGCGCATCCCCTGCGCCCACAACATCCGCCTGGTCAAGGGCAGCCACATCGTGGTGCCGAAGCTGTTCGACCACGGCTACAGCTACATCTTCCAGAACCCGGACAAGCGCATCGTCTTCGCCATTCCCTTCGAGCGGGACTACACGCTGATCGGCACCACCGACGTCGAATACCGCGGCGACCCGGCGGCGGCCGCCATCGACCCGGACGAGACCGCCTATCTCTGCGCCAGCGCCAACCGCTACTTCCGCAACCGCATCGGCCCGGCCGACGTGGTCTGGACCTACTCGGGGGTACGCCCCCTGTACGAGGACAAGGCCGAGGCCAACCCGTCGGCGGTGACCCGTGACTACCTGCTGAGCCTGGATGGCGGCGGCGAGCGGGCGCCGATCCTGTCGGTGTTCGGCGGCAAGCTCACCACCTACCGGGTGCTGGCCGAGGAGGCGCTGGCGCGCATCGAGCCGGCGCTGGGCCGTCATGGCCGGCCCTGGACCGCCACGCAGCCGCTGCCCGGCGGCGACATCGCCGGCGCCGACGTCGACCGCTTCGAACGCGAGCTGCGGAACCGCCACCCGTGGCTGCCGGAAGCGCTCGCCCACCGCTACGCCCGCAGCTACGGTACCCGCAGCGACCAGCTCCTCGGCGAAACCCGTAGTCTCGCCGACCTGGGCGAATGCTTCGGTGCCGATCTATATCAAAAGGAAGTCGATTACCTGGTGGAGCGGGAATGGGCAAGGACGGCCGACGACATTCTCTGGCGGCGCAGCAAGCTGGGTTTGCGTTTCGATGCCGAGCAGACCGCCCGGCTGACCGAGTACCTGCGGGCGCGGACCGACGCCGCCGCGCCGGGAGGGCTGGCGCATGACGCTTGAGCTCGACGCCGTCAGCCGCGTGGTCGGCGGCGAGACCCACATCGACGCGGTCAGCCTGCGGCTGGAGCCGGGCAGCTTCAACGTGCTGCTAGGGCTGACGCTGGCCGGCAAGACCACCCTGATGCGGCTCATGGCCGGGCTGGACAAGCCCAGCAGCGGCCGGGTGCGTATGAACGGCGTGGACGTGACCGATGTGCCGGTGCGCAAACGCAACGTCGCCATGGTCTATCAGCAGTTCATCAACTACCCCTCGCTCACCGTCTACGACAACATCGCCTCGCCGCTGCGGCTCGCCGGCCTGTCCAAGGCCGAGATCGACCGGCGGGTGCGCGCCGAGGCCGAGCGGCTGCACATCGACCATCTGCTCGACCGCCTGCCGGGCGAGCTCTCCGGCGGCCAGCAGCAGCGCACCGCCATCGCCCGCGCCCTGGTGCGCGACGCCGAGCTGGTGCTGCTCGACGAGCCGCTGGTCAACCTCGACTACAAGCTGCGCGAGGAGCTGCGCGCCGACATGCGCGAGCTCTTCGCCCGGCGCCGCGCGGTGGTGGTGTACGCCACCACCGACCCGCGCGAGGCGCTGGCCCTGGGCGGCAACACCGCCGTGCTGCACCAGGGCCGGCTGCTGCAATACGGCCCGACCCTGGAGGTCTACCACCGCCCGGCCAGCACCGAGGTGGCCTACGTGTTCGCCGACCCGCCGATGAACACCGTCGACGGCACGCTCACCGGCCCGGCCATCGAGCTGGACGACGGCACCCGCCTGCCGTCGGCGCCGCACTTGAGCGGCCTCGCGGCCGGCCGCTATCGCTTCGGCATACGCCCCAGCCATCTGTCGGTGCGCCGGCTGTCGCCGGCGCAGGCCGAGGTGCCAGCCACGGTGGAGATCGCCGAGATCAACGGCTCGGAAACCTACCTGCACGTGCGCCACAACGGCAGCGCCTGGGTCATCCAGCAGGAAGGCATTCTCGACTTCGAGCTCGGCGCGACCGTGACCGTCTACCTCGATCCGGCGCGGCTGTTCGCCTTCGACCGCCAGGGCCGGCTGCTGGCCGCGCCCACACCGCCCCCTCCCTTGCCCGATCTGCGAGCGTAAGGCCATGGCGCGCATAGAATTCCAAGAACTCGCCCACGCCTACGTCGCCAACCCGCGCCGGGACAGCGACTACGCCGTGCAGCGCATGAACCTGGTCTGGGAGGACGGCGGCGCCTACGCCCTGCTCGGCCCCTCGGGCTGCGGCAAGACCACCCTGCTCAACATCATCTCCGGCCTGCTCACGCCGTCGCAGGGCCGGGTGCTGTTCGACGAGCGGGACGTCACCGCCCTGCCGCCGCAGCAGCGCAACATCGCCCAGGTTTTCCAGTTCCCGGTGATCTACGACACCATGAGCGTGTACGAGAACCTGGCCTTCCCGCTGCGCAACCGCGGGCTGCCGGAGGCGAAGGTGAAGGCGCGCGTGCACGAGGTGGCGGAGATGCTGGAGCTGACCGGCGCCCTGCACCGGCCCGGGCGTAACCTGAGCGCCGACGGCAAGCAGCTGATCTCCATGGGCCGCGGCCTGGTCCGCGAGGACGTGGCGGCCATCCTGTTCGACGAGCCGCTCACCGTGATCGACCCGCACCTGAAATGGCGGCTGCGGCGCAAGCTCAAGGAAGTCCACGCCCGCCTGCGGCTCACCATGGTCTACGTCACCCACGACCAGACCGAGGCGCTCACCTTCGCCGACAAGGTGGTGGTGATGCACGAAGGCCGGGTGCTGCAGGTGGGCACGCCGCAGGAGCTGTTCGAGAACCCGGCGCACACCTTCGTCGGCTACTTCATCGGCAGCCCCGGCATGAACCTGCTGCCCGTGACGCTGGAGGGCAACGCGGCGGTGGCAGGGCGCGCGCGCATCCCCCTCGGCGCCGTGGCGACACCGCCCGCCGGCGCCCGGCTGGAACTGGGCATCCGCCCGGAGTTCCTGCGCCTGAGCCGTGAGCCCACGGAAGGCGCGGTGGCGGTGAGCGTGCGCGACGCCGAGGACCTGGGCGGCGCCCGCCTGGTGCGGGTGGCGCTGGGCGAGCACCTGCTGCAGGTGAAGCTGCCGGAGGACGCCGAAGTGCCCGCCGAACGCGGCTGGCTGGCCTTTCCGGCGCAATGGATCCGGCTCTACGCCGACGGCTACCGGATAGCGTGACCGAGGAGGCGCGTCATGGACGACAAGCCGATCAATCAAAAAGCGTGGTTCCTGGTCCTGCCGGTGGTGGTCACCGTGGCCTTCAGCGCGGTGGTTCCGCTGATGACCGTGGTCAACTACTCGGTGCAGGACATCTTCGATCCGCACACCCGCTACTTCGTCGGCACCGAGTGGTTCGAGCAGATCCTGCACGACAGCCGCCTGCACGGCGCGCTGGTGCGGCAGTTCGTGTTCTCGCTCAGCGTGCTGCTGATCGAGATCCCGCTCGGCATCGGCATCGCCCTGACCATGCCGCGCCGGGGCCGCTGGGTGTCGGTGTGCTTGGTGCTGCTAGCGCTGCCGCTGCTGGTGCCGTGGAACGTGGTCGGCACCATCTGGCAGATCTTCGCCCGGCCCGACATCGGCCTGCTCGGCCGCGCCGTCAATGCCTTAGGCATCCCCTACAACTACACCGGCGACCCCACGGACGCCTGGGTCACCGTGCTGGTGATGGACGTCTGGCACTGGACCTCGCTGGTGGTGCTGCTCTGCTACGCCGGCCTGCAGGCCATCCCCGACGCCTTCTACCAGGCAGCGCGCATCGACGGCGCCTCGCGCTGGGCGGTGTTTCGCTACATCGAGCTGCCCAAGCTGCGCGGTGTGCTGATGATCGCCATCCTGCTGCGCTTCATGGACAGCTTCATGATCTACGCCGAGCCGTTCGTGCTCACCGGCGGCGGCCCGGGTAGCGCCACCACCTTCCTGAGCCAGCTGCTCACCACCATGGCGGTGGGCCAGTTCGACCTGGGGCCGGCGGCGGCGTTCTCGCTGATCTATTTCCTGATCATCCTGCTGTTCAGCTACGTGTTCTACACGGCGCTGACCCATCTCGGCCGCGGCGCCAACAGGTAAGGAGGCCGGCATGAAGAAGCGCTACCTGATCCTGCTGCTGTATCTGGTCTTCCTGATGCTGCCGCTGTACTGGATGGTGAACATGTCGCTGAAGACCACCGCCGAGACGCTGTCGATGTTCTCGCTCGTCCCGCGCGAGCCGACCCTGAACAACTACCGGGTGATCTTCACCGATCCGGCGTGGTATCACGGCTATCTGAACTCGATCTACTACGTCAGCCTCAACACCGTGCTGTCGCTGCTGGTGGCGCTGCCGGCGGCCTACGCCTTCTCGCGCTTCCGCTTCCTGGGCGATAAGCACCTGTTCTTCTGGCTGCTGACCAACCGCATGGCGCCGCCGGCGGTGTTCCTGCTGCCATTCTTCCAGCTCTACTCCAGCGTCGGGCTGTTCGACACCCACATCGCCGTGGCGCTGGCGCACATGCTGTTCAACGTGCCGCTGGCGGTGTGGATCCTGGAAGGCTTCATGTCCGGCGTGCCGCGCGAGATCGACGAGACCGCCTACCTGGACGGTTACAGCTTCCCGCGCTTCTTCATCACCATTTTCCTGCCGTTGATCCGCGCCGGCATCGGCGTGACGGCGTTCTTCTGCTTCATGTTCAGCTGGGTGGAGCTGCTGCTGGCGCGCACGCTCACCTCGGTGGAGGCCAAACCGATCGCCGCGGTCATGACCCGTACGGTCAGCGCCTCCGGCCTGGACTGGGGCGTGCTCACCGCCGCCGGCGTGCTCACGCTCGTACCCGGCGCGCTGGTCATCTGGTTCGTGCGCAATCACATCGCCAAGGGCTTCGCCCTCGGCCGGGTGTAGGAGAACCGCCATGGAATGGATGGCCTGGACCCTGCCCACCGCGCTGTTCTTCGTGGCGGTCGGCTGCCTGCTGCTCGGCATGACCGTGCTGCAGCTGGTGTGGCCGACGGTGGAACGCAAAGGCTTCCTGCCCATGAAGACCACCCGCGGCGACCGGCTGTTCATCGGCCTGCTGGCCTCCGCCTACCTGCACCTGGCCTGGCTGGCGTTCACCGACCTCAGCCTGTGGTGGGCGCTGGGGCTATCGGTGCTGTTGCTTGCGGTGGTGCTGCGCTGGGGATGAGACATTCGACTTCAGGCTGCGGCCTGTGGCCGGCGGTGGAGGACGCACCGCCGGAGTGCTGCGCGACGGCCGGCGCAACCGGCCAAGAGGACCAATGAGGACACCGCTAGGAGCCAAGGAGGATTCCATGGAAAGCAGTAACACCCGGTCGCCGCAGGTCGAGTTCCCGAGGCTGCCGCCCGGCCGCCGCAGGAGGCCCGGCGCGGCGCGGGTAGCCACCGCCACCGCACTCGCCACCGTGCTGGCCTCGCTATCGGCCGGCGCCGCCACCCCCGAGGAGCTGAAGATCGCCGAGAAATGGCTGGACGAATTCCAGCCCTCCACCCTGAGCCGCGAGGAGCAGCTCAAGGAGTACGAGTGGTTCATCGACGCCGCCCGGCCGTTCCGCGGCATGCACATCAAGGTGGTGTCCGAGACCATCACCACCCATGAATACGAGTCCAAGGTGATGGCCAAGGCCTTCTCGGAAATCACCGGCATCCAGGTCACCCACGACCTGATCCAGGAAGGCGACGTCATCGAGAAGCTGCAAACGGAGATGCAATCCAAGCGCAGCATCTACGACGCCTACATCAACGACTCCGACCTGATCGGCACCCACTTCCGCTACGGCCACGTGGTGCCGCTCTCCGACTACATGGAGGGCGAAGGCAAGGACGTCACCCTGCCCACCCTGGACGTGGACGACTTCATCGGCAAGAGCTTCACCACGGGCCCGGACGGCAAGCTCTACCAGCTCCCGGATCAGCAGTTCGCCAACCTCTACTGGTTCCGCGCCGACTGGTTCGAGCGACCCGACCTGCAGAAGCGCTTCAAGGAAATCTACGGCTACGACCTGGGCGTGCCCATCAACTGGTCGGCCTACGAGGACATCGCCGAGTTCTTCACCGTGCACGTGAAGGAAATCGACGGCGTGCGCGTGTACGGCCACATGGACTACGGCAAGAAAGACCCGTCGCTTGGCTGGCGCTTCACCGACGCCTGGCTGTCCATGGCCGGCGCCGGCGACAAAGGCCTGCCCAACGGCAAGCCGGTGGACGAATGGGGCATCCGCGTCGAAGGCTGCCACCCAGTCGGCTCCAGCGTCAGCCGCGGCGGCGCCGTCAACGGCCCGGCGGCGGTGTATGCCCTCACCAAGTACATCGAATGGCTCAAGAAATACGCCCCGCCTGAGGCCGCCGGCATGACCTTCTCCGAGGCCGGCCCCGTGCCGGCGCAGGGCAATATTGCCCAGCAAATCTTCTGGTACACCGCCTTCACCGCCGACATGACCAAGCTCGGCACCCCCGTGGTGAATCCCGACGGCACGCCGAAGTGGCGCATGGCCCCCTCCCCGCACGGCCCGTACTGGGAGGAAGGGATGAAGCTCGGCTACCAGGACGCCGGCTCCTGGACCCTGCTCAAGCATACCGACCCGAAACGGCGTAAGGCCGCCTGGCTGTATGCGCAGTTCACAGTCGCCAAGAGCAACTCGCTCAAGAAGACCCTGGTCGGCCTCACCCCCATCCGCGAGTCCGACATCCAGAGCGAAGCCATGACCCAAGCCGCGCCCAAGCTCGGCGGCCTGGTGGAGTTCTACCGCAGCCCGGCGCGCGTGGCCTGGTCCCCCACCGGCACCAACGTCCCGGACTACCCCAAGCTCGCCCAGCTGTGGTGGCCCAACATCGCCGACGCCGTCACCGGCGCCAAGACCCCGCAGGAAGCCATGGACGCCCTGGCCGAGCAGCAAGACCGCGTGCTCGAACGCCTGGAGCGCGCCAACGTCATGCCCCACTGCGGCCCCAAGCTCAACAAGCCCCGCGACCCCGAGTACTGGTTCAGCCAGCCCGGCGCCCCGAAGCCCAAGCTCGCCAACGAGAAGCCGAAGGGCGAGACGGTGCCGTACGAGAAGTTGTTGCAGGCTTGGAACGAAGGGAGGGCGATGTAGACATCATTCCCTTATAGCCTAACATCATTCCCTTATAGCCTAAGAACAAGAAGGGCAAGCGACTGCTTGCCCTTTTTATTTAATAAACCTATAACTAACGCCACCAGACGACAGCAAGAAAAACAAACACAAACCCATTTAACAGAAAAGATCAAAGCAGCACCAAATATGACATGAAAAATAGGCTTAATAAAGAAATATGCCAAGCGACAGAGAAGAAGCCAGAAAAGATAAATAACACTTCAGGGAGAAGGCGCGCTTGGCCCTTAATTATGCTTCATCACCCTCTCGTCGATCCAGCCCCCACGTTTGCACCACCAGCCGAAGAACAAAACATGTTGGCGCACCAATAATATTTTGGAAGGATATGTCGATTTCGTAAGCCTGCAGACGACCATAAAATACGGTAGCGAAAAAATGCAAAAATTTGTTATTTTATGAGGTCATCAAAGAAGGAGATCGCTTCCTGGGAGATGCTTGCAATATAGAAGACGCGGCCTCGAAAGCAGAATTTTACAAAGAGCGACAGAAAAAGAAATAAAAACCCTTCAATGTGCGGAAAATTAGAAAAGCAGGCATGAAAGACGTTTACGAATCAATATGCAACGCCACATGCTCACAAAGCCACAACAACACACAGACACTAATTGAACGCCATCTAATTATCACCTCTCCGGATTGACGAGCTAGACACCACAAAGGATGCACAGCTGACGCAAAGGCGAAGGCCGCACATTTTCTTCAGGCTCGGATTCAGCACAGCTCATAGCAATGCCTCGTAGCTAGGCGCTAAAGCAGTCTAGCCTCGGAGGCAGGGCCGTAGATCAGAACAATAAGGCCAAATTGCACCGCCATGAGTGCAAGGATGATCATCAGGTTCTGCACGGCGCGCACACGCGCCGAGTTTATCCTCCGCTCCTTCCAGATCGACAGCCCCAGCAAAGGAACGAGCAAGATCGCCAACCAGGGCTGAATGACCAAGTCCGCAACAGGGGACCCCATCAGCGGTGCTCCTTCACCAAACGTCTGAGCGCTAATCTCTTCGTACGTCTCCCGCATCGCCAGCGTTGAGGTCACGGCCAACGCGCAAAAAAACTGAAGCAACAGCAAGAGCAAATTAACAAAACCAATAAAAGAGCCACGCGACCTTTGGTTTTTTGCAACCATCGTCGTCATTGCACTTCCTGCAATCTATGCAGCTTGGCAGGGATCATGCGTATACGACCCCGCACCTTTGTAATCGTCGCCTGCACGCCACGAGCAGGGATAGCCAAACGTTCCACCATGGTTTCAGCCACCCCGTCATTGTCTATGGTTCTGATTTTTATATCGACCGCCCCCCGCCCGACAACGGTACCGGCAACCTCGATGTCCAACAACTTGCCCGCAAGATAGCGCGTATCCATCAGCTTTTTATAAGCCTCACTCCCAAGAAAGAAGTAATCCGTCTTAACATGTCCAATCACAAACGTCGAGGAGGCGCCGCCTACCGAAACAAGATCCACGACGGCATAATTACGAAGAGCTGCCCTCTCCCCGATGCGAAGATAAGCGGCAACCCCAATATTTACTCCAGCCCCAACAAAACCACCAAACCCAACCCCAGATATAATAACTTGTGCCTTCATTCATACTCTCTTCAAAAAATTTTCCACGCCCAACATCTAGAGTAAAACCAGGACCGGCAAGCATCAAACCAGCCATCATCACAAGAATTTAAAATATTATTCAAATCATAACCGCCCCAAGCACCCTACTAATAGCGCCACCATCAAGGATCGCCGCCAGCGCAACGAGCCCCAATAAATCTCCTGACAAAATATCGGATAAGAGAGACGACACGAACGGCGGGAGCCAAATCCCTTTTCAGTGCGGATATCCTGTTACCCCGACGCCTACTCACGCTGGCACGCGTCTCCTCCCAGCCGCGGCGCAGGGATTGCTCGAACCGCTGGCGCGGCTCTGACGTGCCGGCCAAGAATGTTGGCCATCACCCTCATTTCGCGACAGAGCAAGCCCTATGGCTCTACACTACGCCCTTGCGGCGCTGCTCGTTTTGTTGGGAACGGCGACCGCCGCCGGTGAAAGACCGCTCATCCGGGAGCTGGCGCGCCGTGAGGTACCGCTTTCCCAGGATTACTTCGAGCACCCACGGGTGAATCTCGCGGCGTTCGACGGCGAAGCGCTCCACTGGATCGATGAGCCCCTGGCAGCCGAAGCCGGCTGCACGCCCCAAGCGGTGCTGGCGCGGCCGCGGGTGGTGCTGCAGCGCTGTGCCGCAAGCGGTGCGCCTACGGAACAGCGCTTGGTCGGCTACGACGACGAAAGCGTACCGCGCTGGCGCTGCCCGCTCGGCGGTGAACGCGTGATCAGCGCCGATACTACGGGTGTGCTGCTTTCGTCCGGGGAACTGATCGACCCAAACACCGGCGAGCCCCGACCGCTGGTGAAGACCAAGCCGGGGCGCCGGCTCTCGGGACCGGCGGCATGGAGCGCGTCCGGCACGGTGTACGCCTACGATCCCCTCGCCGTCGAGGGCCGGCATGCGGGCATCCTGCGGTGGTCGCCGGGAACGGACGGCCCGACGCTCGTCATCGAGCGCAAAGGCTCCTGGTTCCGAAGCGCACCGAGCGTGGAGGCCATGAAACTCCACGATTCGGAGCGGTATCTGCTGATGGTCGAACGCCCGGACTGGCGCGGCCCCACTTGGATCGGCCTGGCGGTTTACGAGCTGCGAACCGGCAAGCAGATCCACCACCAGCGGCTCGATGAGGACTGCATTTGTCAGGGTGGTCAGATCGTCAAGGGAAAGAACGGCCTGATCGGCGTGAGCTATCACAACGTCACGGCGGGCGCTTACGTGCTGGTGACGTTCAAGCTTGTGCCTTAGCGCCTTGCTGCGCTGGGTTTCTCAAACGCGAGAGAACGGCTCTTCGTTCAGCTGGCGCAACCTCTTTCGCCCGCTGCAGCCAATCAACGGCGTGAACCGCGCACATTAACCCCCTTTCGAGCGCGGACCGTCCTGCCCCCCCAGGACAGGTTCGCGCCGTTGAGCTGGCCCCGATCCGATAACCGCCAAGCACCATCGCTCTAGCACCCATTGCTGCGCGGAGCGCATGCGCCATCGAGCGCTTGCCGTGAGCGCGTAGCGCTTGGACAGCGCCCCTTGCCAACCGGGGCCTCGCCAGTGTGCCGCGCTTACCGCACCTAAGCCGCCCCCCTTGTCCTAGGGGATTGTCGCTAGCCGTCTTGTCGGTCGCGATATTGCACCCTATGCTTACGAACGATCGTTCGTAAGACGCATGTAGTGGGCAGCAACACACCGCGCGTGCGCTCGGACCGATCCCCGGAAACGAAAAAACACGAAGAAACAAAGCACTGCTGCAGGAGGAGGTTGAAATGCACGTCGTCATCGTCGGCGCCGGCATCGCGGGACTGACCGCGGCCATCGCGCTGCGTCACAAAGGCATAGAGGTCACCGTTCTGGAACAGGCCAGCGCACTGCGCGAGATCGGCGCCGGCATCCAGATCGCCGCCAACGGCACGCTCGTGTTGCGCGAGCTCGGGCTGGAGGAGGCGGTGGCGGCCCGAGGCGTCATCCCGAAGTCATACGACATGCGCGACATCGATACCGGCCGGCTCCTGTACGTGTCGCCGCTGGGTGAGGCCGGCATCAAGCGCTGGGGCGCGCCGCTCTACAACATCCACCGCGCCGACCTGATCGAGGTGCTGGCCAATGCGCTGCCGCCCGGGGTGATACGGCTCAACGCCAAGTGCGCCGGGTTCGAACAGGACGACGCCGGCGTGACCGTGCGACTCGAATCGGGCGAGACCGTCCGCGGCGATGCGCTGATCGGCGCCGACGGCATTCACTCCGTGATACGCGAGCAGCTGCGGGGCCCCGAGGAAACCCATTTCTCCAACATCCTGATGTGGCGCGCCTTGATTCCGGCCCACAAGCTCCGCGACGTGGAGCTGGAGGAGCGCGGCAACTACTGGTTCGGCCCCGGCCGCACACTCATCACCTACTGGGTGCGCCCGAACAACCTCTACAGCGTGCTGGCCTCGGTGCCGGCGGTGGAGGTGCATCGCGAGTCGTGGTCGGAGAGCGGCGACATCGACGATCTGCACCGGTCGTTCAGCGACATCGAGCCGCGCGCCCGCAAGATGATGGAGCAGATCGAAACCGCCTTCATCACCGGCATGTACTACCGCGATCCCATCGACCGCTGGAGCTACGGCCGGGTCACGCTGATGGGCGATGCCGCGCATCCGATGGTGCCGTTCCTGGCGCAGGGCGCCTGCCAGGGCATCGAGGACGCCTGGACCCTGGCCACCATGCTGGCGCGCTACGGCAAGGGCGACATACCGGGCGCGCTGGCGGAGTACGAGCAGCGCCGCCGGCCGCGCACCACCCGCGTACAGTCCGGCGCCCGGGCGATGGTGAAGCTGGTGCACGAGTCCGAGCCCGATCGCATCCGCGCCCGCAATGGCCGCTGGAAGGGCATGCAGCACATCGACCCGATGACCGAAACCACCTGGGGCTTCGTCTGGGGCTACGACGTGCTGGCGGCGGTCAATGCGCCCCCCGGCGAGGTGCAGGGCATCTCCGCCACCCGCGAGGGCAAGCAAATGAAGCGGCCGGAGAGCCAGCGCGCTTTCGACATGTGGAAGAACGCGTTCACACCCGAGGACGTGGCCCGCGGCCATGACGGTCTGCGTGAAGGCTACGAGCGCTTCCTCACCACCCACTTCCCCCTGCCTGCCGGCGTGCCGGTCGATCGGCTGGAGCTCAGCGGCGTGCCGGCCCTGCGGGTGCGCGCCCGCCGCGGCGGCCCCACCGTGCTGCACTTCCACGGCGGCGGCTATGTGCTGGGCTCGGCCAAGGGCTCGCTGGAGTACGCCTACCGCCTGGCGCAGAGCGTCGGCGGCGAGTGCGTGACGGTGGACTACCGGCTGGCGCCGGATCACCCCTATCCGGCGGCTATCGACGACGCCGTCGACGCCTACCGCGGTCTGCTCGCCAGCGGCGTGCCCGCCTCGTCCATCCTGCTCAGCGGCGAGTCGTCCGGCGGCGGCCTCGCCATCGCGCTGGCGATCGCGCTCCGGACCGCGGGCGATCCCCTGCCGGCCGGCATCATCGCCATCTCGCCGTTCACGGATCTGACGCTGCGGGGCCCCACCGTGACGGCGTTCGCCGGCGACGACCCGGCCGCCAACCGCGACACCCTCGCCTATCTGGTGGCGTCGTACTTCCAGGGCCACGAGCCGACCGATCCGCTGGTTTCGCCGCTCTACGGCGATCTCGCGGGCCTGCCGCCGATGTTCCTCACCGCCACCGAGGGCGAGGTGCTGCTCAGCGACACCACCCGTCTGGCGGAGAAGGCGCGCCGCGCGCACGTGGACGTGACCCTGCGCGTGGTCGAGGACTCGGTGCACGTCTACACCCTGTTCCCGTTCCTGCCGGAGACGGTCGAGACGATGCGGGCGATCGGCGCTTGGGCCGAGCAGCGCGTCGACACGTCGGCAACGGCCGTGGCGGTTTGATCGAAACAAAAAAAGCGAGCGCGCGTTGCGGCGCGCGCTCCATAACGAATCAGGCATGGGAGAAATCGACAATGAAACGGATCCAGAAACCGGCGGCCGTCGCCGCCGGCCTGCTGCTGGCGGCCGCCTGCGCCGCGGCACAGGCCAAGGGCTACTCCAACGACACCGTCAAGATCGGCGTGCTCGGAGACATGTCGGGGGTCTTCTCCGAGCTGAGCGGCAACAACTCGATCACCGCTGCCAAGATGGCGATCGACGACTTCATCCGCAACGAAAAGCCGTCGTTCAAGATCGAGCTGGTCACCGCCGATCACCAGAACAAGCCGGACATCGCCGCCAGCCGGGCGCGCGAGTGGTATGACGTCGACGGCGTGGACATGATCACCGACACGATCAACTCCGCCGTGGCGCTGGCGGTATCGGGCATCACCCGCGACAAGAATCGGGTACTGATGGTGACCGGCGCCGGCACCACTCAGCTGATCAACGAGCAGTGCTCGCCCAACACCATCCTCTACGCCTGGGACACCTACGCCATCTCCAACTCCCTGGCCCGCTCCATCACCCGGACCGGCAAGCGCAAGTGGTACTTCATCACCGTGGACTACGCGCTCGGCCAAGCCATCGAGCATGACGCCATCAACGCCATCAAGGCCGAGGGCGGCACGGTGGTCGGCTCCCTGAAGCACCCGATCGCCACCCCGGACTTCTCGTCCTTCCTGCTCACCGCGCAAGGGTCGGGCGCCGAGGTCATCGGCATCGCCAACGCCGGCGGCGACCTCATCAACGCCGTCAAGACGGCGCGCGAGTTCGGCGTCAGCAAGACCCAGACGCTCGCCCCCATGGCCGGCACCATGACCGACGTGCACGCCATGGGCCTGGACGCGGCGCAGGGCATGATGCTGGTGGAAGGCTTCTACTGGAACCGCAACGAGGAGTCGCGCCAGTGGAGCGAGCGCTTCTTCAAGGAGCGCAACCGCATGCCGATCATGCTGCAGGCCGGCCTCTACTCGGCGATCACGACCTATCTCAAGGCGGTCAAGGAGTTGGGCACGGACGACGCCAAGACCGTGCTCGACTACCTCCGGACGGTGGAGATCAACGACGTCTTCGCCAAGAACGGCAAGATCCGCGAGGACGGCCGCATGGTCTACGACCTGTACCTGCTGGAGGTGAAAAAGCCGGCGGAGTCGACCGGCCCATGGGACTACTACCACGTGCGCAACGTCATCCCCGGCCAAGAAGCATTCCAGCCGCTGGCCGACTCCCGCTGCCCGCTGGTGAAGCGGTAATCGCCCCGCACCAGCCCCCACCGGATACGGCGGCGCGCCGCCGTATCCGCCGCCGCTCGGCGATGGCAGAACGATCAATCGGTTATCATGTGCCGGCCTGCCCAGGCCGCGCTGGCCAAGAATAGTCGCCACGAACTACGGACGGTCCGGGCATAGCGGACGGCGCGCCCCGACGCGTCGATCACCATGCATCTGCAGTAGGAGCCTTTGGTAAATGACCCGGACGGGGATGAGACGAGCCCGCACAGGAGCCCGCGTTCCGACCGACGACGTCGGCCCGAGCTATCTCGGCCAGGAAATCGAAGAACAAGTAATCGTCGCCCGGCAGGAGCCGAACGTCGGCCGCATGCAGGGCCGAATCCTGCTCGCCGCGATCGCGCTGTTCGCCGAGCGCGGCTACGAGAATTGCGGCACGCGGGCGATCGCCAGCGCGGTGGGCCTGAAGGCGCCGACCATCTACAACTACTACCCGTCCAAAGAGGCGCTGCTGGTCGCGGCGATCGAGTTCGGCATGAACGATTTCTTTTCGTACGTGCTGCACGACATCGACCAGCTGCCGCGCCCCCGGCGCCTGCTGGAAATCGCCCGCCGCCACATCGGCTACAAGCTGCGCCACCAGGTCATCGCCCGCGCCAACGACCGCTTGATCGACCCGCAATTCGGCAAGATGTTCCTGCCGAAAGAAAGCCAGGAGAAATTCAACGCGCGGCTGGACCAGTATCGCTACCAGCTCCACGACCTGGTGCGGGACTTCGTCCCCGCGGACGGCCCGGTCGACCCGATGATCGTCACCCTCTCCATCATGAACCACTGGGACCGCGCGGCTTACTGGTACAACCCGCGCGGCAAGCGCAGCGTCGAGGAAGTGACCGAGCAGCTGCTGGTGCTCACCAAGCGCATGCTGGGATTGCGGGACGATTTTCAGCCGGACGAGGGTTCGGCCGGAAATTGATGCCGAAGCGCTTGGCGCTCTCGCGCCTCCTACCAAGCCGCGGCTAGCGGACGAAAGCAGCTCATGCGCAGGTATGGGCGGCGTGCCGCCGCCCGCTGCGCGGCATTGCCTTGCCCCAGGACCGCCATCCCCCACGCCCCTCACGCTTCCGCGGGCTACGTAGGCACACATCGGTCGATGACGCCCTTGGATCGTCATGCCCGCGCAAGCGGGCAATCCAGTTGCGCTTCGCGGTTTTATTCGTCTCCCCTCTCCCGCGAGGGAAGAGGGGGAAAGAAGTGCGCTTCTGCGAGAGGTTAGGGCATGCACGCATCGCACGAGCAGCGGCGGATGCTTACGCATTAGCCCGACTTTCCCCATTAATTGCCGCCGCCGCTTCGCTATCCTTGGCGCGCCCGAGCGGGTCAAGCGAAAGACCCTTTCAGCCGGGTGAAAACACAAAAACAGAATTAAAGGGAGTTAATTATGTTTGGAAAGCTCAAGGAAGCGGCCGGCGGGGCGGCGGTGCGGAAGGCGGTGGATGCGATCACGCCCACCCTTACCGAGCAGTTGGAGAAAGTGCGGGAGTTGGATCCCGGGCTGGTGCGCAACGACGAGTCCTACGACCAGCTGTTCGTGCAGCCGGCCCTGCTGGCGGTCGGCGCCGGCAGCGGCGGCCTGACCTCGCTGGTTCCGAGCTTCAACGAGCGCTTCAAGGCGGCCATGCTGCGCTTGCGCGATGAGCTGCTGGTGCTCGACGGCGAGCGGGTCGAGCTGGTCGAGGGCTTCCGCGAGCGCCTGCCGCAGGTGGTGCTGGCCAGCTTGCAGCAGGCCTGAGCAATCCGCTCCCCTCTTCCGCCTGGGAAGAGGGGACTCGCCGCCCCAACGCGCGCTCAATGCTCGACGTTGGCCTGAGGGCGGGCGGCGATCGTGGCGGCGGCCGGCACTTTCTTTAGGGTGAAGTAAAAGGTCGAGCCCTGCCCGAGCTGCGATTCCACCCAGATCCGCCCGTGGTGGCGGTCCACCACTTTCTTGCAGATCGCCAACCCCACACCGGTACCCGGATATTCGTTGCGGCGGTTGAGCTGCTGAAAGATGGCGAAGATCCGCTCGCTGTCCTGGGGCGCGATGCCGATGCCGTTGTCGCGCACCGCGAACAGCCATTCGTCGTCGCGCTCCTCGGCCCAGATCCAAACCCGCACGGACTCGCCGCGATTGAACTTGAGGGCGTTACCAATCAGGTTGAGGAACAGCTGGAACAGCTCGTTGCGGTCGCCCCAGACCACCGGCAGCGGCTGGCGGTCGATCTGCGCGTGGCGCTCGGCGATGACGGCGCTGAGGTCGTGCAGCACCTCCTCCACCAGTTCCTCGGTGGCGACCGGCTGGAACGGCCGGGTCTGGGCGCCGACCCGCGAGAACGCCAGCAGGTCGACGATGAGCTGGCGCATGCGCCCGGTGCCGTCGACGATGTAGCTCAGGTAGGTGCGTCCCTCCTCGTCCAACACGTCGCGGTAGCGACGCTCCAGCAGCTGCGCGAAGCCGGCGACCGAGCGCAGCGGCTCCTGCAGATCGTGCGAGGCGACGTAGGCGAATTGCTCGAGCTCGGCGTTGGAGCGCGCCAGCTCGCGGGTCTGCACCTCCAGCTCGCGGGTGCGCTCGGCGACGCGCGCCTCCAACCGGCGGTTGGCGTCGCGCAGCGCCGCCTCGGCGGCCTTCAGCTCGGTGATGTCCTCGATCAGATAGATCACCAGCAGCGGCTGGCCGCTGTCGTCGCGCACCAGCGACGCGGTCACGCTGGCCCACAGGCTGTCGCCGTCCTTGCGGCGATAGGCCTGAGTACGCTTGGCGATGAGCTGACCGTTGCTCGCCAGGGCGGCCGCCAAGTCCCGATCGTCCACCTTCAGCCGCTCGACCCAGCCGCTCGACTTGAGCTCCTCCAGGTCGTAGCCGAGCATCTGCTCGAAGGCCGGATTGATCTCCAGCAGCCGCCCCTGCAGGTCGGTAAGCACGATGCCGATGGCGGCGCTGCTGAAGGTGGCGCGGAAACGCGCCTCGCTGGCCCGCAGCTCCTGCTCGATGCGCTTGCGCGAGGTGATGTCGACCGCCGCGCCGCTGATGCCGACCACCTTGCCGTCTTCGAGCAGCGGCTCCAGCACCAGGTCGAAATAGCGCTCCTCGCCGTTGCTGAGGAACCTGATCTCTTCGTGCAGCGACTCGCCGGTATCGAGCACCCGCTGCTTCAGCGTCGGCAGCGGGGTGTCGGGTAACAGCTCCCGGTCGGTCTTGCCCAGAATGTCGACCGGCCGCAGCCCCAGCGGGGGGTTGTAGATCCACTGGTAGCGCAGCTCCCGGTCCTGGTGGAAGACGGTCATGTCGGCGCTCTTGATGGCCACCCGGAAGCGCTGCTCGGACAGCCGTAGCACCGCCTCGCTCTGCTTGCGGGCGCTGACGTCGCGGACGATGGCGCTCAGGAACACCTCGTCGCCGGCGCTCCAGCGCGCCAGCGTCAGCTCCACCGGGAACTCCTCGCCGCTGCGGCGCAGCGCGATGAGCTCCAGCACCTGACCGATCGGCTTGTCGTCGGGGCTCGCCACCGCCAGCGCCCAGCGCCGGCGGTATCCCTGGCGCAGGCGCTCGGGCACCAGCATTAGCCAGGATTGGTTGCGTATCTCCTCCTCGGAATAGCCGAACAGCTCGGTGGCGCTGCGGTTCCAGGAGACGATGCGGCCCTGGCTGTCGCAAACGATGATGGCGTCGGCCGCGGCCTGCACCAGCGAACCGTACTTGGCCTCGCTACGGCGCAGGGCAGCGGTCATCGTCTCAGCCAGGGCCGACGCACGCTGCTCGGTCTGCGCCATGGACCGCAGCAGGCCAAACAGCACCAGGCTCAGCAGCACGCCTCCGCCAAGCACCGACTCCGCCCGCGCCGAGTCGAACGCGTCCTCGAACCCCGGCTCCGCGGCGATCAGCAGCGTCCATACCCTGCCGTTGAAGTTGATCTGGCGCGTGGTCTGGTAGTAGGGCGAGCCGCCGGGCAGGCCGGTGTCGTACAGCAGCGCCTCGGGGCTGGGCGTATCGCCGTCGTAGATGCGCAGGCGTAGATCGGTGGTTTTGAGGCGGCGGATGCCGCGCATGAAATCGTCCATGCGGAATGGGCTGTACACGAACCCGCGCAACAGCTGGCGCCGTTCCTCGACCGTGGCGGGCGGGGCACCGCCGGTGTACACCGGCAGATAGACCAGGAAACCGGCCTGGGCATCGTGCTCGGTTTCCTGCACCAGCCGGACCTTGCCGGTCATCGCGGCGCGGCCCTCGTCGCGCGCCTCCTCCATGGCGCGGCGCCGCACCGGCTCCGACATCATGTCGTAGCCGAAGGCGCGCTGATTACGCCAATCGAACGGCTCCAGATACAGGATGGAGGTATACGCCTGCCGCGGCGGATCGGCCGGCCAGACCCGGAAGTCCTCGAAGCCTTCCTCCCGCACCCGCCGCTCCAGCAGCGGCACCTGCTCGGGACGCAGGTAAATGGTGAAGCCCATGGCCTGCATGCCGGGATAGAACTTGTCCAGCTCCAGCTGCGAGACGTACTCGAACCAGTGCTGCCGCTCGACCTCGCCGAGGGCGTTGAACAACGCCACGCCGCCGCGCAGCACGTGCTGATAGGCGATGAGGCGCTGCTCGATGCGCCACACCAACTCGTCGGCCCGCGCGTCGAACTGCGCGCGCGCGTCGTCGCGCACGTCTTCCTCTGTCGCCCGCCAGGCCCAAACGGTGAGCATCAGACTGGCCACCAACACCAGCCAGGCGATCCGTATACCCCGTGCCGCCCTGCTGCGGGACTTTCGCGCTGCCTCTGGCATGCCGCTCCCCAACTCCCTGGATTTCGGTAGCTATGTTAACGGATAAGCCGCCTGCTGATGTCGTCGAACCTGGCGGCGCGGCCCTCGCTTACCGTAGGATGCGGGCGGCCCGTCAACCGACGGATAGGAATAACGATCACAAGGAGCGTGCAATGTCCCTGGCCGTGGTCCACAGCCGGGCGGCGGTCGGCATCCTGGCGCCGTCGATCGCCATCGAAGTCCACCTCGCCAACGGTCTGCCGGCCCTGAACATCGTCGGCCTGCCGGAAGCCGCGGTGCGCGAGAGCAAAGACCGCGTGCGCGGCGCCATTCTCACCAGCGGCTTCGAGTTCCCCCAGCGGCGGATCACCATCAACCTCGCCCCCGCCGATCTGCCCAAGGAAGGCGGTGGCTTCGATCTGCCCATCGCTCTGGGGATTCTGCTCGCCAGCGGCCAGCTCAAGGCCGACGTCGATCGGTACGAGTTCGTCGGCGAGCTGTCGCTGAGCGGCGCACTGCGGCCGATCGCCGGCGTGCTGCCCATGGCCGTGCAGGCGCGGCGCGCGCAGCGGCACCTGATCGTGCCGCAGGCCAACGGCGCCGAGGCGGCGTTGGTCCATCCCGACGGCGCCTTCGGCGCCGAGCACCTATTGGGGGTCTGCGCCCACCTGAGCGGCGGCTCCGCCCTGACCGTCGCCTCCGTACCGACCGACACCGCGCCGCCGCCAGAGCCGGATTTGGCCGAAGTGCGGGGTCAGCAGCACGCCAAGCGAGCGCTGGAAGTCGCGGCGGCGGGCGGTCATAGCCTACTGCTGGTCGGCCCGCCGGGAACCGGCAAGAGCATGCTGGCCACGCGTCTCCCCGGCCTGCTGCCGCCGCTTACCGAGACCGAGCGGCTGGAGGCGGCCGCGGTGGCCTCGGTGAGCGACGGCGGCTTCCGCCCCGAGCATTGGGGCCGACGCCCAGTGCGCGCCCCGCACCACAGCGCCTCGGACGTGGCCCTGATCGGCGGCGGCGCCCGCCCCCGGCCCGGCGAGATTTCCCTAGCGCACCACGGCGTGCTGTTCCTCGACGAGCTGCCGGAGTTCAGCCGCCGCGCCCTGGAGGCTTTGCGCGAGCCGCTGGAAACCGGCAAGGTGGCGCTATCGCGCGCCGCGGCGCGGGTGGAATACCCGGCTGCCTTCCAGCTCGTCGCCGCCATGAATCCCTGCCCCTGCGGCTACCTCGGCGACCCCGGCGGTCGCTGCCGTTGCAGCCCGGAACAGGTCTCGCGCTACCGCAGCCGGCTGTCCGGACCGCTGCTCGACCGCATCGACATCCGCCTGGAAGTGCCGCGCCTGTCCGCCGCCGAGCTAAGGTCGGCCCCGTGCGGCGAACCCAGCGCCACGGTCAGAGCGCGGGTGATGGCGGCGCGCGAGCGTCAGCTCGCCAGGCAGGACTGCATCAACAGCCAGCTGCCCCCCGGGCGCGTGGAAGGCGTCTGCCGGCTCGGCGCCGCCGAACAGCGGCTGCTGGACTCGGCGCTGGACCGGCTGGGCCTGTCCGGCCGCGCCTACCACCGCGTCCTGCGTGTGGCGCGCACCATCGCCGACCTGGCCGGCTGCGACGAGATCGGCGAGAAGCACCTGCTGGAAGCGATCGGCTATCGGCGGCTGCGTATCGCGGAGTGAGGCCGGGCCGAACGGATACGTGGCACACCCCGCACGCCGGCCCTCATCCCGCCCTCCGCTCGGCTAGTGCCTGAGCGTATCGCGGAAGATCGCCCCGCCCGGAACGACCATGGCCTCGACGAAAGCCAGTGGGTATTTCACCCAAGGCGACAGCTCGTGCCAGCGCAGAAAGAGAAAGACGACGCCCCAAGCCAAACCAGGCAATAAGCCCACAATAGGAGTCGCTCCCAGCGCCTCATGCGAACAAGACGCGGGATTCCATCAAGCCCATCAGCGCCAGAGCGATCACCACCCCCCACGCGGCATGGACCGCATGCCGCGCAATGGTGCCAGCGGCCTCCGCCCCCTTCTCGCTCAGCCGCAGCCACGCCGAGAACGTCAACCCGCCCAAGGCCAGCGCCAGCGCCCCGGCCAGAATCAGCACCAGCGGCGGGCCGGCACGGGAGCCGGCCTGGACCAGCAGCGCCAGGTCGAGCCCGACCAAGCAAGCGGCAGCCAACGCCAGACCGACGCCATGCCGAACCGCACGCGCCACGGGCCCCGTGTCCGAACGCCGCCGCAGCGCGCCTATGAGCAACCCCCGCGCCAGCAGTGCCCATATGCCCGGCAGGAGAATGCCCAGCAGCGCCGCATACAACACCTTGGTATCGAGCCCGGCCTCCATCATCGCCATCATTGGAACGGCATGCTCCGACTGTCGTGTCCCGGCTGATTGGTAACACGTCTGTTGAACAGTTCGGGGTGTGATCGCTGCCATTGTTTCATGGCCTGGATGGGGCTGACATGCCCCAAGGCTTTCTGTGGCAGTTGGTGATTGTACAGCCAGACATACCGCAGG
>CALGAN010000012.1 GCA_937951875.1 uncultured Alkalilimnicola sp. | reverse complement strand
CCCCGCCGTTTCCGCCCTCCATTTTGCGTTCCATCCGCCCCTGGTACCATCGAAGCCAGTCTGCGGCATCAATTGAATGGTTCGTCCGACAACCGCATGTGGTGCGGACGGACTTTCGGGGCTCGGGACAGAGTCTTGCGGAAATGTTGCGAGGAACTCCTTGATGGAGCACAGAGATCAGCCATCCGAGATCACCAATCGCCCGGTCGCGGCCATGCCGGCGTTGCCGCTGCGGGACGTGGTGGTCTATCCGCACATGGTCATCCCCTTGTTCGTCGGGCGCGAGAAGTCGATTCGCGCGCTCGAGGCGGCCATGGAAGAGGACAAACGTATCCTGTTGGTGGCTCAGCGCAGCGCCGAGATCGACGATCCGACCGCGCGCGACCTTTACCAGGTCGGAACCGTTTCCACCATCCTGCAGATGCTCAAGCTGCCGGACGGCACCGTAAAGGTGCTGGTCGAGGGTGTGCAGCGGGCGCACGTGGTCAGCCTGGATACCGAGCGCGGCTTCTTCACCGCGCAGCTGGTGCCGCGCGATGAGCCCGACTTGAGCGAAGACCGCGAGCTCGAGGTGCTGAGCCGCTCGGTGATGAACCTGTTCGAGCAGTACGTCAAGCTCAACAAGAAGGTGCCGCCGGAGATCCTGTCCTCGCTGGCCAGCATCGAGGATCCGGGCCGCCTGGCCGATACCATCGCCGCCCACATGGCGCTGAAGATCGAGGAGAAGCAGCGCATCCTCGAGATCGATGGCGTGCGCGAGCGGCTCGAGCATCTGATGGGCCTGATCGAGGGCGAGATCGACGTCCTGCAGATCGAGAAGCGCATCCGCTCGCGCGTCAAGCAGCAGATGGAGAAGAGCCAGCGCGAGTACTACCTCAACGAGCAGATGAAGGCCATCCAGAAGGAGCTCGGCGAGCTCGAGGATGTGCCGAACGAGATCGAGGAGCTGGAGCGCAAGATCCAGCGCGCCGGCATGCCCAAGGAGGCGCGCCAGAAAGCCGAATCCGAGCTCAACAAGCTGCGGCTGATGTCGCCGATGTCGGCCGAGGCGACGGTGGTGCGCAACTACCTCGACTGGATGGTCAACGTGCCTTGGCGCAAGCGCACCAAGGTGGTCCACGACCTCAAGCGCGCCGAGGAGATCCTCGAGGCCGATCACTACGGCCTGGAGAAGGTGAAGGAGCGGATCCTCGAGTATCTGGCCGTGCAGCAGCGTGTGAAGAAGCTCAAGGGGCCGATCCTGTGCCTGGTCGGGCCGCCCGGCGTCGGCAAGACCTCGCTCGGCCAGTCGATCGCTCGCGCCACCAACCGCAAGTTCGTGCGCATGGCGCTGGGCGGGGTGCGCGACGAGGCCGAGATCCGCGGTCATCGCCGCACCTACATCGGCTCGCTGCCCGGCAAGATCATTCAGAACCTGGCCAAGGTCGGCACCCGCAATCCGCTGTTCCTGCTCGACGAGATCGACAAGATGGCGATGGATTTCCGCGGCGACCCGGCCTCGGCGCTATTGGAGGTGCTGGATCCGGAGCAGAACAGCAGCTTCTCCGACCACTACCTGGAGGTCGACTTCGATCTGTCCGAGGTGATGTTCGTGGCCACCGCCAACACCATGAACATCCCGGGGCCGCTGCTGGACCGCATGGAAGTGATCCGCCTGGCTGGCTACACCGAGGACGAGAAGGTCAATATCGCCCAGCGCTATCTGCTACCCAAGCAGATGAAGGCCAACGGCGTGCGCGACAACGAGTTGACCGTCACCGAGAGCGCCATCCGCGACATCATTCGCTACTACACGCGCGAGGCCGGCGTGCGCAACCTTGAGCGCGAGATCGCCAAGATCTGCCGCAAGGTGGTGAAGGCCATGTCGCTGCGGCCCAGCGCTAAGCGCATCACGGTCACGCCCAAGAACTTGGACGATTACCTGGGCGTGCGCCGCTATCGCTACGGCATGGCCGAGGAGAGCGACCGGGTCGGCCTGGTCACGGGCCTGGCCTGGACCGAGGTCGGCGGCGAGCTGCTGACCATCGAGTCGGTGGTGGTGCCGGGCAAGGGCAAGATGACCTATACGGGTCAGCTCGGCGACGTCATGAAGGAGTCGATCGAGGCGGCGCGCACGGTGGTGCGCAGCCGCGCCGAAGTGCTCGGCATCGAGCCCGATTTCTTCGAGAAGCACGACCTGCACATCCACGTGCCTGAGGGGGCGATCCCGAAGGACGGCCCCAGCGCCGGCATCGGCATGTGCACCGCGCTGGTGTCGGCGGCGACCCATATTCCGGTCAAGGCCAGCGTGGCGATGACCGGCGAGATCACTCTGCGCGGCGAAGTCCTGCCGATCGGCGGCCTCAAGGAGAAGCTGCTGGCGGCGCACCGCGGTGGCATCCAGACCGTGCTGATTCCCGAGGAGAATCGCAAGGATCTGGCGGATATTCCCAAGAATATCCTCAGCAAGCTGGACGTGCGGCCGGTGCGCTGGATCGACCAGGTGCTGGAGGTGGCGCTGGCTTCGCAGCCGACGCCGCTGGCCAAGGTCGAGGAGCCGGGCGAGGGCGACAAGACGCCGGGCAAGCGCGGCGAGAAGCAGGACGAGGTCAGGCCGCACTGACCTCGCCGCAGCGGGCCCGCCCCGGCGAGCGGGCCGGATGCGCGGAAGGCCTTGTCCGAACGCGCTTTGCGATCGATGCGGTCGCGTTGACAGTGCCAAAATCGCCCTGATATAAGGGAAATCGCTGGCGGGCCGGCAGGACATGCGGCCCGCCGGTTTTGCTAAAGGGACTCGGACCGGGGGTGGCTCGGTTTCGAGGTATGGGGTGGTCGACGCCGAGCATTCCCGCAACCTGCAAGGACGCTTGTCCTGTTGGGGTCGGAAGGCTAGGATAACGCCCAGGTTCGACCAGAGCGATATTCGACGCCTGCGCCCAAGGCAGCTACCTGCGGTGGCGGTGCGCCGGAAGCGGTGGTCGATCGAAAACAACACCAAGGGGACTTCGGTAATGAATAAGTCGGAACTGATCGAAGCTGTAGCGCAAAATGCTGATCTATCCAAAGCCGCCGCCGCGCGCGCGGTGGATGCGGTAGTTCAGGCGATTACCGCTGCGCTAAAGGAAGGTGATCAGGTCACGCTGGTCGGCTTCGGCACGTTCTCGGTACGTGAGCGCGCTGCTCGCTCGGGCCGCAATCCGCGCACCGGCGACAGCATCGAGATTCGCGCGTCCAAGGTCCCCAGTTTCAAGGCTGGTAAAGCGCTGAAGGACGCTGTACAATAGGCGTCCTCTTCGCGGGTGGTTAGCTCAGCTGGGAGAGCGTCGCCCTTACAAGGCGAATGTCGGGGGTTCGAACCCCTCACCACCCACCAAAGAGTTTGGAGCGGTAGTTCAGCCGGTTAGAATACCTGCCTGTCACGCAGGGGGTCGCGGGTTCGAGTCCCGTCCGCTCCGCCAAACTTGAAAGCAAAAGGGCGCCGCAAAACGGCGCCTTTTTGTTTTGTGCCTCGTCCGCAGTTGCGGCGGTTGAGGATTACAAGGACAGGATCAGCCCATCATGTTGACAACGATCCGTGAACGCGCGAAAGGCCTGATCATCTGGTTCGTCATCCTGGCCATTGCCATTCCGCTGGTCGTAACCGGGATCTACAGCTATATCGCCGGGCCTCAGGGAACCGAGGTGGCTACCGTCGACGGCGTGCCCATTTCCGCGGAGGCGGTGAACAGCGCGTATCAGCAGCAGCGGGCGCGGTTGGCGCAGATGTTCGGTGGGCAGCTCGATCCGAGCCTGTTCGACGACCGCCTGCTGCGGCGCGAGGCGCTCGATCGGCTGATCAACGAGACGGTGCTGCGGCGCTACGTGGAGGAGCAGGGGCTGCGGATCAGCGACGCGACCCTGGCCGACATCATCTTCGCCCAGGACGTGTTCCACGAAGACGGGCGCTTTTCGCGCGAGCGCTACCTGACCCTGCTGCGCGCCAACGGCCTCACGCCGCAGGGATACGAGGCGAGGGTGCGCCTCGCCGAGGCGATCGAACAGCTGCGCACCGGCATCCAGGGCTCCGATTTCGCCACCGCCGATGAGGTTCGGCAGATCGCCAGCCTGCAGGGGCAGGAGCGGGAGCTGGCTTACCTCACGGTCGATGCCGAGGCGTTCCGTGACCAGGTGTCGGTATCGGACGAGGAAGTGCGGACCTACTACCAGGCCAACTCCAGCGCCTTCCAGGAGCCGGAGCAGGTGAAGCTGGCCTACGTCGAGCTCGGTCCCGAGCAGGTCGCCTCCCAGATCGAGATCGACGACAACGCCCTGAAGGCGCGCTACGAGCAGGAGAAGGCTCGTTTCACCGAAGGCGGCGAGCGTCGGGTGCGGCACATTCTGCTGGCCCTGGACGCCAAGGCCTCGCAGGAGCAGGTCGAGGAGGCGCGCCAGCGGCTGTTGCAGTGGCGCGAGCAGGTCGCGCGGGGCGAGGCCGATTTCGCCGAACTCGCCAAGCAGCATTCGCAGGATCCCGGCTCCGCCGCGAGCGGCGGCGATCTCGGCTTCGTACGGGCCGGTGACATGGTCCCCGAGTTCGAGCAGGCGGCGTTCGCGCTCGAACCGGGGCAGCTCAGCGAGCCGGTGCGGACCCAGTACGGTCTGCACCTGATCCAGGTCACCGAGCGGACGCCCGAGCAGGTCACGCCTTACGAGCAAGTGCGCGAGCAGCTGCGGCAGGAGCTAGTCCAGGAGCGCTCGGCTAAGCTGCTGGCCGAGCTGTCCAACCGGCTCGCCAACCTCGCCTACGAGCACCCGGATACGCTGGAGCCGGCGGTCAAGGATCTCGGCGTGGAGCTGAAGACCACCGATTGGGTCAGCGCTCAAGGCCAGCAGAGCGGCATCGCCGCCGAGGAGGCGGTGCGTGCGGCGGCGTTCAGCGACGAAGTGCTGAGGGAAGGCCGTAACAGCCAGCTGCTGTCGCTGTCCGGGGATCGCTACGTGGTGGTGCGAGTGGCCGAGCACAAGCCGGCGGTGACCAAGCCGCTGGAGGAGGTCGCCGCTGACATCGGTGAGCGGCTGCGGCGCGAGAAGCAGGCCGAGCGCGCCAAGCAGCTGGCCGAGGAGCTGCGCGGCCGGGTCGCCGCCGGTGAGGCGCTGGACGCGCTGGCGGGCACCCAGGGCGTTACCGTCACCAACCCCGGTTTCGTTACCCGTGACGCCGAAGCGGTGCCGGCCGCGGTGCTGCAGGAGGCGTTCCGCCTGCGCAAGCCGACCGAGGGGCAGGCTTCCGTGGCGACGGTGGCGCTGCAGAACGGCAGTGTGGCTGTGCTCAAGGTGTCCGCCGTGCGCGAGGGCAAGGTTGATGACGAGGCCGGCAAGCAGCAGGCCGAGTGGATCGGGCCGCAGCTGCGCTCTCTGCAAGGCGCCGCGACGATGAACGCCTTCCTGCGCGCGCTGCGCGACGAGGCCAAGGTGAAGATCCGGGAGGACCGGCTGTAACGGCCGGCCTTTTCGGGCTCCTAAAAGAGAGGGCCCCGCGAACGGTTCACGCCGCTCGCGGGGCCCTCTTCATTTGCGCTGAGGCGGGGCGGCCTCAGTCGAACTCGACGCCGCTCAGGCCGACGATGTGGAAGCCGCCGTCGACGTGCAGCACTTCGCCGGTGATGCCGGAGGCCAGATCCGAGCAGAGGAAGGCGGCGGAGTTGCCCACCTCTTCGATCGTCACGTTGCGCCGCAGCGGCGCGGCCTTGGCGTTGAACTCCAGCATCTTGCGGAAGTTGCCGATGCCGGAAGCGGCCAGCGTCCGGATCGGACCGGCGGAGATGGCGTTGACGCGGATGCCGTCCGGCCCCAGGTCGAAGGCCATCTGCCGGACGTTGCCCTCGAGGCTGGCCTTGGCCGGGCTCATGACGTTGTAGCTGGGCAGCGCACGTTCGGCGCCCAGATAGCTCAGGGTGAGCATCGCGGCGTTACGGCCCTTCATCAGCCGGCGACCGGCCTTGGCCAGGGCCACGAAGCTGTAGCTGCTGATGTCCTGCGCCATGGCGAAGCCGGCGCGGGTGACATTGTCCACGTACGAGCCCTTGAGCTCTTCGCTGGGCGCGAAGGCTACGGAGTGGACGATGATGTCCAGGTGCCCCCAGCGCTGTTCGATGGCGGCGAAGGCGGCGTCGATCTGATCGTCCTTGGTCACGTCCAGGGGCATGACGAAGTCGCTGCCGAGTTCGGCGGCGAAACCTTCTACCCGCGGCCGGAGCTTGTCATTGGGGTAGCTGAGCGCGATCTCGGCACCCTCGCGCTTCATGGCTTGGGCGATGCCCCAGGCGATGGAGCGGTCACTGGCGACGCCGACGATCAGCGCACGCTTGTTGTTGAGGAATCCCATGATGTGTCCGAATCCTGTCAGAAGTGGATTTGGCTGTGGCGGCGGCCTGGTGGCTGACGCTTGTCCGGGCCGGCCGACGCAACCCCGATAACTTACTCAAAAAACCCGAGCGTCGCCTAGCAAGTCGTCGCCTTTTGACCCGGCCGGCGACGCAGTGTAAACCTAAGCGCTGTCTCGGTGGCTCGATCTACGCTGGAGAAGGAGATTCGGTTGCTCCACCGCACGCTACTGGTGCTCACGCTCGTGCTTGCCGCGCCGCTGGCGCAGGCCTGGCAGCACGCCGTCGCCTTGCACGGTGCACCGAAGTATGGGGCCGGTTTCACCCATTTCGACTACGTCAACCCCAACGCTCCCAAAGGCGGCACGCTGCGGCTGTCGGCGCTGGGCACCTTCGACAGCCTCAACAACTTCATCCTCAAGGGTACCGCGGCGGCCGGCCTGGGCCTGATCTACGACACGCTCACCTACCACTCCCTGGACGAGCCGTTCACCGAGTACGGTCTGCTGGCGGAAGCTATCGAGGTGGCCGAGGACCGTTCCTGGGTGAAATTCCGTCTGCGTCGCGAGGCGCGTTTCCACGACGGCAAGCCGGTGCGGCCGGAGGACGTGATCTTCACGTTCAATACCCTGACCAAGCAGGGCCATCCGATGTACCGGGCGTACTGGGCGGACGTGGCGAGCGTGGAGAAGACCGCCGCGCGCGAGGTGACGTTCCGCTTCCGCCACAGCGACAACCGCGAGCTGCCCCTGATCCTCGGCCAGATGCCGGTGCTGCCGGAACACGACTGGCAGGGCCGCGACTTCGCCGCCACCAGCTATGACATTCCGCTCGGCAGCGGCCCGTACCGTCTCAAGCAGTTCGACGCCGGCCGCTCGGTCACCTACGAGCGGGTCGCCGACTACTGGGGGCGGGATCTGCCGGTGAACCGTGGGCGCTACAACTTCGACATCATCCGCTTCGACTACTACCGCGACGGCACGGTGGCGCTGGAGGCTTTCAAGGGCGGGGCCTTCGATTTCCGGCTCGAGAACATCGCCAAAGCCTGGTTCACCGCCTACGACATACCGGCGGTGCGCGAGGGCCGCATCATCAAGGAAGAGTTCGCGCACGAGAACCCGGCCGGCATGCAGGGCTTCTTCATGAACACCCGCCGCGAGCCGTTCACCGACCGGCGGGTGCGCCAGGCGCTCAACTACGCCTTCGACTTCGAGTGGACCAACGCCAACCTGTTCCACGGCGCCTACACCCGCACCGAGAGCTACTTCGCCAACTCCGAGCTGGCGGCGCGCGAGCCGCCGAGTCCGGCCGAGCTGGCGCTGCTGGCGCCGTTCCGCGACCGGCTGCCGCCGGAGGTGTTCGAGGGCGTGTACCGGGCGCCAGTGACCTCGGGCCAGGGCGTATCGCGCGAGAATCTGCGCATCGCCAGCCGCTTGCTGGAGGAGGCAGGTTGGGAGATCCGGGGCAACAAGCGGGTGAACGTCCGCACCGGGCGGCCGATGCGCTTCGAGATCCTGCTCTTCAACCCGTCGTTCGAGCGGGTGGTGCTGCCTTATATCCGCAACCTGGAGCGGCTAGGCATCGAGGCGAGCGCGCGCACCGTAGACACGGCGCAGTACATCGAGCGCATGAAGCGCTTCGATTTCGACATGACCGTGCAGGTGATCGGCCAGTCCAACTCGCCGGGCAACGAGCAGCGCGACTACTGGAGCTGCGAGGCGGCGAAGACCGAGGGCTCCAACAACTACGCCGGTATTTGCGATCCGGTGGTGGACGCGCTGATCGAGCAGCTGATCATGGCGCCGGACCGCGAAAGCCTGATCGCTCGCACCCGTGCCTTGGACCGAGTGCTGCTCGCCGGCCACTACGTGGTGCCGCACTGGCACACCAAGGTCTGGCGGGTCGCTTACTGGAACCGGCTGGCGCACCCCGAGGTCCAGCCCAAGTACGGCACGCCGCCGGTGACCGACATCTGGTGGGCGAGACCCCGGCAATGACGAGGACGCTCCACTAGATGGCCGCCTACATCCTGCGCCGCCTGCTGCTGATGATCCCGACCCTGCTCGGGATCCTGGCGCTGAACTTCGTGATCGTGCAGTTCGCGCCCGGTGGGCCGGTGGAGCGCATCATGGCGCAGATCGAGCGCCAGGACGTCGCCGCCACCGCCCGCATCGCCGGCGGCGGCATGGAAACGGCAGTCGGCGAGAGCCGCTATCGCGGCGGCCAGGGGCTACGCGAAGAGCTGATCGCCGAACTTGAGCGTCAATACGGCTTCGACAAGCCGGCGCACGAGCGTTTCCTGAAGATGCTGGTGGACTACGCCACCTTCGACTTCGGCGAGAGCTTCTACCAGAACCGCACGGTGGTGCAGCTGATCATCGACAAACTGCCGGTGTCCATCTCGCTGGGCTTGTGGACCACGCTGCTGGTGTACCTGATCTCCATCCCGTTGGGCATCAAGAAAGCCGTGCGCGACGGCACGCCCTTTGATTTCTGGACCAGCGCCGTGGTGATCGTCGGCAACGCCGTGCCCAGCTTCCTGTTCGCCGTGCTGCTGGTGGTGCTGTTCGCCGGCGGCTCGTTCCTGGACTGGTTCCCGCTGCGCGGGCTGACCTCCGACAACTGGCAGGAGCTGAGCTGGCCGCAGCGCATCGTCGACTACTTCTGGCACATCACTCTACCGGTGCTGTCCATGGTGATCGGCGGCTTCGCCGGCTTGACCATGCTCACCAAGAACTCCTTCCTGGACGAGATCAATAAGCAGTACGTCATGACCGCCCGGGCCAAGGGACTCACCGAGCGGGCGGTGCTGTACCGGCACGTATTCCGCAACGCCATGCTGATCGTGATCGCCGGCTTCCCTTCGGCCTTCGTCGGCATCCTGTTCACCGGCTCGTTGCTGATCGAGATCATCTTCTCGCTCGACGGCCTGGGCTTGCTGGCCTACGAAGCCGTGGTGTACCGCGACTATCCGGTGGTGTTCGGCACGCTGTTCATCTACACGCTGATCGGCCTGCTGCTGAACCTGATCGGCGACCTCGCCTACGTGCTGGTCGATCCGCGCATCGACTTCGAGCGGCGGGAGGTGTGAGCGCATGCGGCTGAGCCCGATCAATCGCCGTCGCTGGCAGCAGTTCAGGGCCAACCGCCGCGGCTGGTGGTCGCTGTGGATCTTCGTGGTGCTGTTCGCGCTGAGCCTGGGCGCGGAGCTGCTGGCCAATGACAAGCCGCTGCTGGTGCGCTACGACGGTAGGTTCTACTTCCCGGTGCTGTTTTCCTATCCGGAGGTGACTTTCGGCGGTGATTTCGCCACCGAGGCCGAGTACCGCGACCCGTTCGTGCGCGAGCTGATCGAGCGGAACGGCTGGATGCTCTGGCCGCCAATCCCTTACGGCCCCCAGACCATCAACTATCGGCTCGACCGCCCGGCGCCGACCCCGCCCAGCGCCGAGAACTGGCTCGGCACCGACGATCAGGCGCGGGACGTGTTGGCGCGACTGATCTACGGCTTCCGCATCTCGGTGCTGTTCGGTCTGGCACTGACCGTGTTCAGCTCGCTGATCGGCATCGTCGTCGGCGCTCTCCAGGGCTACTTCGGCGGCTGGGTCGACCTGCTCGGCCAACGCGCCATCGAGATCTGGTCCGGGCTGCCGGTGCTGTTCGTGCTGATCATCCTCTCCAGCGTGGTCGAGCCGAACTTCTGGTGGCTGCTGGGTATCATGCTGCTGTTCAGTTGGACCGCGCTGGTGCCGGTGGTGCGCGCCGAGGTGCTGCGGGCGCGCAACTTCGACTACGTGCGCGCCGCACGCGCCCTGGGGCTGCCGGACCGCAAGATCATGCTGCGCCATGTGCTGCCCAACGCCATGGTGGCGACCATGACCTTCCTGCCCTTCATCCTCACCAGCGCCATCACCGCGCTGACCGCGCTCGACTTCCTCGGTCTGGGGCTGCCGCCCGGCACGGCTTCGCTCGGCGAGCTGCTGCTGCAGGGCAAGAACAATCTGCAGGCGCCGTGGCTGGGCATCACCGCTTTCCTGGTGCTGGCGGTGATGCTCAGCCTGCTGGTGTTCATCGGCGAGGCGGTGCGCGACGCCTTCGACCCGCGCAAGACCTTCCAGGAGCGCAGGCCATGAGCGAGCCTTTGCTGCAGGTGAACGATCTGGCGGTGAGCTTCGGTCACGGTCCCGACGCGGTGCAGGCGGTGAAGGGCGTGAGCTTCGAGCTGCGCAAGGGCGAGACCCTGGCGCTGGTGGGCGAGAGCGGCTCCGGCAAGTCGGTCACTGCCATGTCGATCCTGCAGCTGCTGCCGTATCCGCGCGCCCATCATCCGCGCGGCAGCATCCGCTTCCGCGGGCAGGAGATGGTCGGCGCGCCCGAGCCGCTGCTGCGCCAGATCCGGGGCAATCGGGTCGGCGTGGTGTTCCAGGAGCCGATGACCTCGCTCAACCCGCTGCATACCATCGAGCGGCAGGTCAGCGAGACGTTGCTGTTGCATCGCGGCATGTCGCGGGCGGCGGCGCGCGCCCGCACCCTGGAGCTGCTGCGGCTGGTGCGGCTGCCAGAGCCGGAGAAGCGCCTGAACGCCTTCCCGCACGAGCTGTCCGGCGGCCAGCGTCAGCGGGTGATGATCGCCATGGCGCTGGCCAACGAGCCGGATCTGCTGATCGCCGACGAGCCGACCACCGCCCTGGACGTCACCATCCAGGCGCAGATCCTGGCGCTGATCAAGGACCTGCAGCGTCAGCTCGGCATGGCGCTGCTGCTCATCACCCACGATCTCAACGTCGTGCGCAAGATGGCCGATCGGGTGTGCGTGATGCGCGACGGCGAGATCGTCGAGCACAACACCACCGAGGCGTTGTTCACCCAGCCGGTGCATCCGTACACGCGCCAGCTGCTGGCTTCGGAGCCGTCGGGACAGCCGCCGCCGGTGCCTCCCGGGGCACCGGAAGTGCTCAAGGCCGAGGACGTGCGGGTCTGGTTTCCGCTCAAGGGCGGGCTGCTGCGTCGTACCCGCGACTATGTGAAGGCCGTCGATGGCGTGTCGCTGACGGTGCGCCAGGGCGAGACGGTCGGCGTGGTGGGCGAGAGCGGCTCGGGCAAGAGCACCCTGGGGTTGGCGCTGCTGCGGCTGCTGCGGCCGCAGGGGGCGGTGTACTTCGACGGTCGCGCCATTTCCGCTTTGTCGGCGCGCGCGCTGCGACCGTTGCGCCGCGAGCTGCAGATCGTTTTCCAGGATCCTTACGGTAGCCTGAGCCCACGCATGTCGGTGGGGCAGATCGTCGCCGAGGGCCTGGAGCTGCACCGCATCGGCGCCGACGCCGCCGAGCGCGATGCCTTGGTGGCCCAGGCCCTGGAGGAAGTGGGGCTGGATCCGGCGCTGCGCCACCGCTACCCGCACGAGCTATCCGGCGGCCAGCGCCAGCGCGTGGCCTTCGCCCGGGCGCTGGTGCTCAAGCCGCGGCTGGTGGTGCTGGACGAGCCGACCTCGGCGCTCGACCGCTCGGTGCAGGCGCAGGTGGTGGAGCTGCTGCGCACGCTCCAGGCCAGGCACCGGCTGGCGTTCGTGTTCATCAGCCACGACTTGAAGGTGGTGCGGGCGCTGAGCCACCGTATCCTGGTGATGCGCCACGGCCAGCTGGTGGAGGCCGGCGACGCCGAGCGGGTCTTCACCGCGCCACAGCAGCCCTATACCCGCGATCTGCTGGCCGCGGCGCTGGACATCCTGCCGCCGCGCTCCGAGCAGGAACGGCTAAGTGTCTGAAGCGGCGGCGGCCTTCTGGTATCCTTAGCGCCCCCTTTCGGGAGCAGCCATAACATCATGGATCCGGTCATCGCTCTGGTGGGCCAGCCCAACGTGGGCAAGTCCACCCTGTTCAACTATCTCACCCGTAGCCGTGACGCCCTGGTGGCGGATTATCCCGGCCTTACCCGCGATCGCCAGTACGGCCGCGGCAAGGTCGGACCGCGGCCGTACATCGTGGTCGATACCGGCGGTATCGCCGGCGATCCCGAGGGTGTGGAGCAAGGCATGCAGCAGCAGGCGTTGCGCGCGGTCGAGGAAGCCGATGCGGTGCTGTTCCTGGTCGACGGCCGCGCCGGCCTGACCGTCGCCGCCGAGCAGCTGGCCGGCTGGCTGCGGCGCAGCGGCAAGCCGGTGTCCCTGGTGGTGAACAAGGTCGATGGCCTGAACAAGGCCACCGCCATGGCCGATTTCCACAGTCTCGGCTTCACCCAGATCCACGCCATCGCCGCCGCGCACGGCAACGGCGTGGCGGCGCTGATGGAGCAGGTGCTGGCCGGCTTCCCGGTCGAGGCGGAGCCCGGCGAGGAGCTGGCGCCCAGCGACGAGCCCGACCGTATCGCGGTGGCGGTGATCGGCCGCCCCAACGTCGGCAAGAGCACGCTGGTGAATCGCCTGCTGGGCGAGGAGCGGGTGCTGGTGTACGACATGCCCGGGACCACCCGCGACAGCATCTACATCCCGTTCGAGAAGGACGGCCAGCGCTACACCCTGATCGACACCGCCGGCGTGCGGCGCCGCGGCCAGGTGCACGACGTGATCGAGAAGTTCAGCGTCATCAAGACGCTGCAGGCGATCGAGCGGGCCAATGTGGTGATCATGGTGGTGGACGCCCGCGAGGGCGTCACCGAGCAGGACGCGACCCTGGTCGGTCACGCGCTGGAGGCCGGCCGCGCCATGGTGCTGGCGGTGAACAAGTGGGACGGCCTGGACCAGACCCAGAAGGACGAGGTGCGGCGGCTGCTCGACGTCAAGTTGAGCTTCCTCGACTTCGCCCGGGTGCATTTCGTGTCGGCGCTGCACGGCTCGGGCGTGGGCCTGCTGCTGGACTCGGTGCGCAAGGCCTACGACGCCGCGGTGCGCAAGCTGCCCACGCCGCAGCTCAACCAAGTGCTCGCCGACGCTGTCACCCAGTATCCGCCGCCGCGCATCCAGGGACGGCGGATCAAGCTGCGCTATGCCCACCAGGGCGGCCAGAACCCGCCGATCATCGTCATTCACGGCAATCAGGTCGACGAGGTGCCGGCCACTTACCGCCGCTACCTGGTCAACGTGTTCCGCAAGGCCTTCGACCTGGCCGGTACGCCGGTGCGGATCGAGTTCCGCAGCGGCGAGAATCCGTTCGAGGGGCGTAAGAACATGCTCACGCCCCGCCAGATCGCCCGCAAGCGGCGCTTGATGCGTTTCGTCAAGCGCAACAAGTAGCCGGTTCGCGCCTCAAGCGCGCGGCAGCAGCCGAAAGCTCAGGAAGGCCGCCGCCGCGCAGCCGGTCTGCACCAGCAACATCGACCATGCGCTGCCGTCGCTGGTCAGGCCGGCGAGTAGGGCGAAACCGGCGCCAGCCAGCATCTGCAGGAAGCCAAGCTGCGCCGCCGCCAGCCCGGCGCGGGCGCCAAACGGCGCCAGCGCTCCCGCCGCCGCGTTCGGGAACAGCAAGCCCGCCCCCAGGGTGAGCAGCAGCTGCGGCGCGATCACGCTGCGCAGCTCCAGCCCCCAGCGCCAGCAAGCCAGTGCGGTCACGAGCGCGAACGCCAGCGCCAGCGCCACGCCGTAGCCGGTCAGGCGGCGCGGCCCGAGCTTCGCCGCCAGCTGGCGCGAGGCGGCGATGCCGACGATGAAGCCGGACAGGATCGCGCCGAACAGCAGCCCCATCTGGCGCGGCGACGCGCCGAGCAGCTCCCGCACCACCACCGGCGCGCTGGAGACGTAGGTGAGCATCGCGCCGTACACCAGCGCCATCGGCAGGGCGTAGCCGAGGAAGGCGCGCTCGCGCAGCGGTGCCGCGTAGTCGCGCAGCAGTCCAACGGTACCGGCGCCGAGCGCGGGATGGCTCTCGCGGAAGCGCAGCAGCGCCACCAGCGTCAGCGCCGCGCCGAGCAGGGCGAGCGGAGGAAAGGCGGCGCGCCAGCCCCAACGCTCGGTGATCAGGCCGCCCAGGGTCGGCGCCGCGGCCACGGCGATCGCCAGGGCCAGGGTCATGGTGGCGAACAAGCGTGGGAGCTGCACCAGGGGATAGCGGTCGCGGGCGACGGCGCGCGACATGACGAACGCCGCCGCCGCACCCAGCGCTTGCAGGCCGCGCGCCAGCGCGAAGCCCGCCGCCGAGGAGGCCAGGGCGCAGCCCAGGCTGGCGGCGGCGAACAGCGCCAGCCCGCCGAGCAGCACCGGGCGGCGGCCGATCCGGTCCGACAGCGGACCGAACAGTAGCTGACCGATGCCGAAGGCGAGCAGGAACACCCAGAGCGAGCCTTGGGCGTGCGCGGCGCCGACCTGGAATTCCCGCGCCAGCTCCGGCAGGGCCGGCAAGTAGAGCTGACTGGAGATTTCGCCGAGCGTGCCGAGCGTGATCAGCAGCGCGGTGAGCAGCGGGAGCGCGCCGGCGGCCGGCCGCTCCGGGGCGGGTGTGGCGAAGCCGTGCGGCGCGCTCATGCCGAGGCCCTCCCGTCGGTGGCGGTGCGCGCCAGGAAGTCGGCGATGGCGTCGAGCGCGGCGGGGTCGCGGATGATGCGCCGATGGCCCGGGCCTTCCAGGGGCAGCAGGGTCGAGGTCGGCCATACCCGGTGCAGCGCCTCGCTCGCCGCATAGGGCACTTCCGGATCATGCGGGTCGTGCAGGATCAGGCCCCGATGCAGCAGGCCGCGCTGCAGCGCCGGCAGTTCCATGTCGTCCAGCGGCAGGGCGATGCGCTCCTCCACCAGGCGCTGGAAGCGCCACCGCTCCGCATCCTCCATCCGCCCCTGGCGGGCGAAGCCGTCCAGCACGCGGCGCAGCGAACTCGGTCCGGCGATGTGCACGCTGCCGCGCACACGCAGGCCCTGGGACAGGGCGTACAGCACCGCCGGCGAGCCGACCGAGTGGCCGACGACCGCGTCGACCGGGCCGAGTTGCGCGGCGACGGCGAGCGTGGCGCGGCCGATGTCCACCACGTCGGTGCTGTCGCCGCCGGATTGGCCGTGCGCCGGGGCGTCGAAGGCGACCACCTGGAAGCCGTCGCCGAGCAGCCGCTCGATCAGCGCGCGCCAGTGACCGGCGTGGCTTTCCCAGCCGTGCACCAGCAGCACGCACGGTCCGGCGCTGCCCCACTGCCAGGCGGCCAGCGACAGCCCGTCGTACAGAACCGTGCGGCGGCGCGCCCGGTCGAGGAAGGCACGTTCGTCCTCGGCTGGCGGCGTGCGCCGCGGGCGCGTGAACAACGCCAGAGCCCGCTCGGCGCCGAGCGTTTCCCGGGACGGGGTGGCGGAGGCGGTTTGCGGCTTCATCGGTCTTGCTCCCTGTGGCTGTGAACGATGGATGATATTCATCATCTAATTTGGATGACGAATATCATCCATTGAGGCGCTGGCGTCAATTCCCTATAGTCCGGGGAGGACACCAAGGCGCCCGAACAGACGAGGTGAAGCGATGCGGCGTTCCAAGGCGGAAGCGGCCCAGACGCGGGAGCGGATCGTGGCGACGGCGGCGCGCGCGTTCCGCGCGCACGGCATCAATGGCATCGGCGTGGCCGATCTGATGCGCGAGGCCGGCTTGACTCACGGCGGCTTCTATAAGCACTTCCCGTCCAAGGAGGCGCTGGTGGCGGAAGCCTGCGCGCAGGCGCTCACGCAGAGCTGCGGTGGGCTGGCCGAGATCGCGCGCCGGGCGCCGGCCGGCCGGAAGCTGGCGGCGGTGGTCGAGGCCTATCTCAGCGCCCAGCACCGCGACCATCCGGAGAACGGCTGCGCCATCGCCGCGCTCGGCGCCGAGGCGGCGCGCGCCGAGGCGGCGGCCCGTCAGGCGATAGGGGATGGTCTGGAGCGGCTGCGCGCGGTGGTGGCCGAGCAGCTCGTGGTGGATTCGCCGGAGGAAGCGGCAGCCAAGGCCGGCGCGATCGTGTCGGCCATGATCGGAGCGCTGACGGTGGCGCGCCTGGAAACCGATCCGGCGCGCTCGGAGGCGGTGCTGGCCCAAGCGCGCGCGTTCATCCTCGCCAGCGTCGGGCCCGGCGGATCGAAATAACGGGCAAGGGAGGGGATGGTGCCCCGAGCAGGAATCGAACCTGCGACCTATCGCTTAGGAGGCGATCGCTCTATCCACTGAGCTACCGGGGCGTGAGGTGGCCGGCAAGAGTATAGAGCAGCCCCGAGTCGACCCACAAAAGCAAAAGGCCGGCGATAAGCCGGCCTTTGTCGGAGCTGGTGGAGCCGAGGGGAATCGAACCCCTGACCTCGACAGTGCGATTGTCGCGCTCTCCCAACTGAGCTACGGCCCCGAAGGCCGCTAAATATACAGCCATCGAAATCGAAAGGCTAGAGGTCTTCGCATCGAAATTCGGGACGCGCGCACAAGACTCCGTCCGTGGGCGGAGCGCCGGGCGTCGACCGCCGCCGGGGCTCGCGTTGGCACCGCTCGGTGCGGCCAGTATCCTATCGGCCGAACACACACTGCGCAGCGGAGACAGCAGGGCATGTTTCTCGAACGGAATCCGCGCTTCGTCAGCCGCCTCACTCGCGACACCCTGGCGCTGATCCTGGCCGGCGGGCGCGGCGGTCGGCTGGCCAACCTCACCGATTGGCGTACCAAGCCGGCCGTGCCGTTCGGCGGCAAGTTCCGGCTGATCGACTTCCCCTTGTCGAACTGCATCAACTCCGGCATCCGCCGGATCGCCGTGCTCACCCAGTACAAGGCGCATTCGCTCATCCAGCACATCCAGCGCGGCTGGGGGTTCCTGCGCGGCGAGTTCGGCGAGTTCGTCGAGATCGTTCCGGCCCAGCAGCGGTTGGACAAGCCGCTGTGGTACGCCGGGACGGCCGACGCCGTGTACCAGAACATCGACATCATCAAGGCGCACAAGCCCAGCTACGTGCTGATCCTGGCCGGTGACCACGTCTACAAGATGGACTACGGGGCGCTGATCGCCCGCCACGTCGAGTCGGCGGCCGATGTCACCATCGGCTGCGTGCAGATGCCGCGCAGCAAGGCCAGCGCCTTCGGCGTGATGACCGCCGACAGCGAGGGCCGGGTGCTGAAGTTCACGGAAAAGCCCAAGGACCCCGAGCCGATGCCGGGGCATCCCGACACCGCCTTGGTGTCGATGGGCATTTACGTGTTCAACCGCGAGTACCTGTTCCAGAAGCTGCGCGAGGACGCCGAAAACCTCGACTCCAACCGGGATTTCGGCAAGGACGTGATCCCGGCCGCCATCGCCACCGACCGGGTCATGGTCTACCCGTTCAGCGACCCGCGTTCCGGCAAGCAGGCCTACTGGCGCGACGTCGGCACCGTGGATGCCTTCTACGAGGCCAACCAGGAGCTGATCGGCGAGAATCCGGAGCTGAACCTCTACGACGAGGAATGGCCGATCTGGACCTACCAGGCGCAGCTGCCGCCGGCCAAGTTCATCTACGACGACGACCAGATGCGCGGCATGGCGGTGAACTCGATGGTGTCGGGCGGCGACATCATCGCCGGCGCGCTGGTGAAGCACTCGCTGCTGTTCTCGCAGGTGGTGGTCAACCCGCGGGCGGTAGTGGAGGACTCGGTGGTCCTGCCCGACGTGGTGGTGGGTGAGGGCTGCCAGATCCGTCGCGCCGTGATCGACGAGGGCTGCCGCATTCCGCCCGGTACCATCATCGGCCATGACCGCGAGGCCGACCGGCGGCGGTTCTACGTCTCGCCCAAGGGCGTGGTGTTGGTCACCGCCGAGATGCTGGGGCAGGAAGTCCCCCACGTGCGCTGAGGGGGCGGTTGGCGCGGTCGAGCTTGACGGCCGAACGCGCCCCCCCCACTCAATAGGCGATGCCGCCGTCGCGGCGGCTGGTGCATCGCCGAACGACAAGGAACGTTATGTCGCTTGCACGTCGGAACGGCGCGGTGCTCGGCTGCGCTCTGCTACTGCTGCTGGCCGCAGCCCCGCTCGCCGCGGACGAGGAGCAGCGCTGGCCGTCGACCCTGGCGGGGCTGGCGATGATGGCGGAGGCGGCGCCGCGCATCATCGGCGGCGTGCCGGCCGGCGAGGGCTGGCCTTCGGTGGTCGGTCTGCTCGATAGCCGCATCACCAGCAACTACGCCGCCCAGTTCTGCGCCGGCAACCTGATCGCGGCCCGCTGGGTGCTGACCGCCGCCCACTGCGTCGTGGATGCCGACACCGGCACGGTGACCATTCCCGAGCGTCTGCAGGTGCTGGCCGGCACCGCCAGTCTCAGCGCCGGCGGACGTCGGGTGCGGGTGGTGGAAGTGATCCGCTATCCAGACTACGACCGGACCACCTTCGACAACGATCTGGCGCTGCTGCGGCTGGCCGAGCCGCTGGCCCTGGTGCCGGTGCGGCCGCTGACGGCCGATGAGGAGGAGGCGCTGGCGGCGCCGGGTACCCTGGCGACCGTGCTCGGTTGGGGCAACACCGTCGTCGAGGGCAGCGCTCCTTCATCCGAGCTGCTCCGGGCCGAGGTGCCCATCGTCGACAGCGAGGGCTGCAAGCGCAGCTATCAAGGCAGCGTCACCGACAACATGCTGTGCGCCGGCTATCCGGAAGGCGGCGTCGACGCCTGTCAGGGGGATAGCGGCGGGCCCTTGCTGGTGCCGGACGGCGCTGGCGGCTGGGTTCAGGTCGGCATCGTCAGCTTCGGCACCGCTTGCGCCGTGCCCGGCTATTACGGCGTCTATACCCGGGTTTCTCGCGCGGCGTACGGCGAGTGGATCGAGGGCTACTTGGCCCAGGATCAGAATCCCAATCTCGTGCCTGTCGTGGCCGTGGACTCGCCGGACACGGTACCGGCGGGGGACGTCGTCACCCTCGGCATGCGCGCGCGCGACGACGACGGCGCTATCGTCGAGGTGAGCGTCGAGCAGATCGCCGGCCCGGCGGTGGCGCTCCGCAGCGTGCGCGACTACCAGGACGGGGCCTTGCGCGGCATGACGGCGGTCTTCGTCGCGCCGGACGTGAGCGAGGCCATTACCCTGGGTTTTCGCTTCAGCGCTCGCGACGACGACGGTGTGGACGCCTCGGTCGAAGTCGATGTGGTAGTGCTGCCGCGCGCCGCGGCCGAGCCGGCCTCGAACGGCGGTCGTGGTGGCGGTGGCGCCTGGATGCCGACGTGGCTATGGCTGCTAGCGGGCCTGGGCGCGGTCGCGAAGCTACGGAGAAAACGAAGAAGCTAGAGATGGTGCCGAGGGTGGGACTCGAACCCACACTCCCTCGCGGGAACCGGATTTTGAGTCCGGCGCGTCTACCAGTTCCGCCACCCCGGCAAAGGGAGTTTCAGCGAGCGCTGACGGTAGAGGCCCCAAAGTATACGGCAAGCACCGCGCCGCGCAAAGGGCGGCGCGGACGGGGCATCGTGCCTCGTTCCCCGGGCGCGATGCTGTTACCATCCGCGCCATGCAAAGATCCGATTTCTATTTCGAACTTCCCCCGGAGCTGATCGCCGACCGCCCGTTGCCTGGCCGCAGCGACAGCCGTTTGCTGGAGCTCAACGGCGAGACCGGGCGGTGGCGCGACAGCCGTTTCCGCGATCTGGCCGAGCGGCTGCAGCCCGGCGATCTGCTGGTGCTCAACGACACCCGGGTCATTCCGGCCCGCCTGTACGGTCACAAGGCCAGCGGCGGCAAGGTCGAAGTGCTGATCGAGCGGCTGCTGGACGAGCGGCGCGCGCTGGCGCACGTGCGCGCCAGCAAGTCGCCCAAGCCGGGCAGCGCGCTCGAACTCGAGGGCGGGATCGCGGTCCATGTCGAGGGGCGCGAGGGCGATCAGTTCGTGCTGCGCTTCGAGGCCGATTGGCCGCTGCTGGAGCTGCTGGAGCGGCATGGCCACATTCCGCTGCCGCCGTATATCCGCCGGCCCGACAGCGCCGAGGACCGCGAGCGCTATCAAACGGTGTTCGCGCGGCGGCCGGGGGCGGTGGCTGCGCCCACCGCCGGGCTGCACTTCGACCAGGCGTTGCTCGACCAGCTGGAGGCCAAAGGGGTACGGCGGGCGTTCGTCACCCTGCACGTCGGCGCCGGCACCTTTCAGCCCATGCGCGCCGAGCGGCTGGAAGACCACCGCATGCACCGCGAGTACCTGGAGGTCGACGAGGCGCTGTGCGAGGCGGTGGCGGAGACGCGCCGCCGCGGCGGTCGAGTGGTAGCGGTGGGCACCACCGCGGTGCGCGCGCTGGAAACCGCCGCGCGCCACGGCCGGCTGACCCCCTATCGGGGCGACACCGACATCTTCATCTATCCCGGCTACCGGTTCCGGGTGGTGGATGCCCTGGTGACCAATTTTCACCTGCCGGAGTCGACGCTGATCATGCTGGTCTGCGCCATGGCCGGCTACGACAACACCATGGCCGCCTATCGCCATGCGATAGCCGAGCGCTACCGCTTCTTCAGCTACGGCGACGCCATGTTCATCTACCCAGCAACGCCGCAGGCGCGGCGCGAGGATTGAAAGAGCGACCATGCGATTCGAACTACTGGCCGAGCGCGGCGTGGCCCGCCGCGGCCGACTGCATTTCGACCGGGGGGTGGTGGAGACGCCGGCCTTCATGCCGGTGGGTACCTACGGAACGGTCAAGGCCATGACGCCGGAAGAGGTCAAGGCCAGCGGCGCGCAGATCATCCTGGGCAACACCTTCCACCTGATGCTGCGGCCGGGGGTGGAGGTGATCGCCGCGCACGGCGATCTGCACGACTTCATGCACTGGGACGGGCCCATCCTCACCGACTCCGGCGGCTTCCAGGTGTTCAGCCTGGGCGAGCTGCGCAAGATCAGCGAGCAGGGCGTCACCTTCCGCTCGCCGGTGGACGGCAGCAAGGTGTTCCTCGGTCCCGAGGAGTCGATGGCCGTGCAGCGCGTGCTCGGCTCGGACATCGTGATGGTGTTCGACGAGTGCACCCCTTACCCGGCCACCGAGGCCGAAGCGGCCAAGTCCATGCGGCTGTCGCTGCGCTGGGCCAAGCGCTGCAAGACGGCGCACGGCGACAATCCGTCGGCGCTGTTCGGCATCGTCCAGGGCGGTATGTACGAGCCGCTGCGTGGCGAGTCGCTGGAAGGGCTGGTGGAGATCGGCTTCGATGGCTACGCGGTGGGCGGGCTGTCGGTGGGCGAGCCGGAGGAGGAGCGCAACCGCATCCTGGACTATCTTTCCACCCGGCTGCCGCGTCTGAAGCCGCGCTACCTCATGGGCGTGGGGCGGCCCGAGGATCTGGTGGAGGGCGTGCGCCGCGGTATCGACATGTTCGACTGCGTCATGCCGACCCGCAATGCCCGCAACGGCCATCTGTTCACCAGCTTCGGTACCCTGCGGCTGCGCAACGCCCGCTACACGCGCGACACCCGACCGGTGGAGGAGGGCTGCGACTGCTATACCTGTCGCCATTACAGCCGGGCCTATCTCAAGCACCTGGACCGCTGCAACGAGATTCTCGGCGCGCGCCTGAACACGATCCATAACCTGCACTACTATCAGCGCCTGATGCGCGAGTTGCGCGAAGCGCTGGAGCAGGATCGGCTGGAAGCGTACGTCGCCGAATTCTATCGGCGCCGCGCTCAGGATGGAGAAGAGTAGCGCCCAGACGAAATAGGCACTTAGGCTTTCGCAACCGGTCGCGTGTGCCATAATGTGGCACTTTCGCGCTTCGACGGAAGACCGGCGGTAGCGACGAATTTCTTATTATTACAAGGGGTTAGTATGAGCTTCTTTATTTCCGACGCCTTTGCCCAGCAAGCGCCGGCCTCGGGCGGCGATGCGATGATGCAGCTGCTCTTTCCCATCGCGTTGATCGCCATTTTCTATTTCCTGCTGATTCGGCCCCAGGCCAAGCGTGCCAAAGAGCACAAGAAAATGGTCGAGGCGCTGGCCAAGGGCGACGAGGTGGTGACCCAGGGCGGCGTGCTGGGCCGGGTCACCGATGTGGGCGATGTGTTCATCACCGTGGAAGTCGCCGACGGCGTGGAAATCAAGGTGCAGAAGACGGCGGTTGGCGCGGTCATGCCCAAGGGCACGTACAAGCAAGCCGACAAGAAGTCCGCCAAGTAAGGCGCTGCTAGAGCCAGCATCATGAACCGCTATCCGCTCTGGAAGTACCTCCTCATCCTGGTCGTCGTCGTCGTGGCGACGATCTACGCGTTGCCCAACCTGTATCCGGAAGACCCGGCGCTGCAGATCTCCACCGCGCGTGGCGAGCCACCGGCGGAGACGGTGCAGCAGCGGGTGGTCGACCTGCTGGCCAGCCAGAACATTCCGGTCAAGGGCCATGAGGTGGTGGAGGGGCGGTTCCTGGTGCGGCTGTTCGACGAGGAGGCGCAGCTGCGCGCCGCGGCGGCGGTCGGCGAGGCGCTGGGCACCGGCTACACCGTGGCGCTGAACCTGGCGCCGAACACGCCGGCTTGGCTGCGCGCCATTAACGCCCAGCCCATGTACCTGGGCCTGGACCTGCGCGGCGGCGTGCACTTCCTGATGGAAGTGGACGTCGACGCGGCGCTGCGCCAGGCGGTCGACCGCTACGTCAACGACTTCCGCACCCTGCTGCGCGAGCAGCGAATCCGCTACGGCGCGGTCGAGCCGAGCGGCAACGCGGTCACCATCCGCTTCGATCAGGTGCAGGACCGCGAGCGGGCGGTGAGCGAGCTGCGCCGCAACTATCCGGAGCTGAACTTCGCGCTGGAGGAACGCGACGGCCGATTCTGGGTGCGGGCCACGGTGAGCGAGGCGCGGCTGAAGGAGCTGCAGCAGTTCGCGGTGCAGCAGAACATCACCACCCTGCGCAACCGCGTCAACGAGCTGGGCGTGGCCGAGCCGGTGATCCAGCGCCAGGGCAGCAACCGCATCGTGGTGCAGCTGCCGGGCGTGCAGGATACCGCCCGCGCCAAGGACATCCTCGGCGCCACCGCCACGCTGGAGTTCCGTCTGGTGGACGAGGCCAGTCCGCCGTTCCTGGAAGCGCCGCCGGCGCGGGTCGCGCCCGGCACCCAGGTGTTCCCGCGGCGCGAGGGCGGCTATGTCGTACTCAAGCGCGACGTGATCATCACCGGCGACTTCATCACCGATGCCTCGTCCGGCATCGACAGCCAGACCGGCGGCGCCCAGGTCAACATCCGCCTCAACAGCGCCGGCGGCAACATCATGAACCGCGAGACCCGCAACGCGGTTGGCAAGTTCATGGCGGTGGTGTTCATCGAGAACAAGGTCGAGACCCGCATGGTCGACGGCCAGCCGCAGAAGATCCGCACCCGCACGGAAGAGGTCATCAACACCGCCCGCATCCAGGAAGCGCTGGGCAGCAGCTTCCGCATCACCGGCCTCGATTCCACGCATGAGGCGCGTAACCTGGCGCTGCTGCTGCGCGCCGGCTCGCTGGCGGCGCCGCTGGAGATCGTCGAGGAGCGCACGGTCGGTCCCAGCCTGGGCAAGGCCAACATCGAGATGGGCTTCAAGGCCGCGGCGATCGGCGTGGCGATGGTCATGATTTTCATGATGGCCTATTACAAGGTGTTCGGCATCTTCGCCAGCGTCGCGGTGATCGTGAATCTGATCCTCATGGTCGCGGCGCTGTCCCTGCTGCAGGCGACCCTGACCCTGCCCGGCATCGCCGGTATCGCGCTCACCATCGGCATGGCGGTGGACGCCAACGTGCTGATCTACGAGCGCATCCGCGAAGAGCTGCGCAACGGCGTCAGCCCGCAGCAGGCGATCCACGCCGGCTATCACCGGGCGTTCGCCAGTATCACCGACAGTCAGCTCACCACACTGATCGCCGGCATCGCCCTGTTCGCCTTCGGCTCCGGCCCGGTGCGCGGCTTCGCGGTGACCCTGAGCATCGGCATTCTGACGTCGCTGTTCACCTCCATCATGTGCTCGCGTGCCCTGGCCAACCTGGTCTACGGCGGCCGGCGCGTGCGCAAGCTCTACGTCTGAGGCGGACGCAAGGACTATCCGCATGAACCTCTACGGCATGAATTTCGATTACCTCGGCAAGGGACGGGCGGCCGCTATCCTGTCCATGCTGCTGGTGCTGGTGTCCCTGGGCTCGTTCCTGTTCGAGGGCATGAACTTCGGCATCGACTTCACCGGCGGTACGCTGGTGGAGGCGAGCTATGACCGGCCGGTGGAGCTGGAGCAGATCCGCGCGCTGCTGAGTAAGGCCGGATTCGAGGGGCAGGTGCAGCACTTCGGCACCGCCAGCGATGTCATCATCCGTTTGCCGACCATCGAGGGGCAGACCGCGGCCCAGCTCAGCGAGAAGATCCTGGGCGCGTTGCGCGTCGACGGCTATCAGGTCGAACTCAAGCGGCTGGAGTTCGTCGGTCCGCAGGTGGGCGAGGAGCTGACCGTCCAGGGCCTGCAGGCCGTGGCTTGGGTGGCGATCGGCATCCTGATCTACATCTACTTCCGTTTCGAGTGGCGGTTCGCGGTCAACGGCGTCATCACGCTGTTGCACGACGTCATCGTCACCGTCGGTTTCCTGTCCCTGTTCCAGCTGGAATTCGATCTCGTGGTGCTGGCCTCGGTGATGGCGGCGGCGGGTTACTCGCTGAACGACACCATCGTGGTGTTCGACCGCATCCGCGAGAACTTCCTGCGCATGCGCAAGGCGACGCCCGCCGAGGTGATCAACAGCTCGGTCAACCAGACCCTGATGCGCAGCATCATCACCGGCGGCACCACCCTGTTCGTGCTGATCGCCCTGTATTTCTGGGGCGGCGACGTGCTCAAGGGATTCTCGCTGGCGATGATCGTCGGCATCATCGTCGGCACCTATTCGTCGTTGTTCATCGCCCCCTACCTGGTGCTGCGGATGGGCGTGACCAAGGCCGACCTGATGCCGCCCGAGAAGGAAGGCGTGGAGGCCCAACGGCCCTGACCCCAAGGCGCGGAAGGCGGCGCGGTCCGCCTTCCGCGCGGTCGCTCAACTCGCGATGCGCGGGCTTTGTCGCGCGCGCCGTGCTCCCCGATCCGCCAAGCGGCTACAGCCGCTCGGACCAGTCGCGCACTTCGCGTTCGGCTTCCTCCCGGGTTTTCCCGTAGCGTTCCTGAATGCGGCCGATCAGCTCTTCGCGCCGCCCCGCCATGACCTCCAGTTCGTCGTCGGTGAGCTTGCCCCACTGGGCGCGGGCCCGGCCCTTGAGCTGCTTCCAGTTGCCCTCGATTCTGTCCCAGTTCATCAGCGCGTCTCCTCGCGGCGGACGTGACGGTAAGCCAGTCACGATGCCGATCTGGGGGCGTGGCGGCGGCAACGGAAGCGGATCGGGGAGGGAGGGGCGTCGCGGCGGGCAGGGCGTGCGCGCGATGGCGTGATGTTGCGCTGCAACAGTAAATATCTGTTTTGTAAGTAGATTATCGAAGTTTAATTAGCACTAAGATTCAGAAAATGTCGACTTGTCACGCTCTGATTTAAGTCCGATAGTAGATTTGCTCTTGCGCCAAACCGTATCGGTGAGGTGGTCCAGGCGAAACGCCTAGCGGATCGCGACAGGGACGGAGAGCGATCTCTCAACTGCCGGAAATGGAGTGTAGTGCAGTGGTTAAGTCGATCTACGTAGGGAATCTCCCCTTCAGCGCCACCGAGGATGACGTTCGCGAGCTGTTCTCGCGTTTTGGCGCGGTCCATACCGTCAAACTCATCAACGACCGCGAGACCGGACGTCCGCGTGGATTCGGCTTCGTCGGCATGGCCGATGACGAGGCGGATGCCGCGATCGCCGCCATCAACGGCAGCGAGATGGGCGGACGCACGCTGCGTGTCAACGAGGCCCGTGAGAAGCCGATGTCACGTCAGCGACGGGCCAGCTGAGCGGTAAAAACGTCTCCCTCAATTTCGGCGCGTCGCGGTTCGGGACGCGCCTCCTTTTTCATTCGGTCCCGTAGGGCCGCCGACGAGAGCGGTCTTGCCGTCGCCTTCGCTGTGCTGACATCCCACATCCGGGTCGGCCGTGGCCGCCGGGTTCGGTGCGTGCGCCATTCCCTTTCCGCGACAACGCTTTCGGTGTATCACTGAGGGCGAAGAGCGCCGCGCTGAACTCGGCGGCGGCGCCGACGGTCATAGGACGGGGCTGTCGCCGAAGCGGTGGCCAAGCGCTTCGGTCCATTCCCGTTCCCGCCTGAAAGGTCGCGCATGAACGCCATCGTTTCCTCCGCCGATCGCGCCACGCCGTCGATGGTGCGCCTCGCCACGCTCGACGATATCGACGCCCTGGTGCGCCTCGAGGAGCGGTGCTTCGCGCTCGATCGGCTCAGCCGCCGCAGTTTTCGCCATCTGTTGACCCGCGGCCATGGCGAGATCCTGGTCTACGATCAGGGCGGCACGCTGTACGGCTACGTCATGCTGCTGTTCCGACGCGGCACGCCGCTGGCGCGGCTGTACTCGATCGCCATCGATCCGGCCACGCGCGGACGAGGGCTGGGGGAACTGCTGGTGCGCGAGGCCGAGCGGCGGGCGCTCGCCAACGAGGCGAGCCTGATGCGCCTGGAGATCCGCAAGGACAACGTCGCCTCGCTCGGCATGTTCCGCAAGCTGGGCTACAAGTCGTTCGGCGAGTACCCCGGTTACTACGAGGACGATCAGGACGCGCTGCGTTTCCAAAAATACCTGGCCGCCGGTCTCGACCCGGCCTTGGCGCGGGTGCCGTACTACCGGCAGACGCTGGATTTCACCTGCGGGCCGGCTAGCCTGATCATGGCGATGCGGGCACTCGATCCCAGCCTGGAAGGCAGCCGGCGCTTGGAGCTGCGGCTGTGGCGCGAGTCCACCACTATCTTCATGACCTCCGGTCCGGGCGGCTGCGGGCCGCACGGCCTGGCGCTGGCCGCACACCGGCGCGGTTTTCCGGTGGAGCTGTTCCTGCGCCATGCCACGCCGATGTTCCTCGACTCGGTGCGCAGCGCCGAGAAAAAAGAGGTGATGCGGCTGGTCCAGGAAGAGCAGATGGAGGAGGTTGCGGCCGAAGGCATTCCGGTGGAATATCGGCGCATCAATGCCAGCGACCTACAAAAAAAGTTCGAAGCGGGCGGCATTCCCATCGTGCTGATCAGCTCCTACCGGCTTTACCAGGAGAAGTTTCCGCACTGGGTGGTCGTTACCGGTTTCGACGACCGCTACGTCTACGTCAACGATCCGTACGTCGATCTCGAGGCGAATAAAAGCATTACAGACTGTATCAATATTCCAATTCTCCGCGAAGATTTCGACCGCATGAGCCGCTACGGCAAATCCGGCCAGGAAGCCGTGGTGGTGCTCTATGCGCGGCGCGACTGACACCACAGAGGAGGGCGCGCGAAAACCGTCATGACAATATTAAGGATTGCTAAATGAGTAGCGTCTACATCGTTATCGAAGACGCCAAAGACTGGAAGCCTTACTACCCCAGCGCCAACGTCATCACCGTCCAGGACTACCTGTTCGGCGACCACAGTTCGGCCCCTCCGGCGACCCGGATCATCAACCTCTGCCGCGGCTACCAGTACTTGTCGATGGGGTACTACTGCTCGCTATTGGCCGAGGCGCGTGGCCATCGCGTAATTCCGTCGGTGCGCACCATCAACGATCTGTCGCGCAAGGCGATCTACAGCCTGGACACCGAGGATCTCGACGAGCTGCTCAACAAGAGTCTGGGCAAGGATCAGGCCAAGATGGCCGACACTTTCACCCTGGACATTTTCTTCGGCCGTACCGCGCACGAGCAGCTGAGCGATCTGGCCCGGCAGCTGTTCGAGATGTTCAGCTGCCCTCTGCTGCAGGTCGAGTTCCGGCACTCGGGCAAGTGGCGCATCAAGGCGATACGGCCCAAGGAGCTGACCCGGCTGACCGAACCCCAGGAGGACCTGTTCGCCGAGGCGCTGGACAAGTTCTCCCGTCATGTCTGGCGGCATCGGGTGAAGCGGCGGGCGCGCTACGATCTGGCGATCCTGCACAATCCCGAGGAGAAGCTGCCGCCGTCGGACCCGAAAGCGCTGCGTAACTTCATCCGCGTCGGCAAGAGCATGGGGATCAGCGTCGAGCTGATCACCCGCAAGGACTACGCCACCCTGGCGGAGTACGACGCGCTGTTCATCCGCGAGACCACGGCGATCAGCAACCATACCTACCGCTTCGCCAAGAAGGCCGAGAGCGAGGGGATGGTGGTCATCGACGATCCGACCTCGATCATGCGCTGCACCAACAAGGTCTACCTGGCCGACCTGCTGCAGAAGAACCGGATCCCGGCGCCCAAGACCCGCATCCTGCAGCGCAAGGATCTGAAGCATCTGGACGAGCTGGTGGCCGAGCTGGGACTGCCCATGGTGCTGAAGATCCCGGATGGCTCGTTCTCGCGCGGCGTGGTGAAGGTCAGCAAGGCCAGTGAGCTGCTGACCGCCGCCTCGGAGCTGCTCAAGAAATCCGATCTGATCCTGGCCCAGGAGTTCCTCTACACCGAGTACGACTGGCGCATCGGCGTGCTCAACAAGAAGCCGATCTTCGCCTGCCAGTACTTCATGTCCAAGGGCCACTGGCAGATCTACGAGCACGGTCCGGGCGGCGAGGTGGGCTCCGGCGGTTTCAAGACCTTCCCGACCATGGAAGTGCCGCCCCAGGTGATCAAGACCGCGGTCAAGGCCGCCAGTCTGATCGGCGACGGCCTGTACGGGGTGGACCTCAAGCAGAACGGGAACGGCTGCTACGTCATCGAGGTCAACGACAACCCCAACATCGACTCCGGCGTGGAGGATCAGTACCTCAAGGACGAGCTGTATCGGGTGGTGCTCGAGGAGTTCGTGCGCCGCCTGGAGCTGCGCCACAACCAGCTCCAGAGTTTCTGAAGCCCCAACCCCGCCGGGCGCGGCGGGGCGCCGGTCAGCTCGGGGGCGCCAGATAGCGCTGGGCGAATTCCTCGGCCGGCAGCGGCGGGGCGAAATGGTAGCCCTGCAGCAGGTTGCAGCCGTGGGTGCGCAGCGCCTCGAACAGATGGCGGCTGTCGACGCCCTCTGCCACCACTTCCAGCGACAATTTGTGCGCCAGGTCGATCACCGTGGCGACGATGGCGCAGTCCGGCGGGCTCTCCAGCATGTCGTGCACGAAGGAGCGGTCGATCTTGATGCGGTCGATCGGAAACTTCTTCAGGTAGATCAGCGAGCAATAGCCGGTGCCGAAGTCGTCCAGCGCCAGCCGCGGGCCCAGGTCCTTGAGCGCCTTGAGGGACTGCATGGCCGTGTCCATCAGCACCGTCTCGGTCAGCTCCAGCACCAGACGGGACGGTACGGTCGGGCCGCTGCGCTGGAGCGCCGTCGCCACCGAGCGCACCAGACGCCGATGCTGGAACTGGCGCCCGGAGACGTTGATCGAGAGCTCCGGCAGGTGCAGGCCTCGCGCGTCCCACAGGCGCAGCTGTGTCAACGCTTGCTCCAGCACCCAGTCGCCGATGGGTAGGATCAGGCCCGATTCCTCCGCCAGCGGGACGAACGCCGACGGTGTCAGCAGTCCCCGCTCGGGGTGCTGCCAGCGCAGCAGCGCCTCGGCGCCGCGCAGCCGCCCCTCGCCGTCGACCAGCGGCTGGTAGTAGAGCTTGAGCTGGCCGCGTTCTAGCGCCTGGCGGAGCTGGGTCTCCAGGCTGAGGCGCTCGCTGGCGCTCTGGTCCATCTCCGGCCGGTAGCCGCAGTACATGTCGCGGCCGGCCTGCTTGGCCCGGTACATAGCCGCGTCGGCCTGCTGCAGCAAGGTATCGCGGGTGCCGCCGTCGTCGGGGTAGACGCAGAAACCGATGCTGCAGGTGACCACGAAATGCTGGCCGCCCGCCTCCACCGGCGCGCGCAGCGCCTCCAGCAGCCGCTTGGCGGCGGCGCGGACGTCGGCGGTGCCGTCGACCTCGGCCAGGATCACCACGAATTCGTCGCCGCCGAGCCGTGCCACGGTATCGTCCTCGCGCACGCAGGCCTTCAGGCGCTGGGCGAACTGCTCCAGCACCTGGTCGCCGGCGTGATGGCCGAGACTGTCGTTGATCTGCTTGAAGCGGTCCAGGTCGATGAACAGCACCGCCATGCGCGTGCCGTGGCGGTTGGCGTGCGCGATCGCCATGGTCAGCCGGTCTTCCAGCAGGCGGCGGTTGGGCAGGCCAGTGAGCGGATCGTAGTAGGCGAGGTTGCGGATGCGCTCCTCGCTCTCCTTGAGCTTGGAGATGTCGTTGAACACCCCGGCGTAATGGGTGACGTTGCCGGCCTCGTCGGTGATCGCGGTGATGCTCAGGTACTGCGGGTAGACCTCGCCGTTCTTGCGCCGATTCCAGATTTCGCCCTGCCACTGGCCCTGCTCGTTGAGCTGCTGCCACATGGCGCGGTAGAACTCGGGGCCGTGGCGGCCGGAGCTGAGCATGGCCGGGGTCCGGCCCACCACTTCGCTCTCGGTGTAGCCGGTGAGGCGGGTGAAGGCCGGATTCACCGTGAGGATGCGGGCGTTCGGATCGGTGATGAAGATGCCTTCCAGCGATGATTCGATGATCCGCTCGGCCAGCCGCAGGCTGCGGCGCGAAGCGGCCAGCGCCCGGTCCCGCACCTCCAGCGCCGACTGCAGTTCGCGGACATAGGCCAGCTCCAGGCCGGAGAGAATGTCGGTGAAGCTGAGCAGGCCCGACAGCTCGCCGTCGCGGGTGACGCCGATATGGCGGATGCCGCTCTCCAGCAGCAGGGTGCGCACTCGATACAGGCTGGTGTCGTCCGGCACCGTCAGCAGCGGCCGGCTGGCCACTGCACCCGCCAAAGGCGGGCGGTGGCTCGGCTGCGCTATCAGCCGCACCAGGTCGCGCTCGGTGATGATCCCGTAGCTGCCGTCCTCGTACGCCACCAGCACGGCGTCGGTTTGCGCCGTCTGCATGGCCGCGGCGGCGGCGGTCAGCTCGGTGGCGGGCGGCAGCCGCGGCACGTCCTGGCGGGCCACGCTGGCGACCGGCTTGAGGTGCAGGTAATGCTCGATGCCCTGGTTGGTGACGATGTCGGTCTGCGACAGCACGCCGACCGGCTGGCCGGCGTCGTCCACCACCAGCAGGTGGCGCAGGCGCTGGCGGCGCAGATGGCCGGCGGCGGAGCGCAGCGGGGTGTCGGCCGGCAGGGTGACGATCGGCTGGCTCATGACCTCGCCGATCGGTCGCTCGCAGGCCGCCAGGTCGGTGAAGTCGACCGCCAGGGCGTCGCGCTCGGTCCAGATGCCGACCGGCTGGCCGTCGACGCTGATCACGATGGAGCTGCAGCCGGCCTCCTGCATCAGCTGCGCGGCCTGCCGCAGCGGCGTGTCCGGGCTGCACTGGAGGATGGCTGGGCCGACCACGTCGCCGACGGTAAGATCCTGATGGAACAGGAAGGTAACGCCGTCGTCCTCGTCGGCGGGGTAACCGAGAGCCTGGAGATTCATTACCGCTGTCGTCCCCCTGAGTGCGCGGCGCGAACCCGCTGAGGCGATTGTCCCGGGTTGCACCGGCGCAGAACTTGTTCTAGATCATCCCGACCGCCGCCGGCCGCGGCGTGGTCGCGGGCGAATTCCAGGTGGTCGAGGCGGGCGGGCGCCGGTATCGCCCACGCACAGGAGATCAGGAGCCGATGGTACATCATATTGTGTTCTGGCGGCTGAAAGAGCATGCCTTGGGCAATGACAAGGCGACCAACGCTAGACTCATCAAGGAAAAGCTGGAGGGATTAGCGGGCAAGATTCCGGGGCTGCTCCGCATCGAGGTCGGGCTGGATTTCAGCCGCGAGGACGCGTCGGCCGACGTGGCGCTTTATACCGAGTTCGAAAGCCGCGAAGCCTTGGCAGGCTACCATCATCACCCCGCGCATGAAGCGCTCAAGCCCTTCATCGCGGAAGTGCGCAGTGAGCGGCGGGTGGTGGACTACGAAGCCTGAGCGGCGGCGTGGTCTCGTTTCGGGAGAGCGCTCTATGGAATTGCTGCAACTCCTCGGCGGCGAGGCCGCCAACTTCAGGCTACTTTACCATTTGCTGTTGGTGATGGTGAACCTGGCCTTCGCCGCCGGCGTGGCGCGCGACGCCGGCGAAGTCGTGCGCCACCGCGGCGGCACGATCCTGGTGGGGCCGTACGTCTGGGTGTTCGCTACCCTGGTGGGCGGCGTGTTCGTGGCGATTGGCTACTGGGTGCTGCACCATCTGCTCGCGCCGTCCCAGCGCGGGGTCGCCTCGCTGCTGATGCCGGGCGACCGTCGCAATCAGCCCTGAACGAGGTCCACACATACTATGAAGGCCGCCGTCGCGTGTCGCGGTGGCAGTCTTGCGTGGGGCTGTTGAAACAGGCCTCAAGGCGTCCGGGCGAGGAACTGGTTCACCGCTTCGATGGCCTGTTCCTCCACCGCGTCGCCGACCGCGGCGCGCAGCCGCAGGTAGTTGAGCAGGTAGCCGTAGCGGGCGTTGGCGAGGTCGCGCTCGGCGGCGTAGCGTTCGCGCTGGACGTTGAGCACGTCCAGTGTGGTGCGCAGGCCCAGCTCCTGGCCCCGGCGGGTGGACTCCTCGTTGAGGCGGATCGATTTCAGTGCCTGCTCCAGCGCCCGCATCTGCTGCAGATTGGCGTCCAGCGACAGATAGGCCTGCTCGGCGGCCAGCGCGGCGCCGCGCCGGGCGGCGCGCACCTGCTCGAGCGCCTGGTCCTTGTTCGCCACCGCTTCCCGTATCTGCGAGGAGATGGCGCCGCCGGTGTACAGCGGCATGGTCAGCGTTACGCCGACCTGCGCCTGGTCGGCGGTCTGCTCGGTTTGGAACATGCTCAGTTCCTGGTGTTGGCGGCCGTAGCGGGCGATCAGGTCGACCTTGGGGTAGTGCTGGGCGCGCTGCCGTTCGATCTCATCGCGCGCCAGCCGCAGCGCGCTTTCCGCCAGCAGCACCTGCAGATTGCGCTGCTGGGCGCGCTCGGCCCAGGCGGCGGCGTCGGCCGGCTCGGGCGCCGGCGGCGCGAAGCCGTCGGCCAGCGGCGCCAGCTCGCCGACCGGGCTGCCGGTGATGCGGCGCAGCGCCTCGCGGGCGATGCGCACGTCGTTGAGCGCCTGCAGCCGGCGCGCCACGGTCAGGTCGTAGCGGGCCTGGGCGTCGTTGACGTCGGTGATGGTACCGGCGCCCAGCTCGAAGGCGCGTTTGGCGCGCGCCAGCTGCTGCTCGATGGCGGCCAGCTCGGCGTCGTAGCTCTGCACCACGTTCTCGGCCTGCAGCACCGCGAAATAGCTTTCGGCGACCCGCAGCGTCAGATCCTGGCGGGCGATGGCGTAGTTGAGCTCGGCCTGATCGACGATGATCCCGGCCTGCTTGTAGAGTGTGAAGCTTTCCTTGCGGAACAGCGGCTGGGTCAGCTGGATGCCGTAGCTGTAGGTGTTGTAGCTGCTCTCGGAATCCTGCAGCAGCGCGGCGAGCTGCTCGTTGCTCACCGAACCGTACCCCAGTTCCTGACGGACCCGGTAGTAGTCGCCTTGCACGCCCACGCTGGGCAGGAACAGCGACCGGGCCTGGGCCAGCTTCTCGTCGTCGGCGCGGCGGCGCGCGGCGGCGGCCGCCAGCTGCGGGTCGTCGCGCAGGGCCTGTTGATAGGTGGTCAGCAGATCCTGCGCCGCCTGGGCGCCGCCCATGGCGGCGGCCAACGCCACCGCGAGCAGTCCGCGGATCTTGTTGTTAGTCGTTGCCATGGCTCAGCACCTCATGCGACGCGGTCTGCCGAAAGCGGGCGAGGCGCCGGCGCGCGCGCTCCAAACCGCCTTCCATCAGCGAGTAGACGCTGGGCACCACCACCAGCGTCAGCAGGGTCGAAGTCACCATGCCGCCGATCACCGCCACCGACAACGGGCCGTTGGTGTCGGCGCCCGCGCCCAGTCCGAGCGCGGCCGGCAGCAGCGCCAGGATCACGGTGAGCGAGGTCATCAGCACCGGACGCAGACGCACCGGGCAGGCCTCCATGAGCGCCTCGTTGATCGAGCGCCCTTCGGCGCGCAGCTGATTGGCGAGGTCCACCAGCAGGATCGAGTTCTTCGCTACCAGGCCGACCAGCAGCACCAGGCCGATCATCGAGAAGATGTTCAGGGTGTGGCCGGTCAGCCACAGCGCCGCCACGCCGCCGATCATCGCCAGCGGCTGCGCCACCATGATGATGATGGGCTGCAGGAAACTGTTGAACTGGCTGGCCAGCACCATGTAGACCAGGACGATCGCCAGGATGAAGGCGAAGCTCATATAGCCGGCGGTCTTGCTGAACTCCTCGGCCTCGCCCATGAACTTCACCTGGTAGCCGATCGGCAGCAGCTCGGCCGCCTCGCGCCGCACCACCTCCATCGCCTCCTGCAGCGGCATGCTCGGCGTGGCGTAGAAATTGGCGGCGTACTGCAGATCGTAGCGGCTGATCACGGCCGGGCCGATGGTGTTCTGGAAGTCGACCACGGTATCCAGCCGCACCAGCTCGCCCTGGGCGTTGCGCAGGTAGATCTTGCTCAGATCGGCGGCGCTGTTGAAGGTGCCGGGCGCAGCCTTGAGGCGGATGTCGTAGCGCTCGCCGTCGCCGGGCTTGTCGTTGTACTTGGCGACGTCGTAGCCGCCGGCCAGCACGTTGACGGCGATAGCGATGTCGCGCGCCGACAGCCCGAGCTGGGCGGCGCGGTCGCGGTCCACGGCCAGCTCCAGCTGCGGCAGGTCGAGCTGCAGGTCGAGGTCGATCTTGCCCAGCCCGGGATGCCGCGCCAGGCGCGCGTTGAGCTGCTGGGCGCGCTCCGCCACCTCGCTGAGCTCGGGGCCGGTGACCGCGAACTGCAGCGGCTCGCCGCGGGCGCCGCCGACGATCGGCACCGAGGCAGGGAAGGCCTCGACGCCGGGGATCTCGGCCAGCTCCTCGCGCAGTCGCTCGATGATCTCGCTCTGGCTGAGGCGGCGCTGCTCGCGCGGCACCAGCCGTACCGACGCCACCGAGGTGTTGGCCTTCTGGCCGCCGGTGGTGATGAAGTAGCTCTGGATCTCCGGATAGCGGCGCAGCACTTCCTCGATCTGGATCATGCGCTGGTTGGTGTACTCCACCGACGAACCGAGCGGGGTCTTGGCCTGGATCAGGAAGATGCCTTCGTCCTCCTCGGGCACGAAGGTCTTGCCGATGGCGGCGAAGAAATAGCCGCTGGAGAGCACCGCCAGCAACGCTAGGGCCACCACGGTCCAGCGGTAGCGCAGCGCCCAGCGCACCACGTGCGTGTAGCCGCGCTCCATGGCTTGGAAGCCGGCCTCCAGCCAGCGGTAGACGCGGCCGTGCTGATGGGAGATGCGCAGATAGCGCGAGGCCAGCATCGGCGTGAGCGTCATCGACACCAGCCACGACACCAGCACCCCGACCGCCACCACCACACCGAACGAGGCGAAGAAGCGACCGATGATGCCGCCCATGAACGCCACCGGCGCGAAGATCGCCACCAGGGTGAGGGTGGCGGCCAGCACCGCGAACACCACCTGGTTGGTGCCGTTGATGGCGGCGCTGTACGGGTCGGGATCGAGGTGCTCGCGGTGGCGGTAGATGTTCTCCAGCACCACGATGGCGTCGTCCACCACCACGCCGATCAGCAGCAGCAGCGCCAGCAGGGTGAGGACGTTGATGGTGTAGCCGGCCATGTACATCACGGCGATGGCGCCGAACAGCGACACCGGGATGGCGAAGGCGATGATCAGGGTGGAGCGGAAGCTCTTGAGGAACAGCCACACCACCAGCGCCGCCAGCAGCGTGCCCAGGATCAGGTGCTCTTCCAGGGCGTGCACCATCTCCAAGATGAAGCCGGAGGAGTCGGAGGCGATCTCGATGCTCATGCCCGCCGGCAGCTGCGGTCTGATCTCGGTCTCCAACCGGCGCTTGACCTCTTCGATGATCGCCACGGTGTTGGCGTTGGCGACCTTGACGATACCCAGGCCCACCGACGGCTCGCCGTTGTAGCGCGCCACCGAGCGGTAGTCGGCGAGGGCGTCCACCACCGCGGCGATGTCCCGCAGGTGCACCGGGGTGCCGTCGCGCACCGCCACCACCATGCGCTCCAGATCGCTGGGCTTGTGGTACTCCAGGTCGAGCTTGATCAGCGCCTCGCGGCCGCTGCCGACCAGGAAGCCGCCGGGCAGCTGAGTGTGCTCGCGCTGGAAGGCGGCGATCACCTCCTGCACCGTCACGCCCAGCGCCGCCATGCGCGCCGGGTCGAGCTCGACGCGGATGGTTCGCTCGCGCTCGCCGCCGAGCTGCACCTCGCCGACGCCGTCGATAGTCTCCAGGCGCTTCTTGATGACGTTGGCGGCGTACTGGTTGAGCTGCTGGAGGGTGCGGTCGCCGCGCAGCGCCAGCCACATGATCGGCTGGGTGTTGGTTTCGAGCTTGGCCACCACCGGTGTTTCGGCGTCATCCGGCAGCTCGTTGAGCACCTGGTTGATCTTCGCCTGGACCTCGTTGAAGGCGACGTCGACGTCCTTGGTCAGGTCGAAGTTGATCGCCACCACCGACAGGCCCGGCGAGGAGTTGCTCTGGATGTGGTTGATGCCGGGGATGGAGTTGATCTTGGTCTCGATCACGCTGGTGATCGACGAGTCGATGATGTCCGGGTTGGCGCCCGGCATCGCCGTCACCACCGTGATGAACGGAAACTCCACGTAGGGGAAGCGGTCCACGCCCAGGCGGTCGTAGGCCACCACGCCGAACAGCACCAGCACGGCGTTCAGCATGAACGCCAGCACCGGGCGCTTGATGGAGAGCGCGGGTAGGCTCATCGCGTGGTCTCCCGCACCTCGACCGGCGCGCCGTCGCTGAGGAAGCCGGCGCCGTCCACGGCGATGGCGGTGGCCGGCGCCAGGCCCTCGACGATCTCCACGGCGCCGTCGACCACGATGCCGGTCTTCACCACGCGGGCCCGGGCCTTGCCGTCGGCGATCTCATAGACGGTGCGCCCGGCCGGGCGCTCGACCACGGCGATTTCGGGCACCACCACCGCCTCGCGGGTGGCGAGCACCACCTCGCCGCGCACCGAGGCCCCGGGCCGCCAGCCCTCGGGGCGGGGCAGCTCGACGATGGCCTCGATGGCGCGGCTGCCCTGGGCCACGGCCGGGCGCAGCTCCTGGATGGTGCCGTTCACCACTTCCGCGCTGAGCGGGGTCGACAGCCGTACCGGCAGACCGACGCGCAAGCGGTCGGCCAGCGTTTCCGGGAACGGCAGACGCACCTGCAGCCGTTCGCCGCCGACCAGGGCGAACAGCGGCCGGCCGCGGCTGACGTAATCGCCGGCGGCCACCAGGCGCCGGTCGATGAAACCGCTCGCGGGGGCGCGCACGGTGGTGTTGGCCAGATCGCGCTCGGCGTTGTCCAGTTTGGCCTGGGCCGCCTTCAGCTGTTCCTCCAGCGCCGCCAGCTCGGCCTGGGCCTGCTCCACGGCCGCTTCGGTGACGAAGTTCTCCGCCAGCATTTGCTGCTGGCGCCGCAGCTGGCGCTGAGCGTTGTCGAGCAGCGCCCGCAGTCGCGCCACGTCGGCGGCAGCCGCCTGCTTGGCCAGCCGATACGGCTCGGGGTCGATGCGCGCCAGCACCTGCCCCTGAGTGACCCGATCGCCGGTGTCCACCAGCACTTCCAGCAACCGACCGTCCACCTCGGCGGGCAGCTGCGGCGCCGATTTCGCTTCCAGCCAGCCGACCGCGCTGTCGGTGATTTCCAGCGGGCGCACTGTCGCCTGCGTGACCGTGACGCGGGTGGCGCGCACCGGGGCGGCGGCCTGATCCGCGGCCGGCTGCTTGTCGCAGGCCGACACGGCCAGAGCCGAGGCGAGCACGAGGAGAGGAAGAGGTCGAACGCGCATGCGAGCGATCCTTATGCCTTGGGTTGTTCTTCGGATTGCGGTGCTTGGGCGGGCCGGATGCCGTTGAACAGCAGTTTCATGACCGCCTGGTGGTAGTAGCCGGGATCGACCGTTCGCTGACCGTCGTCGCTGCGCGCCAGCACGCCGCGCAGCAGGAACAGCGCCAGATGGCTGCCGAGCAGGGTCAGCGCCAGTACGCTCGGGTCGAAATCCGCGGCGATCTCGCCGCGTTTCTGATAGTCCTGGATGATCGATAGCGTCAGCCGGAACGACCGCTCGATATTGCTCTCCAGCAGCTCGCGGCCTTCGGGGATGTCATCGCCCAGCAGCTGCCGCAGGAACAGCCGGGTGGTGCTGGGATAGTCGAGGGTGCGGCGCAGATGCAGCTCGGCGAACTGATCGAACAAGCTGTGCCAGGACGTCGCCGAGGCGTAATGCGCTTCGAGCAGCTCCCGGAAGGAATCGGAGCAGCGGTTGATGACCGCGCGGTACAGCTCCCACTTGTTGGCGAAATGGTGGAAGACGTTGGCCTTGCTGACGCCCGCGGCTTCCGCGATGTCGCGGATGGACACGCCGTCGTAGCCGCGCTCCGCGAACAGCCGTTCGGCGGCTTCGAGAATGCGTGTCGAGGCTTCGCTGGTCGACGGCGTGTCGGAGGATGGCTTCATGGTGCGGAAACCGTGCCCGTGGTCGATGCTGACCGACCGATCGGTCAGTTGCGCAACTATACCCTCCCTCGTGGGGGCGGGCAACGGGCCGCGAACGGTCGCGGCGCCCCTGGCGCTTAAGCGGAGTTCCGGCCGCGGCCTAGCAGGCCGGCGATCATGGTCGCCGCGAACAGCACCACGAAGATGAAGAACAGGATCTTGGCGAAGCCGGCCGCGGCGCTGGCGAGCCCGCCGAAACCGAACAGCGCCGCGATCAAGGCGATGATGAAAAAGGTCAGGGCCCAGCCAAGCATGATCGACTCCTCGGTTCGGTTCCGCCGCGGTCGTAAGGCCGCCTTAATGACAAGTGGGGCTGCAGGGGCGGCGAATCAAAACGCCGCCCGCGGCTCGGCTATCATGGCGTCGACTCGACGACAGATAGGGTGAAGCGGTGCCGAACCATGTCAGGCCAAACCGGCCTCGCCATCCGGGCGTCAGGGCAGCGATGTTGCGACGGGCGCTGCTGGCCGCATCGCTGCTGGCGCTCGCCGCGGTGGCGCCGGCCGTCCAGGCGGCCGCGAGCGTGCGGGTCGATCCGGACGGTGACGGCCGTTATCGCGCCGCCGGCCGCATCGGCAGCGTGGGCTTCCGGTTCCTGCTCGATACCAGCGCACCGTTGGTGCTGCTGAGCGCAGCCGACGCGCGCCGCGCCGGCATCGACTATCGGCGCGGTATGCGCATCCAGGTCGCGGTCGGCGGGCGGCCGCTGCCGGCCTATCGGGTGGTGCTGCCGCGGGTGGCGTTGGGCGCGATCGAGTTGGCCGAGGTGCCGGCCGCGGTGGTGGAGGGCGCTACGTCGCCCACGCTGGGGCTATCGTTCCTGGGGCGGTTGCAAATACGGCAGCAGGGGCGGAGCATGGTGCTGGAGCAAGTCCGTTGACGGCAGTTCCGCTTCTGCCGCGCGGCCGCGGGCGAAATTCGATTTCATTTTGCTCTGGACGTGACGCGCGATCGTCGGCATATTCTCGTCTTTCCTTGGCTGGCCGACGCTGGGCAGGGCTGGCGCTTTGGTTGACACCTCCGAGGGGCATCACTATCCTGCCACCACGTGTTTTGCGGAACAACTTTCCGCAGTGCGGAATCGTCGGAGGAGGAAAATCGAAGCAATACAGTGCTGTCTTGAACGCGCTGTGGCCTCGTACCTCGCATCCTTAGTTAAGAGGGACTTAAGTCGATGAAGATCCTCGTCGCAGTAAAGCGGGTGGTCGACTACAACGTCAAGGTGCGCGTCAAGGCGGACCAGACCGGTGTCGAGCTCGCTAACGTCAAGATGTCCATGAATCCCTTCGACGAAATCGCCGTCGAAGAGGCCGTGCGGCTGAAGGAAGCCGGTGTGGCGTCCGAAGTCGTGGTCGTCTCCCTCGGCCCGGCTGCGGCTCAGGAGACCCTGCGCACCGCCATGGCCATGGGCGCCGACCGCGGCATCCTGGTCGAGACCGACAGCGAGCTGCAGCCGCTGGCGGTGGCCAAGCTGCTGGCCAAGGTGGTCGAGAAGGAGCAGCCGAAGCTGGTCATTCTCGGTAAGCAGGCCATCGACGACGATTCCAACCAGACCGGCCAGATGCTGGCGGCGCTGCTGGATTGGCCGCAGGCCACCTTCGCTTACAAAGTCACCATCAACGGCGAGCAGGCCGAGGTCGGCCGCGAGATCGACGGCGGTCTGGAGACCGTCAGCTTCCAGCTGCCGGGCATCGTCACCACCGATCTGCGCCTGAACGAGCCGCGCTACGCCACCCTGCCCAACATCATGAAGGCCAAGAAGAAGCCGCTCGAGACGCTGAAGCCGGCGGATCTCGGCGTCGACATCACGCCGCGTCTGAGCGTGCTCAAGGTGCAGGAGCCGGCCAAGCGCAAGGGCGGCGTGAAGGTCGCCAGCGTGCAGGAGCTGGTGGACAAGCTGAAGAACGAAGCGAAGGTGATCTAAACATGGCCGTTCTCGTTATTGCCGAACACGACAATACCGCTCTGCGGTCCGCCACCCTCACCACCATCGGCGCCGCCCGCCAGATCGGCGGCGACATCGCCGTGCTGGTGGTGGGCAAGGGTTGCCGCGCTGCCGCCGAGGCTGCCGCCAAGGTCGAGGGCGTGAGCAAGGTGCTGCTGATCGACAGCGACGTCACCGCCCATCCGCTGGCCGAGGTGCTGTCCGCCGCCGTGCTGAGCGTCGCGTCGGGCTACAGCCACATCCTGGCGCCGGCCAACACCTTCGGTAAGGATTTCATGCCGCGCGTCGCCGCTAAGCTCGACGTGGCGCAGATCTCCGACATCGTCAAGGTCGAGTCCGCCGACACCTTCGTGCGGCCGATCTACGCCGGCGCCGCGCTGGCCACGGTCAAGTCCGCCGATGCGGTCAAGGTGATCACCGTGCGCGGCACTGCCTTCGACGCCGCTCCGGCCACCGGCGGTAACGCCGCCATTGAGGAGGTCGCGGCGCCGAACGTGTCGCCCAAGACCAAGTTCGTCAAGCAGGAGATCGCCAAGTCCGATCGCCCCGAGCTGACCAGCGCCCGCATCATCGTGTCCGGCGGCCGCGGCATGGGCAGCGCCGAGAACTTCAAGATCCTCGACGCCCTGGCCGACAAGCTGGGTGCCGCGGTGGGCGCTTCCCGCGCCGCCGTCGACGCCGGCTTCGTGCCGAACGACTACCAGGTCGGTCAGACCGGCAAGATCGTGGCGCCCGACCTGTACATCGCGGTCGGCATCTCCGGCGCCATCCAGCACCTGGCCGGTATGCAGGGCAGCAAGGTCATCGTCGCCATCAACAAGGACGAGGAGGCCCCGATCTTCCAGGTGGCCGACTACGGCCTGGTGGCCGACCTGTTCGAGGCGGTGCCCGCCCTGATGGCCGAACTGAGCAAGTAAGCCGGCTCGGTTCGGGGAACGGCCGCTCCGCGCGCGGAGCGGCCGACTTCCCAACGGCAGTTCGACTGAGTAGAAAAGCGGGAGCCCAATCCCGCTTTTTTTTGGTGCGGCGACGGCCGGCACGCTTAGCGTGGCCGGTGCCGCCATGAGTGCAGGAGCCGACAATGCGAGCACCAAGGGAACTCCTGAGCGACGCTCGACTGGCCGACGATCAGCTTGTCGCCGAAGACCGCAATTTCGTCACCGCGCTCGCCCGGGGTCTGGAGATCTTGCGCTGCTTCGGGCCAGGGGACGAGGTGTTGGGCAACGCCGAGCTCTCCAAGCGCACCGGCATTCCCAAGCCGACCGTTTCCCGTCTGACCTACACCCTGACCCGGCTCGGCTATCTGCGCTACGTCGAACGGCTGGAGAAGTACCAGCTGGGGGCCGGCGTGCTCGCGCTGGGCTTCAGCTACCTGGCGAGCATCGGCGTGCGCTCGATCGCGCGGCCGCTGATGCAGGAGCTGGCGGACGCCACCGATTGTCAGGTATCGCTCGGCGCGCCGGACCGGCTGAGCATGGTCTATCTGGAGGTGTGCCAGGGCTCGGGGCCGCTGATCCTGCGGGTGGGGGTGGGAGCGCGCCTGCCGATGGCTACCTCGGCGATCGGCCGCGCCTACCTGGCGGTGCTGCCGGAGATCGAGCGCGCGCGCTACTACCGCGCGTTCCAGGAGCAGGATCCCGAGAACTGGCCGCGCATCCGCGAAGGGCTGGAGCGCGCCATCGAGGATTACCGTCGGCTGGGTTTCTGCATGTCCGAGGGGGCCTGGGACCCCGATATCAGCGGCGTGGCGGTGCCGTTGGTCATGGGCGATTCCGGTTCGGTGGTGGTGTTCAACTGCGGCGGCTCGTCGCTGCGCCTGACCCAGCGGGTGCTCGAGACCAATCTCGGGCCGCGCCTGGTGGAGCTGGTGCGCCGGGTCGAGGCGCAGATCGGCGGCGCCCGCGGCGGCTGAGTGGCCGAACGCCCCGGACAAACGAAAAAGGCCCGGTCGAACCGGGCCTTTTTGCTGTCTACCCCGTTTACATGTTGGGGTAGTTCGGACCGCCGCCGCCTTCCGGCGTGACCCAGACGATGTTCTGGGTGGGGTCCTTGATGTCGCAGGTCTTGCAGTGCACGCAGTTCTGCGCGTTGATCTGCAACCGCTTGCCGCCGCCCTCGGCCTCCACGAACTCGTACACGCCAGCCGGGCAGTAGCGGCTCTCCGGGCCCGCGTACTTGGCCAGGTTGATCTCCACCGGCACGTTCGGGTTCTTCAGCGTCAGGTGCGGCGGCTGGTTCTCCTCGTGGTTGGTGTTGGAGATGAACACCGAGGAGAGCCGGTCGAAGGTCAGCTTGCCATCCGGCTTCGGATACTCGATCTTCGGGCACTCGCTGGCCGGCTTCAGGTACTCGTGATCCGGCTTGGTACGGTGCACGGTCCAGGGCGGGGTCTTCACGCCCAGCTTGGGCAGCAGCCAGTACTCGACGCCGTTCATCAGGCTGCCCATGACCAGGCCGCCCTTCTTGAACCAGGTCTTGAAGTTGCGCGCCTGGTGCAGTTCCTTGTACAGCCAGGATTGCTCGAACGCCACCGGGTAGGCGTTGAGCTCGTCATGCTTGCGGCCGGCGACGATGGCCTCGAAGGCGGCTTCGGCGGCCAGCATGCCGGACTTGATGGCGGCGTGGCTGCCCTTGATGCGCGGCGCGTTGAGGAAGCCGGCGTCGCAGCCGAGCAGGGCGCCGCCCGGGAACACCAGCTTGGGCAGCGACAGCAGGCCGCCGGCGGTGATGGCGCGGGCGCCGTAGCTGATGCGACGGCCGCCTTCCAGGAACTCGCGGATCGCCGGATGGGTCTTGTAACGCTGGAACTCCTCGAACGGCGACAGCCACGGGTTGCTGTAATCCAGGCCTACCACGAAGCCGATCGCCACCTGGTTGTTCTCCAGGTGATACAGGAACGAGCCGCCGTAGGTATCGTTCTTCAGCGGCCAGCCGGCGGTGTGGATCACCAGGCCCGGCTTGTGCTTGGCCGGGTCGATTTCCCACAGCTCCTTGATGCCGATGGCGTAGCTCTGCGGGTCGCGGCCCTCGGTCAGGTTGAAGCGAGCCGCCAGCCGCTTGCCGAGATGGCCGCGCGCGCCTTCCGCGAACAGGGTGTACTTGGCGTGCAGCTCCATGCCCGGCTGGAAGTTCTCGGTGGGCTTGCCGTCGCGGCCGATGCCCATGTCGCCGGTGACCACGCCCTTCACCGAGCCGTCTTCGTTATACAGCACGTCGGCGGCCGGGAAGCCGGGGTAGATCTCCACGCCCAGCGCCTCGGCCTGCTGGCCCAGCCAGCGGGTGACGTTGCCGAGGCTGATGATGTAATTGCCCTTGTTGTGGAAGTTGGTCGGCAGCAGGAAATCGGGCACCTTGGTGGCGCCCGTTTCACTGAGCAGCAGGACGCGGTCCTCGGTGACCGGGGTATTCAGAGGCGCGCCCAGCTCTTTCCAGTTCGGGAAGAGCTCCGTGAGCGCGATCGGATCCATGACAGCGCCGGAGAGGATGTGCGCGCCGATCTCCGAGCCTTTCTCGAGTACGCAGACCGAGATTTCCTGGCCTTTTTCGGCGGCCAGCTGTTTCAGACGAATGGCGGCGGAAAGGCCGGCCGGGCCGCCGCCTACCACCACCACGTCATATTCCATCGACTCACGCTGGATATCGTTCTCCGGCGTTGCCATTGCAACCCTCCCAATGCGGCCGAGCTTACTCGGCCTTGAAAGCCTGAATGCCGGTCTGGGCGCGGCCGAGAATGAGGGCGTGCACGTCATGCGTGCCCTCGTAGGTATTGACCGCTTCCAGGTTCATCACATGGCGGATGACATGGTATTCGTCGGAAATACCGTTGCCGCCGTGCATATCGCGCGCCAGCCGCGCGATCTCGAGCGCCTTGCCGCAGTTGTTACGCTTGAGCAGCGACACCATCTCCGGTGCCCACTCGCCCTCGTCCATCAGCCGCCCCAGGCGCAAACAAGCGTGCAATCCTAGCGTAATTTCGGTCTGCATGTCCGCCAGCTTTTTCTGGATCAGCTGGTTCGCGGCCAGCGGCCGACCGAATTGCTTGCGCTGGAGAGTGTAATCGCGCGCCGCGTGCCAGCAGAATTCCGCCGCGCCCAGCGCGCCCCAGGCGATGCCGTAGCGCGCCTTGTTCAGGCAGCTGAACGGCCCTTTGAGGCCCTGCACGTTCGGCAGGATGTTCTCCTCCGGCACGAACACGTCTTCCAGGAAGATCTGGCCGGTGATCGAGGCGCGCAGCGCGAACTTGCCCTCGATCTTGGGCGTGTTCAGCCCCTTCGCGCCGCGCTCCACGATGAAGCCGCGGATCACGCCGTCGAGCTTGGCCCAGACCAGCACCACGTCAGCGATCGGCGCGTTGGTGATCCAGGTCTTGGCGCCGTTGAGCAGATAGCCGCCGTCGACCTTCTTGGCGCGGGTGACCATGCTGCCCGGGTCGGAGCCGTGGTCGGGCTCGGTCAGGCCGAAGCAGCCCACCCACTCGCCGCTGGCGAGCTTGGGCAGGTACTTGCGGCGCTGTTCCTCGCTGCCGAACTCGTAGATCGGGTACATCACCAGGCTCGACTGCACGCTCATGGCCGAGCGGTAGCCGGAGTCGACGCGCTCCACTTCACGGGCGGTCAGGCCGTAGCAGACGTGGTTCACGCCGGCGCAGCCGTACTCCTCGGGCAGCGTGGAGCCGAGGAAGCCCATCTCGCCCATCTCGTTCATGATCTCGCGATCGAAGGTCTCGTTGCGGTTGGCCATGAGCACGCGCGTCATCAGCTTGGTCTGGCAGTACTCGCGCGCCGCATCCCGCACCTGCCGCTCGTCGTCGGTCAGCGCCGTTTCCAACAGCAATGGGTCATCCCACTGAAATGCTCTCATCGATGGTTCTCCTCCGAGATTGATGTGTTATACGCGCTCGATGACGACGGCGATACCCTGACCGACGCCGATGCACATGCTCACCAGCGCATAGCGGCCGCCGGAACGCTCCAGCTGACGCAAGGCGGTGAGGGCGAGGCGGGCGCCGGACGCGCCGAGCGGATGACCCACGGCGATGGCGCCGCCGTTGGGGTTGACCCGGCTGTCGTCGAACGGGATCTCCAGCTGCTTGAGGCAGCCCAGCACCTGGGTGGCGAACGCCTCGTTGATTTCGATCACGTCCATGTCCTTGAGCGTCAGACCGGCGCGGGCCAGCGCCTTGCGCGAAGCCGGCACGGGGCCGAGACCCATGACCCGCGGCGGCACGCCGGCGATGGCGGAGGCGAGGATGCGGCCGCGCGGCTTCACACCGGCCTTCTCGCCGGCCTGTAGGCTGCCGATCAGCAGCGCGCCGGCGCCGTCGTTGATGCCGGAGGCGTTACCGGCGGTCACCACGCCGCCCTCGAACAGCGGGCGCAGGCCGGCCAGCTTGTCCAGGGTGGTGTCCGGACGTGGATGCTCGTCGACTTCGACCAGGGTGCTGCCCTTACGGCCGGCGATCTCGATCGGGAGGATTTCTTCCTTGAAGAAGCCGGCGGCGCGGGCGGCCTCGTACTTGGCCTGGGAGGCGGCGGCGAAGCGGTCGCTGTCCTCACGGCTGATGCCGAGGTCCTTGGCGATGTTGTCCGCGGTCTCCGGCATGGTGTCGGCGCCGTACTGCTTGGTGACCTTGGGGTTGGGGAAGCGGGCGCCGAGGGTGGAGTCGAAAATCTGCACGTTGCGGCTGAAGGGCGAGTCGCCCTTGCTGATCACGAACGGCGCCCGGCTCATGCTCTCGGTGCCGCCGGCCACGAACAGCTCGCCTTCACCGCAGCTCACGGCGCGGGCGGCGTCGGCCACCGCGGCCAGGCCGCTGCCGCACAGGCGGTTCACGGTCAGACCGCCGACCTCGACCGGCAGGCCGGCCAGCAGCGCGGCGTGACGGGCGACGTTGCGGGCGTCCTCACCGGCCTGGTTGGTGCAGCCGGCGATCACGTCCTCGATACTGGCCGGATCGAACGCGTTGCGCTTGACCAGGGCGCGGATCACCTCGGCCAGCAGGTCGTCGGGGCGAACCGAGGAGAGGGCGCCGGCGTGGCGGCCGAAGGGGGAGCGCAGGCCGTCGTAGATGTAGGCGTTGAGCATTGTGCGTGACTCCTTAGAGATCGGGCGTGTCGAGGGGTAGTCCCAGCAGAGCGCGACGCTTGAGCCAGGGGCTAGGACGATAGCGCGGATCGCCATAGAAAGCGTACATGGCCTCGAGGATGCGCAGGATACGCTTGGCGCCCAGGTGGTCGCCGAACGCCAGCGGACCGAACGGATAGCCTAGGCCCAGCTGCACCGCGCGGTTGATGGCCTGCGGCTCGGCGATGCGCATCTGGGCGATCTCGCAGGCGATGTTGACGATGGTGGCGACGATGCGCTGCACCACGAAGCCGGCGCTGTCGCGGATCACGCTCACCGGCACGCCGTCGCGCGCCAGCAGGGCGTGCGCGGCGTCGCGCAGCTCCGGCCGGGTCGCCGGATTGGTCATCAGCGTGCGGCGCTTGTCCAGCCCGAACAGGGTGTCGACCGCCACGGTGCGCTGCGGGTCCAGGCCCTGCTCCAGAGCAGCGGTGGTGGTGTCCTGGCCCAGCGGCGTGACGATGCACAGCGACTCGGCGCTCGGCCGTTCGCCGTTGTCGAGGTCGGCGCCCAGCTTGGTCAGCAGCTCGGTGACCGCGCGATGGCCGTCGGCCTCGGCGCGGCTGACCCAGACCTTGACCGGCGCCGCCTGCGGCGCCGGGGCTTCCGCCGGGGTCTGCATCTGGCCGCCCTCATAGAGGTAGAAGCCGCGACCGGTCTTGCGGCCGAGCACGCCGGCCTCCAGGCGCTGGCGGGTGATGGGCGAGGGGCGGAAGCGCGGTTCTTGATAGAACTGGTCGTAGATCGACTCCATCACCGGGTGCGACACGTCCAGGCCGGTCAGGTCGAACAGCTCGAACGGCCCCATGCGGAAGCCGGCCACGTCGCGCATCAGCCGGTCGACGGTGACGAAGTCGGCCACGCCCTCGCTGACCACCCGCAGCGCCTCGGTGCCGAAGCCGCGGCCGGCGTGGTTGACCAGGAAGCCCGGCGTGTCGGCGGTGCGGGCGGCGTAGTGGCCCATGCGCTCGCCGAGCTTGAGCAGCGCCTCCACTACCCATTCGGCGGTGAGCACGCCGGCGGCCACCTCGACGATCTTCATCAGCGGCACGGGGTTGAAGAAGTGGAAACCGGCCACGCGCTCGGGGCGCTTGCACTTGGCGGCGATGGCGGTGACGGACAGCGAGGAGGTGTTGGTGGCGAGGATGCAGTTCTCGGCAACCACCTCTTCCAGCGCGGCGAACAGCTGGCGCTTGGCCTCCAGGTTCTCGACGATGGCCTCGACGATCACGTCGCAGCCGGCGAAGTCACGGTAGCCCTCGCCCGAGGCGATGACGATGTTGTTCACCGCCGCCTGCTGCGCCTCGGCGGTCATCTTCTGCTTCGCCACCAGCTTGGCGAGCATGTCGGCGACGAAGTTCTTGGCTTCCTCGGCGGCACCCGGACGGGCGTCGGTGATCACCACTTTGATGCCCGCAGCCGCGGCGATCTGGCAGATGCCCCGGCCCATGGCGCCGGTGCCGATGATGCCCAGCGTCAGACCGGGCTTGTTCACGTCGAGACTCATCAGGACTCGCTCCCCCTTGGATGGACGGAAATGTCCGCGCGACGACCGCGTGGTCAGCGGTCGTCGCGCATCTGTTCAGTGCTGCGGCCCGCGGAAACGGCGGTCGTGGAGGGCCGGGTCGGCGGACGCGGCGAAGCAGGATTAGGATCGCATGTCAGGAATGTCACTGCTGGAAAAGAGAAACTCCTTTGCGATCATATGCATGCAGAGATGTTGGCGAACCTCGTTCGCATTGCGGAATGCTGTTCCGCAAAACTTGACACCAAGAATAGGTCGTGACAGAGTCCATTGCAAATTTGTTTCGGAGCCTTGCCGAAACACATAAGAATATCAGGGGTCGGCTCAGACCCCGGTCAGGGGGAGAGCATGGGCAAGTCGATGAACGTGGTCGAGAACAAGAGCCGCAATTTCGTGACGGCGCTTGCGCGGGGGCTTGAGATTCTCAGAGCCTTCGAACCGGGCAACGGATTGCTGGGCAATCAGGAGATCGCCGAGCGTACCGGGCTGCCGCGGCCGACCGTATCCCGTTTGACTTACACCCTGTGCGAGCTGGGTTACCTCAGCTACAACGAGCGGCTCGGTAAGTATCAGCCGGCTACCGGGGTGTTGGCTCTGGGCTACGCCTGCCTGTCCAACTTCAGCGTGCGGCAGGTGGCGCGGCCCCTAATGAAGGAATTGGCCGAGACGGTCGATGCGTCGGTGTCGCTGGGGGCGCGCGACCGTCTCAACATGGTGTACCTGGAGAATTGCCAGGGCAGCGGCGCTTTGACCGTGCGGCTCGACATCGCCTCGCGCATCCCGATCGCCACCACCGCCATGGGGCGGGCTTTCCTGGCGGCGCTGCCGGAGGCCGAGCGCGATTACCTGCTCGATCACATCCGTCGCCACGCCGGCGAGCAGTGGCCGAGGGTCAAGGCGGGTATCGAACAGGCGTTGCGCGATTACCAGGAGTACGGCTATTGCGTGTCGGCCGGCGACTGGGACAAGGACGTGAACGCGGTGGGCGTGCCGCTGCGGCTGCCGGACTCGACGTTGGTCGCTTTCAATTGCGGCGGTCCGTCATATCAGTTGTCCCGCGATCGCCTGCATACTGAGCTCGGCCCGCGGTTGCGCCAGATGGTGCGTAGCGTCGCGATGGCCATGACTCATTACTGATACACCTTCTCAAATCCGACGGGAATTTACGATGATCCGAGATCAGGAAACGCTTAATCAGTTGCTCGACACCATCTCTCGCTTCGTGCGCGAGCGCCTGGTGCCGAACGAGGAGCGGGTCGCCGAGGAAGACGCCATTCCGGCGGACATTCTCCAGGAGATGAAGGATCTCGGTCTGTTCGGCCTGTCGATTCCCGAGGAGTACGGCGGTCTCGGCCTGACCATGGAAGAGGAAGTGCTGGTGGCGTTCGAGATCGGCAAGACCTCGCCGGCCTTCCGCTCCACCTTCGGCACCAACAACGGCATCGGCGCGCAGGGTATCCTGATCGACGGCACCGAGGAGCAGAAGCGCAAGTACCTGCCCAAGCTGGCGACCGGCGAGATCATCAGCTCGTTCTGCCTGACCGAGCCCGACGTCGGCTCCGACGCCGCCTCCCTCAAGACCCGCGCCGACCGCGACGGCGACTACTACGTGCTCAACGGCACCAAGCGCTTCATCACCAACGGCCCCGAGGCCAACCTGTTCACCGTGATGGCGCGCACCGATCCGAACAACAAGGGCGCCGGCGGCATCACCGCCTTCATCGTCGAGGGCAACACTCCGGGCCTGCTCCGCGGCAAGCCCGACCGCAAGATGGGCCAGAAGGGCGCCCACACCTGCGACATCATCTTCGAGAACTGCCGCGTCCATAAGGACAACATCATCGGCCTGAAGGAAGGGCAGGGCTTCAAGACCGCGATGAAGGTGCTGGATCGTGGCCGTCTGCACATCTCCGCGGTCTGCGTCGGCGTGGCCGAGCGCCTGATCAAGGATTCGCTCAACTACGCCCTGGAGCGTAAGCAGTTCGGCAAGCCGATCGCCGAGCATCAGCTGATCCAGGCCATGCTGGCCGACAGCAAGACCGAGGCCTACGCCGCCCGCACCATGGTGCTGGACGCCGCCCGCAAGAAGGACGCCGGCCATAACGTCAGCATGGAGGCGGCTTGCTGCAAGCTGTTCTGCGCCGAGATGGTGGGCCGGGTGGCCGACCGCGCGGTGCAGATCTACGGCGGCGCCGGCTACATCGCCGATTACGGCATCGAGCGCTTCTACCGCGACGTGCGCCTGTTCCGCATCTACGAGGGCACCACCCAGATCCAGCAGACCGTGGTCGCCCGTAACATGATCCGGGAGGCGCAACAGGGATGATCCGGGGCGCGGACGAATGGGTTGCCGGACGGCTGGCGAGCGAGATCGTCGCCAGCCTGCCGGACCGGCTCAGTCGGCCGGCGCTGGAGTGGGCCGTCAAGACCCCTGACGCACCGGCCCTGGTCGAACTGGGCAAGACCTGGACCTATGGTCAGCTGGCCCAAGCCGTCGAGCACACCAAGGCGCTCTTGCAGCGCCTTGGTGTCGGTCCCGGCGACCGGATCATGGTGATCAACGAGAACTGCCGGGCCCTGGTGACGCTGCTGCTGGCCGCCAGCGAGCTGGATGTGTGGGTGACGGTGGTCAACGCCCGCATCGCCGCCAGCGAGGTCGACCACATCGCCGATCACTGCATTCCGCGCCGGATCTTCTACACGGTGGAGATCTCCCCCGAGGCGGCGGCGCATGGCGCCCGCCACGGCGCCGAGACGGTGGACGACCCCTGGCTGGGGCGGATCGCCATCGGCCCGCTCAACGCCGAGTCGCGGCCCGAGCCGGTCAAGGCCAGCGGTGCCGAGCAGGTGGCGGCGCTGATCTACACCTCCGGCACCACCGGCCTGCCCAAGGGCGTGATGCTCAGCCACCGCGGCGTGCTGTTCGTCGGCGCCATCTCCGCCGGGCTGCGGCGGGTCGGTCCGGGCACGCGGGTGTACGGCGTGCTGCCGTTCTCGCACATCTTCGGCTTCGCCTCGGTGCTGCTGGGCACGTTCTACCACGGCGCCTGCGTGCACCTGGCGGCGCGCTTCGACCCCGCCGAGGTGTATCGGGCCCTGGCCGAGGACGGCATCTCCATCTTCCAGGGCGTGCCGGCCATGTTCGCCAAGCTCATCGAGTACATGGAAACGCGTGGCCTGCCGCTGAAGGCGCCGGCGCTGCGCTTCATCTCGGTGGGCGGGGCGCCGCTCGATCCGGCGCTCAAGCAGAAGGCGGAGGCCGTGTTCGGGCTGACCATGAACAACGGCTACGGGCTGACCGAGAACAGCCCCACCGCCAGCCAGACCCGCATCGAGGAGCCGCGCAGCGACTGCAGCACCGGCAAGATCCTGCCGCTGCTGGAGGCGAAGACGGTGGACGCGGAGGGCCGCGACGTCGGCTTCGGCGAGATCGGCGAGCTGTGGCTGCGTGGTCCGACCGTCATGCTCGGCTACTACAAGAACCCGCAGGCCACCCGCGAGGTGCTCAGCGAGGACGGCTGGCTCAATACCGGCGACCTGGCCGTGTTGGACGCCGACGGCTATCTGGCCATCGTCGGCCGCACCAAGGAGCTGATCATCCGCTCCGGCTTCAACGTCTATCCGCCGGACGTCGAGGCGGTGCTCAACGAGCACCCGCAGATCACTCTCTCGGCGGTGGTCGGGCGCGCCGTGCCGGGCAACGAGGAAGTCATCGCCTTCGTGCAGCCGGTGCCGGGCGCCGCGATCACCGAGGAAGAGGTCAAGCGCTTCGCCGCCGAGCGGCTGGCTCCGTACAAGCGCCCTAGCCGGGTGATCATCATGGATGCCCTGCCGGCCACCGCCACCGGCAAGATCCTGAAAGGGAAGCTCAAGGAAGCCGCCAAGGCGTTGCCCGGCGGCGCCTGATGCGGTTCCGCATTACCATATAGTCCAAGGGCCGCGATAGCGGCCCTTGGCGTTTTTGGGGCTGCGGCGACGCTTTAGGCGTCCTTCACCCGCTCGATCATGGCGTAGGCCGAGTGGTTGTGGATGGACTCGAAGTTCTCCGACTCCACCGAATAGGCGCCGATGTGCGGGTGGGCGTTCAGCCGCGCCGCCACGTCGCGCACCATGTCCTCGACGAACTTGGGGTTGTCGTAGGCGCGCTCGGTCACGTACTTCTCGTCCGGGCGCTTGAGCAGCCCGTACAGCTCGCAGGAGGCCTCGGCCTCGACCAGGTCGATGATTTCCTCGATCCAGACGAAGCCCGTGAGCGTGGCGCGGACCGTGACGTGCGAGCGCTGGTTGTGGGCGCCGCGGTCGCTGATCTGCTTGGAGCACGGGCAGAGGCTGGTGCAGGGCACCACCACCTTGAGCGTGATCACCGGCGGCTGATCGCCGTGGACTTCGCCGATGAAGGTCACGTCGTAGTCCATCAGGCTCTCGACCCCGGACACCGGCGCCTTCTTGCGCACGAAGTAGGGGAAGCTCATCTCCAGATGGCCGCTGTCGGCTTCCAGGCGCTTGGTCATCTCCACCAGGATTTCCTGGAAGGACTCGGTGGTGATCTCCCGCTCGTGCGATTCCAGGATCTGCACGAAGCGCGACATGTGCGTGCCTTTGAAGTTGTGCGGCAGGTTCACGTACATGTTGAAGTAGGCAACGGTGTGCTGCTCCAGCCCGGTGCGGTCCTTGACCCGTACCGGATGGCGGATGTTCTTGATGCCTACCTTGTTGATCGGGAGTTGCCGCGTGTCCTCGCGGCTCTGGACGTCCTCCATGGCCTCGATGTTGGTGTGGATAGCTTCGGCCATGATCCGGGTTCCTCCGTAAATAGCCAGCGTGGCGGCGCGCCGTTGATGACGGGCGCCACCTGCGCGTCCTGGTCGGTCGGACCGCCGCGGCGGCGAGCGAGCCGGTTCTGCAGGGGGAACGCCGCGATCCCGTCATTCCCGGTGGGCGCGAGGGCCCGTTGGGGCGTGAATCGCGGGCGTCTCGAATTCTGAGCGAATCGCTAGGATATTGACTAGCGGTCAGGGGTCAAGCCAAACGAATCAATTGCGACGATTGATGACGTATTTGGCGATGCCACGCAGTACGTCGGCGCGCTGGTCGAAGCCCTTGAGGCTGTTGAGCGCGTCGTCGACCAGCTCCCGCGCCAGGCGCTTGGCCTCGTCCATGCCGAGGATGGCCGGATAGGTCGGTTTGCCCAGGTTGGCGTCGGCGCCCCGGGTCTTGCCCATCTCAGCGGTGTCGCCCTCGACGTCGAGAATGTCGTCCTGGATCTGGAAGGCCAGGCCGATGCATTTGGCGAAGTGGTCCAGCGCCTCCAGCGCCTCGGTCGACACTTGCGGCGACGCCAGCGCGCCGAGCAGCACGCTGGCGCGGATCAGCGCGCCGGTCTTGTGGATGTGCATATCCTCCAGCTGGGCGGCGTCCAGCTGGGTGCCGACCGCGGCGAGATCGATCGCCTGGCCGCCGACCATGCCACGGGAACCTGCGGCCAGCGACAGTGTCCCAATCATGCGTAGGCGAATCTGCGCTTCCACGCCATCCAGCGGCGCGTGCGCCAGGATGTGGAAGGCGAGGGTCTGCAGGGCGTCGCCGACCAGGATGGCGGTGGCTTCGTCGTAGGCTTTGTGGCAGGTGGGCTTGCCGCGGCGCAGGTCGTCGTCGTCCATTGCCGGCAGGTCGTCGTGGACCAGGGAGTAGGCGTGGATCAGCTCCACCGCGCAGGCCGGTGCGTCCAAACGCTCCAGCGGCAGGCCCAGGGTTTCGCCGGCGGCGTACACTAGCACCGGTCGCAGTCGCTTGCCGCCGCCGAGCACGGCGTAGCGCATGGCGTCGTGCAGACGGGCGGGATGGGTGTCGGCGCGGGGCAGCCAGCTGTCGAGCGCCTGCTCGACCCGCTCGCGGTAGCGCGGCAGGGCCTGTTCCAGCGCCTTACTGGGATTGGTCTTCTTCGAACGGGACCGCACGGATGTCATCGCCCTTGCTGATAAGGATTTCCACCTTCTGCTCGGCCTCTTTCAGGGCCTGCTGGCAGGCACGGGTGAGCTCGACGCCACGTTCGAAGGACTTCAGCGATTCTTCCAGGCTGAGGTCGCCACGTTCCATGCGGCCGACCAGCTCCTCGAGCTCCTTGAGGGCTCGCTCGAAGTCGAAGCCGCCGTTGTCTGCAGTCATGGTGTTCGACGCATTGGTAGGGAAGGCGGCAAACGATAACCCACGGCTTTCGCCATGGTCAATTTGCGAGCCGGCACGTTGAAGGTAGCGACGCATAACGTTTAACGTTCACGCGTCCCCGACGTCGGCCGAGGCCGACGTAATCCTTATAGAGATCGAGAGATCGGCTTTCCATACATGAACGCACGTTACGATGCCTCCTCCATCGAGGTGCTTACCGGATTGGACCCGGTGCGCAAGCGCCCGGGCATGTACACCGACACCAGTCGGCCGAACCACCTGGCGCAGGAGGTCATAGATAACAGCGTCGACGAAGCGCTGGCCGGCTACGCCAAGCGGATCGACGTGGTGCTATACCGCGACGGCTCGCTGTCGGTCAGCGACGACGGCCGCGGCATGCCGGTCGACATCCATCCCGAGGAGGGCAAGCCGGGCGTGGAGGTGATCCTCTGCACGCTGCACGCCGGCGGCAAGTTCTCCAACAAGAACTACCAGTATTCCGGCGGCCTGCACGGCGTGGGCGTGTCGGTGGTGAACGCCCTGTCGCGGCGGCTGGAGGTCAAGGTCAAGCGCGACGGCGCCGAGTGGCGCATGCTGTTCGCCGACGGCAACAAGATCTCCGAGCTGGAGCGGGTGCGCGAGGTGCCGAAGCGCGAAACCGGCACTACCGTGCACTTCTGGCCGGACGCGAAGTATTTCGAGTCGCCTAAGTTCCTGGTGCCCAAGCTCAAGCACGTGCTGCGTGCCAAGGCGGTGCTCTGCCCGGGGCTGACGGTGCGCTTCTACGACGAGGCGGCCGAGGAGGAGACCGTCTGGTGTTACGAGGACGGTCTCAAGGACTACCTCAAGAGCGCCCTGGTGGATCTGCCGACCGTGCCGGCCGAGCCGTTCGTCGGCCGCTTCAAGGCCGAGCGCGAGGAGGCCGAGTGGGCGGTGACCTGGCTGCCCGAGGAAGGCGAGGTGCTGGGCGAGAGCTATGTCAACCTCATCCCCACGCCGCAGGGCGGCACCCACGTCAACGGCCTGCGCACCGGTCTGACCGAGGCGGTGCGCGAGTTCTGCGAGTTCCGCAATCTGCTGCCGCGCGGTGTGCGTATCGCGCCCGAGGACGTGTGGGAGCGGATCTGCTTCGTGCTATCGGTGAAGATCGAGGATCCGCAGTTCTCCGGCCAGACCAAGGACCGGCTGTCCTCGCGCGAGTGCGCCGCCTTCGTCGCCGGTGTGACCAAGGACGCCTTCAGCCTGTGGCTGAACCAGAACATCGACCAGGCCACGCAGATCGTCGAACTGGTGCTGGCGGCGGCCAATCGGCGCATGCGCTCGGCCAAGAAGATCGCCCGCAAGAAGGTTACCGCCGGCCCGGCTCTGCCGGGCAAGCTGGCCGACTGCACCATCCAGGATCCGGCCCAGACCGAGCTGTTCCTGGTGGAGGGCGATTCCGCCGGCGGCTCCGCCAAGCAGGCGCGCAGCCGCGAGTTCCAGGCGGTGATGCCGCTGCGCGGTAAGATCCTCAACACCTGGGAGGTCGACCCGGACGAGGTGATGGCCTCGCAGGAGGTGCACGACATCGCTGTGGCCCTGGGCATCGAGCCGGGCTCGGACGACCTGTCCGGCCTGCGCTACGGCAAGGTTTGCATCCTTGCCGACGCCGACCCTGACGGCGCCCACATCGCCACCCTGCTGTGCGCGCTGTTCCTCAAGCACTTCCCGGCGCTGGTGCGCGCCGGGCACGTGTTCGTGGCGATGCCGCCGCTGTACCGCATCGACGTCGGCAAGCAGACCTACTACGCGCTGGACGACGCCGAGCGCCAGGGCATTCTCGATCGGCTCGCGGCGGAGAAGGTGAAGGGCAAGCCCGTCATCACCCGTTTCAAGGGCCTGGGCGAGATGAACCCCATTCAGCTGCGGGAAACCACCATGGATCCCGACACCCGCCGTCTGGTGCAGCTCACCATTGAGGACGGCGACGACACCCATGCGCTCATGGACATGCTGCTGGCCAAGAAGGCCGCGCAGGCCCGCAAGGCCTGGCTGGAGACCAAGGGCGACCTGGCCGAGGTGCTGCCCTGAGCGGGCGGGCGCGACGACAGAATCTTAGGGATACCGCATGAACGATCTCGTCATCCGCGGCTCGGACTTCGAGCGCCGGCCGCTGAAGGATTTCACCGAGAAGGCGTACCTGGACTACTCCATGTACGTCATCCTCGACCGGGCGTTGCCCCACATCGGCGACGGCCTCAAGCCGGTGCAGCGGCGTATCGTCTACGCCATGTCGGAGCTGGGGCTGTCCAGCAGCGCCAAGCACAAGAAGTCGGCGCGCACCGTCGGCGACGTGCTGGGCAAGTACCACCCGCACGGCGACAGCGCCTGCTACGAAGCCATGGTGCTCATGGCCCAGCCGTTTTCCTACCGCTACCCGCTGATCGACGGCCAGGGCAACTGGGGCTCGCCGGACGACCCGAAGTCGTTCGCCGCCATGCGCTACACCGAGGCGCGGCTGGCGCCCTACGCCCAGCTGCTGCTGCAAGAGCTGGGGCAGGGCACGGTGGACTGGGTGCCGAACTTCGACGGCACGCTGGAGGAGCCGGCGTTGCTGCCGGCGCGCCTGCCCAACGTGCTGCTCAACGGCTCGACCGGCATCGCCGTGGGCATGTCCACCGACATCCCGCCGCACAACCTGCGCGAGGTGGCCGCCGCCTGCGTGCTGCTGTTGGAGCGGCCCGACGCCAGTCTCGACGAGCTGATGCAGCATATCCAGGGGCCGGATTTCCCCACCGAGGCCGAGATCATCACGCCCCAGGCCGAGATCCGGAAGATCTACCAGACCGGCACCGGCGGCATCCGCATGCGCGCCCGCTACGAGCGCGAGGACGGCGACATCGTCATCACCGCGCTGCCCTATCAGGTGTCGGGCAGCAAGGTGCTGGAGCAGATCGCCGCGCAGATGCGCGAGAAGAAGCTGCCCATGGTCGAGGACCTGCGCGACGAGTCCGACCATGAGAATCCCACCCGGCTGGTGATCGTGCCGCGCTCGAACCGGGTCGATGTCGAGGAACTGATGAACCATCTGTTCGCGACCACCGACCTGGAGAAGACCTACCGTGTCAATCTCAACCTGATCGGCCTCGATGGCCGGCCGCGGGTGCGCAACCTGCGCGAGCTGCTGCTCGAATGGCTGGAGTTCCGCACCCGCACCGTGCGGCGCCGGTTGCAGTGGCGGCTGGACAAGGTCGAGGCGCGGCTGCACATCCTCGCCGGCTTGCTGATCGCCTACCTCAACATCGACGAGGTAATCGCCATCATCCGTCACGAGGACGAGCCCAAGCCGGTGCTGATGAGCCGCTTCGGGCTCAGCGACGCCCAGGCCGAGGCCATCCTGGAGCTGAAGTTGCGCCATCTGGCCAAGCTCGAGGAGATGAAGATCCGCGGCGAGCAGGGCGAGCTGGAGCGCGAGCGCGACGACATCCGCGCGCTGCTCGACAACCCCAAGAAGCTGGCACGGCGCATCCGCAAGGAGATCGAGGAGGACGCCGCCAAGTACGGCGACGCGCGGCGCTCGCCGATCGTCGCCCGCGAGGCGGCCAAGGCGCTGTCGGAGGCCGAGCTGCTGCCGACCGAGCCGGTCACCGTGATCCTGTCCGAGATGGGCTGGGTGCGCGCCGCCAAGGGCCATGACGTGGACGCCCAGGGGCTGTCCTACAAGGCCGGCGACCGCTTCCTCGACGCCGCACAGGGCCGCTCCAACCAGCTGGCGGTGTTCCTCGATTCCACCGGCCGCAGCTACTCGCTGCCCAACCACACCCTGCCCTCGGCCCGCGGCCAGGGCGAGCCGCTCACCGGCCGCCTGCAGCCGCCGCCCGGCGCGCGCTTCGAATGGGTGCTCACCGGCGAGCCGGAGCACCTGTACGTGCTGGCCACCGACGCCGGCTACGGTTTCATCGTCCGGCTCGAGGATCTGTACGCCAAGCCGCGCGCCGGCAAGGTGGTGGTCAATCTGTCGGAGGGGGCGCGGTTGCTCAAGCCGGCGCGGGTGGGCAGCCTGGCCGACGAGCGGCTGGTGGCGGTCACTAGCCAGGGGCGTTTGCTGGTGTTCCCGGTCGGCGAGCTGCCGCAGATGGCGCGCGGCAAGGGCAACAAGATCATCCAGATTCCGGGCGACAAACTTGCCAGCGGCGAAGAGCGGATGGTAGGTGTGGTCTGCCTGCCGGAGGGCGGCAACGTGGTGCTGCAGGCCGGCAAGCGCACGCTCACGCTCAAGGCCAGCGATCTCGGCGGTTACGTCGGCGAGCGCGGCCGGCGCGGCGGCCTGCTGCCGCGCGGCTTCCAGCGCGTCGAGGGGATCGCTGTCGAGCGCTGACGGGTAGAACTTTGCCCGAGCCGGTCCGATCTAACGTGCTAGCGAACAAAACAACGAGTCATACGGAGTCGATTGGATGAAGCGTGTCCTACTCTTCATAGCCACCAACCTGGCGGTCCTGCTGCTGCTGAGCATCGTCCTGAAGGTGGTGGAAGGCGTGCTGCTGGCGCAGGGCATCGTGCTGCCGCGCACCGGGCACCTGCTGATTTTCGCGGCCGTGTTCGGCATGGGCGGCGCCTTCATCTCGCTGCTGATGTCGAAGTGGGTGGCCAAGCGCTTCACTGGCGCGGAGGTGATCGATCAGCCGCGTGACCAGATCGAAGCTTGGCTGCTCGACACCGTGCGTCGCCAGGCCCGGCAGGCCGGCATCGCCATGCCCGAGGTGGCGATCTACGATGCGCCGGAGATCAACGCCTTCGCCACCGGCCCGAGCAAGAACAACGCGCTGGTGGCGGTCAGCACCGGTCTGCTGCGCTCGATGAACCGCGACGAGGCCGAGGCGGTGCTGGGCCATGAGGTCAGCCATATCGCCAACGGCGACATGGTCACCCTGAC